>NZ_JAQQGG010000006.1:0-140958 GCF_028548245.1 Bacillus sp. FF-1
AAGAATCATTTGTATTTAAATAATGTTCAACGGCATTTCTTTTTAATTCGAATTTATATTTTCTAGACATAATAAAACCGCACCTCCAATTGTTAGTTATTTGTCTAACAAATTGGGTGCGGTTCACTTCGTGGAAAAGGTAAGGGCGGTTCTCGGCTAAAACGTTAATGTAATTGTCTTATAACCGCACCTACTACCACCACAATAGCAAGTTAGGTTACAAAGGCAGAAGTTTCTCAGGCTTCTGTCTTCTTTATTTTATGCAAAATTCATACTATATACTCTACCATCATTGTAACACATTTTATTTATTTTTAGTCAAGATAAAAAACACCTAAAGAGTTTCTCTTCAGGTGTTTCTCTATTTTACGCTAATGCAGCTGCATGCTCTTGTTGATCTACAGGAATGACAGCGTCTCTTAATGCTTTTTCTAGTTCTGCTGTGTATTTCATTTGCTCTTCTTTGCTCCAGCCTAGTTTTGCAGCCATGTAGTTGATTACTGCTTCTTTCCACTCGTATACCCAGTGGATGTTGAAGAATACAGCGCCTCTGCGGCGTACGAAGAAGTCGACTGGTTTTGCTGTCATTTCGTAATCCATTGCGTATACAAGTGGGATTAGAACGTCTAGCGGCATGTTGTATTCTTTCGCTTCATCTTTATGTTTTTTCGCTAGGTCAAATAGTACGTCAACGTTAGAGCCGTAGAATTTCGCGAATTCTTCTGCTTGTGCTGTTGTTAAACCGTATTTCGTACCTTCGCCTGCTTTTTTCGCGATAAATGCTGGTAATCCTTTAGAGCCATCTACATGTCCACCAGAGATTGGCATATGTTTCGTTGAGCTCTTCGGATATGCACTATGGCCTTCTTTTTGTAGTAAGTTTGTTACGTAGTCTACTACCATTTCAGCCATTTTGCGGTATCCTGTTAATTTACCACCTGCGATTGTAATTAAACCAGATTCAGAAGTCCAAATTTCGTCTTTACGAGAAATTTCAGATGCACTCTTACCTTCTTCGTAAATTAACGGACGTACACCAGCCCAGCTTGACTCGATGTCTTTTTCCGTAATTTTTACGCTTGGGAACATGTAGTTAATCGCATTAATGATGTACGTGCGATCTTCTGTTGTCATTTGTGGTACAGCTGCGTCTTTATCATAGAACGTATCTGTTGTACCTACATATGTTTTTCCTCCGCGTGGAATCGCGAATACCATACGTTTATCTGGTGTATCGAAGTAAATCGCTTGACCTAATGGGAAACGTTTTTGATCAATTACTAAGTGAACACCTTTTGATAACTGAAGTACTTTTCCTTTTTTCGAGTTATCTTTTTCACGAAGTGTATCTACCCAAGGACCAGCTGCGTTTACAATTTTCTTACCGTAAACTTCGTATACTTCACCATCTAGTAAATCGATTACACGTACACCACATACTTTTCCATCTTTATATAAGAAACTATCTACTTTTGCGTAGTTAACAGCTTTTGCGCCGTGCTCAATTGCTTCTTTCATTACTTCAATTGTAAGACGCGCATCATCAGTGCGATATTCTACGTAGTAACCGCCGCCTTTTAATCCTTCTTGTTTTACAAGAGGCTCTTTCTTCAGCGTTTCTTCACGGTTAAACATTTTTCTGCGCTCGCTTCGTTTTACACCTGCTAAGAAGTCATATACACGAAGACCAATTGATGTACTGAATGATCCGAACGTACCGCCTGTATGGAACGGAAGTAACATCCACTCTGGTGTTGTTACATGGGGACCGTTCTCATATACGATCGCACGCTCTTTCCCCACCTCTGCTACCATTTTCACTTCAAGTTGTTTTAAATAACGTAGACCACCGTGTACAAGCTTCGTTGAACGACTTGATGTACCTGCTGCAAAGTCCTGCATTTCAAACACAATTGTTGATAATCCGCGTGTTGCTCCATCTAATGCAATACCAGAACCAGTAATACCTCCACCAATTACGATCACATCTAATTCTTGTTTATTTACTCCGTTTAATACGTCTTTACGTTGTTTACTTGAAAATTTCATGGTAATTCCTCCCTTTGATAACGAAAAAAGAGACCACAAACTCCGCTATAGATTTCGCCTCTATAGCGTGTTGTGGTCTCTCCAAATCTCCTACCGAATTATTAACTTGTCACCATTATAACACTGTTTATGATTATTTGAAAGCTTTTGTTGCTTCAATTGCTTTTTTCCATCCAGCATATAGCTCTTCGCTTGTTTCCGCTTCCATTGTTGGTTCAAAGCGTTTGTCCATATGCCACTGTTCTTTAATTTCATCTTGGTTTTTCCAATATCCAACCGCAAGACCAGCTAAGTACGCTGCACCTAAAGCTGTTGTTTCATTGATCACTGGACGCTCTACAGGAACATCTAAAATATCACTTTGGAACTTCATTAAGAAGTTATTTTTAACTGCTCCGCCATCAACGCGTAATGTTTTCAGTTCAATACCTGAATCTGCTTCCATTGCGCATAATACGTCTTTCGTTTGGTAAGCTAAAGATTCTAGTGTTGCACGAATGAAATGCTCTTTCGTCGTACCGCGTGTTACACCAAACATAGCGCCGCGTACTTCACTATCCCAGTAAGGTGTACCTAATCCTACGAATGCTGGTACAACGTATACACCGTCAGTTGATTCAACGCGATTCGCATACACTTCACTCTCACTTGCATCTTTAAACATGCGCATTCCGTCACGTAACCACTGAATTGCAGAACCTGCTACGAAAATACTTCCTTCTAATGCATAGTTTACTTTACCATCTATTCCCCATGCAATTGTTGTTAATAGGCCATGCTCAGAAGCTACCGCTTTTTCACCAGTGTTCATTAGCATGAAGCAACCAGTTCCGTAAGTATTTTTCGCCATACCTTCACCGAAACAAGCTTGTCCAAATAATGCCGCTTGTTGATCACCAGCTACACCGGCAATCGGTACATTTTGACCGAAGAAGTGATAGTCAATTGTTTCTCCATACACTTCAGATGATGGACGTACTTCTGGAAGCATGCTCTTTGGTACTGTTAACATGTCTAGAAGTTCATCATCCCACTGTAAGTCGTGAATGTTAAACATTAATGTACGTGATGCATTTGAGTAATCCGTTACGTGCGCTTTACCACCAGATAGTTTCCATACAAGCCACGTATCAATTG
Organism: Bacillus sp. FF-1; assembly: GCF_028548245.1. Lineage (NCBI taxonomy): Bacteria > Bacillati > Bacillota > Bacilli > Caryophanales > Bacillaceae > Bacillus > Bacillus sp. FF-1. Next base: position 3,187 of record NZ_JAQQGG010000006.1, read on the forward strand.
TTCCGAATAATAGATCGCCGTTTTCTGCTTTCTCTCTTGCACCTTCAACGTTATCTAAAATCCATTTTACTTTCGTACCAGAGAAGTATGCGTCAATTAAAAGACCTGTTTTTTCGCGAACCATTTCGCTATAACCTTTTTCTTTTAACTCATCACAAATTTCAGCTGTTTGGCGAGATTGCCATACAATTGCGTTATAAATTGGTTTACCAGTCGTTTTATCCCATACAACCGCTGTTTCACGTTGGTTCGTAATACCGATACCAGCGATTTGTTCTGGTTTTACATCTGCTTCGCTTAAGCAAGTTGCGATAACCGCTAAAATAGATCCCCAAATTTCTTGCGCGTTATGCTCTACCCAGCCCGGCTTTGGAAAATGTTGCGTAAACTCTTTTTGAGCTGAATGAACAATTTCACCTTTTTTATTGAAAAGAATTGCGCGTGAGCTAGTTGTTCCTTGGTCTAATGAAAGAATATATTTTTTCATAATGGTTTCCCCCTTATGCTACTTTTCTACTATTTGTATTGCTTCCACTTTTTTTGCTTGTCATATAAGAGATTGCTAGTACAATCACAGTTGCAATAATCACATAAATAAGTGCTGCATTTTGTTTTCCTTCAAATACAACTTGATGGAATAATCCTGCAAGTGATCCACCTAAAATCGGACCTACTACTGGAATCCATGCATACTTCCAGTTTGAACCGCCTTTTCCTGCAATCGGAAGGAAGAAGTGCGCGATACGCGGACCTAAATCACGTGCTGGGTTGATTGCGTATCCTGTCGTTCCACCTAATGATAAACCAATACTTACAATTAAGAAACCTACGATAAATGGATTTAATCCATCTGCAAATTTATTTGCACCAATTGCTAATATACCAAATACTAAAACGAATGTCCCAATCATCTCACTTAAAAGGTTTGCAAATGTGTTCGGAATTGCTGGACCTGTTGCAAATACACCTAACTTTGTTCCTGGATCTTCTGTTTCTTTCCAGTGTGGTAAGTAATGTAAATATACGATAACTGCCCCGATAATTGCCCCAATCATTTGTGCTGCGATATAACCAGGTACGTCACTCCATGGGAACGCTCCCTTAAACGCTAATCCTATCGTCAAAGCTGGATTCAAATGTGCCCCACTAATTGATCCAACCGCGTACGCTGCAACCGCTACCGCTAAGCCCCAGCCCATTGTAATAACAATCCAACCAGAATCTTTCGCAAACGACTTCTTTAAACTTACACCAGCACAAACGCCGCCACCAAGTACGATTAACAACGCAGTCCCTATTAACTCTCCTAAAAATGCTGACATAGTATCCCTCCACAATCAATTTAAACGCTTTCAAATGTGATAGAGGTAAAATGAATGGCCATTCGTTTTTGTCAAAAGAAAAAGACCCACAGCTTTGCACGCTTCTATATAAATTTATATAGAAACAATGAAATGTGGATCTCTACTTTTCTCCGTCACGTTTATTAACTTGTCTATAATGTTAACCGTTAATGAAAGCGGTGTCAACAGAATTATTTCACATTTTCGTCACTTTTTTTGGTAATGTTTCCATAGTTCGCGTTTTGATGTCGTAATTGCTGTCGCACCAGCATTTAAAGCTCTCTCTACATCATCAACAGTACGAATAAAACCACCCGCTAAAATTGGTACACCAGTACGCTCTTTCACTTCAGCGATCACATCCGTTAACGCTCCTGGGAGCACCTCTATATAATCCGGCTTCGTCTTTTCTAAAAGATTGCAACTCTTCTCCATTGCACTCGAATCGATTAAAAAAATACGCTGAATTGCCACAACACCTTTTTGCTTCGCCTTCATAATGACGCTCGCCTTCGTTGAAAGTAACCCGTACGGTCTAAACTCCTGACATAAATACTCCGTCGCATGCCCATCACTCTGCAAGCCATGAATTAAATCCACATGTAAAAACACCTTTTTACAATATTGCTTCGCAAGTGATATAACACTCTTCAATTGACCGACATGAATATCTAAAATAACGATATACTCATACGAACTATGTAATAGCTTTTCCAAATCTTTAATTTGCCTCACTGCCGGCAAAATCTTTTGTTCATGAAATTCCATTCTAAATGTCCCCTTCTTTATGTCATCCTATCCTTTATAGTACACAATTTGAGTGAAAAGAACAGCTGGTGTAGGGGATTTCTTTCATTTTTCTCGTTCTTCTTTTAAACGTTCACTAAAAATCATACGATGTTTCTCACCTATCTACGTCTAGTAAGAGCAAATACATGATGATGAGTAAAGCAAGTTGTCGTTGCGTTGGCTGTGCAACTTGTGCGTTACAGGTTGTAATGGTGCTATTTCATGTGCTATACAATGTAGGTTTCAGATATTTTTCTTCTATAATAATTTCCCGAACAATAATACAAAGAATTAATACGAATAAAGACTAAATGGGGCATAAAAAATACGCTATCCTTTCTTATCAGTCTCCAGAAAGAATAACGTAAAGTTTCATTTTCAAACCTTTTCTTCAAAAAAAGAAGCTAACAATTCAGTGTTAACTTCTCAACTGAAAGCAAAATAGTATCTTTCCTTACCTTCTAATATCTAGGTTGTGATTGAATATTTGTAAGATGAACATCATACATATCAATGATTTCAAGAAATCTATCAGCTTCACGGAAGACATGGTCTGCCAATAATGGGTGGATGATACTCTTTATTTTACATTGCTCAATTAAATCACGTGCTGTTTTCTTAAAGTCCCGAAGAGATGCAACCGACACACGATTTTGATCTAAAAATTGATCTAGAAGAGGGACAGTTTGGGATTGTGGTTTCATTGATTCTAAGTCAATTGCTTGATACATTAATGCATCAAAATCATTGCTAAAATTTCGCGCTGTATCTACAAGCTTTCTTTCCGATGGATCAAGAAGATGGCCAATAAATTTAGCATGGTCTGCCATAATCCTCAAAAAGAAAACATTTTCTTTAATAATAGCATCAGGAAGAGCATCTAATTTTCCTTCATTTAATTCCATTAAACGTTTTCTAAAATAATCAGCTTCCCTACTCGTATGGTCAACTAACAGTGGAAAGTTATTTTGTCCCGGCAATTTACATGTGAGAATCAACCCTAAAATCTTTCGTTTAAATCCCCAAATATTAGTTGCGGCTTGTTGTACTTCTGCATTAAATCTTTTGATTTGCTCAGGATCTGTTTCATTTGTGTAGGAATGCGCTATTTGTTCAATATGTTCAAACAATCGATAAAATTGATTCGCCTCTTCAATTAGTTGCGTATCCTCGCATCTAAACCCTAAGCGAAGAAAAAGAGAATGCTCCTTCATGATTCTAGACCAAAAACGAATTTCATTTAATGAACGCTCAACAAACATTACAGATGTAACACCTGTATCCGGATGTAATGGAGTCTCATCCCTATGCATTGTTAATCCCCCCCAGTAAAATACCCCGCTAGTTCCATTCTTATGAAGAAACATATATATAAATGCCCTCAATAAAAGTTCATAATGAATTTCGTATACATGCTTCCCAACAAAGAAAAAGGCTACCACCTAGATGTAAACTTCTACTAGATAATAGCCTTTCAACATTTCTATTAAAGCAATACAGAATCTTTATCACTATCCTGATTACGTTTCTCGCGCTCTTCTGCTAAGCGCTTCATGTACACTTCGCCTTCTTTTTCAATAAACTCATTATCCATCTCTTGCTCTTTTTTTGAAGTATATAAAACCATGTAGCCACTTAATACGATCCCAACGATTACAAGATACACCCACCATGGTAAAGTTTCCACTCTACTTCATTCCTTTCCTTAGACAAGCCTTATTAGTTTCACTGTATGAGGAAAGAAGTACATTTATGCTTAAAATTTTATCATTGTGGATTCTTCGCGAAGAACGCTTGTACATATTCCATAAACTCGATTGGTTCCTGGCGAAACGGTGCATGGTATCCCTTTTCAATAATATGAAACGTACTATTTGCAAATAGTCCATGATACAGTTCACCATTTTTCCAAGAAACACTCTTATCGTGTCGTCCCCATATAATTAAAGTCGGCACCTTAATTTTATCGGCTTCCATCGCAATGCGGCGCTCTCTCATTTTCGTCAGCTGATCATAGTGCTCTTTATCGTCACGACTATTTTTCACTTCATTTTTATTGTAATCCGTAATCTCAGTTACAGTTTGTAAGTCTGTCGATAACGGCGGCACTTCATAACTTTCTTTTTGCTGGAAAGATTCAATTCCTGTAGAGTCTGCTAAAATGAGATGCGTCACTGCGTCCGGATATAAATACGCTAAATTCAGTGACATCTCTCCGCCCATTGAATGACCGAGCACCGCAAACTGATCGTATCCGAGCTTTTTCATTAACTTATAATATAAATTCACTTGTGCAGGAAACGAATACTCAAAATCAATTGGCTTAGAAGAACGCCCAAACCCTAAAATATCCACTGCAATAATCGTGTGGTCCCGCGCAAGTTCCGGATAAATATCACTAAATCCATCTGAAGAACCACCAAACCCGTGCAGCATAAGTAAAGGTGGTTTCCCCTCACCAATTTTCTTAAAATAAATCGTCTGCCCGTCAATTTGTGCCATACTCTCTTTCGTATTCAGCTTCATCATAACAGTATCTTTTACTTCTCCAACCTTCGCAATTGGCTTATCAACGAAGTTACATACGATAAGTAAAACGAGCACAATACCGCTAATCATATAAAACTTAAACCGTTTCAACATTCCCGTCTCCTTTCTCTTGTTGCTATTTAAAGTTTTTACATTATTTGGTTGTTTTATAATTAATTTTAATCGTAACCGTAATAGTTACAATTATATTAAAAAAATATTACTTACTTCTATTACTGATGGTTATTTTGTAACCATTATAGTTACACATTTAAAGTAAGTCAATTGTTTTTAGTCGTAAAAAGAAAAGAGACCTCGTTGTGAGGTCCCTTTCTTTGTTATTATAGTTGGCTTACTCCGCCGCCGTCTCCTCTATTATCTGCTGGTGCTCCTCCTGTGTCGCCAATGTTAACGTAGTCTGGTCTTGCTGGCGCTCCTCCTGTGTCTCCTCGACTAGCGTATTGATTAGATTCAGTAGAGCTGTTTAATCCTATGGCTAAAGCCCCCAAAAGTGCTAATCCCGTTATTAATTTGCTAAGTTTTTTCATTATTTCAAAGCTCCCTTTTCTAAATATTTTTTATTCGCTTTATTATTTATATAAAAATATTTACTTGCTTTGATATGATTACCTTCTTCATAAAATTGCATTGCTAATTTTTCACTGTATTCTTTTATACATTCTAACAGATTTTTACTTTCAAAATACGCAATGCTTTCTAATACAATTTTCTCCATTTCATTTGCATTAGAGCCCTTATTCAATTCTTCCAATATCATAAAACGATATTGAAATTCTTTATTTTTTAATTCGTTACATATTTCAATTCCCATCGCAATATATTTTTGCGCTAACTCAAATTCACCCAATTTACAATACTCTTCAGCCACTGTAAAAATCGCTTTATAATGTTTAGGTAATTTCTTAACAACTTCAGAAGCATGACGAATGGCTAAATCAGATAGATTTTGAGTACCATATAACCAGCCTAAATTGTTTCTAATCATCAGAACGTACTTTTTATGATTTAATCTTTGGAATACATCTAAAGCAATATTAAAACTTTCTTCAGCTAATTCAAATTGCTTTAATTCTACGCAACATAAACCATATATATTTTCACATAATGCAACATTAATTTGGTACTCAGGATGATTTATAAATTCTTCTTTCGCTTTTTGAATATGGTGAATAGCTTTCACTTCCTGGTATGTATGATAGTAAAATTCACCTAAACGATAATTAAATTCTGCTTTTTCACAAGGATTTTGAATGTATTCTAATAATTTTTCTGCCTGTTCAAATTCTTTACTAGCTTCCTCATAATTTTCAACCATTCTAAAATAAAGCGCTTTAAACAAATGATAATAATAAGCTAGCAAACCTTCTTGCGGAACTTCAAAAGGTTCTACTTGATTAAAGTTACCTTCTTTAATGGAAACCCAATCACTCAAAACTTGATACCTAAAATTCAACAATGCATGATAAAGCAATACATCCTGATCCACATCCAGCCCACTAATCTTACTTTCAATCTCCTCTTTCATTTCTGTGGCCTTCTCTATATTTTGCTGCAACATTACACGATACCAATCATCTAAAGAATGTTTCATTTGCTCCTTTGTTACTACATCTGCTCCCATACACCCGCATCTCCTTTTCTCCAAACTTACAAAATTAGGATATTTATACAATTATCAAAATTGTATAGTATCACCTCTTTTCTATGTATTGAAAAACAATTGTCAGAAAATTTATAATTTAAATGAATTATACCAAATATTTCTATTTAAAAAACTTGAGAAACATTTTTCAGAAAATTTTATAGGGCAAATAAAAGAGCAAGCAGTTTCAGCGTTCCGCTAAAACTACTTGCTCTCCTACTTACTATCTCTATTGTTACTCTTTAATAAATTCCTTCGTACTTCTCACTGTATCAATTGGACGAACTAATTTTTCGATTTCTTCACGTTTTGGCTCTAGGAATGGAGGTAAAGATAATTTTTCGCCAAGTGTTTCGTATGGCTCATCTCCCATAAATCCTGGGCCGTCTGTTGCAAATTCAAATAAGATTTGTGGTGCAACTCTTGCGTATAATGACTCGAAGAAGTGACGGTCTACATAACCAGATGAAGGAAGCCCTACGCTACTGATTCTCTCAATCCATTCTTCTAATACAGCGCGATCTTCTACGCGGAATGCAGCATGGTGCACTGTACCAAAACCTTGTCGTGCTTCTGGAAGAACTGTATTATGTTCTACAATGACAGATGCACCGTTTCCGCCTTCGTTCACTTCAAATAAATAGAATTCTCCTTCTTGCGCAACCTCTTTAAATAATAGAACTTTTTCTAACACTTCTTTGAAGAAACTAAAGTTCGCAATGCGGATAAATACAGGGCCTAAACCAGTAATTGCATATTCTAATGGAACTGGACCTTTTTGCCATGGTGTACCTGATTCGATTCCTTTATCAAGTTCATCTGAGATTAATTGATAATGTTGGTCATCAAAATCAACGAAAGAAAGAGTTTTCTTACCGAATTGTTCTTTAATTCCTGTATGTTCCACTTCCAGACGGTCAAAACGTTTTACCCAATATTCTAATGCTGCATCAGTTGGCACGCGGAATGAAGTTTTTGAAATTTCATTCGTACCGTGTACTCCTTTTGGAATACCTGGGAAGTCAAAGAATGTCATATCTGTTCCTGCACTACCTTTATCATCTGCAAAGAATAAATGATATGTTTGAATGTCATCTTGGTTTACTGTTTTTTTAACTAAACGCATTCCTAAAACGTGAGTGAAAAACTCATAGTTTTTTTCTGCACTACTTGTAATTGCTGTAACGTGGTGAATTCCTTTTAATTGGTTCATTTTATATTCCTCCAATGGTTTTAAAATTTATGTTTTCTCTTCTATTACTTCTCTTCAATAGGTGCTAAATTCGCTTCAATCTCTGCACGCTGATCTTCTAGGAACGGTGGTAAATCAAGTTTTTCTCCTAAATGTTCCACATCTCCATCAACTGTAAATCCTGGTCCATCTGTCGCAATTTCAAATAGGATTCCGTTTGATTCGCGGAAATATAAGCTTTTAAAATAGAAACGGTCGATGATTCCTGAAGACTGGAAGCCTCTTTGTATCACCTGTTCTTCCCAATAAGCAAGCTCTGCATCATTTTTCACACGAATTGCTAAATGGTGAATGCTACCGCGGCCCGGTTTTTCAGTAGGGCCATCTAAATATTTCACAACGATTTCTCCAAAAGCCTCGCCTTTAATGGACTGAAAAATCGCTTCCTCTTCGCTGCGGCTAACCTCTGTATAACCAAACATCTCTGTAAGTGTACTCGCCATTTTATCAAGTCTACGAACTGTCATTTCCACAGAACCCATTCCTTGAATTTGATGCTCTGCAGGAACTTCTGATTTCTCCCAAGTTTCCCAGTGCTCTACTTTTTCTCCGTTTGAAACGAGTAATACTAAGCGAAGACCTTCAGCATCCTCAAATTGCAAAGCAGGACGATTTGCATATGTTGTTATTTCACTATGTTTCACATCAAATGTCTCAAATCGTTCTTTCCAGTAATGCAAGCTATCCTCTGAAGGAACGAGTAACCCAATTCGAGTAATGGCATTCGTACCGCGATATGTTTTTCCTACTAAAGGAATTTCAAAAAACGTTAATTCCGTACCTGGACTTCCTGTTTTATCTCCATAAAATAAGTGATACATTGATGGATCATCTTGGTTCACTGTCATTTTCACGCGACGTAAACCAAGTACATTTTTATAAAAATGATTATTTTTATTTGCATTTTTCGTAACCATCGAAATGTGATGATGCCCTTTAATCTCATACATTGTTTATTCCTCCGTTTCGTTTTACTAGTCAAGTGATAACTAAAAAAATAACATTTCCCACAACTAATATGGTTTTTAACGTTTCAATTTATTCTTCATTATGTTTTTGTAAATTCATCTTAGTTTTTACTGCATAACTTACTTTGTTTTTTATCGAAAGCAACTGAGTGTATGTTTTTCATATGACTCAATCGCTTTCGTTACTATCACTTTACACCTCAAGTGATTAAAAAGCAAGAGATTTATCTCAAATTCGAGATATTTTTTTATTGCATAACATTTTGGACTGGAGAATGGTTTAGTAAATATTAAAAACATGAGTGGAGAAAAGAACAGTCACTCTAAATTAAAGCTGCAACGCCATCAACAAAACAAAACATCATCAAATCAGGAGCTTGCTCACCCTATGAAACACCAGATGAGCAACTTAATGGATTGAAAGGATACCTTGATCATAGATGTTGGTGGTATGAGTTTAAGTAAGATAAGAGACTAGCCTCCTTTTACATGTCATGACAACTACTACGTTAAATCTTACGAGTTTGTACGAGTTCGTTAGTTTTATATACATTCCGTGTGTTTATATTCATCACCCAGTAAAATGTCATTCTCCTAACCTCGTACCTCGTTTTCTTCTTCTATCATTGCACATAGCACTCTATGATGGTTGTACCATCTAGAGTATGCACTTTTAAACAACCTATTCTTTTTCTTTCCACTACAATAATAAGTTCTTTTCTTGTTGACTTGCCTTATGTGCTTTTATATCTTTCCAACTTTAAACATTAGATGCTCTTAATTACCTCATTAACAGATTCACTAAACATATCAGGGTCTTCATTTTTTATATCAATCAATAATTCTTTAATACTAATCGTAATTGATGGATCAAATTCCGAAAGTACTTTTCCATATGCTAATCTTACTTGAGGGTGATTAAGAATTCTATAATGTAAAATTTCTACCCATTCTTTTGCTGAGTTAATCATCTTCGGAACAGCTTTAGCAATACATACAAGTCCTTCTTCTATATTATTTTTATATAAGCTCTCTATTTCATGAATTAAACCAAACATAACCTCAAATTGCTCAGTCTCATCATCCAAAACTAAACATAAATCTGTAATAACAGAGACGTCGTTGTACTCTATTACTTCCATTAATGACTCATTAAAATCTCGTATCTCATTTTCATTTTCTAATAAACGATTATCGTATAGTCTTTTTAGATGACTCTTAATATCCAAAGGTAATCATCCTTTCCATGTTTTATTTATTATATTTTTTGAAACAATACTGGCCCCAGCTTTTTCAATAAATTTAACAGACTCTTTTTTATCCATATTTTCTCACCCCTTCAATTAAACTTGATCTATATGGGAATTTTCTAGCGTATTCAATAGCTGAAAATCCTGTACTATCTTTTTAACTATTTCATTTCATTTTTTATAAAAACAGCCTCACTAAGCGTATTAACACTTAATGAGGCCACTTTATTCACACTATTAATTATGGAACGATGGTTTATAGAACGAACGATTATCAAGAGCAAAGACACGTTCTGTGTATTCGCCTGGTTTTGTGCGTCCTAATGCACGGTCCATCATGTTCATTTTTGCATCTAAGTTATCGATGTAGTGCAGAATTTCTGCTTCTTTTACTAATGGTGGTTTCGGGCTACCCCATTCTGCTTTTCCGTGGTGAGAAAGCACGATGTGTTGAAGAATTAATACTTCTTCTGCATCGATTTGCAGCTCATCTGCTGCTTTACCAATTTCGTTCACCATAATCGAAATGTGACCTAGTAAATTTCCTTCTAACGTATATGTTGTGGAAATTGGACCAGACAACTCGATTACTTTACCAAGGTCATGTAAAATAACGCCTGCATATAGTAAATCTTTATCTAACGATGGGTATAGATTTGAGATAGCTTTCGCTAAATCAAGCATCGATACGACGTGATAAGCTAATCCAGATACGAACTCATGATGGTTCTTCGTCGCTGCTGGATAGTCTAAAAATTCGTTTTGATGCTTATTTAATAAATGTCTTGTTAAACGTTGAATGTTTGGATTTCTCATTTCAAATATGTATTGCGTAATTTTTTCAACCATATCTTCTTTTTTCACTGGCGCTTTTTCTACGAAGTCCGAGATGTCTGTTACTTCATTTTCATTCGCAACTCGGATTTGTTTCACACGTAATTGAATACGGCCTTTGTAGTTTAGAATGTCACCAGCTACTTTCACAATTGTTTCCGCTACATATTGTTTCTCAACTTCTGGTGATACGTCCCACAATTTCGCTTCAATATCTCCACTTGGATCTTGTAAGATTACTGTTAAAAATGGCTTTCCATTGCTTGCGATACCTTTTGTCGCTGTTTTAATTAACAAGAAAACATCGACTTGTTCACCAACTTCATACTCTGCAATTTTCTTTTTCATTCGAATTCCTCCACCAAATCAGTTACTTTTAGTATAGCACACTACAACTCGTTTTCTTTACGCATATGCGTTAATTTTATAATCTGTTTTTCTGTAAAATACGCGAGTAAATGCGCATGACATGTAAAGAATATGACTTGTCTATCCTTTGCAATTTCCTTTATAAGTTCAATCGTACGATTCGTCCTTACCGCATCAAAGTGCACGAAACTATCATCAATAATAAATGGATAATCATGCTCAAATGTTTTCGCTAATGCAAATCTCAGCGATAAATACAACTGCTCAGCTGTCGCTTGGCTTAATTCATGACTATAAAAACGCATACCGTCGTTACGCTCAACGATGAACGGCTCCGCCTCTGACGGTGAAAAGATTTTACTATATCGTCCGCCCGTTAAATACACAAAAAACTCTTCTGATTTTTGTAAAATACGAGGAAGATGTACTTCATGATAATATTGCTTCGTTTTCGTTAACACTGTCTTTGCGGCCGCATACGCAGCCCACTTCTTCACTTGCTCACGCACTTGCGCTTTTTTCATTTCCCATTCATGCATTAAATCACCGTACGTACTACCTTCTTCTAAATTCGCAATTTCCATACGATGCTGTGCAATACGCTCTGTCAGTTCTTTTTCTTGTGCCAGACAGTTTTGCGCGGCTGTCAGTTCTTGCTTTAATTTTTCATCATAACCGTCAGCTTCATAATGTTCAGCTAATGATAAACTCGTTAAACGTTGTTCTAAAAGATCAATTTGCGGTAATAAACGTCCTACTTGCTTCTCCGCATCTTCACGTTTTTCCGCTAGTTTACCTGCTGCTAAAAACATCTCTTCATTTGTAGCTTCTGCAATATGCCATAAACTGTCTCGTTCTACTAGTAATTGCTTTAATTGTTCTTGCATAAACTCATATTCTTCTTGCCATTCCGTCAGTTTTTCTTTTAACTGCTTACAAGTTTGGCGTTTTTCTTTCTCATTTTGCATTCGACTTTGCGCCTCGTGCAGCTTACTATACTCCGCGCTACCGATAACAGTTTCTAGTTTATGTTCAAATTGCGAAATCATTTCATATAATGAAGATTTTCGCGCACCTTGCTTCTCTAATTCACGATATAATTGTTGCATTTTTTCCATACGCTCAAATGCCGGCAATATGTGTGCATACGTATAAAATTCAGGGAACGTATAGCGCTTTTTATACACATTGACTTGTTCGCTCGTGCGGAACGTTTCTCTCTCCCATTCCTCATACGATGAAACGACTTTATCATACGCTCGCTCCATTTGCTGCAATTTATATGACTCACGCTCAAATAACTTACGAATTTCTTCGTCTTTTTCTAACTCATAACGAACAGACATCGCTTCTTCACTTTGTCTCCCGCCAGCACTTTGCTGAAGAGTAAGGAGCTCTTCTTGTAACCCACTTGACGGATCTTTATATAAAACAAGAGCAAGAACAATCCCTACAAAAACAATGACACTAATAAATAAGAGCGGGCGGTTATCTATAAATAAGCTTGTGAATAACACGCCTGTGTTAATAAGAAGTAACAGAAGACAAACTCTTTGCCACTGTTTTTTCTTTTGCATCGCTGCTCCTGCTTTTTCCTCATATTTGCGCTTCATTCTCTCAGCGCCCATACCGATAAACGCCGCATCTTGGAACGATTTTTCTTTCTCAACTAACGTATTTCGCTCTTCATCCGCTAACATTTGCTTCTGAATTTGTCTTATATTTTCTTCTTGTTCTTCTAATTGCTCTTGCGCTACTTTAAAACGATCATCAAGCTGTGCTTTTTGCGTTTCTAATTCGCGCGCCTTTTGTACTGCTTGCGTAATTAACTCTTTCGTTGCCAAACTCATATCAAACGAAAGGACTGTTTCTTTTTCAAAAGTAGCACCGATTTGTTGCTCGAGTTTTGCAAGCTCTTCTTTTATATTCGTAATCGTTCCTGTTATATCACGCATTTCTTGGCGTGCATTTTCGTAAGACATATGCTGCATACGAAGTTCTTCTACATAACTTTCCTTTTGTAAAAATTCTTCATCTATTTGAATCGATTCTATTTCTGACTGCACATTCTCTATTTTTTTATGCAGCGAATCAACTTGTAATTGGAGCGGCTCCATTTTCGCCTTAATCGCTTCATAGCGCGCCATTCCGTTTACAGGGAATTGCCTGCTCTCGTTTTCTAACACTTTCTCATACGCACGCTTTTCAATAACGAGAGGCTCTAGCGCTACTAATATTTCATAATCTTGCTTTCGCTTTTCTGCACTCTCTTTTTCTGCGCGAACAGAAGCAAGTTTCTCTTCACTTTCTTTTAACTGCTCCACTTGCTTTTCATACGTGCCAATTTTCCCTTGCCACTCTTTCATCTTCTCTTCAAGTTTCTTCATCTCTTGCAGTGACACGTTAATTTCCGGTTTACGCCCGCTCGGCTTAAAGCGCTGGTCCATTTCTTTTTCTAGCTTTTTATCTAGCTGTAATAGCGCATCGCTTCCGACTGCACTTGCCGAAAATAAATAATTGCCGATATCCGCTTCGCCTAGCTGATGAATGTTTTGAAGACCATGCATATCAAAAGAAAAGACCGATTCAAATAAACTTTCATTCATCCCGGTTAATATATCGTGTAAAATTTCTTCGCCGCCCGTTTTCCCGTCTTCAAAATAAACAGTTACCTCACCAACAGCCGTCTTTGGCAATCGTTCAATTTTCAAACGGCCGTACTTCTCTGTTTGCACAGTGATTGCTCCGCCATACTTCCCGCCTTCTTTCGGTTCATAACGGCGCTGTCCTCTCGTCGGAAAACCGAATAAAATACTTTTCATAAACGAGCGAATTGTTGATTTCCCTGCTTCATTTTCACCGTATAACACCGTCAGCATTGAAAGGTCCATTTCCACATTTTCTAATTTTCCGTATCCATAAATATGGAGTTTTTCCATTCTCATTTCTTATCCCTCTCTTGCTGGAATAATTGTTCTAAAATAATATTTTCCGCTTCCTTTTGAATCTCTTTCTTCTCTTCTTCTGTAAAAGATTCAATACTATTACGCGCTATAGGAGATATCCAAATACTGCGCAACACGCCGTCCATATTAGTGAAAGCTTCTAACTCCTTCAGCACACTACCGACGAAATGATTTTCTTCTTTCAAACGCTCGATTTCTGCAAAAGAAACCGTCTCATTTTTCCACTTCATCGCATACACGAAATCTTTTCGCTCTTCGCCAGCTGCTAAAATATGAAAAATCTCTTCCACACGCTTTTCGTCACGTAAATACGGAGAAAGTGGGCCTTGTCCTGTAAATACGACAGTTAATAGCGTCCCTTCCTCTTCTCTTCGGCACTCATTCATCGCAGTTGACACACTCGTCATAAGTTCATCAACAGTTTCAAGTCCATCAATATTCACTTCTATCTCACCCCACACAACATCCGCCGTATGGAAAAATGAACAATGCGATCCTTGTTTCGTAAGTTCAATCAGGTATGCACCTTTCCCGCCCGTTTCCTTACGATGGCGCCCTTGTATATTACCCGGATAAATAATATATGGCTCCTCTGATAAAATTTCACGTTTATGTATATGGCCAAGAGCCCAATAATCAAACTGCTTTTCTTTTAGCTCACGAATTTGAAACGGTGCATAGCGATTATGCTCTGCATCACCTTCCACACTTCCGTGAAGCATGCCAATATGAAAAGGCGCATCACTCATTTTCGTATACTGCGCTGTCATATTATCCGTTACCGCTTGCTGCAAATAACTAAATCCGTAAATAGAAGCTAATAGCTCACCATTTTTATAAAATGATTTCTCTTCTACGTAAGGCTCCGTAAACACATGAACATTTTCCGGAAACTCAATTGCTGCCCAGCTTCCCCCTAAATGATCGTGGTTACCGTGAATAATAAAAACAGGGATATCGTACTGCGAAAGTCTCTTCATTTGCTCACGCACAAACACTTGCGCCCTCAAACTTCTCGTCTCCGCATCATACAAATCCCCGGCTAGCAATACGAAATCCACGCGCTCTTGAATCGCTTTATCAACAATACGCTCGAACGATTCAAACGTACTTTGCTTCATTCTCTCCCAAACAGACTGCGGTACATTCATCTCCATCCCTTTAAACGGACTATCCAAATGCAAATCAGCCGCATGTATAAACTTCACTTGTTTCACAAATAACGATCCTTTCTTTTTCCGTACTTTACTACGAATAGTAAATCTAATGTCCATAAAACTTTCACTTTATTTTACCACGCAATGTCATATATTTCTTTGCATATTCTAGTGATTTATGCCAAAATAGTTATAAGATTCTGATTTTTATTATTGGAGGGAATTTTCATGGGAGTATACGTTCTAACAGTCTTTGAAAAAGATGGTTCAAAAGCATTAGACGAATCATTCGAGGCGGCAACTGAAAAAGAAGCGAAAGCAAAAGGTGAATCTATTTTACGAGAAAAAGGATTGTATGAAAAAACACATCGCTGCACATCTTCTGCAGGTAAGCTCGTTTTATTCCAGCGCTAAAAAAAAGAAGCGTCATCCGCTTCTTTTTCACTCTACTATATCTTCATCACACCACGTAAACACCACATCTAGAATGCGATTACCGATACGTACGCGTTTATTCCATTTTCCTGTTTGGATCTGATGTTGCAATTCTGCTTTCATCTTTTCCGTCCAGTCGTGAATCGTTTCACTACCGTCGTACGGATATACGCCCTGAAACTCTTCCTGCAGTAGATGCAAGCTCTCTGCATCAAAATGAAAATGGAAGAAGTAGTTTGCTGTAAGCGATGGTTCTTGCAATCGTAAAAACTGATCATCAATTTGCTTTCTATTTCTATAGAAAGTAAAGATATTCACTTTACCGCTCGTAATTTGGTCAATTTGAATTTCGTGCTTCTCTATAATCACGTCTTGTCCACCTCGTTATATACTATCTTTAGTATATATGTCTTTTGCAACAAAGTTAACCATTTTCGCGCGAAATTCATTTCCTTCATTATATTACCTGTACCTCCATATGCAATCAGAACAAATAAAACAAAGTTGAAGGGGAGCGATCACATGTATTTCGGAAGCAAAGGTTGGTATGTAAAAGAACTAAAAAAATTAGGTATCCGTACTTATGAAGGCAAAAAACTAGAATCGTATCGTACGCATGTGTTATCTAGTTTACTTGAGAGAATGAAGAGAGCTTCGGCTTAATAAAAAATAGAAGAGGCCACTTTTCAAGTGGCTTCTTGTCAGAGTATTAGGAAACCCTTCCATGGTAGTATCTTTATCCATCTCTTTAACATAAGGTTTATCCGTGAGAATTAATTCCGTATGCTCACCAATCCACTTATGTATCCATAGCAAATCTAGCTGCTCGTAAATCAGTGTCATTAATTTCAAATCCACCTCCTTGTAAGGGTTCAACTGCAACATCAACTAGTGTAAAATTATGTCTTTCATTCACAAAGACATTTTTATTTTCCATTAAACCTGCTATGTGCATGGCTATCAATAATCATATTATTCTCCATCCCTTACGTTTTTTTACTTTGTTGCCATTTTTCTTTCTTCAAATACTTCCGTAGCAACTGTCAAAATCGTATTTAAAGCTATTGGAAAACCACCATAAATCAACATTTGCATCATTACTTCTACAATTTCTTCTTCTGTCCACCCTACATTTAAAGCTCCATTAATATAAAACTTAAGTTGTTGCGTATTTCCTAATACCGTTAACCCAGCTACTGTAGCTAATAGACGAGACTTTAAATCTAATCCTGGTCTTGAAAAAATTTGTCCGTAATTAAATTCAACAGCTAATGTGCCTAAATCTGGTGCAATAGAATCTTTAAAACTATCGACAATCGCTTGATAATTCTCCTCGTCTATTTTTTTCAGAATATCTAGACCTTTTCGATAATTCTCTTCATTCCTTACCATTATGCATCGCCCCTTTTCATATTTTCAACCATTTTTAAGCTCTTAACCTCATTTTTCATGTTTAAAAGACTCGTAAATCCTAAACTCACCATCACCATACCTGTTATGCAAACTCCTAGCCAACCCCAATTGCTCCAAGCTAATACCCCTATATACGATCCAAGTGCCCCACCTAAAAAAGTGGCTACCATATACAGTCCATTTAATCTACTACGTTTATCTGGGGAGAGCTGAAATATTCTGGCTTGACATGCAACTTGATTTGCTTGTGTACCTACAGTTACTAATAATGCAGATAAAATTAAAGCAGTTAACCAGTAACCTAACGTAATAGAAATAATAAATGCTATGAATGTAATTGTCATACAAAGAGTATTCGCATAAATTGGACCCTTTTTATCAATTACCCGCCCAATTATAGGAGTAGCAAATGCACCTCCTATTCCAACTAACCCAACTAATCCTACAACATCACTTCCATATGAATAAGAAGGTGATTGTAGAAGGAAGCCAAGAGTTGTCCAGAACACGCTAAATGCACCAAATATCATTCCTTGGCTTATACAAGCTTGACGCAGTACTTTTTCTTGTATAAACATGGGGCCTAATGAAGTCAATAACTCACTATACTTCATAGAAGCAACCCCTTGACTTTTGGGTAGTAAAAGTCTTGTGAGTACAATGATTACCAGCATACTTGCAAAGGAGACCCAATACATTGCTCTCCAACCAAAATGCACGTCAATCAAGCCACTAACAAAACGTGCTCCTAAAATCCCACATACCAAGCCTATGGCTACATTTCCTAGGACCTTTCCGCGCACCTTTTCATCAACCAAACTAGCTACAAGGGGTACAATTATCTGAGGAATAACCGTACAAATCCCTATCAAAAAGTTGGTCACCACAAGCCAAGTCACATTTGGTGAAATAGCGGCTGCTGCTAGTGAAAGACTTACTGCACATAGCAACGTTAAAATTAATTTTCTTCTCTCAAATATGTCCCCAAGTGGTACTACTAAAAGATTCCCTAAAGCATATCCTACTTGTGTTAAAGTGGCTACAATACCAATAGATGCTGCTGCTACATTAAATGTCTTCCCCATGCTTACAAGCAAAACCTGATTTAAATACACATTCGCCACTGTAAATCCACAAGCAACTGCCATGAAAAAGATTACTCCCTTTGTAACTCTTGGGTTTTCTTGTACAGAAGCATTGGCTTTATTCACTTTATTCACCCCCTTTATCAAAACTACAACTTTAATATAAAACAAATATTTTAATGTAAATAGATATCCAGTTATACTAGTATTAACAGTACTACCTTAAAGAAAGGGGCTTTTTATGAACAGTGAACAGGAAAGAAAAAAAGAACTCGGAAATTTTTTGAAGTCTAGACGCAACCGACTTTCTCCACAAGATTTTGGATTACCAATTAGTTCACGCAGAAAAGCCAAAGGATTACGTCGTGAAGAAGTAGCACAACTAGCTAATATTGGGGTAACTTGGTACACGTGGATTGAACAAGGCCGAGATATCCAAGTCTCAATACAGGCTTTAGAAAGTTTAGCTGATGCCTTACGCTTAGATAAAGAAGAACGTGAGCATATGTTTTTATTAGCTCATCAACAGTTACCTCCTGAAAAGCCTTTAAAAACTGATGACGAAGTAAGCCCTGTACTACAAAATTTTATAGATGATTTAAAGTTTTACCCGATATATGTAACAGATCAACTTTGGGATGTTGTAACCTGGAACCGTGTTGCAAGTGCAGTATTTGGAGATTTTGAAACTATGAGTTTCAAAGAAAGAAATGCAGTTTGGAGATGTTTTGCCTCCCAAGAATATCGAACCTTATTAGCAAATGATTGGGAGGCCCATGCAAGGAGACTTTTAGCACAATTTAGAGCTACATGTAGTCGTTTTGTTGGTGAAGAATGGCTCAAAGAAGTAGTGGAAGAATTAATGGCTATTAGCGCAGAGTTCCAAGAATGGTGGCCCGCTCACGATGTTCTCGGTACACCGAGTGGAAAAAAGGAAATCCATCATCCAATAGTAGGCACACTATTATTCGAACATATTACATTCCGGGTGTATGACGCTCCAGACTTAAAACTAACTATGTATCGACCTAAAGACCCAGAAACTTTAAATAAATTAAGACAATTACTACAATTAACTTCCAATTAAATATAAAATACATACTCATACTGATTATTAACATAAGGCCTACACTGCAAATTATGCAATACTAGGCTAAACCTTACAAACTAGAACGAGAAGAATAATAGC
This sequence comes from Bacillus sp. FF-1, assembly GCF_028548245.1. Lineage (NCBI taxonomy): Bacteria > Bacillati > Bacillota > Bacilli > Caryophanales > Bacillaceae > Bacillus > Bacillus sp. FF-1. The sequence goes on from NZ_JAQQGG010000006.1 coordinate 22,429, forward strand.
CTTTTGTTCCCTTTTATTCATTTTCAACAAAATAGCCCTTCAAACTAAAAATGCTATAATAAACCCAATCAAACTAAGGGGGATCATTTATCTTGCACGGAAAACACATTCAATTTCACAAGTTCGGCAATCCAAAAGATGTATTACAAGTTGAATATAAAAATATAGAACCATTAAGAGATAATGAAGTGCTAGTTCGTATGTTAGTTAGACCGATTAATCCATCTGACTTAATTCCAATAACCGGAGCGTACGCACATAGAATTCCGTTACCTAACATACCTGGTTATGAAGGTGTTGGCATTGTAGAAGATGTAGGGGCTTTTGTTTCTAGAGAACTTATCGGCAAACGTGTTTTACCGTTACGCGGAGAAGGTACTTGGCAAGAATATGTGAAAACATCAGCTGATTTTGTAGTCCCTATTCCTGATTCCATCGATGATTTTACAGCGGCACAAATGTATATTAATCCTCTTACGGCGTGGGTTACATGTACAGAAACGTTAAACTTACAACAGAATGATGTTTTATTAGTGAATGCTTGTGGATCCGCAATTGGTCATCTTTTTGCGCAGTTATCACACATTTTAAACTTCCGACTCATTGCCGTGACAAGAAATAGTAAACATACAGAGGAATTACTTGAGCTTGGTGCCCACCATGTAATCGATACTTCCACTACCCCGCTTTATGAAACCGTTATGGAATTAACGAACGGGCTCGGCGCGGATGCTGCAATTGATTCTATCGGGGGATCAGATGGAAATGAATTGGCTTTCTCCTTACGTCCAAACGGGCACTTTTTAACGATCGGTCTTCTATCAGGTGTACAAGTTAACTGGGCAGAGATTGTCACGAAAGCAAAAGTGCACGCGAACATATTTCATTTACGGCATTGGAATAAAGAAGTAACGCCATATAAATGGCAAGAGACGTTTCGTCATTTAATTCACTTAGTAGAAAATAAGCAATTACGTTTTATGAAAGTACATTCTACATATGACTTAGCGGATGTGAAAGCAGCAGTTGATGTTGTGCAGTCTGCTGAGAAAACGAAAGGGAAAGTATTTTTGACTAGTTATTAACTACAATTGAAGTGGGCTTTTTGATTGGCCTTTTAAATAGACTAGATAATACCTTTAAGAGCGAACATTTGTAAGTATCTGGTATAATTCTATTAAAAGGTGAAAGGAGATTTTCACATGTGGTTAATTTCGGCAATTTGGCCTGTTATACTAGTCGGGGGAATTGTAGTATTTGTAATAAAAAGATTGGAACATAAATATAAGAACGGAAAATTAGGTAAGAAAAAATCAAAAGAAGCTCAAAACTTATTAGATAGTCTCATACCTATAGGAATGCTTGTTGGCTGTATAATCGGTTTGATTTTCGGTATGTTTTTCCCGGACTTCTCCCTGCTTTCAGTTAGTTTAGGATCTGGAATAGGCTATTTATTTGGTTATTTCGCCTATGAAATTTATAGTAAGACAGGCAACAATTTTTCCTAATCCAAAAAGAATAAGCCGGACAGTACATAATAGTCATATAAAATATGTACTGTCCTTTATTTTTGCATCAACGTTATCACCGTACCTTCCACATCCTATACACCTTTTTGATTGATTTTCCTCTCCTCCCTCTTTTGTATATTCGCTTTTTTATTTTCATTAGATCTATACCCATAGTAAAGTAGAGCGCATGTAATAACTGAGCCTACAATGTATCCTAAAAAACATCCTAACCAAAACATAATATAATCGCCTCCATCCATAATAAATTTTATGTAATATAACTCTTTACATGCTCAATCGTTTATTTCTATCAACTATACACTCTCTAAAGCTATTCATACTATTATTTCTCTTCTTACCTCAAATAATAATTTTATTATTTGTCATAAAGTTAACATTTTTCCATATTATTACTTTTATCTTCAAGAATAATATACTACATTTGAAATAAGCAGGCTAGTATATCAGCTCTTCTCCCTCTTACCTTTAGTTATGAACAAAAAAACCCCCTCAAAGCATAATCTTCAAGGGGTGAGCCTGTTTTTTTATTTACTTATATACGTACAGCTGTACCACTTACAGCAACCATTAACATTCCATCACGAACAACCTCGTAATCTACGTCAACGCCAACGATAGCGTTCGCACCTTTTTGTTTTGCAAGTTCTTTCATTTCATCCATTGCGATATCACGAGCTTCTTTTAGCTTACTTTCGTAAGAACCAGCACGACCACCGACAACATCACGAACAGAAGCGAATAAATCGCGGACAATATTTGCACCCATAATAGCTTCACCATTTACAATATCGATATACTCAATAATTTCTTTACCTTGAATTCCAGACGTTGTTGTTACAATCATGACTGACACTCTCCTAATAAGTTGTAGTTTTAATTAGCTTTCTTATGTCTTTATTATGACATGGAACAAGCAACGAATCTATTGAATTACCTTACAGGAATGTGACAGTTTTGTAAGAATACAGCGACTATTTTGTTTAATAAAGTGCTTTAACATTAGGATACATAAACGATTCCCTATTTTCTTTCCAGTCGCGTTCTACTTCTTTAAAAGTTGGTCGTCCTAATTCTTCATTGTTTTCATGTTTACGAAACCATTTCTTCACATACTGATCCCCGTTTTTATTTTGCACTGTACAAAGGAAACTATTATTACTATCCTTTAATATTTTTACAATCACGACAAGACACCCCTTCTCTCTTAAACTTGATCTTTTACCATAAGCCCTTCCTCTCTTATAGTCATACGACTCCTCGGTCGCGCCAAAGTTGTAAGATCAAAAACGATATTTACTTTGTTTACATTTTATTTAAAGAAATCAGAGTTATAAGCATTATGCTTATCAAATATTTTATAGATTTCTAACTTATCATCTAATTTTGCATCTACTAAAATTAATATATTTCCATCGTAAATGTATTCTTCATATTTCTTAGCGTGTTCTTCTGGAATGCCTAATCCTATAAATGCTCCTATTAAACTTCCAGCTCCTCCGCCAATACCGGCTCCCCCAATAGCTGCTGCGATCGGTCCCGCTGCTACAATTGGGCCCAGTCCAGATACAGCAAGTACACCAAGGCCTGTTAATAAACCTCCGAGTCCACCTGCTACTCCTCCTGCTACAAGTCCTGTCGCTGAAAAGATATCTCCTTTATGTGCAGTTTCATGATTCACTTTCTCACCTGATTTTTCTTCCAGATGTTCAATTTCCTTTTGATCCTTCGCAATAGCTGAAATGTTATCTGCCGGGTATCCTTTTTCCTTTAATTCATTAATAACGAGTGCCGCATCATCAATTGTTTGAAAAACACCTACTATTTTTCTATCCATATTCATAACTATTAACCTCCTAAAATTTTATATAACGTATCTTTATTACTCTTCGTTTTTATATACACTTATTTTTTTATTCACATAACCATTTACGAAAAATGCTAATAATAAAAGGACTACAAGAGAACTACTTAACAAGTAAATGAAATCAAATGTAATATCCGTTATCATTTTATCCATATGTAACAGTCTCCTTTTTATTTAAAGTAAAAGTATATTTTTATAGACTAAAACTTTACAATCCATCTTCGGTCAATCTCTTTATGGTATATGTATACCCTTCTTCCCCCTTTCTAAACGTAAAAAACTATAATTATATTTTTTCTTATTTATATGTTTAACATTTTTTAAAACGGGTACGTTTATATTGTTATGCTTATTATATGGAAAGGAAAATTACGATGAACGCCATTCACTCTACTACTATTCTTTATAATGAAACACCTACAATAACGCAGATTCATCATTTTTATGCTTTAATGACAACATTTCAAACGAATGTATTTATAAGTAAACGAGGAACACTTACTTCTATTAAAAACTTAAGCACATTAGTATCATTTTTCCTTACTGTAAAAAAGAGAGAGCTTGTATTATTTATATTTGAAGGAATAGATGCAAAAAGAGCTTTAAGAACACTCTTTCCTTCTTAAAGGTTTTATTACCCCCTATTCCCTCGATTGTTATTTTTCATACATAGTTTTATACTTCAAAATGATTTCCTCTATTCAAAACGAGACCCCCTAATACAATAGGGGGATTTCTAGTTTAGCCCTATGAAAACTGATATAATATATATTACGTTTTTCATTCTTTAAAATAGAAAACTTTTAATAACCTTGAAGGTAGGAATTTTTAATGAAATCGAAAGCAAAATTTAGTATTCGCTACAAAATTATGGCTGGTTATTTAGTTATCATTTTGTTTTTACTTATTTCTTTTATTATGCTAAACAATCAGATTTCCAATTTACAAAAATCTCGTAATTTTATTATTGATCACGATTTTAAAGTTCTCAATTTAACGAATCAAGTGGAGAAAGACTTGCTAACAATAGAAAATAAAGCGAAAGGCTTTATTACTTCTAATAACGCGAACTATTTGCAATCTCTTAACTCTGCCGAAAGAGATTATGAAAAACATTACCATAATCTTTTTTCTTTATTAGAAGATAATCCATCTCAGCAAGAAAAATTAAAAGAGATTAATGGAAACATTACTAATTGGATGAATAAAGAGATTCACCCGTTAATTGCAAATCATAATAGTAATAAAATACAAGAAATCGACACTACCGAAATCCAATCATTACAATCACAACTAACTGACTTCCGGAGCACTGAGGAACAATTAACGAAAAAAAGAGCTGCACAATTAGATACTAAAAATAATAAATTAGAGCTTTGGTTATACAGTTTATTGTTTTTACTATCTTGTGTTTCTATTATCGTTTCACTTTATATTTCCAATTCCATTACAAAAACGATTAAAAATGTAATTCAAGCTATTAAATCCATTTCTTCTAAAGAAAAAATTACGGAAAGAATTCATGTAAATACACATGATGAAATAAAAGATCTTGCTCATACAACGAACCATCTGCTAGACGAAATATCGAAAAGAGAGTGGTTACAAACGGAGATTGCAGAATTAATTTTAATGTATCAAGGTGTATCTTCTATTGAGATGTTAGGTAACAAAATTTTGAGTGGCATTATACAGAAAACGCAAACTTCTTGCGGTGCATTTTATGTACGTGAAGAAGTTGAAGAAACTGTCTACTTTGTGAAAAAAGCTTCTTTCGCCGATCAAGGTGTTGATATTGGAAAACAATCTATTAAAATGGGTGAAGGCTTCATTGGACAGTCTGCTTTAGAAAAGAAAAGTTTTATTCTTAGGGACATACCTGAAGAGTTTCGTTACGTTACTACTGGATTATTAGAAATACGCCCTAAAAATTTACTAGTCATCCCTGTCTTATTTGAGGATGAAGTGATTGCAGTAATGGAGTTAGTAAGTGTAACTGACATTTCAGATTTACATCAAGATTTAATTCACCAAACTGTTGATAATCTAGGTTTAACAATCCATAGTATTATGGGACGCATGCGAATTCAAACTCTTTTACATGAATCACAAGCAATGACAGAAGAGTTGCAAGTTCAATCAGAAGAATTGCAAACGCAAGCGGAAGAACTACAAATGCAAGCCGAGGAATTAAGAACAACGAACGAACAGTTAGAGTCTAGAACGGAAGAGGCCGAGCAAAAGACAGCTGACTTACAAGTGACTAAATTAGAATTAGAAGAAAAAGCAAGCGAGTTGTTACGTAGCTCAAAATACAAATCAGAATTCCTAGCAAATATGTCACATGAATTACGCACACCGTTAAATAGTATTTTACTATTATCTGAAATGTTAAAAGAAAATCATGATAATCATTTATCCGATGATGAAATTGAATTGGCAACCGTCATTCATTCATCAGGGAAGGATTTACTTACTTTAATTAATGACATACTAGATTTATCTAAAGTAGAAGCCGGAAAACTAGATGTTATTTTTGAAGCAACGAACATAAGTGATATGGCTGCAAGTATGCAGCAAAACTTCTTACATATCGCTGCACAAAAAAATGTAGAATTTACTGTTGAAGACAGTGACACCATTCCTGATCTGTTTTATACAGATGCAAAACGGATTGAACAAATTATTAAAAACTTATTATCCAATGCATTTAAATTCACGGAAAAAGGATCCATCTCTTTACATTTCGATTCAATAGAAACAAGCAACTTGAGTCATGATATGCAGTCTATAAGTAAAGACTGGATATCAATTTCAGTAAAAGATACTGGTATTGGTATCGCTAAAGAACAGCATCAACTTATTTTCGAAGCCTTTCAACAGGCAGATGGCGCGACGATTCGAAAGTATGGTGGTACAGGATTAGGTTTATCTATTTGTAAAGAGTTTGCTAGACTATTAGGTGGTTGGATTACGTTAGAAAGTAATGTAGGAGAAGGTAGTACTTTCACTGTATATATTCCTAACCTTCCAAACGGATTAACTGATATACAAGTATCCAATTTAGAAGTCGCAGCAACGGTAGATGAAGTTATTCCTGCTGAAGTTGTTGAGGAAACCATCGTTCTTCCAGAAACAAATAATGTCTTCCAAGAGAAAACCATTTTAATTGTCGATGATGATCATCGAAATATATTTGCATTACAAAATGCATTAAAAAAACACCATGCCAATATCATTACTGCACAAAACGGCCTAGAGTGTTTAGAAATACTAAAAAACAATACAAATATCGACCTTATTTTAATGGATATTATGATGCCAAATATGGACGGTTATGAAACGATGGAACATATCCGAATGAACTTAGGGTTACATGAAATACCTATTATCGCATTAACTGCTAAAGCAATGCCAAATGATAAGGAAAAATGTTTATCTGCTGGCGCTTCAGATTATATAAGTAAACCATTAAATTTACATCAACTCTATTCGGTAATGAGTGTATGGTTAATAAAATAAGTGAGGTTTCGTTTCAGTGGAAAATAAGTATTATAATTTTGATCCATCAGTAGATATGGATAAGCGTACGAACTTAGAAATTGACTTACTATTGGAAGCGGTATTTAAACTATCAGGATTTGATTTTCGCCAATACGCTCGCACATCTATTTATAGGCGGATTTGTAATCGAATGCAGATTTCTAATATCCCTACCATTTCAAAATTAATAGAAAAAGTAATTCACGAGGAAGGGGTTTTAGAACAGTTATTAAATGATTTCTCGATTAATGTAACTGAGATGTTCCGTAACCCTATCTTTTTTAAGGCGCTGAGAGAGCATGTCATTCCTGAATTAAGAAAGCATCCTGAAATTAGAATTTGGCATGCTGGATGTGCCACTGGTGAAGAAGTATTATCCATGTCCATCTTACTTCACGAAGAAGGATTAAGTGAAAAAGCTGTTATTTACGCAACAGATATGAATACAGACGTGTTAGAAAAAGCAAAACAAGGTATTCTTCCATTAAATAAAATGCAAACTTATACGAAAAATTATTTACAAGCTGGCGGTACACAAGCATTTTCTAACTATTATTCAACGGATAGTCGTTTTGCTTATTTTAATCCTTCACTGTTACAAAACATTATTTTTGCACAACATAATTTAGTAACCGATCAATCTTTTAACGAATTTCATATTATCCTTTGCCGTAACGTTTTAATTTACTTTACAAGTAAACTTCAAAACCAAGTACAGCAACTATTTTATGAAAGTTTAAGTCACAATGGATTCCTATGTTTAGGAAATAAAGAAACTCTTCGTTTCTCGGATATCATGCCGCATTATACGCAATTTAATCCACACGAACAAATCTATCAAAAAATACAATAAAAGCGTATGAAATCCTCTATTTGGATTTCATACGCTTTTTATTTCGCATTCGCTTGTATCATGATAAGACACATATCATCTGATTGTGCTTCCTTCTGTTCTTCCTTGTAAAACCCTTCTATCTCTTCTTCTAACTCTCCCCATTTTCTTTCTGTAAAAGTACGTAATTTCTCTTCAGCCTCAAATTCATCATTTGCTATTGCTTCAAGTACACCATCTGTAAACAATACGATTTGAGCGTTCTTCTCAAAAGGTATAACTGTCTTTTCAACTTTTATTTCATCAAAAAATCCTACCGCACAACTCCCGCGATTTAGTTCCACTACATTTGTTTCATCAACTAAAACGTATCCAGAAGGATGTCCTGCATTTACATATTCAATCGTTCTCTTTTCTGTATCCACTACTAAGTATATCGCTGTAAAATAATATGGAATATTGTCATTCTCATTATGTAAAAGAGTCATATATTTATTTAAGTCTTTCATGACAAGTTCTGGATCGATTAAACATTTAATCGTTTCACGTAATACAGACGAAATGAACATGCAAACTAAGGAAGCGGATACACCATGTCCCATCACATCTAATAATATAATACCGTAGCGGTTTTCATCGATTTTATACCAGTAATACATATCTCCAGCTAGTTTAAATGAAGGTAAGTAACTTGCTTCAATTTTTATATGCTCTTCCCTTAATGGACTACTTAATAAGTTTCTTTGTACTTGCGTAGCTAAATCTAGTTCATTCCGAAGGTTTTCTTCCTGTTCTTTATGCCAATTTAATTCTGATTTCAAGCGTAATGCCACACGCATACGCGCTAACAATTCAACTTTATTTATAGGTTTCGTAATATAATCCATTGCCCCCATATCAAGAGCTTCAGCTAATTTATTTGCATCTTCTAAAGCTGTAACAAAAATAATAGGAATATCTTTAAACTTCTCCTCTTTTTGTAATCGCCTACAAACTTCAAGTCCATCAATTTCAGGCATCATAATATCTAATAGTATTAAATCTATTTCGTTATGCCTGGAAGAATCTTTTCCAAAATGGATGTATTCGAAAAGCTCTTGTGCAGAATTAAGCGATACAAGATCCTGATATCCGGCTTGTTTTAAAATCTTCTTAATTACAAAGATATTCACCGGATTATCATCTACAATTAAAATGGACACAAGTGATTTCCCCTTTTCTTATATAAAATGTAAATCGATTATCATTTTCTATTTTTCTAGTATTACATACTCAGTTATAAAATGAAAATTTCCTACTCAAACACATTTATACAGCAAAAGAACAAACCCCCAGAAATGAGAGTTTGTTCTTTCACTCTATAAGTTTCCACTTTTAATTTAACACCATTGCTTTATCATTTAAAAGACGATCCAATTCTTCCATATGATTTGTTTCATCTGCGATCATATCTTCTAACTTTACAACTAACTCTGTCATATTTAATTTCGCTGCTTGTTCTTTTCTCTTTTCATAACGCTTAATTGTTTCATATTCTGACTTTCTAGCTTCTTCTAACATTTCTCTAACGTCTTCTACTTGTTTCACTGGTAAAGGAATCGTAGTAGGTGTACCACCTAACGTCTTAATTTTCTCCGCTAAATATAGGGCATGTCCTTGTTCATCACTAATTTCAGATTCAAAGAAAGGTTTTAACACTTGTCTATATATACCAGAAACTGTTGCTGCATTATGGTTATACATAATAATTGCTGAGTATTCTCCTGCTAAATCTTCATTCAATCCTTCGATTAGTTCTTTCACATCGTGTGACATTTTTATATCTCCTCCTATACTTAATACGTACCCCTTTTCTCATGTTTTAAACATCATTATTTTAAATTTTTTATGTATCTAAAAATGCGGCTTGCTTCAATTTACTTATCGCTTGTCTTTTAATACGAGAAACGTGCATTTGTGAAATACCTAACCGTTCTCCTGTATCCTTTTGATTTAAATTCTCTTCAAATATATAATGAATAACACTCTTTTCCGTTTCATTTAATACATTAAAAATATCCTTTAAAACGAGACGCCTTTCTGTCTCTTCATATCCTTGCTCTACTTCACCTACAGATTCAATTCTCGCTACCGAACTTCCATCAGATGCATTTTCAACTACATCATCTAAGGAAGATACTCGATAATTATTTTTCGCATCCATAATTTCTAGTACTTCCTCTTCGGATAGTCCTAAATGATCCGCAATCTCTATAATTTTCGGTGAACGTTGCAAATGATCTGTTAGCTCCTCTATCGCAAGTTTAATTTTTCCGCCTAAATCTTTAATTCGCCTTGGAACGTGAATGCCCCAAGTTTTATCGCGTAAATACTTCTTTATTTCCCCTACTATCGTAGGTATTGCAAAAGGCTCAAAAGCATTCCCTATCGAATAATCATACCTTCTTATTGCGCCTAAGAGCCCTAGCATGCCTACTTGTATAATATCCTCATGCATCGGCCCGCCTTTTGAATAGCGATATGCAATGGAATATACGAGATTTTTATAATGATCAACTAACCTTTCCTGTGCTTCATCACATTGGTTTTGTTGAAATTCTGCAATTAGTTTCATAACGTCTTCTTTAGTAAGATTCGTAGGTTGAGATTGGATTTCCATCATTCTCCACCTGCTCTCTTTGTATATATTTTGTCATTAAAACTGTCATGCCCTCATCATGCATGATTTGTATATCATCCATTAACGTATTAATTAAATATAAACCTAAACCATTTTCCGGCAAATGTTCTACTGGTTTACTAATATCATACGGACCAACTTTCCTTTTTAAGTTATTAAAATCAAAGCTAACCCCATTATCAGCAACCATAATTTCTAATCGATCTTCATATAGCCCAAAGACAATTGCAATTTCTCCAACGTCTTCTTTGTATGCATGTTGTACAATGTTTGTACATGCTTCACTAATAGCAATTTTCATATCTTCTATATCGTCATAAGCAAAGCCCATTCGATTCGCAACACCAGCCATCGTTAAACGAATAATAGCCACATATTCTGCCTTTGCAGGAATTTTCATTTCTATCTTTTCAAATCTCTCCATCATCCCTAGTCACCTTCTTTCTACTTTTTCAAAATCGGAATTCAAATTTAATATTTCTGTTAACCCTGTAATATCAAATAATCTTTTTAACCTTTTAGATACACCAATAAACTCTAGTTTTCCATCATTTTTCTTAACTGCTTTTAATAGCGCTATAAACACGCCTAATCCTGTACTATCCATATACTCTACCTCAGTAAAATCTACTACCATATGAACCTCTTTTTCGCTTGCAATAGGCATCATCTTATTTTTTAAATCTGATGCCGTATATGCATCAATTTCACCATTAAGTTGTACCGTATAACCTACATCATTTTGCAAAATATTTATTCCCAAATTCATCATTTCCGCCCCCTTATCTCAAACTACTACTATGTTAATTACCCATAAAAATTAGTTTTAAACATATTTTTTTATTTTTATTATAAATAAATTTTCCACACCTTTCTCGGCTTAACACGTAAAAAATACTACCAAATGTTTAAACCTTATAAATTTGTGTATATATAATCTATAAACATTATTTTTAGGGGGATCTATCTATGGAAGAGCACAATTTTAAAAAAGGAGATTTTGTTCAATTTTCTTATCGACACGATCATGCTACAAAATTAGTTGGTTCCATTATTAATATACTAACGAATACAATTGTAGTGGATATAGGTAATAACGAGGACTTATCTCATATAGAACCAAGGCAGGTCGTAAGAATAAACGCTTGTAAAAAAGTAACGATGGCTTAATACATAAATAGAAAGTGTAATTTCAATGAGCGGGGGCCTTCATCCCCCGCTCATTCCTATGCAGATTACATAAAAAAGCATCCAAATTATTTGAATTGGATGCTTTTTTATGTATATTTATCATTCTATTTACTTTATAACTATATATAATAAACTTAAGATTACTATTCATTATCATACTTACGCTTTCCGTAGCATTCTAGAGAAGAATGTAACGATTAAAATAAAGACAATTGCACCTAATAACGCTGGAAGAATAAAGATGCCTCCCCATTCAGGACCCCAATGACCAAATAACGCACTACCTACCCAAGATCCGATTAATCCGGCAATCACATTACCAACTATACCTAAAGGAAAGTCTTTTCCCGTAATCATTCCAGCTAACGCACCAATAAGTCCACCTACAATACACGTAATAATAAGTCCCACAATTAACCCTCCTATATTCGTTTTATATTGTATTTATCAAGCTTTGGTATGTAACCAAAGCTTGATAAACATGTATTATTCTTTATTATCCAACCCATCACTTATCTTTTGTTTCACTTTTCCGACTTTTTCTTTTATCGTTCCCTTCGTCTTGTCCCACTTCCCTTCATTTTTCAACTTTCTATCTTCTGTAACTTCACCAATTCCTTCTTTTACTTGTCCCTTTGTCTTTTCCACTTTACCAGTAATTTGTTCTTTTAGTCCGCTCTCACTCATATTTCCCATCTCCTTTTCGTAATAGATTTATAGATTTACAGGATACAAACTTAAATAGAATACATGCATCTTCTTTCTTGTAACCATTCACCGACTCTCTCTAAATCTTTAACGAATAACAAGATTTTCCCTTCATCCAGCTTTTCTTCGTAGAAGTTCGCTTCTTCCTCATTAAGCCCTAACTCCTGCATCTTATTTCTTAACTGATCTCCCGTTTTTTGAAAGACGTTAATAATACTTGTCCCAAGTCCCTCCTCTTGTATACCAATTGTATTCACGTCTGCATTGTCTGCGATTCTATCTGTCCTTTCTTTCTCGTGTGTTAATACGTAAATATCTTTTTGGTCTATTCCTTTCTTTACTAGATCATTCGCCGCATTCATGACCTCTTTCTCCGTAATAAATTCATATACAAAAGGTTTCCTATACTTCGTTTCCATCTTTAACTTCCTCCTTTAAAATGAATTATTTGTTATATTATATGTAGTACACCTATTTTCGAAATGTTAAACATAAAATTTGAAAAAAAAATGAAAAGGAGAGTACATATGCACTTTCGTCTAGAGTTATTTGTAGAAGATTTGCAAAGATCTATTCGTTTTTATGAGGAAATCCTTACCCTTGTATTCTCAAAAAAGAATGCAACTAGTGCAATGATTAAACTAGGGGATTTTTCTTTATTATTAACCCCTGATTATATTCTCAATGAAAATCATTATTTAAAAACAGGTGGACTTAAGCCAAAAGGTAAAGGTGTTGAAGTTATCATGGTTTTTGATAATATTGAACAAATATACCAACATGTATTAGAAAAAAATTATCCAGTGGAATCTAACCTTAAAATGCAATCTTGGGGAATGAAAGATTTTCGTATTGTAGACCCTGATGGTTATTATTTACGGTTAACCTCCTCTTGAACTTTCTCTATCCTAAAACTAGTAAAATAAATCCTCTTACAATAACTACCTAAATTAACAGAAAATTGTTATGATTAAGCCAAGGAGGGGATATAATGAAAAAAACCACTTATATATGCGCTCTAACCGCTCTATCTTTCACTTTAATAGGCTGCACAAGCACCTCAGCTACAGATAAAGCTTCACAAGCTAAGCAAGAACAGAAACAAAATGCCTTTCAATTAAACTCCGCAAACATTACAGATATCGAAATACTTCAGACAACCAATAATACTACTTCTAAATCTCAAACAGACAACGAAGAAATGATACAATCTATCGTTTCCGCAGTTCAAAAAGGCACGCCTAAAACAATCACTTTAGATCAAAAAAAGCGAGAATCGGCACATTCTACTATTACCGTTACATATAAAGATGACACAAAAGAAGAATTTCTTGTTTGGGTTGATAATAATGAGAAAATTACGATTGCTAAAGATGAGAAGAAGGATAAGGTTGAAGGTGTAACAGTGAATATTAAAGATGTGAAAATGATGAAGGATTTCTTTTAAAATTTTAATATAATTGATGTTAAAAAAGAGTAGGATGTAATCCTACTCTTTTTTAATCTTGTCCAATAAATAAACTTTTATAAAAGCTATTTAAGATCTAATTTTGCTAAATCATGTTGTAAAACATTATTTCCTTCTTGTGGGTTAAATACGATTGCACTAAGACCAAAAACATTCGTAACAACATCTCTATCTTTCGAACGAATGATTCTTACTTCATAAGCAAAAACACCTGAAGAAAGAGCTGCTGAACGAAAAGTAACACGTCGATTAGGTGCCAATGTTTGTGTTGAAGGGTCTACTAATGGTAACAATACCGGAGAACCCGATGACCAATCAAACATTTCAACAGTTACTGTATGAGTATCATCTGGATCAACATTCATAGCTTCCACAGTAAGAAACAACGTAGCGGAATGTCTACGTAATACACCCGTTGACAAAGTTTCATTGTGGTGTTTATGATGCTTTTCAGGAGGATGATCATAGCCATAACTCATACTAATCCCCCCTTTCATTTACAATTAAGGATAAGTATTCCTTATAATATATAATGCTAGTATTATTTTAATGAAAGGTATAAAAGCGGATTTCTATCTGTGTTTTTGGAAATTTTATTTCCTACTTATTCCCTATTAATAAATAATATAAATTCTCCTATTTTGTCCTTGAACTCCTTCAAAGAATAAATCTATTTTAAAAAGAACCTGCTCCATTCATAAATACATAAAGTAAATGGAATCCGTTAAAACACATAATTGATCCTTTGTTTTCCCCCTCCTATTTAAAGGAGGAACTGTTCTCGGCTTTGGTGATAGTTATGGCTTCGCGGGAGGATTTGCTTTATTAGTTGTATTGTTTATTTTATTAATCATCATTGGAGCTGCTTGCTTCTGCTAAAAAACTATTGGAAAAGACATGCGATATGCAGAGTTTCAAGTGCAACTATTACTTTAATGATGTAATATTACATTCGCCCCCAAAATGAACTTCGATGCTATAAAAAAGATAAAGTGTTCATTTATACAACCTTAGCTTGATAGCAATATCATGAGTTCCCATCCCAGACAAACTAGTTAACATCTCAATAATTGCTATTGCAGAAAAGTACAACAAGCTGGACAACATAGATTTCAAACTGTAAGATTAGATGTTGGTGAAATCGGACAGCAAAGTATATATAGAAAATAGGTGTTAATTTTGAAAATCAATAAAAAATTTGAACCGATAATTTTTAATCTCTTTATGATTTTAGGTATATCTAGTATTATCTCTTTCGTCATGGTTTCAATGAATGTTGGGTATACAGCTTTATTTCTCAAATCATGGATAAAAACATGGGCAATTGCTTTCGTGCTTGCATTTTTAGCTTCTAAATTACTACCCTTTGTAGTGAAAAGGATAATGAAAATATTCATATTTGTTGAGAAGGATGCTTAAAAATAAAGTGATGTACTACTCTAGTTCATTTAAATGAAAAGAAATAATCATCACAAAACTTAACCTAGTAAAATGTTTCAACTCGAAGGAAGGCACCTTAAAAGTTGCTTTTCTTTATATGTTAAAAAAGCTCGCCTATTTCCGTAGGCGGGCTTTATCTTTATTACACAATAAGAAAGTATACTCTCTTTTTCTCGGAAATTTTATGTAATTTTACATATTCATGAACATACATGTTTTGATGGACTTTATCTATATACTCATGGCAGTAATCCATTAAAAATGTATCTTCTTGAAAGCAAAACTCTCTTTTAGAAAAAAGAAAAGACACCCTAAAGTGCCTTCCTCCGACTTGAACCATCTTAATTTTAATAATATGTATTGGACTCCCATCCAACTATTATTTTACCATGTTAAGTTGTTTTTGTTTATTGAGAAATACAATAATTTATTTATGCTGACCGTCTGTATGAGATCCTTTGTAGTCCATGCAGCGATTAACAAGAGAACAATAGCCGTGATAAACACCTAAAAGTCCTTGCTTGAGCCACATAGATAATGCGGCATTTGAGCCAATGGTTAGAAACATAAGCATGACTGTGTATTTATTAAATCTCATTATAAGCAATCTCCTAGTGGAACTGCGCATAAGAAAATTTCACCATTCATTTATCACGTAAAAAATGGTATTAAATAAAATTTAGATTCCTTATTTACAATTAAAATCTATATTTTTAAAAATGATATAGAAGAGGGCATGAGTAAAATTATGCACTAAGCCAATGTGATACTATCTCCGAAGGAAATACCGTATTACAGAGTAAAAACATTGTACTTCCTAGTGGAGTGAAATTCAGTGTTATTTTTATAACTCTCCATGTTTCCATTCTTTATTATGAATATCTAATCCTTCTTGACCAAAGAAATGGAGAATAAATTCTTTTTCATCACTAACAGTTTTTTTAGCTAGTTTAGATCCTTCCATACTTTGCTTTGTTCCAGAACGTAAATAATGAATTTCCCTAAAGTCTTCAACTGCAGATTCGAAATTTCCATCGTACCATTTGTTCAGAATAGATTCATATTTGGGTCTTTCATCATTAT
Source organism: Bacillus sp. FF-1 (assembly GCF_028548245.1). Taxonomy (NCBI): domain Bacteria; kingdom Bacillati; phylum Bacillota; class Bacilli; order Caryophanales; family Bacillaceae; genus Bacillus; species Bacillus sp. FF-1. The sequence goes on from NZ_JAQQGG010000006.1 coordinate 38,770, forward strand.
TGATAACATTTAAGTTGTTTTTTAAGTATTGAATGTTTTCTTTTATCATTTGAAACCGCCCTACATCACGAGTACCAGAAACATGAAGATTATTCCCATTGAATGTGAGTTTTTGTAAAGACATATGTATCATCATATCATTTATCGTTTGCTCGTTTTGGATTTCACCAATCGACTGTGCCGCTTTAGATAATTCATCTTCACTTACTACATAACTATCTTTTTGTTGCTTTTGAATGGTTTGAACTTTCAATTTTTCCTGAACCTTTTCTTCTTGTTTAGGTTTTGATTCAGTTGCAGCCTTCTCATTTGAGCTACAAGCAGCCATTCCCATAAGCAATGTACTGCATGTTAACGCCGTAAGTAACTTTCGTTTCATTTTTTCACGCCTATCTGTATTGGTTATTTTAAATAGATTTTTTAGAATGTAAGATTTCTCATCTCATAGTAGCAAACAATTCGTTTGTATATTGTCATGTTTTGTCGAAGGATAATAAAAAACACCCTATGGTGCCTTTCTCCGGCTTGAATTATCTTAATTTTAATAATATGTATTGGACTCTCATCGCCTATCAAGCTAAGAAAATACAACTACCCCAGAACGAGATTGTATCCTAACTTACAATAAAAAAGTTCATTTTTTCGTTTTGGGGTAATTTAAAATTTTTAAGTTAATAGGCACAGGGCACGCTCTATAAAGCAGATTTTTTGAACGGTGTAACATATAAATAAAATGATATGTTACATTAAGTTATAAAAAAACAACCTAGATCCCATAGGATCTAGGTTATTTTTTACATAAACGTAATCGTCACTAAAGAATACCCTTCTTTCGCATTATACGGCTCCGCTTTATAAGAAACACGGCTCGCCCCTTGCGGATAACCGATTTCCCCAATTGCTTTTTTCACATCTTGCAATGCGCCATCCATTGATTGTTTATAAAGGATTTCGATCTTTGGTGACTTTTCGTTATAACGTTGCTGCATTTTATTTTTTAATTCGTTATAGTTATTTGCAATGTATTCATTTCCTAAATAGTTTAACTTTGTATCTTTTAATATTTGCTGATAGGCAGGGATTTTCGTACCACCTGCAGCAATTTTATTTGTTAATGTACTATAATAATTTGTTGTAGCTTGCGGATAGTCCCCGCGGTTCCACTCATGATTTCTTGCGATTTGCTCATCTGATAAGTTGAAATAAGAATATGTTACGCGGCCTTGTTCATCTGGCAGAGGATCATCGAATGTTGTATCAAGGTGATACCATTTGTTTTCGATTTTCACTAAATTCCAAGCATGAGGCTGACCGTCTCCAGTTCCTACTACAAAATGATTCTCAATTCCTGCTTCTTTTAATAATTGATAAGTTAATAGTGCGTAACCTTGGCAAACCGCAGAACGATTTACGAGTGCTTCATATGCTGTGTAAGCTTTATAAGACGTATCATAAGAAACATGTTTTACGACATAATCATGAATCGCTTTCACTTTTTCGTGATCATCCATCCCAACTTGTGTAATAGAAGAAACAATTGCCTTCGCTTGCTTCATTACATATTCTGTTTGTTCTTTCGTTTCACGATATGTAATTTTTAGCGTAAACGTATAATTTCCAGGTGATCCAGAAAGTCCATATGAAACATTCGATCTATTATTATTTGTATACTCATTTTTACTTGCCACTTCTTTATAGGCGTTAAAAAGTGTATTCATCACTTCTTTTGTATTACTATTTGTCGTTTTATATGGAAGTGTAATATTCGTTTCGTACGCATTAATACGCTTCTGCACTTCATCTTTGAATGCTGCTAATAGTGCTGCATCTCCTGTATTTTGCACCGCAACCGCAGGCTTTTTATACTGCAAAGCATTATATAAAAACTGTGCATATTGTTCACGCGTTACCGTTTTAGCAGGTTCAAATTTCCCGTCGCCTGTACCAGATGCAATCCCGTTTGACTGCACCGCACTAATCGCCCCTTCTGCCCAAAAACCATTAGGAACATCATTAAATGTATGCTTTTGCTTAGCCGAAACTTGAAAAGCGTTTTTAATAATTTGCGCCATTTCTGCACGGCTAACAGAATCTTTCGGTCTAAAACCTCCGTTTCCATCCCCGTTAAAAATCCCTAATTTCGTTAACGTTAAAACCTCTTCTGGAAACAATGTGGATCCTGCGCGAATATCTCGATACGGATTGTTTAAAGTAGATCCATCTTGTAATACGTAACGAGCACTGTCATTACTAAACGTACCACCTTGCTTATCCGGTAACAGCGCACGATAAATTAAAGCTGCAACTTGCTCTCTCGTCGCAACATCACCGAAACCAAACTTCCCATTTCCATAACCAGAAATAATATTTTTACTCGATAAATCTTTAATCGCCGGATACGACCAATGCGACGTAGGCACATCAGAAAAAATACTTGCCTCAGCTGCTCTCACATCACTACCATTTGTATATAGTAAAGCACCACCAATAAGTGATAATGATGTAATTGATTTTAGTAGTTTTGTGTACATAATTCCTTCTCCCAATATCTTTTCTATTTATGTTATTTTTTGTCGAAAAATCTAAAAGAATATGACAAAACATATTATACTATTAAAATTTTTTGAAGGATATATTAGGTTTTGAAATATGCAAAAATTCATATTGTTATAGGGATTCATGGTGATATTATGTTGTTTTATTTGTGAATATATAAATAGTAACTCGTTATAACTCCCTCATGATAATCTCTAATTTAGTATTGAAATTCTCTAAATCTCAATGTATTATATTTTTGTATTTTCTCAGTTTCCCAAGCCGAGAAAACATCATCACTTCTAAAAGGACCCGAACTCCAGGGGGTCCTTTCTTTTATTCCTCATTTTTATAAACGTATTTATCGTTTTATCTAGTACAATACTAAGAGACTCTCGCGTTTGCTTTCGTGCCATATCATCACTTATTTCATTATACAAGCTACAGCCATTTCTAATTTCTGTGGAGCGATGTATTGCCTTACTAACCCTAAACCAATCGTATCATTTATTAAATTATCTATTATTATAATCTAATTTATAAAACATGAATTCCTTCGAATAAAACTCAATATTATGTCCATAATGTTGATAGGCTGTATGCCAAAACCCATTTAGTTTTCTCTGTATCTCCTTGTATTGAGCAGTTAGCCTTTGCTAGCTGCTCTTTTATTTGTAACCTTGTTAGACAAGTTTTCATATAATGTAGTCATTCCTTTCTTATAAATTAAGCTCGTCACTTGAATTATAAAAATGGGATTATATCCTATAACATTTTCAGGAATTATCCATATTTTATTTCTGAAAAAGTGCTTTATTTTGCTGAAAGGTGGTTGCGGAAACAACCGCCTTTTTATTTATGGCAAAATGAGATTTCTATTACGATCTATTACAAAGTATGTTATTACTGGTACAATCCGGTATAATAAATACAGATCAAATATTGAAAGGAAATATGACAATGAAAAGATATTTGAACTTCATTTCACTTTTCTTAACTGTACTTGTAATAATTAATCTTACAAATATACATACGAAGTACCAATTCTTTATAGGTGCATCTATAGCAATATGTTTAACTATTATTTCTACAAATGAAATTATAAAATTCCTTGCTACTAGTAGCTTATTAGTTTATGGATTTGCCGCTTTTACTTATTTAAGTATTGCTTGCTAACTTTCAATTTCGTTTTGTATTAAAATAACATTTTTATTTAACTTCATCACGTTAAGTTATATAGAAAACTATATATAATTGAATATTAAAAATGTTATTTCGATTCTAATATAGAGGCACATACGACTTTTTTCTTTGTTTATGGAGTTCTTACATAATAGTAAGGACCTTTTTTATTTCAAACACAATTTGTTCATTTTTTTGATACATTTATGAAACATTCATGTGTTATCTTCAGTACGTTCTATTCTTTTTATAATGTCGTGTGAGATATACCAAAACGTGAAACCCTAGACCCCTTAAACCTAGGGCGATTTTATTTAATTACTAGTTTTCATCAACCCGAGAGCTTAGTAATTACCTCTTCAGGCTCAACTCTCTCCCTTTTGAGAATTGAGCCCTTTATTTATAATATTATCTCCATACTTCCTACTTATTTGTACAAAATTCTACTTCAACCTCTCCCAAAAACTTTAATATCACATAAAGCTTACGTAAAGATTGCTATAATTCAATTTATCCCTCAATAAACGTTATATAATAAAATTGAAAATATCCAGTTTGCATACAATTGTCTTTCTGTATGACATATAACTCTTTTGCTAAGAGAAATCCTAGCTTTTTTATAGAGAATCAGTTTAAAAATCAAAAATAAAAGAACCTCAATACATGAGGTTCAAAAACTCTACTATTTTAAATTACCTTCGTAAAAAGCAACTCCATTTTGAACATGCTTTAAATACCATGTAATCGTCCCGCCACAAACATTTTCATTAAAACTATTAGCATATACTCCATTTGAGTAATAAAGAGTTCTTTTAAATTTACCATTAGAATACTCATAAGGAATTGAGCATGCTGCTTGCTTCGGAGAACTCACAGCTTTTTGCGTATCAGCTGAAGCCGCTCCAATTCCTCCTGTTAATGCAATACCAGTTGCCAATAGCCCTACTACTAATTTCTTAAACATAATAAATCCCCCTTTAATAGTTTTTATAGCTTACAACTTAAATGTATCACTTTTGTAATTTATGTAAATATCTTGAATATGTAGAAATATTTATTTAACTCTTGGTAATATTAGGATTTTATTTTATCAAATGAAAAATAGAGGAATTTAGAGAAGTATGTAACAGTGCATAATAAAGTGAAACCTTAATCAGTGGGGGGTCTTTATCCTCCACTGATTATTAGTTGAACCAATCGGACTTTTATGGGCAGTTGATCCCCCACCTAACTTCTTTGCTTTCGCTGGAGGATTTGCTTTATTAGTTGTATTATTTATTCTATTAATCATTATCGGATGCAGTTGTTTCTGCTAAAAAACTATTAGAAAAGGTACCTATATGGGTACCTCTTCTTTATATGCCTTATTCATTATCTAGTTCCAAATTTTTATCACGATTGAATTTGTTTTTTCATTTTTCGTATTCATCATACCTGAAATAAGAATCGATTTCAGACATGTGTTTTTAACGAAAAGAATTGGGGACCATTTTTTCCCACAAAGGAAATACCTTTTTGAAAATCTCTACCATGGAAGGATCAAATTGTGTACCAGATCCTTCTATAATACGTCTATACGCTTCTTCAGGAGATAGAGCCAAACGATACGCTCTTGAAGAAGTCATCGCATCAAAAGCATCTGCTATTGCAACAATTCTTGCGCATAATGGTATTTGATTTCCTTTTAGTTTTTGAGGATAGCCCTTTCCATCCCATCTTTCATGATGAGAAAGAATTATATCTTCGCTACCTTTTATTAAAGATATATTTTTAAAAACTTCTAATCCTAATTGTGGGTGTGTCTTAATAATATTATACTCTTCTTCTGTAAGAGAAGATGCTTTCTTTAAAACCTCATCCGGAATACCTATTTTCCCTATATCATGTAATAAACAAATAAAATGAAATTGTTTTAAAAAATTATCATCATATTCATTTGTTTCTTTAGCAAGAATCGTAGCATAATTGGCTACACGTTCACTATGTCCTTTCGTATATTGATCCTTTAATTCCATTATCCTCATTATCGATAAAGCTGTTTCTTTCATTTGTTTTTCATAGGATGCTTTAATTTTTTGTACTAAAAATTTTAATGAAAGAAATACAAAAAATGACGTAACAAAAATGATTAGAAACAATAAAATTAATGATATTGGATAGTTAATTTCAAAATAATAAATAGCAATTAAAAATCTACATACCATACAAATAGATACCGTTAGAAGATAATGAATACTTAAAAATAAAGGTGCAGAAATTACTAGGAAGCACTCTAAATATGGGATATGTAAAGACGAACCTGGATCACGTATAAACATAAGATCATATGCCAAAAGATAAATAATACTAACACCAAGAAAAATATATTTTGTAAACATTTGTTTATTCATTTTTTGTAAACACTTATTACATAAAAAAAATGAAATGAAAATAAATAAAAATACGAGTTCAAATAAAAGCTTCTCTAGTGTAAAATCCTTTCCAAGAATAAAATGTTGATAAATATTATCAAACAAAAGAGTACTACAGGGAATAAATAGAAACATGTTTATCGGTTCTTTCGTTTCAATATTTTTAATCCCTTTCATCATTTTACACACCGCCAAACCTTTTTTAATAAAAAAGAAGTTCATATAGATATTATTAATAATATCTAAGAATAGATAATAGTGCAAAAAACACCCTTTCTCATAACCTATAAATGGGGTACCGCCATGATAGGAATGTATAAAGAGATGGATAGGGTTATAGAAAAAGAAAAAGGCGAATTCCTTTTGAAGTTTGGAATTCGCCTTTTTCTTGCTACCGATAATGAGACGTTATATTAACCTCATATGTATAGAATATACAGTAAACTAAAAAGGAAAATTTTACATTTTTTATTGTTTCTTATAAGTGAACTATTTGTATTCCTGTCTATATAATTTAAACGAATAAATAGCTCCAATAAAGAATACAAAAGCTTCAAATAATATAAAGATTTGACGGAAATTCTCGATATCTTTACCAACTAAAGAAATAAATATGGCATTCATTAGAATTTGAGTAATAAACATACGAGAAGTAATTTTTAAATAAATAGCATTTGTTCCTTCATCTGGTTTACCAATTTTTTTGTAAATAATAATAAGTGCAATTACTGAACCTAAAAATAGAAGTGCTGTAAGTCCTACAACAATATTGAAATTCCCTGTACTTTCTAACATCCATTTATTTAATAAATCAATCATTATTATCTTCCTTTCCTACATAAGAGAATATTTCGTTCTTCTTTTTCACTATAATAAAAAAAGAAAAAGGAAAACATCGAACTTTCTTACAAACATTCGTGTATTCTTACAATATTGTCATTTTGCAAATGTATTCATCGCCTTGCCTTTCATTATTTTCTTTGGAAAACATAGTGAATTACGAAATAGAGCGCTACATGATCAACTTCCAAGAAGTAGTGCACGAAACCTCTTAATTCATGCAATTAGTATGTGGAATACTAATGAGTTATCGATTAAGAAGATAAAGGAATGAGAAATACGATGAAGAATTAGAATAGATAATGTAAAAAATGGAAAGAGGGGAAAAGATGAATCTAAAATTAATAGATGTAACAGAAGAAAATTTCTTTGAAATTATTAATTTAAAATCAGATAAACTTCAAGAAAAACACATTCAAATATATGAAAGATGGGTTGGTTCAAATGCTTTCTTTCTTGCAGCTTGCCAAACGTTTGGGTTTACTCCGAAAGCTATATATGATAATGATGTTTTAATAGGTTTTGCTTCGTATGGGTTTAGAAATGAAACGAAGCAATATGAGTTAATTAGTATGATGCTTGGCCATCAATATCAAGGGTTAGGGTATGGGATTCCTGTTTTAAAAGCAGTAATAGATAGTATGGTTCAGACGTACAAATGTGAAGAAATATTCTTATCGGTTATTCACGATAATGAACGCGCAAAGCGGATTTATGAAAAAGTGGGTTTTAGGCCAACAGGAGAGATTGAAGAAGGACACCATCCAGAATTAGTTTACTGTTTAAAATTAAAAAACTATGTAAATGTATAAAATTATATATACCTCTAGTTCTGTATAAATCATTTCATTTTCTGGTTTTTACTCCATATTCTTTAACATATGAAGCAAAAAAATTAATTTTGTGTAGTTTATTTTTGTTAGCATGATAGCGATGTGGTGCTCCCCCTGTTAGTAGTAATTTTAATATCACTATGGATAAATTACTTTTAAAACTTTACTTCCAAGAATGGATTTTATGTGGATAATTAGTTGGAAGTTCCCTTTATTAATTAACTAAGTAATATTTTGAAAGAACATATAGATATAATAGAAAGAATACTCGGTGCATCATCTCAACGCGCTGAATAGGTACATTATTGCATGTTAAAAATTTAACTTAAGGTGGAATTGTATATGACTGAAGATAAAAGACTGAAAAAGCCGGTGGTAAGTTTTATATTACTAACCAACATTATTTTTTGGCCACTTTTTCTGCTTGTAGGAATTACAAAGTTATTACATTTTCCAACTTGGATTTTTGATGTAATGCTCTGCATATCAGCTTGGTCTTCCACTTTTGCTTTTATGTTTCTATTTAAAAGAATTTATCCTGGACAAAGTTTTATTCAATTCGTAAAAGATAGATTTAAAAATAAACTTAACTACTCTATCGTTCTTACTGTCAGTATGATTCAAATAATTATATTTTTGACGATGTTGTTTCTCATTTCGACTAATAGTGAAGCAGACTCTATTTTTAATAGAACTACATGGGGCGTGTTAATTTATTATGTTGTTAAAACTATTGTATCTGGACCACTAGGAGAAGAATTAGGGTGGAGGGGTTTTGCATTAATGGAGCTCCAGAAAAAATACTCACCATTAAAATCTTCCATCATTATTGGTTTTTGGTGGGGAATGTGGCATCTACCTATATGGTTTACTACAGGTTTTACAGGCAGTAATTTAATCAAATATATTTTATTTTTTATGATTGCAATTATATCTACTACAATTATCATGACAACATTTTATAATTTAAATCAAAATTTAATTATTCCAATGATCATCCACTTTTTCTTTAACTTATTTATTGGCATAATCAATGGACCATTAATTGAATTAATTATGTATACTGCAATTTTTTATTCCATAGTTGCGATTTTACTTATAATTATAAATCCAAAGAAAGTTTTATATCGAAGATACTATAATTTTTTATAATTCTTGATTTCTAACTCTTCTTGCATGATAAATTTCTCCATACTAATTAACAACTAATATTAAAACTATTAATCCAATAAATCCTTAGAAAAAATGGTTATCTATACACTAATTTAGTTAAATATGGATATTTTTCAAGGAGATAAAAAAAACTAATCCCTATAAGGGATTAGTTCAATATCTCAAAAGCTATTATATTACATAGTTTTATGAGCAAACGTTATATAATGTTGTGTGGGATACATAACCTGTCATCCCTTTATAAGTAACTTTTAACCACTGTTTAGAATTACTATAATGCCCTTGAACATACTCACCTGTTACCCATGTGCCAGTAATTTTCTGACCACTAGTAAATGTATGTAAGACAGGTGATCCCACAGTGTAACCACTGCGCATCTTTGCACCATATGTACCTACCGTACCTCCCTTGGCACAAGCTGCTACTACTGTTTTATTTTCAGTAGTATTCGTAGCCGCGAAAGCAGAGCTGTTAAATGTAAATAAAGTAAACATAAAAGCTGTTAATAAAGTACAAATAGATAAGCGACGTAACAAAATAAATTCCCCCTTTTTTTATAATTTCTTTCTTCACAAACGATTATCTTAAATATTCTAATTATTTTCAATATATTAATGTTGAGAAATATTAGTTGTATTTTTGAAATAAAATTTTATCAAAAATAGTAACAAATTCATATTTTACAGAGAGCCCGAAAATAGTCTTCTACCAACTATATAAAAGCCCCTTCACCTTAAGGCAAAGGGACTTTCTCATTCCTATTTCAAACTACCCGCAATCTCCGTAAAGATAACTCCAAGCGCATGTGCACCTGCATCTGGATATCCTAAACTTCTTTCACCTACTGTACCGGCGCGGCCCATGCGAGCTACGATTTCTTTCGTGTACTCTGCTCCTTTGACCGCTGCTTCTGCTCCTTTTTCAAAGGCAGTTTTCATGTCTTCTTCGCTTGAAGCGCTAGCTAACCAAGAGTCTACACATGGAGCAAGTGCGTCAACAAGCGTTTTATCACCAACTACCGCTCCTCTGCCGAATGATCTTTCACCGATCGATTGTATGCCTTGCAGTGCTGCTTGCAACATTTCAGCGAATTCTTTCACTGTTAGCTCACGTTTTTCGCCTGCTGCTTTACTAGCTGCGCGGAATGCACCGCCCCAAATTGGACCAGATGCGCCGCCGCAATGTTCCATAATAATCATGGAACAACCGTCAAGGAATGATCCGATCGTTACGTTTTCTTGTTCTACAATCGAATGCCACTCACGTTTTAATTGCTTAAATCCTTTTGCCACACTCATTCCAAAGTCGCCGTCACCTGCATGCGTGTCTAACTCACAGAATGGTACTTCATTTTTAATAATAATATCGCTCATTTTATCAACGAGATAAATCATGTTGTTTAATGTGATGACATTCTCTTTAATCACAGCGTGCTCTTCCGCTGTTTCTAGTTCAAATGAAACTTCCTTCTCTTCTGTCTCTTCAAGCACATTTACGTACTCTACACTTTCAACTGGTCCATCTACTTTAAATGCAGGTGTATTACATTCTTTCGATAGTAATGTTTTTAGCTCGTCATCTAGCTTCATCACTGTTAAAGACATACCAGCCATGTCGATACTCGTCATATAGTTGCCGACGAATACTCTATTGATTTTAATGTTTCTAGCAGCTAATTCTCTCGTAACTGCATTGTTAAATAGGTAAAGTTCTTGCAGTGGTGTTCCGCCAAAACCGTTAACTAGCAGTGCGATTTCCTCGCCGTCTTTTACTCCTAAATCTTTCATTAAATCATTTGTCATACGGTTCGCTAATTCATCAGCCGACAACATTTTTTCACGTTTAATTCCTGGTTCGCCGTGAATACCTACGCCGTATTCCATTTCATCTTCCGCAAGTGTGAAAGTAGGTGATCCGCTCGCTGGAACTGTACAAGAAGTTAACGCTAAACCGATTGTGCGCACGTTAGCAGCTGCTTTTTCTGCGACAGCTTTCACCGCTCCTAAATCCATACCTGCTTCCGCTGCTGCACCGGCAATTTTATGGACTAAAATAACGCCCGCAACGCCGCGGCGCCCTACTGTGTACAGGCTATCTTCTACCGCAATATCATCGTCCACTTTTACGTAATCTACTTCAATTCCATCTTCCGTCGCTAAATGCGCTCCGTTTTTGAAATTCATAATATCGCCGCTGTAATTTTTAATAATTAATAACGTACCTTTTTTACTAGCTGTCTCTTTAATCGCTTGGTATACCTGAATTTGTGAAGGTGACGCAAACACATCTCCGCACACTGCCGCATCTAACATTCCTTTTCCGACTAACCCTGCATGTGCTGGCTCATGACCACTACCGCCGCCACTAATTAATGTTACTTTATTTTCGTTCATTTCTTTCTTCTTAATGACTTTATATTTTTTCAAAAGCTCAAGCTCTGGATGAGCCATAACCATTCCGTTGCACATTTCCATTACTAATGTTTCTGGTTTGTTTATAATCTTTTTCATTGTGATTCTCCCTCAATTCCTTTAATATATTGTGATATATTTGAAATCTTCTTCTTACTATCCATGTTAAAATGAAAGCGTTTTATAGTAAACGGACAAAATGGACAATCTGTCTAAAGACACCGCTCTCATTTATAGATAGGATTTTTATATTACTAACATTCTAGGGATGATTCAGATGACCTCTTCTATAATTTCTAAAAAGATAATTGCGAACTCATTGAAGTATTTAATGGAAACAGAGTCGTTTCATAAAATATCAGTGAGCGATATTATGTTACACTGTCAAATGCGTAGGCAAACTTTTTATTATCATTTTAAAGATAAATTTGAACTATTAAGCTGGATCTATAGAGAAGAAACGAAAGAAAACATTATCGACTTTCTCGACTATGAAACGTGGGAAAATATTTTCGATTTATTATTGGATTACTTTTATGAAAATCAAAAATTTTACCGAAATGCTTTCAAAGTCATTGAACAAAACTCGTTTAATCACTATTTATTTGAGCATACGAAAAACTTATATATGAAAATTATTGATGAACTATCCGTGAGCTGCGGATTCAGCCTTTCTGATGAGACAAAAAATACGATTGCCTCCTTTTATAGTCACGGCTTCGTTGGAACGATAAAAGATTGGATTGAAAGTAAGTGCGAAGTAGATCCTTCCATTATGTCTTCTCTCATGAAAAATATGATAAACAATCAATTACTACTATTACTGGAGCAATCAGCAAAGTAATTAAAGGGTGGCAAAAGCAATGAAAAAGATTATGAATGATGTACAAAATATCGTTCAAGATATGCTGCATGGCTTTTATTTTGAACATAACGACAAAGTAAATTACGACGAAACAAATAACATCATTTATGTAAAAGATATTGAAAAACTAAAGCAAAACGTCGCTATTATAAGCGGAGGTGGTAGCGGACACGAACCAGCTGATATTGGTTATGTAGGAAAAGGAATGCTTACGGCGGCCGTAAACGGCAGCATCTTTACTCCGCCTACAGTGGAACAAATTGTGGCGGCAACTCGCCTCATGCCAAAAGAAAAAAGTATACTATTCATCATAAAAAACTTTAAAGATGACGTAGCTAACTTTTTAGCGGCAGAACAAATCGCAAAAGAAGAAGGAAGACAAATTGACCACATCATCGTAAATGACGACGTTTCAATTGAAGATGATGCTTCTTTTAATAAAAGAAGACGCGGCGTCGCTGGTACTGTTTTCGTTCAAAAAATATTAGGTGCGGCCGCTCTTGAAGGTCATTCTTTAGAAGAACTGACTGCACTCGGCCGTTCTATCACTGAAAACTTACACACATTAGGAGTCGCCCTTTCACCTGCCAACGATCCGGTGAAAGGACAAGCTTCATTCACATTAAACGAAGATGAAGTCTTTTACGGCGTCGGTATTCACGGCGAAAAAGGTTACCGTAAAGAAGCACTATCCTCTTCTGAAATATTAGCGATTGAACTAATGAACAAACTTAAAAGCATTTATCGCTGGAGAAAAGGCGACAACTTCGCCATCCTCATTAATGGACTCGGAGCCACTCCATTAATGGAACAATACATTTTCGCAAACGACATTCGCCGTTTATGTGAGCTGGAAGGATTACAAGTTACATTCGTAAAGGTCGGTACACTGTTAACTTCTTTAGATATGAAAGGTGTTTCACTCAGTTTGCTTAAGGTAGAAGATTTGGATTGGGTGAAGTGGTTGAAGGCGGGTGCTCGAGTGGGTAATTGGTAACTAAAATTATGATGATAAAAGCCTTTAACTATAACGAGTTAAAGGCTTTTTGCAAATTGAAATATCGTACGGGCATTAACAAGAAATTCTTAATTGCCTCACTGAAGGATGACAGGTCTTCCAAATAAAGCTGGATAATAAATTAACATCGCACCTACAAATGAACACACTAAACAAAAAATAGCCTCGTATTTTATGACTAGAGAAGAGTTCGTATCAAGCTTTTTTTCCTCTCTTTTCAATATCAATTTAAATAACGCTGTATATAATACTTTATATAATACATACCCAATAATCGCCCCGAGGGTATTCGTAAATAAATCATCAACATCTGTAATTCTATTATTTAACAATTGATTTAACTCAATTGCTAATGAAAAAAAGAATCCTGTGCATACGGTGTTTTTCATTTTTCTAAACTGCGGCCAAATGGTCGGTAATAAAAAACCTAAAGGCATAAACAGTAAAATATTCAAAAGATACGTAGTACTACCTGCCGTATCAAATAGAGTCAAGTTGATTTGATTTACACGAATCCACGTTTCATATCTACTTATATCCCATACAGTCGCAATCTGCGTCACCTTATACACTAGCGAAAGGTAGAATAGAAAAACATATACCCATAGAAAATGCCGAATAGATATATTGTTTTTCGCTTTAAAATAAAATCCAATTTGAAATAAAATACAAAACATAATTGTAAAAAAATAAGTATACAAATAACTCATTAAAACTCCTGTATGCATGTGGAATCCCCTAACTTTACATTTTCATCTATTATTTAGAACATAGTTTAAGAATCGGTACTTTGTTCATATATTTAATCTTCTACTTTGTCTTCGAATATCGGGAATATATGAAAAATAAAAATCCCCACTTCTTCATTTTCAGTCTCCTCCTTGATGTAACTTGTTTATAGGATAGGAGAAACTTTTAAAATAAAAAGTGGGGTAAATATAAAATTTTTCTTAAATTTTATGTTGGGTTTTATTATTACTCTCGTTAGGAATCCGCTATTCGTTGTTAGATAGCAACATGCTTACACCTATAAAAACATTGAACTACTGAAAAATTCTGCCCTCAATATGACAGCAGATTCACATCAAAAATGTAAATCCTCCTTTTCCTCGTATTTTCCTTTATTCAGTCTTTGTCTTATAAATAATTCTGCGATAATTAAATTAGGTACCCACGCTAACCAAGCAATAACCGCGTAACTAAGTTCAAACTGCTCTATTCCAAATAGAACGATAAACAACGGTAGCCAAATTCTTAATGTAACTGCCGCAAAGGTTAAAGAGTAATTTCTGATCATCCAATTTCGATGGTCTTTCATTTTTTTATTCTTAACCCTATGTAATGCTTGATATGCTGATGTTAGCCAAAATACGGATAACAAACCGAAACCTAGCTTCGCTACCAATCCCCCCGTAGCATAAAAGGACAGGTACAGTCCAGAAATGCCTCCTAATAATATACCAACCATATAGATTCTCCCAGCTATTCGATGACGGTTGATATTCCTTTCTCTAAATTTAGTAGATAATGTAAACGGACCAATTATTAATGCTACTATACTCGTTGTAATATGTATAAATAGCATCATATACCAGAACTCACTTAATTTAGATCCATACATAAGTTTCGCTTTTACAAGCCCTGTTTGAAATCCATCCATAATAGAATATTGGACAACAATATAACCAGATACTAAAAGAGCAAAACAAGTAAATACATACCAAATTTTCCTGTTCAAATTTCACTGCCTCCCTATTACATTCATGGAAATTAGATTATACGTTACTGTTCATTCTTGTAAAAAATAGAAAATCCTTCTAGACAAATGAAATACCTCCGAAAAAGGGACATGTAATAGATTAAGATTTCAAAAATAATGAATATATATGTTATATTGTTAAAGGTACTGAAATGGGAATTTTTCTAATGGATATGTTGCAACAAGTAATAGATACATTTAAAATGAGCAAACTTTTTATATAATAAAAAAACCTCAAGTATATCATTCTATACTTGAGAGTTTACTCATCTATTCCTCCGCATCTCTCATACTGTAATACCCCAAATTAATAATAACCAAAAAATACCCAACCATAATTCCCCCAGCAAATGTCCACATGTACTCACGGTGTTCAATTTCATACATAATAATTGCGCCAAGTATTGCGGCTGCAAACCGATTCATCATGCCAAGCATCGGTGCTTTTTCTTTTTTTACAATGCTATTTCCAAATTTTTCGATACGTCTTCCTAAAATCCAGGCGCAGTACATACTAACTAAAAGGCCAATGCTTATTCCTACGAACTGGGCTGAAAAAGGTGTCATCCACCATCCCAGTAACATCACGCCTAGCAAACAATACATTTGTATGTTAAATGATCTTAATGCCATACGAATCATGTTCTGCTCCTTACCTTTCCTATTACTCCCATCTTTCGGACTTCAAGCTTTCCGATATATCTTTTTTAAAATGAGGAAATTTGATTTTACTCACCATTAAATACGCGAGTACGCATGTGCCAAACGCTACGGAAACTGGATTATTCAAAAAGCATAAAATGAGGAGACACATGGCTGCGAATGGAATTGGCATTCCGATGAATGTCGGGAGTTTGCTTTGCTGCGTGTTAAATCTCGCAAGCCGAAGCATTCCGCACACACTATAAGCAAGCGCACATATCATCCCGATAGACTGTAAATCTTTTAACACGACAGTATATGCAAGAATAGATGGTGCCACACCAAAGGTAACTAAATCCGCAAAGTAGTCTAGCTCTCCGCCAATTTCTGAAACAGAACCGAGTTTCCGAGCAACCATGCCATCAAACAAATCAAATACCATACCTGTAATAATGAACATGACTGCCCTATATATATCTTGAAAGAAAACAGAATAAATGGCCAATATCCCACACATAAAATTCGCTATCGTCATCATATTTGGTATGTAACTCATCACATGCTTCTCCTCCTTTCTACTCATTGCTTCATCTAGATTCTTACTCATTACAATCAAGATCCTTCTGTTTTTCTTCCAATATCACATTATTTATTTTCTTTAACGTATCCGTCATTTGCTCTAAAGCATTTATATCGATTTTAGAAAAATACTTCTCAATTAATACATCATCTAACTTAGACAACTGCTCCATATACTTACTACCGTTTGGACCAAGTGTAAGGAAATACTCCCTTTTATTATTAGGATTTACTTGTTTTGAAATCATCTTCTGCTTTTCCAATTTCGATAAAACTTGACTCACAGCGCTTTTCGATATATTAAAAGTAGTCGCAATGTGATTCGCTGTCGTGTTTTCATTTAAATGAATATGAAATAACATACTCTCTTGCTGGCCTGTAAGACCATACTCATCTTTCAACTCCTGAAATAGTAAAATGTAGAATTCATTATAGGCTCGGTTCATTTCATTAATTATTTCTTTATACGTTCTAGTCATAGCACTCTTCCTCCATGCTGTTATTTTGTTTAATAGTTAAGTTCACTTAACTTAACTATATTATACCGTTATGCTTGTGTAAAGGGAAATCAATTTCCATACTTAAAAAAAGAAGACATCCATTAAGATGTCTCCTTTTCATACGTAAAGCTCTAAACTTTCACTATTCTTCTCAATTACATCTTTATACAAGCAAAAGTGTTTCTCTCACCTCAACTTATATATTAGACAATATATAAGTTTTATGTTGTAAACTACTAACCGTTAATTAACTGTTGCTTAAATTCATCTAAAACTCTCTTTCTCTCTTCATAATCTTCCGTATCGGCTTCTTCCCAAAGCTCAAGGTCAGCCCCACGTTCAATTAATGCAATTGCCTTGTTACGAACTTCTTCTTGAAGACAACCTTTCTCCAATTGTATTGCCGCAAGACCAATATATACTAAAGATATTTCTTCTAACTCTTCCTCTATATCAAACTCATCTACATACTCTTCTAAAATGAACTTAGTTGCTTCTTCCGCACTATTACCCTCTTCTATATACTCAATAAATTGATCTTTCACATCACAAGTCGTGTCATCATCAAATAATCCAGTTCCCCAAGCGCCCATATGCCACAGCTCCTTCTTTGTGCTTTTTTCATTTCTATTTCAATCTTAAATATAATAAAAATTCATTACAAGACTAGTTATATACATCGTTATATTTTACAATTACTATAGGCAATAAATATCTTTCACTACATGTACCATTCTGAATAATCAAACATAACCATCGATAAAATTCCATATAGACCCAGTAATGGTTAAAATGTTATAATGAAATCACCCTACATAGTTACTCATATTTAACTTGAGGAACTAGCGTCTTATTAAGCAATGCGCATAAATCAAATAAAAAAGACACTTTTTACAGTGTCTTTTTTATTTATATTCTCATCGAAAATATCTCTTTTATACACAAAATCTAGCAAATGAAAAAGGAGACTATCATATGGAGCATCCTCTAGCAAGAGAATTACGTAACATACGTATATGCCTTATCATCTTAATTATCGTCATCGCATTTTGGGACCGTGAGAAACCTGTAGAAATCACTGACCATAGTAGCGATCCTATGTTAAACACTAGTAATATGACCCAAATTGGCGATCATACATTTGCCTATAAAGATGAATCTAATCAAATTAAAATATTTAAGTTTAACCCAGATACAAATGAAATAAAGCTAATAAAAGAATTTTACGCTAACGAATATGAATGAAATAAATGGGACGGAAGGCACCTCAAGGTGTCTTTTTTTATTTTCAAAAGGACCTACTCACATTCAGGCGTCAAACATAAAGTAAATGGAATCCGTTAAAAAACACGAGTGACCCTTTGTTTTCCCCTCTTATTAAAGGAGGAACTATTATGGGATTTGGTGGTAGTTGCGGCGGAGGCTGCGGTTTTGCTGGAGGATTTGCATTATTAGTTGTATTGTTTATTTTATTAATCATCGTTGGAGCTGCTTGCTTCTGCTAAACAAACTATTGGAAAAGACACTCTTATATGGGTGTCTTTTCTTTATGTAAAAAAACCACCTATTTTCATAAGTGGCATTAACGATGCAACATTGTATACTAACCTTCAATCTCTTCAATTGTTCCATCCATATGATGAACAAAAGCTTTAATCTTTGGATCAATTGGAGACAAATTAACATTTGGAATAACATTAAAGTCCGATTGTCCGCATTCACAACCATTTGAATTACATTTAGTAATAGATAAATTCGCATCTGGAATAGCAGCTGCCAATAAAGTAATAGAAATAGCCATACCACCCACATTAACTCCAGTAAAAGTAAAATATGCAAAATTAATATTACCTAATCGCTTAATCAAAAATACAGTAAATGCTCCTTCATAAAAGAGGCCGCTAAGTATAAATTCAGCTAGCCCACTAGCGAATAACGCTGTTCCACCTACAATAGAAGCACATTTTGGTGGAGAAATAGAAGTAGACTTTAATATTACGCTCCCACTTTGAACAAACACACTGCTATCCTTAACTTTACAATCAGGACAAATATTAACTGTTATTCGGTTTGTAGCTGTAGCAAAATAATTAACGACTCCCTTACACTCGCATGAAGAATCGCAGGTTTCTTTCTCACAACATTTATGTTCTTTTTGCGAATTACATTTTTCCTCTTCTTTCTCGCAACATTTATGTTCCTTTTGCGAATTACATTTTTCCTCTTCTTTCTCGCAACATTTATGTTCCTTTTGCGAATTACATTTTTCCTCTTCTTTCTCACTACATTTATGTTCTTTGTGTGAATTGCATTTTTTCTTTTCTTTATAACAATTAAAATCAGGACCGTGTTTTTTCACCATTTAATATTCTCCCCTCAATAATAACTACACTTTTTATCAACTCACACATATAATATTCTCCAGTATAAATACTGCTTGTACAAATTATAAAAAAAGGTAGTAGTCTACTAAAAAAAGAGATAACAATAGCAAAGTGTAGATTTAAGTAATATTTGGATAGGAGTCCAATACATATTATTAAAATTAAAGTGGTTTTCCTCTATATAGCAACAACAATTAACCCAATACCAGTTACTCTAGTATTGGGCCTTATATTTTTATACTTTAAATTTATTGGTATTTTAATGGATCCTTCTTATCGTATGTACCATTTTCCTGATCTTCTTTTATTTTTTCTTCTCTTTCTGATGTTCTTCATAAGTTTGCCATTCATTTTCTATTGTAGAATCATCTTTATTATCCGGTAAGACGCCTTCAATTTTTTGCTGTAGTGGTTTATAATAATTTTAATTTAAATATATAAATATAATGATTTTAAAACAATAAAATGTAATGACTGTGGAAATTCCATATCTGCAAACGCCGAGATTTGCGTACACTGTGGATCAACAAGACCTCATAGTGATTTCGATTTTATATTCGATTTAGTATCTGCCGGGGTATTTTTAGTAGGAAGAGCACTACAATTGAGTCCATTAATAATTCTTGGCGCTTTTTTAGAATATATAGTTTTTAAAGAGATAAAATATAGCTGGATATTTTGGACGAGTAGTGCCATTCTCTTTTTCATTTATTTTAAATATAGAAAAATATCCGTATTTTTATTCCCTATTATTCTTGGCATCATGATATGCTTTATGAGTATACTTTATGGATTTTTGATAGGTTTTGTCCTGCTCTTAGTTAACTACTATTACTATAAAAAAACACAGTAACCAGATATATAGTTGATACTCTAAAATAAAAAACACTCTTAATGAGTGTTTTTTATTTTAGAGGGACATGCACACCCCAATCAAACTGAGATAAGTTTATATACCCAAACAGGGATTTTATGATTATAAAAGATGTTAATATTTATCTGAAATCTTTATAAACTAAAAAGTATGAGAATCCGATACTTTAGCCATAATTACGACTAAAGGATTTTTTTTATGAAAATTAAAACATAGCAAAAACGGGATACTTACTCAAATTGTTTTTCACCTTATTAATTATATCCAAAAAGTTGGATAGCTTCTTTTACTACTCATGTTATTAATGAATAAAGCAATAACTACAATAACAAGGGAACCAACTAAAACTGGTGTTACTAAATAACTCCAACTGTATGCCCCTAAAATAACGATAATTGGATCAGCCCCTGCCGGAGGATGCGTTGTTCTCGTTAACATCATAACGGCTATTGCCATCCCCACTGCTAAAGCTATCGTCCAATATTCATTCCCAAACAAATGATATATTGATAGACCAATGAAAGTTGAAATCAAATGTCCTCCAATAATATTACGTGGCTGTGATAACGGTGCATTCCAAACTCCAAACGCTAATACACAACTCGCCCCAAATGGAGCCATTAACAATTCTGTAGAAGTTATACTCGTTAAATATGTTAAGGTGAGAATTGTTAAAAATCCCCCTAATAGTCCCGTCAAAGAGTCCTTTATGTTTACTTGTAACGGACTTCTTCCTTTCCCTTTCATTTTTGCAAAATATCGTACACTTATTGGTGGAGCCTCTTTCTGCTTAGCTGCTGTTATATGATTCATCATTCTCCTCCTTTATTTACCAATAATTATATTTCAAACAAACTAACTGGTCAATATTAATTTTAGGGGTTAGTTTGAAAATGCATAAAAAAAGATCAACTGCTATAAGTTGATCCCTAAACTTCCTCACATTTTCGATCCTGGAATTTTGCTACCTTTTTTCGGTTCCCACATATTTTCATAGAACACCATTTTCGTTTCCCACTTTTATCTATAAATAATAAAACACAGTCGGGATTTGAACACCTTTTAAGAGAAATAAGCTTATTTTCTGTTATTAAGGTTAAAGCATCAAATGCAATTATCGATACAAGTACATCCTCAACTTCCCCAACTGGGACAGGTACTAGACGCTGTTCAATGACTTTATATGTAAAGGGTGCCTTCTCAATTTGTTTTTCTAAATACGTAATAAAATCATTAGAAATTTCGTGCTGATCAGCAATTGCCTCAAACTGTTTTCTCAGTACTTCTCTTGCCTCTAATATGCTAGATGTAACTTGATCCATTCGTTCTTGAATTCCTATAAGTGTTTTTTCATTCCAAAAAGGAAGATTAACCTTTATTACATATAGCCATTCTAATACATCTTCATCCGTTATTAATAAATCATAACGTTGTCCACGCCTAACTAACTCTGTATTCACTAAATCTAATGAGAGATTTCCACATATAAGCGGGAATTGTTTTGTTTCCTGCATGTACTCATCACCTACTCTTTAAATAATCATATTCCAAATTCATACAGAAGTACAACTTTTTTATTAACTGTAAAGTATGAAGATCAAAGCCTTTAGCCATAATTACGACTAAAGGCTTTTTTCTATATAACTAAAAAGGAGCTAACTGTATGGAACATAATAAAAATGGAATGCTTGCTTTAATGGTTTTATTTGTAGGACTCGCATTTTTTGTTTTCGGTATGGTTTATCATTTGTGGGGCACGGTTTAAAAATAAATAATAATCCATTTAAGAAAAAGTACTCGTATGAGTACTTTTTTTAAAATGTCATGTAAAAACATTCTAAACTTACTTACATGCATACAATCACCAATGATAGTTATATAATTGAGAAGGTTGTAAATTATCAATCTATTACAACGTGATTTGGAAAGGAGCTAAAATCTGAAAATGTTAGAAATCATTTTTGTTGCTGTATTACTTTTATCTAGCATCACTCTCATTTTTATCGAACGTGGTTTAACGAAAAAAAATGTAGCCATTTTACTGATCAATTATGCATTCTTATTTGCCACCATCATTGTAACTGGTGCAAACTGGCGTATGATCCCCGCCTATTTCTTATTGTTCGTTTTAACATTACAAGTTTTTTTGAAACCAAAAACTACAGCTGTTTCTAAAAAGTTAGTGATGAAAGTTTTAAAAGGTTTAGGAATTATCGTAACTGCTATCGCAATGTTTACATTACCTTTACTTTTTCCGATCATAACACTCCCTGAGCCTACTGGAAAATATACAGTAGGAACGAAAGCTTTTCATTTAATTGATAAAAATCGAAAAGAAACCACTGTACCAAATAATCATAGAAATCGTGAGTTAATGATACAAGTATATTATCCTGCCGAAAAAGGATCAGGGAACCCTTCTACCTATTTTGAGAACATAAACGAGCTGGCTGAACAATTGGCAGTAACAAACGGTGCTCCGTATATCGTAACGACACATTTAGGGCTGACAAAAACACATTCTTATCAAGATGCTAAGCCACTTCAAGCTAAAGAAAAATTCCCCCTCCTTTTATTCGGCCATGGGATGGGATTATATGGTCAACAAAATACATTCCAGTTAGAGGAATTAGCTAGTCAAGGCTATGTAGTAATCGCTCTTAATTTCACAGGATACGCAGCAACAACGATTTTCCCTAACGGAAACCGTGTAGACTCTATACCAATTGAAAATACACCTACGGCCTTAAATACGATAGTTCAAAAATGGGAACAGGATACTACTTTTGTTTTAAACGAAGTAATAGAAGGTAATTTCGATAAAAGTTTTAAAACGATCGCAGACTTAATTAACTATGACAAAATTGGAATGTTCGGTCACTCTTTTGGCGGAGCAACTTCCGCACAAATGTTAGTAAAGGATACGCGTATTAAAGCTGCAATTGATATGGATGGCGGATTGTTTGGCGATCCAATGCCTAAAGACGGTCCTCAGAAACCATTCATGTTGATGAATGCTGAGGCTACGATTCATTTTATGAAAGAGGCTAAGAATCAAAAGATAACCGGAATCCAAAATGAATTATTGGAAATAGTTTATTTAAGAAATAAAACGATTGAAAAACCGGGCGTGTACACAGTGGTAATTCCAAAAACAAACCATACTAGTTTTACAGATTTAGCAGCATTTTCACCTATTATTAACGAACCAGACGAAGATGTAGCTGCAAATTATACACTCATTAATAAACTAGTAACTAGCTTCTTTGATCAAAATTTAAAAGGAATAAACGAAAATCATTTAGAAGACATTCAGAAGCAATATCCTGAACTTCAGCTCATTAAACACTAATAATTATTCATTTACCTAGTCATGTAGCCCCTCACTATACTTGAGGGGTTTCCCCTTTAAAACAATTATAAAAAAGGCCCCATTACTGGGGCGCTCAAAAAATAATATAAGTAAATGAATTAAAACAAATAACAGACAACTAAAATATATAACATAAAAATTTTATAATCTATATATATGCAATATTACATGTAAAATTTCATTATTACATGCTATACTAAAATAGGAGTCGACAATCGTTATTTTCTTCTTAGTTTTAAAGCAATATGGATATATACCTTCTTATCGCATTTGGATTGTACAAGCAAAAGAAGACATCTTAATTGATGTCTTCTTTTCTTATATTTTTATGAATTCCTTTGAGCAGATGCTCTCCAAGCACGAAAAGATGTTGGGTGTCCAGAATGAGCTCTTTGCTTTGCAGCAGCAACAGCTGGTTTTTCTTCAATAGTCTTTGGTTTTTCTTCCACAATCAATGATTTTTCTTCAAGAGTATTCACAGCTGTTTGCATTTTTTCCAGCTGTTCTTTTAAAGCTTGCTATTCAATCTTTAAATCTGTAAGTAAACGTAAAATCATTTCAGAATTAGCCATAAAGATCCTCCTTCCCCCAATACACAGAATAAAATAGAATATGTCATCAGCGGAATAACGGTGACAAAAATAAGATCGTCAACTCTCTTAAAATCTAAGCACCTTTATTTTTCAAAAGGACCTGCTCAAGATTATCCGTAAAAACATAAAGTGAATTAAATCCATTAATTAATGGTCTTTATGGAAGGAGGAGTTAATATGGGCTATGGCGGTAGTTGTGGTGGAGGCTGCGGTTTCGGCGGCGGTTTCGCTTTACTTGTTGTACTCTTTATCTTATTAATCATCGTTGGCGCTAGCTGTTGGGGCGGCGGATTCGGCTGCTAAGGGGAGGCACTCTTGAGAGTGTCTTTTTTTTTATATTTTTGGATGTACAGCCCATACCTTCTGTAGAATGTGGAACAGATAGATAAGAATCTTTCGTATTTTTCCGCCTAAATAATGCAACTCGATATAATTGATAATTCTAAAAATTAAACCTGTTGATATGGTTAATTTTTCTATATTTGTTATAATTATTTTATATAAATAAATTGGAGGTGAATAAATAATGATACTATTATTACCTATACTGTTATTATTCTTATTAATAATCCTTGTTAAAATTTCTAAAATGGTGAGTAGAACCGTAGCTGTTTTAGTTGATTTTTTATTTTTAGGAGGATTCGCTGCTTATTCATTACATAAGTCTGTATCGGTAACAATAGCAAGTGGATACGCCATTTATTTTTGGGATATTTTATTTTTCATCGTTTCCTGTGTTCTATATTACATTGTTTTAAATTATCTAGTTATTAACTTTCCTAGACTAGCCGCATTAATTAATTACATTATTGCTTGGATTGGAACATTTTTAGTGTATGCCACAATCTGTATTATCTTGATAGGAAATTTACCGCAGTTATTAAATAATAAGTTTTTCAGTGAGCTTACTAATATTATTATTATTTCTATACTTGCAATCATAACATTCAATGTTAGAAAAACTATGTTTGCCAACAAAGAGAGAAATGAAGAAGTTTATTAGTTTATGATTAACTACATATCATAGCGCGATAATAAAAAGGCATACTAAGGTGCCTTTTTTATTTATTTGAATTAGATTAATCCATAACCTTCTTATGTACTTGGAAATCCTAGTCATTGAGAATAAACAAGTAGATAGAATTTCACCAGATAAGGAAGTATTTCTATTTCTTGTTTACCTATCCATTTTTATTATAAGTGCTATTTCCCCAGTTACATGGGATGCATCCATAGTTGTACATCCAATCGCTTCCATACCAATTCTGTTGTACAATTCATTTTAAATATCCTCCGCTTCCTTCATTTCATTCCCATTTGCGCTTTACTCGTAGCAAATTTTCTTCCCCTTTTTTTCAGTACATATCACATTAAAATTGACATAACACTTCACGCACCATATACTGTTAACAACAGTATACTGTCATTAACAGTATAAATCCTAATTCATTCTAGGAGGAAAACCCATGAAACATACAGGAAGACATACAGGTGCATTTCTTTTGTTATTTTTAGCTGAGGGCGATAACTACGGCGGGCAATTACTGCAAAAGTGCGAGGAAGAACTTCCCGTCAATCCAATCGATAGTGCCATTTTATATCGCACACTAAAAAAATTAGAAAACGAAGGTGCAATTGAATCTTATGTAAGTACAGATCATCAAGACAAACCGAGAAAGATGTACAAAATTACGTCTGCTGGAAAAGAACAACTGGCAGATTTTCAAATGGATATTGAAGAAAAAATGAAGAACTTATCCTTTTTCCTGGGTAAATATAAAGACTTACAGGAATCCGATCATGATTAACGGCGTGATTCTTTACACGTTAGCCATTATTCTTACTGGGATTTCTTTTATGAAGGACCGCAAGAAAACGAAAGATGCTCTAATGAAGTCGTGGAAAATGTTTCGTAACCTTCTCCCTGCGATGCTCTCCATCATGCTTTTCGTTGGCTTATCGCTTTCTATATTAACGCCGTCCTTTATTTCTTCTATCATTGGAGAACAGTCCGGATTGTTAGGTATTATGTATTCAGCAATACTCGGCTCCGTTGCACTTATTCCAAGCTTTGTCGTATTCCCTCTTGGAAATACATTAGTCCAACACGGTGCAGGCCTACCTCAAGTTGCGGCACTTATATCTACACTCATGTCAGTAGGACTTACAACTTTACCGATGGAACAAAAGATATTTGGGCGAAGCTTTGCTTACGCACGTAATGCAGCCGCTTTGCTCATGTCTCTTCTATTCTCCTATATCATTTGGATGGTGATGGTATGAAAGAATTAAAAAGATATCGCTTCTTTTTCGTCTTACTACTCGGGCTCTTTGTATTAACTTTTATAAATCAATCTTTAGGGTGGAGTGCATTACAACTAACAGGGAATAGCATTTTAGATATGCTGTTTCTCCTCCCCCCTGTCTTACTATTTGTAGGGCTACTTGATCAGTGGGTGAAAAAAGAAACGCTCATGAAATATATGGGTGAAAAATCAGGTATATACGGAATCTTATTTTCTCTATTATTAGGAGGCATTGCAGCTGGTCCTCTCTACGTCGCCTTCCCAATTGCAGCACTATTATTAAAAAAAGGTGCAAGCATTCGGTACATCGTATTTTTCTTAGGCGTTTGGACAACTGCGAAATTGCCAATTCTCGTGTATGAATTTTCTTCATTTGGAGCTACTTTTACACTCATTCATATTTGCTTTGGGCTAGTATTCTTCTATGTAATGGGGCTTATTTTTGAGAGGTTTTATAATCAGGAAGAGTTGCTAAGGTATGATGTTACGGAGGAAATGTAAAAGACATCTTTAATCATAAAGATGTCTTTTTATATAAACCTTAATTTTCGTTCTGTAAAACCCCTGCTACCTTTACTCCCTTTTTCTCTTCTTTTAAGAACAACGATACGATAAAAGCAACAACGATAAAGATTAATCCAAGTGCAAATGCACCTTGGAATCCAGATGTTAAACCGTTTAACTTCTCTACTGGGTCCATTGGATTTGCAGAGCTTTCCATATAGCTAGCTGTTCCTGAAGACATTTTTGAAATAAAGATAGCCGTACCAATTGCCCCAGCTACTTGCTGCAGAGTATTAAACAACGCTGTTCCGTGCGGATATAGGTCTGGTGTTAATTGATTTAAACCGTATGTTTGTGCTGTCATGACAAACATGAGTCCAACCATTAATACGCTGTGCATAATAATAATTTGTAACATTGATGTGTCAGGCGTAATGCCTTTAAATAAGAACATTGCAATCCCTACTAACACAATGCCGGGAACGATAATAACTTTCGGACTAAATTTATCGAATAGTTTACCTGCAATTGGTCCCATTATAGCGCTAATAATACTTCCCGGAAGCATGATAATTCCTGATTTAAAAGCTGTAACGAGTAAAACTGTTTGCAAGAACATCGGTAATAAGGTCATCGTTGAAAATAAGGACATCATCACAATGACAATTAATCCAACTGATAATGTAAACATCGGAACTTTAAATGCGCGTAATTCTAAAATTGGATTCTCAATTTTTAATTGTCGAACGACAAAAATACATAATGAGATAAGCCCAACAATTAAAGTGCCATATACTTTCGCATCGGACCATCCTAAGTCACCTGATGCACTAAAGCTATACACAAACCCGCCAAATCCTAATGTCGATAAAAGGATAGATGGATAATCTACTTTTGGTCTTGTTAACTCTGAAACATTTTGAATGTACTTCATTCCAATCATAATTGAAATGATCACGATAGGAATAACAATATAGAATAACCAGCGCCAATTTAATGAATCCACAATTACTCCAGATAATGTAGGGCCAATTGCTGGAGCTGCCATCATCACAAGTGCGATTAATCCCATTGTGGCACCACGTTTTTCAGGCGGACAAATAATTAAAATCGTATTCATTAATAACGGTGAAATTAACCCCGTCGCTACAGCTTGGACGATACGGCCAATTAATAAAACAGAAAATGTCGGTGCAAATCCCGCAATTAATGTACCAGCTAAAAACGTTACCATAGCGATCAAAAACATCTGTCTCGTTGTAAGCCATTGCTGAAGTAACGCTGTAATTGGGACTAAAACCCCAACCACCAACATGTATGCTGTAGAAAGCCATTGAATCGTTGAAGCTGTTACACCGAATTCTTTCATTAATACTGTTAACGCATTACCAAGTAACGTTTCGTTTAATAATGCAACCATTGCCCCTAAAAGTAATGCAATTAAAATGGGGGTATGTTTCATATTAGAAGTATCAACTTTGCCACTTGCAGGGCTCTTAGTTGTCATATTCATTTGCAGATTCTCCTCCTGTTTCTTACTTAAAAAACTTTAAATATACCTAAACACATGTAATATAATATACATATGTAGATTAAAAAGGGAGAATCAATTTTCAGCCACTGTATATTTAATCTACAAAAAAGGAGAATTGTAGATGAACGATAATGAAAAACAAATTGATTTACGTATTAGACGTACACATAAATTACTATGGGATTCCTTATTTGAATTAATGACGCAATCAAAACAGAAATATAGTACCATCACGATTAACCAAATATGTGATCGCGCGATGGTACACCGAACAACCTTTTATAAACACTTTGAAGATAAAGATGCTTTATTAGCCTTTGGATTTAAACGATACAGCAAGATGATTGCTGAAATACCCGTTTCAGATCGATTAAGTAAACCATTTCAAGTAATGGAACAATTTCTACACCATGAAGAACTCGGTAAAATATTAGAGACGCAAATGTCTGATGAACAATTTATTAACCGGACACAGTATTTAAGTCACGAAACGAGAAAACAAGAAATAGAAGCGTTATATCAACTGCGCAAAAATCATACGATGCCAAATGATTTAATCATTGAATTTTATTCAGGGGCAATCACCTCATTAAGCGCATGGTGGTTTAAAAATGAAAGAAAAGTTTCTGCGGCTGAAATGGATAGGTATCTCCAACAACTTATTAACCGAGATATTTTTCAGTTTGAAGAGGAATAAGACTACACCTTTTCAATCATGCAATCAAATTGACCACCAAATAGGAATATGATATATTTTCGGTAGAGTACTATATAAGTATGACATCCACTAAAATGGCATATAATAAAAGAAGAGATGCGCTAACATCTCTTCCTTAACTGCTACCGTATAGGGTAGTGGTTATTATACGTTATTATTTTTTTGCGAACCCCACCCTTTTGCTTCCTACGGCGCGGAGTGGGTTTTTTGTTGTCCTTATCCAGAAATTGCTTCTGCAAAAAATACGCTGAAACTTCGCGCACAGTTGCTTTGACAAACTCTTTTACAAGATCAAACAAAAAGTCCATATTATCACCTCCTTTCCTTCCGAATAGAAAGAAGGGATAACCACCCACCCTCACAATACGCAGTTGACTTTATTTTATCAAATGATTGTAAAGATATTATGTAAATAAAACAAATGAAATTTTATATGGAAAAATATGAGTTTATATTATTTTCATTCTCTTCACTTAGATTACTTACTGAATATAGTCATACAGATTTTTCGCTAACAACAAACAAGTTACGGTAATGAAAAGAGCACGAACATACCCGCTTCCTTTTTTTATAGCAAATTTAGATCCTACGATTCCTCCAGCAATTTGAGCAATTCCCATTATAAAACCATACGCATAGTTTACTTGCCCTACATACATAAACATGAACAATGCACCAACGTTACTTCCTAAATTAAGAAACTTCGCCGTACCTGCTGCTTTTAAAAAATCATACCCAATAAATAAAAGAGAAAACATTAAAAATGAACCTGTACCAGGACCTAAAAATCCATCATAAAAACCAATAACAAAAATAAAAAAGGTAAAAATAATGACGTGTCGACCAGACAATTTTTTATGAGTGGAAATACTTCCCCAATCCTTCTTGAATATCGTATAAATAGCGACCACACCAAGCATGATCAGCATTAATGGCTTCAGTACTTCTGGATTCATTAAATGAACAGTCCATGCCCCTATTATGGAACCTATGAAAGTGATTGGAAATAATTTAAACGCCGATTTCAAATCAAGATTACCAGAACGATAAAACACAATATTACTAGTGGCACTTCCCATTGTCGATGCTAATTTATTTGTGGCTACTGCACTTGCTGGATTCAATCCTGTAAATAATAAAGCTGGTAAGGCGATGAGTCCGCCACCACCTACAACTGAATCAATAAATGCAGCTACAAATCCAAAAACAATCAAAATCATTAATACAGATGGGTCTAAATAAAAATCCATATTAGTAGCCTCCCCTTTAGTCACTATTGTAATAGTAACTATCAATTTGCTAAATGTAAAGAGTTATTGTAACGTTGAAATATAAAGTGAAACTTTAATCAGTGGGGGTTTTGTTCATCCCCCACTGATTATTAGTTGAACCAATCGGGCTTTTACGGGCAGTTGATCCCCCACCTAACTTCTTTGCTTCCGCTGAATTTTGAGGCGGAGGTCTTACTGCCCGTTAAAGCGGGATAAAAGCAAACATCGGAGGAAAAAAAGTGGACTACATAGTGCAACAGCTTAAAAAAATTGGTTTTAATGAATATGAAGCTAAATCTTATGTATCTCTTGTGAAACAAGGGCCTGTCACAGCCTATCAAGTAAGTAAAGATTCGGGTGTCCCAAGAGCACGAATTTATGAGATTTTGGGTAACCTTGTAGAAAAAGGAATTGTCATGAAGGAAGAAATAAATGACACCACTCGCTATTCACCCCTACCCGTTGAAATCTTTTTACAGAAGGCTCAATCAGAATGGCAGTCTACTTATGAAGGAATTAGTGATTCATTAAAAAAACTAGAAACTTCTGAGGAGAAAACGGATAATCGAGTGATTACTTTAAAAGACAATCAAACAATCATTAGCTACTGTCAAACATTAATAAAAAAAGCAGAACGACGTATTGTCATTTCAATGTGGGATGAAATGTATGAAGCGTTAAAAGAGGATCTAGCTGAGGTAGCTGATAAAGTCACAGTACAAGGCATTACCTTGCATGTTGAAAATCCTATTAAAAATCTAGAAGCCCATCGTATAACAACTTATACAGAAACCCTCTCTACAGAGCATTGGTTTATTTTATCAATAGATTCTAAAGAAATGATTTATGGCCCATCACTTGAAGAGCGTAATATTGCTTTTTATACAGATGACCCCGTTCATATATACTTATTAGAGGATTATGTATGGCATGATGTTTTAGTGAATCGACTTGTCCGACGTAGCCAAGATGACTTGGAGCAATGGATTACTGCGGAGAGACGATCTTTCTTTATGGGGAAATAAGAAACATATTCAAAAAATAAAGCATAAGTGAATACAATGGAACACTTATGCTTTATTTTATATGCAAAGTAATACTCAAGTCTTTTCACTATTTCCCCTCCACAAACCGCCCAAACTCCTTCAAAAACCGCAACTTAAAACTCCCCACAGGTCCATTCCGATGCTTCGCCACATGAATCTCCGTCATCTCTTTCTGCTTCGTTTCCTTATCGTAATAATCTTCGCGATACATAAGCATAATGACATCCGCATCTTGCTCAATTTGCCCTGTCTCTCTTAAATCAGATAAAAGAGGACGCTTATCTTGACGCGACTCTACAGAACGAGACAATTGCGACAATGCTACTACACAAACATTTAACTCACGTGCTAATAACTTAAGTTTACGAGAAATCTCACTAATCTCTTGAAAACGATTGCCCTTATGCTTCGGATCGCCCGTAATAAGCTGCAAGTAATCTACAATAATTAAAATCTTTTTATCACCGTGCTTCCTCTTTAACTTACGAGTTTGCATCCAAATATCTTGCACCGTAACCCCTGCATTGTCGTAAATCTCAAGAGGTAACTCACCAATCTCCGCAAACGCCTTACTCACCCTTTCCCAGTCTTCCATCGCAAAACGATGCTTCGGATTTTTCAGCCTACCTCCTGACACTTCACCTACGCAAGAAGCCACCCTTTTCAATAATTGCTTACTACTCATCTCTAACGAAAACAACCCAACCGCCGCGCCAGACTTCGCCGCATGCAGTCCAACATTTAGCGCAAACGCTGTCTTCCCCATCGAAGGACGAGCACCGAGAACGACAAAATCTCCTTCCTGCAATCCGCACGTCATTTTATTTAGCGATGTATAACCAGTCTCAATACCAGTAATCTCTTTCGCATCTTGATGAAGCTCTTCATATAAATCAACTAGCGCATCCTTCAAATCAAACTCACATACACAGTCCTTCTCCTCTAACTCACAAAGTGCCGTAATCGTCTCACCAATAATTTTCTCACTCTTCTCTGCAATAAGACGCTCTCCCATCTTGTGCCCAAGAACACCCGCCTGATACATTTTCCAAGCACCTCGAACAAGCCCCTCATAATAAGAGAAGTTGCTAGTAGTAGGCACACCATCCATTAACCCTATAAAATACTCCATTCCCCCGATCCCCTTCAAAAACTTCGGATCCACTCTAGAAGTGAACGTCACAAGATCAATCGGTTGCCCCTCATCTTCCATCTTTCGCATTAACTGAAATATAGACTTATGCACCGGCATAGAAAAATACTGCTCCGTCAAACGGCACTCCTTAATAAGCTCTCCATCAAGTAATAGAGAGCCTAACACCGTCTTTTCCGCCTCCACATTTTGAATACTCATGGACGCCACCCGCGCTCCGCTAAAAAGCGCTGCAACTCTTCCTCAGACGGCGTATTCTTCTCCCACTCCTCACACCTCGCCAAAAACTCCTCCGTCTCCCCCGTACTAACAGACGACCCCTTCTTCCGGAAATTCGCAGCATCCGCCTCAACCTCACACACTTTCGTAAACCCTTTCCCGTACCAACCACGCAAAATCCCCTTCACATAAGCCATCTTCCGATTTTTATTCTCATACGAAATTTGAAGAGCCTTCAGCACCAACTCCTCTGACAAATCATTCATCCATGCATTCAATTCCTCCACCGTAAAAGGAGACAAACTACCAAAATGTTGCTCATAAAACGTGAACACCTTACTTCCCGTCTCTTCCTGAACAACCTCTTCTTCCTCTGCCTCCTCACAAGCCGGCTCTACATCATCCATAGCCAAATCACCAGGCATACCGAAATGCGCTAACAGCATCGGAACATTCATCTCCTCCTCCGCACACTTCTGAAGAAACATATGTACAAACTCCTTATTCTTCACACCCTTAAGCTCACGAAGCACACACTTCTCCACATTCGTATTCGTCACAGGATTATAACGAAGCCAATTCAAAACGAATAACTCCCGCGTATCCGCATCATAAAGAATCTTTCCATAATCAACAAAGCGTTGCACAAGCTTATCAACAGTCTCCCGATTATAACCCGTCTCCATCTCAGCTAACCGCTTCGGAAAAGGAAAAATCCCACACTGCGTCGTCTTCGAACAAGTTAATAAGTAAACATAAAAATACCGCTCCTCCGGCGTCAAATCCAAAACAAAATCATCCTGCCAAAAATTCACCTGTACAGTACGATACACCGCCATCCCAATTCCTCCCGTCCTAATTCAAAAATGAAAATTTCCTCTTTGTACTATATATAGGAAGGAGGGCTGGGTTTTTGGCGTGTTATTTCAAAAATTTTTTCGACTCCTACTACGGTGTTTGTTGGTGTTTTTGTTTTGTTATGTTTTTTCTTAGTGATTTATTACTTGGTAGGGGCTTGTAAGGGGCTTAGGAGGGGTTAGTTATCGGTTACTTCAATTAGGAAGGCTCGATCTGAGAAGCCGCCTCTTTCTTCTGCTTTCTTTTTTCGGATGTTGTTGATTTCTTCTAGTGTTGTGCCTTCGTGTTCGGCTAGGGCGTTGATTAGTTCTAGTAGGTCGGATAGTTCTTCGAGTTTATGCGGTTTTGTTTTCGCTTCGATGTATTCTGTTAGTTCTTCTTGTGTTTTCTTGCAGAGTTCCTCTATGTATTCATCTTCGTTTAGGAGTCTTGTTATTGGTGTTTTTCCGTTGGATTTTATTATTTGTGGAATTTTATTTCGGATTAGTTTGTTGTAGGTTGGCATGTGGGTTTCCTCCGTTTGGTTTTTCTTCTATTATAATGGAAAAGCAGTTTAACTAGGGGTTAAACTGCTGCATTGCTTCTTTTATATAGTTTTCTTCTTCGGTTGTGAAGAGGGTTGGAAATTCAGATAGTGGAAGGTTTGATTTTTGGATTATATCCTCTATATCACTTTGAGGTGTATCAAGATAGTTCGTCATCTCTTCAATTAAGTTGAAGAATTCCTTCAAGGTAACTTGAACATCTTTATGACTCGGATCCTTCTCTTCTACTTTATACTTTTTCAACTTCCCTATCGCATCCATAAAGCGCCGATCGAACTTTTCTTTTAGTTCCTTATTATTATAAAAGGCTCGAACACTATCTGTTGAAAAGTGTTCCTCTAACCATTCCTTATTTTCTTTCTCCCATATAAAAGTTTGCAAAAAAGAAGAAAACAAAGCGACATCCACTCGTTCTGCCTTTTGAAACTTCTTTGTCATCTCATCCATATGCGAAAGTACCTTCGCAATCCTTTCTTGCTCCGCCAAAAGCAATTCCCTTTGAAAATGCATTTGTCTTAAAAATTCTTCCGTCTCTATATCACGCTGCAATATAATATTTTGAATTTCCCCAAGCGAAAAACCGAGATGCTTAAACGATTGAATTTGCTGCAGCACATACAGATCATCTTTCGTATATAACCGATGCCCACCCTCAGTATAATCGCTCGGCTTTAATAAATTAATCTTGTCATAATAACGAAGCGTCCGCACCGTAACATCCCCAACACTTGCAAACTCACTAATCATCCACGCCATATCATCACCTACTCCGATAACTTCTCTTTCACATACTGAAGCATATGAGAAAAATTCATCTCATTCTGCCGATAATATTGAAACAAACCTACAACAAGTAATAAAAAAGGAACATTCCCTCTATAACGATTTTCATACTCACTAATACCATCATAAAAGTACTCATCCTTTCTTTTTCGTAAAACAATATAAATCGCAATAAACAACACTGCAATCATAACCAAAAGTCGCTTTCCCCTTATCTCCACTTCTTGTTTCATCACCTATTCTCCTTCACCGCATACTTATCTTCTTTAAATAACGGAATTCGAATGAAATAACGATATGGCTCGTCGCGTATTACTTTCCACGCAACAAAGATCACTTGAACGACCTCAAAAACAAATACGATCCAAAACAAAACATCACTAATACGCGAACTAATATTAAATAGAAGAAAGATTAACAAATGAAAGTTGAACGCCTTTCGGCAATGATATTTGTACACCTCATTTTTCCGTGCCAGCGTGATGTACATGAGTAGTGGTGAAAAGATTCCTATTGCGGCTGAGAGTAGTAGCATGATGATGGTGTTTCTTTTTTCTTTTGTGGTGGTTTTCATGAGTGGTTTGGTCCCCCCTTTTTGATTTGTCTTCTTTAGGTTAGGGGGTGACGTTGGGGAAGGTGCAAGGGGGATATGTAGAAAAAATCCGATATCACTAATATAGAGGTAAAATAAGACTTTTACCTTGACAGGGTGGAGGTCGTGAGTTCGAGCCTCTCCGGGGTCATAATTGTAAATAAGACCATATTTTACAAGGGATTATAAGTGTTAAGGTTTTATCCTTTGCACACAAAAATCACCCTAGTGTTGCGGTCATTTACTTTTTAGGATGCAAGTCATTCACGTCTTCTTATACGGTAAACCAAATTACCGATATAAGGAGGCGTTTTATTTTGTCCAGAACAGGTAAAAGAGGTAAGGCAAAGTTAGGTCGTACAAGTATTGAGTTTAAACAAGTTGAAACTTACACATTCCAAGAGTTATTTAACATTTATATGTTTGCAAAAGAAGCAGAAGGACTTGCAAGAAGAACCCTCGAAAATAAGAAAGGATATTTCTTAGTATTTCACCGATATTTAGAAGAACATCATGAAGATGTAACACCTAATACACTCAATACAAATACCATTAGAGAGTTTTTATATTACTTAAAGAATGACCACGTTAAGCATAAAAATAACCATTGCGTTAAGGAAAAATATAAATCCGTTGGTGTTTCAGTTTCTTATATAAATACTATCATGAAACATATGAGAGCATTCTACAACTTCCTCGTTGAAGAGGAGTATATACAATCAAATCCTTTTACAAAAATTAAGTCATTAAAAGAAGCACAAGATAATATTGAAGCATTGTCTGTTGACCAATTGAAAATCTTACTTAAACAACCAGATCAACGAACATATGCAGGATTTAGAGATTATGTATTAATGATGTTGCTTGCTGATACAGGTATGCGAATTGGTGAAGCGTTAAATCTTCAACAAGAGGATATTGATTTTAAAACGAATGTGATTGAGTTAAAAGGTACTAGCACAAAAAACCGTAAAACTCGATATGTACCTATTTCCCAAAAGACTAGTAAGCTACTGCGGGAATTACTAGTTGAAATTGAGGAATTTGATACCCTGCATATATTTGCTACTGTTTATGGAAATACCATTGATCCTGCACGTTTTAGACAGAGATTAAAAATGTATGGCGATAATGCAGGAATTAAGGGAGTAAGAGTCTCTCCTCACACTTTCAGGCATACTTTTGCAAAGTATTATTTGCTTAATAATGGCGATGTGATGACTCTACAAAAGATTTTGGGGCATTCATCAATTGAGATGGTTAGGAAATATGTCAATATGACCAGTAAGGATATTGTAGCTCAACATAATAGGCACAGTCCAATTAATAACTTATAAATAAAAAAGAGCGAACAGAACATTCACTCCTTTTTTAGTCATTATTGCATATAAAGGAGAAAAGCTTAACTGTCACTTTATACATTAATGAAACACCAATATACTAATTTTCTATGGAAGGTTCAAGAGCAGAAGAGCTTATATATCCTGTATAAGCTCTTCATCTTCAATCATGCTAATTTCTTTTAATAATTTATCATCATCACTTAACCAACCTATCAAATATGGTTCTAATGCTTTCGTATATTCATCGTATCCACATGTAATAATTATTTGACAATCTTTGTTTTTAAATTCATCAAAATAACTAAATAGTTTTATCAATTTATTTATTTCAATTCCTTCATCTTTCATAGTATCAATAATCAACAATTTCGGGAAATTTATTTTTATTTCGTCATTAAGAGACATTTTCAACATTGTTAAGTAATAAAATAACCTCTTAGGAACATTAAAGCTTTGATGTTTATATTCTCCTAATAGAGGCATATAGTTTCTATCCAATTTAATTTCATAATCTTTATGTTCATTATTATAAAATTCATACAAGTATTCACTATATATTGCTTCAAAATTCTCTATATTATTCTGTAAATCGTTATCCTTTTGTTCTTGAAGTTGAGCTAATTTCTCTCTGTTCATCTTTATCTCTTTTTCCAATTTATTAATATTACCTTCTGACTTTCTTATCTCTTCACTTTTCTCAACCAGTAATTTAAGTTGTGCTTCCTTTTCTTTAAAATCTATTATTTTACTTGTGATTTCATCAATTGTGCTTGCATTGGAATTATATCGTAGATCTTGGGTGATTCTCTTAATTTCCTCCATATTCCTTTTTAATTCATCTTTAGTGTTAGTTAGTTTATACTCCAATGCACTATATTCATCCTTGTAGTCATTAATAGCTTCATTTATAGTTTCTAGAGTCTTTATCTTTGATTTCATTATCTCGATATATTCCATATCAGAATAAATGAACCTTGTAAAATCTAGAAATTTATCAGATCCACAAATACAATGCCCTGCCTCTAAATTTATGGGCTCTAAACAAAATGGGCATTTATCCTCACTAATAATATCTATATATTGAGAAGTGAATAATATTTTGTCTATATGCTCAATATCATTTTTAGTATCTTCTCCTACCCTTTTTGCTTTTATTAGGTTTTCTTCCACTTTATCTAAATCAAACTCTATATTTTTGATTTTATGTGTCAACGCTACTAAATCTTTCTGCAATTCTGTAAGCCGATTTACTCCTTCTACACCAAAACTCCCCTCTTCTTTTAATCCTTCTCTTATGCTTTCTAGCCTTTTTCTCTCCTTTCTTATCTCAATCAAATTCTCTTTAAAATCCTCATTATCTGTATAAATAATTTGTTTTAAAATATTTTGTTTTACAATTTCAAGAGATTTCTTATTTTCTTTTTCTTCTTGTAACCTTGTATTTACATTTTTGATTTTATAATATGTTGAGTAGTATTCTTCAAGATATCCTGACATTAATAGTTCAAATATACTCCTCTTCATAATATTACTATTTTTGTAAAAATCAGAAGATTTAATTCCAAATTCATTTATTATTTTTCTATTGTCCGTAATTTGATCATAATAAACATACCTCATCAAGTCTTCAAAGTTGATCCTATGAGTGCTGGAGTTTTGAGTAATTTCAATTACATCTATCCCTAACTTAGCAAGAATCCAATCTGAAAAAGTTTCTCCCTCTTTCTTATACAAATATCCGTTTCTTATCAAACTATATGTTACAAATGTTCCTTGCTTTTTATCATGTACAGTAATCATATTTTGGCCTATAGTTCTTTTTAATACATATTGTTCGTTTTCGATACTTATATCAAGCTCAACATAATTATCGCTATCCCTTACTATTTCATTTATTGGTTCATTACTATTTCCTTGAAAATATTCAACATTTATACCCAACCCATAGACAATTAAGTATGTAAAAGTAGATTTTCCATTTTCGTTATCCCCTACTAAAATATTTATTCCCTTATGGAATTTGTCGTTCTTATAGTAATATTGTTCCCCTTTGTAATAAATTGAATTTATACTTAGTTTTCCCATATGGCTACTCCATTTCTTTTAAAGAAATTATCTACAAACGTCATATAATTTAAGATACTGATCCGATTAATATTATTTTTCACTTTTCCTATTCGTTCTATCTCTCTACCGAATCTATTATCCCTTACTAACATTGCACAATTCTCTATTTTATTTAGATATATGTTTGTTTTATTAGTGTCATTTACTAACGTGATAATTTCTTTCCTCTCTAAGATCATTAATACATATCTAATTAAGATTATGTTTTCAATAGATTCATAATATAACCTATTTATGACATTTCTAATGGTCTTATTTGGAGTATTTTTTCCTTTATAGTAGTCTAAGAAAATTGTAGTTAATTTATCATCAGAGATTATTGGTATTAAAAACACTAACTTTCTATAATCTTTAAATTGCTTTTTCTTATTAACACAGTTTAAATGATATAAGATTAAAATTATATTGTATGTTATAAAATATAAATCTTCACTTCTACTATACGTTAGTCTTTTTTTATCAAATTGTTTATTCATATATTACTCCTCATCAAAAGAATAGAAACATTCATCTATTAACAAGAGAACCATTTTTTCTACTGTAATGTCATTTTTTACCCCATAATCGTAGTCCTGTTTTAAAGTAGTTATATCTTCTATTACCTTTTTCTTTAATTCATTAATTATAGAATTTAATTCCTCGAATGCGTAAGATTCCTTATACTTAAATATTTCGTCAAAGTATCTTTCCATACTCTCATACACACGAAATCGTAAAGCATATATTTGCCGTTTATCATACTTTTTTAATTCTTCTCTTACCGTAGTAGCTTCCCTGTTATATCTTATCATTGTACTTTTTTTAAATTCATCACAAACTGCCTCTATTTTATCCCTTAAATTTCGGATTTTTTTATCATCACCTAGTTCTTTAGCTACTTCTATCCAATATTTATGCAAGTCATCAATCTTTAGATTGTTTTCCCTGCTCCCTACCTCATGGAATATAATTCTGACAGTATCAATATTCATGATTTTCTGTAATAGATGTTTTTCCGCCATTCTTTCATCAATTTTTTCTAGTAAATAGCTTTTAATTTGCTGTTCCTTATTTACATGTTCTAAAGCGTATAATTCACATTCCTTAATTTCCTTGTCCAATTCTTCAGTTAGTTTCTCTAAATTATCTTGACCAAATTGAAACGTTGTTCGTTTAAGAAATTTTATCCACTTTTCTTTATCCATATTGATAATTTTTTCATAAAATCCTTTGTATGTTTTTAGATCATTCGCATCAATACTATATTGTTCTTGATAGCACTCTATAATTACTTTGGATACAAACTCTATTACCCTATCATTCAAATCATATTCAATTAAATATTCCAAGACGGGTTTTTCCAATGGTTCGAGGTTTAACCTTTCCAATAAATTACTTTTTCTTTCTCTACTGTATTTTACATTTGTATGAAATATGTAATTTATATGAAGGTCTTCATCTAAATCAAAATAATTATCTAGAAAATTCACTATAGATTTTTGTATCTCCTCACTATTTAACGTAAAATTACTGCTATATTCTTTATTTTGCTCCAGCATCGGTTTTCCATCTTTATCAATTAAATAGCCATCATCTCTGTATTCTGGAATAGCAATTATATTTGCTTTACGATCAACCTTTATGAGCTCTAACATTTTCTTCGCAAGCCTTAATTTCTGATATCTAAACCCTTTATATTTATCACTTGCATCTCTGTTAATTAATTCCATAAACTATTCCCTTCCACGCTACATAGGATAAATACCTTTCATTATAGATTATATAAAAAATAGTGGGTTTTTTGTTAATTTTTTCTTATGAAGTATTAATATAAACTTATCATTGATAAGTGAAGCTCAAGTTTAGATGTGGGTTTCACTCTAACTCATCCCTCTTTTTCTATACGATAATTCACACGTAAAAACGGTATCTACTAACATTATTTTCTTACAATCCATACGGTGGTAACGATTTTTACTCTGATTGCACGGATATCAGTGCTACTACCTCACTTAACATACGCAGTGTTATATTTGGTTGAAAATACCCCCCTATATAAAAAGAAGACACCCTTAAAAAGTGCCTACAATTCCCTTTCTATTACCTTTTCCAAAACAATTCGTTTCTCAAACCCACCTCGTTCTTCCTTCTTACTTGCCTTAAAACTTTTCACCTTATCCATATTAAGGTTAAATACCTTTGCTAGCCATCAATTACTTCTAATATATCAGCTAACTCCTCTTCTATCGGTATTACAACTAGTTATTTAAAATCCTATTCCCAAGTACCTTAGATGCTAAAAACCTTATTAAGGCAACCTCTTTATCTAGGACTGCATCATTCAAATTTGGAATAAAGTTGGCATCCTTAGGGGCTTCTTTTGAATGAACTAATGAACACCTGATAAAGTAAACACGTTTTGCAAGCTGTTCTATTAAATCTTCTCCCAAATTAATTGTTACCATAGACGAATACTTATCGTTTGATGTTGTATAGTATCTGTTCTCATCATTAGAATGGAACCATCCTCTAATCTCATCCTCGTTTAACGCTGTATTTAGGATATAATTTACTAAATCTAATTCCTTTATAGATGCTAGTTTAATTTGCTTCCTCGCTCTGATAAAGTAGAACTCTATAACCTGATAATAAGCCAAATATTTATGTCGTCCTATTGAAGTATAATTGGCAAAATTAAAATACTGTAGAGGAGTTCTTTCATAATTATTATCTTCACTTACCTCTAAGGAATATTGATTAGAAAGTCCTACAGTTTTTTGAAAACTGTCAAATTTTGCTCTTTTGAAATTTAAACCTAACTTTACTGAACAATCGTATAATATTTTTTCTACTAACTCTTCCAGTTCATTAATATCTTCAAGATTACCAGACTTCCAAATTTGTAAAGTGAAATCTTGGTCATTATTCCTTGTATGACTTATTCCTCCAAAATCATCTTGAAAGATATATTCATCATAAAAACTGTGCCAAAACAAATCACTCATAGTCCCAATATTTCCAATCACTTCTCCGCCACATGAGATATAGATATTTC
This sequence comes from Bacillus sp. FF-1, assembly GCF_028548245.1. Classification (NCBI taxonomy): domain Bacteria; kingdom Bacillati; phylum Bacillota; class Bacilli; order Caryophanales; family Bacillaceae; genus Bacillus; species Bacillus sp. FF-1. The sequence goes on from NZ_JAQQGG010000006.1 coordinate 80,776, forward strand.
CTTTTTCTACGTAGTCAAAACCTTTAATTAAACATTTGTTTGTATAATAGTCAGAAGGCTCAATTAATATTTCATGAAAGTTTGCCACAGAAGCTATGAAAGAACTAGCACGAAAATAACAATTTATCATAAATTGGTTCATGGGTTTAATAAGTGTATCAAAAAAATATCCCTTCTCACCATCCCATCCCCTAGAAGCTAAGGATTTAACTAGTTGAACGTGTTGCCTTAGTACAGTGTCTAAATCCTCATGGCTTCCCTTTATCACCGAAAACACATAATCGACATATCTCTGTTCATCCCAAGCTAATACCCAATCTCGTAGCTTGTTATCATCAATATTTCTATGCCCATATAAACCAATCATAAACATCCCCCTCTAAAGAATACAGCCATAATCATCCCAAATTTTTATACGTTCTACGGGATAGTATCGAGTATAGTAATCATACTACTAATTATCCCATTTGACACAAATAAAAGGATAGTCTGTCAGCCGACTATCCTTACTGATTCATATTCTTTTATGATCTTGTAAAAGGAGTTCTTCTTAAGCTCTAACATTCCCATAAATTCAACACCTGTAATCTCTTTGCTTTTCCATTTTAAATAGTTTTGTTCAAGTAGTTGACGTTGATGCTTCGATATACTACTTAGATTTATTTGAGACCTACTCAGATGTTTAGATTGCAGTCCTTTTTCTCACCATTGCAGATTTCTAAATTTCCCCTAAGAGTGTAGGAGCAGATGTGCTTATACACCGTTCAATATATAAATCATTTAAAAAGGTAATATGTAGCCCCCATGTCTCTTTTTCTCGATAGGTAATTCACCTTGGATATATTTTCATTCCACATTGCTTTTCTGTTCCCTTACCGCTCTATAAAGAGTTGCTCTGCTTATCTTGGTTATTTCTTCTATCTCTTTAACCGTCATCTGATTGGTTGCCCTATTGTAGAATAACTCAAGAGCATACTGTAAACCTCTGTTATTCTCTGTATACTTCTTAGGTCTTCCCTTATAGACACCTCTTTTCTTAGCTTCTTCAATGCCCTCTAATTGTCTTTCCTTAATCATATCAGCTTCAAATTCGGCTATACCAGATAGGACAGTAATCATTAACTTACCAATCGCTGTACTTGTATCAATCTTATCTCCACCCATATTCAAGACAATAAGAGAAACACCTTTGCTGTTTAAGTATTCAATGGTGTTTAAAGCATCTTTTGTACTTCTGGCAAACCTATCTAACTTCGTAACAGTAATAGTGTCACCTTCTTGTACTGTCTCAAGAAGTAGATTGAACTGTTCTCTATCTTCTTTCTTTCTTCCACTGACCTTCTCTTTAAAGATAGTTTCACATCCTGCTTCTTGCAGTTGTTTAATTTGTGCACTTAAATTTTGACCTGGTGATGACACACGACCATAACCATATTTCATATGAATTTCACCCTTTTATTTTGATACATGTATATGAGATATTCGCAACCTAAGTATATCAAGCACTCCACTACGTATCAATAGGGTGTACCCATTCGGAACATCCCTATTAATTAAATAAACGAAATATCAAATTTCTTTAATTTAGGTTATAATATTTTATAAAATACAATAAGAGAAAAGGAGAAATTATGACTAGTAAAAAGAGTTTACTTGAACGTTGGGATATAACTATAGAAGAATTAACCCAAATCGTAGATGATAACCCTAGCTTAAGAGGATTTATGATGGGATATGTTAGTGAAGCAATTTTACGAAGAACACTGGCTGAAGATTCACGACTTAAAAACTTAAAAAAAGATGATGATCACGATAGAAAGAAAAAGGGAGACTTAACCTTTAATTATAAAGGTCATGAAATCAGATTAGAAGCCAAGTCTTTACAAACAGCTTCTGCTAAATTTGAAAATAACAAATGGAGTGGAACTTTCCAATGCGATGCCAGCGATCGTAGAAAAGTAACCCTTCCAACTGGAGAATCTATAGAAACAACTTGTTTATTAGTAGGTGAGTTTGATGTGTTGGCTGTGAATCTTTTTGCTTTTGGTGACCAATGGAACTATGCGTTTGCCTTAAATGAAGAACTCCCAAGATCTAAATATAGAAAATATCCAGAAGAGTTTAGAACTCATTTATTATCCAGCAGTGCAAAAATTTCTCTTCCTTTAGAAGAGCCTTTTACTCATGATTTATTTACACTGCTAGATAAAATTGTAAAAAAGAAAGAAAACACTTTAAATCAAAAAACACTTGAGGTTAAAGTGGACAAAAAATAAATTTTACTATTTCTTTTTTTGTTTTATAAAAACTAAAAAATATGAATGGTTTTTTCTAGCATGGACTTGTTTCTTTATACGACTAACACCAGGATTATTCTTTCGTACTACGACAAATAAATCTTTACAATAATAACCCATTTTTTCAAATTCATTAGTTAATTCAATATGAGTTAGCCTTTGTTTATTTGCACTTACTTCATCTTGACATTTTACTATAAATACACCCTTAGGAACTAGTACTCTATACGCTTCTTCTGCTGCTTGATAGTAAAGGTGTAAAACGGCATCATGATATTTAGGTGCATCTTTCACTGGGGTTGTTTCTTTACCATTCGAATATGCTTCTCGAAAAGAACTGTGCGATCCTGAACCAGCTAACTGAGTTTGATTACGTCTAAACAGACCTTCCATATAAGGTGGATCTAATACTACACAATCAATACTTTCATTTTCATAAGGTAAATCCCTACAATCAATCCCATTTAGTTTTAAATCTGATGGAAAAAGTTCATATTTATCTTTTGAAACTTTTCTCCAAAAGACCCCTTTCCCATAAGTAACATCTGCAATTTTCGAACCCTCAGGTACATGTAGTTTAAGTACCTCTGGGAAAACTTCCGAATTATCACTAACATGGGCAGAAAAAACTAAATCAGTTGTAGGGATTCCACCTTGCTTCCTTTTCTCAACCTCTTTATTCTTTTCTATACTTGGATCTTCAATTACAACGTTTGCTTCTATTTTTAAAGTATTAATATTTTCCTCTACCTCTACGTCTAAATCTGAAAACTTCAATTGTGTATTCTCTTTCATTTTTTCACCCTTAATAATGATTTATAGTATAAAATTAAACTAAATACATTCTAACATATTTTTTATGACTTACAAATCATATTTTTTTGTTAATATGATAAAAATACATAAAAAGGACTAATTACTATGAACATTGGACAAAGATTAAAAGAACTAAGAAAAGAAAAAAATTTAACTCAATCCGAATTAGCTCTACGAATAAATTCAAATCAAGAAACCATAAGTAGAGTGGAAAAGGGGAAATTCAGCCCTAATTTAGATTGGCTTGAAACAACTTGTCATGCTTTAGATGTTACGATTGAAGATTTTTTTATATCTTCTAAAAGTCAAAAAGTAAAACAATTAAACTTATGTTTACAGAATTTAACTGAAGAACAGCTGGATTTATTAGTAAAACTAATTAATAGCTTTACCATAAAGAAGTAGTTAAATTCTTACACTACTAGATAATAAACAAAGTTAATGAAATTCATGGGGGTAGGATGAAGGGCAGGGGGACATCAGCTCTGCCCATGTCCTTAAAATTTCACTGATAATATATCTAAATCGATCAGCTATTTTTCCCACAAAATAAAGTGAAATCTCTTTTTCCTTTGCAGTTCATTTTAGCTTAAAAATGAACTCATCTCCAAAATTCCCACCATTTTTTACTACGACTTTTCTCTGCCGGTAATTCCTGTTGTTTATTATAATTTAAGATCTGTTCAAGCCGTTCATTAATGCTATGCATGGCATTCAATACATTTAATGAAATGGATTCTTTGTTACCCTTCAGCTGGAACAGTAATCACAACAGGTGTACCAATATCTTGTACTTAAATAATACAAACCTACTTTAACCAATCTTTTATTAAGTTTCATGTTATTTTATGAATGTTTGCAAATTAACTTAAATATCTTTATAAACGCATGAATATACTTTTTTCATCGCCCTTAAAGATATACTTTAATAAACAAAAAGACACTTATTATAAAGCAAGTGCCTTTTTATACTTACATACTTTATTTATTTGTTCTGAATATCCTCTAACATGATATTGGCGAAAATATCCTTTATTTTTTCATTTCGCTTGGAATTATCACTAAAATATTTATTCAATAAATTAACGTACTCTTGATTACTCTTTTTTAATTTCACTACCCCATCGGATTGGATATGATCCATGCTAAGTTGAATCAATTTTGTCTTTTCGGTATCACTTAGTGCCATCCAATCATGCCCTGTTATAATTTCCTTCTCAGCTTTCCAGAAGTGCATTCCATCCTCTTGCTTATTCGTAAGTTTAATTTCTTCAGCGGGCGAAACATTTTCTCCGCTTATTTTTCCATCTACCTTAATTGAAGCACGATTAATCTTTAAATATTGACCATTATTAACCTTTATGTATCTCTCACCATTAAAGTTACCATTCTCAATGATATTTTTCAATTGAGAAACTGTACTTCCACTATTAATAGAAAAATATCCCATCCGTCCAGAACTTGGAGTTATTTTATATTCACCAGCAGGAATATGTTTCCCCACAATATACATACCATCAGGCAATATACCGTTCACAGGGGTAAGAGAAGGAGCATTATTTATAGGGTACATCTTAGCACGATTTATTGTTACATACTGTCCATTTTCAATTGTTATTATGGAGTTTCCCGCAAAATTATCATTTGCTAGTATACTATCCGAACTACTGCTACTATTAATAGAAAAATACCCCATTCCATTTTGAGCAATTAGCATATATTCCCCACTTGGAACGTCTACACCAACTTTATACATACCTTCACCAAAGGAAGTTGCTGGATTAGCAGTTTCTACTGATTTATTGGTTTCTCCTTTTTTATTCTCATCCACCTTATTTTTTTCCTTTTCATTCTTTACTTCCGTTATTTTTTCAGAATCTTCTTCCTTTTCGTTTTGGTCTGTTTTAGAAGAACATCCTGCAAATATTAATCCAAACATTAATAAGATAATTCCCCATTTTTTCAGCATCCTAATATCCCCCTAAATAATAATTAGTAAAAATTCCCCAACTTTAATAATATATGATTTTTGCACAGAAAGTTATGTTAATTGAGAGGATAATCTTGATTTTCACACGTGGCGTATTTTTAACATGGGTAGAAGCGTTGTACATAAAAATCCCATTTTATACAACTATCGCTCTAAAAATAGGTACAAAAGATACTCTCTCAGGTAAAACAGATTAAGAAATATACAGGTTTAAAATTAACCTTAATTTATTGTAAACGGAAATATAATAGCACAAAATTTGACAAATATACATTTTTTTAATATAATATATTATGTGGTCGCATGTTGATAAACACAATTATAACCCTTTATAAACACCTAAAAAAATCTTACATAACAATAACTACGCAATATAAACACGAATAACACCCACAACATAAAAAATTTTTTATCTATTCTACAATAACAATATTCCTAAACATAATGAGATACCTATAAATATAAGTCTATAGACAGGACTTAAAGTATTTTCATACGACAATATATTTATGACAGATTGCAGGATCAAGTATGCATATACCTGTTTTTTTAAGGGGATTTAATATAGCTAATTGAGTATCCCCATGTATATGAAATATTAATAAGAACTACCCACTAACATATATTCAAATGATTTTAAAGAATTAATGTACGAACATAATTTGAAGCAGTCAATGATTTAATAAGTGTTAATTATGTACCTTTTTACACAAGCACTTTAAAACCTGCTCGTACCTCGCAGGATTTCAAAGTGTTGCGATGCAAAAAGGTACGCCAAAAACATCGCTAGCTACCCTTAGATGATGTTCGATGTTTTTAGATGAATAAAAAAGGCAAGGAACTTTGATACCTATATATATAAATAGATTTTTATAGTACTCAAAGTTCCTTGCCCAAATGAAAAGTAAGAAAAGGAAGTTGAAAAACTATGGCAAACTATAATGATGAAATGATTTTAACAAGTGCAGAATTGGTTGAAAGATATGGAAACGAGAAGCAAAAGAATCATTTTGCTAAATACAACAAATTTAAAAGTAGAGATATTAAGGTTGCAGTAATGACTACCGCAAATGAAGAATATGAGGTTGTTGAAGAATTAGGAAAGGGTAAAGGTTTCAGATTGGCAGGTAAAAGAAATGAAAAACTTGATAGAAAACAACTACAAAACTATTCTAATAGCGGAAACAGACAACAATTACCCTATAAAGAGGATATTCGTACAGCTATCATTCAGTATTTGAATAAACATAAATGTGATAATAGAGCAACAATCACACTGAAAAGGCTTGCTTATGAATTAGGTTGCTTTAGTGAAACCATGTACGAAGCATCCAGAAAAGTTGGTACAGCTGAACGTCAAGACTACTTTGAAAAATTATGTGAAACCGACAGCAGGATTAAGGAAATGGGTTGGGATGTATTCTGGGAATGTGTGAAAGAAGTTGGTAGATTAACTAAACAAGTAGAAACTGTTTTAGATGAATTGAAGCAAAATGAAATTATTTACTATATAGATATTCACCAAGCAATCATTAAAACAGATGATGAGCAAGAATTGTATGATACATTAACACCAGATGAAGTGTTTAACATTAAAAGAAAGCAGATGCAACTACGACAAAAGCATAATGTGACATATCAAGATATAATGTTTAAGTTGAAATCACATGCAGTCAAAGCATACAAAAGAGACGAAAAAGAATATCTCAAAACATTAGGATATGTACGAATATTTGAAGCAAAAACAATTGGTCTTGTTGCTTATGATAAAGAAATTCAAAACTACTTTGAAAAAACGCCTTTAACAGATGCTTTCCGATTCAAACACATTGATTTTGCGATTAAACTAGCAGAAGCACGACAAGATGCTTTTCACAATAAACCTGTTGTTATTAAAAACAACAACCAATTACATAAACTATTAGGTGGAAAGAAGAAAAAAGATGTTTATAAAGAGACAGCCACAGCAAGTGAAAAGATTATTGGAGATGATGGAATCAGGGAACTGCTTAATAATGAAATTATTCAGTTAAAAATGAGCGATTGTTATGCAAAAGCAATTGATAATGGATTGAAAGTATTGCAAGTTGAAGAAAAAGCGACAGCATAAAATACATAATCATTTATCCATGTTATTAATCAAAATAGCATAAGTACATTTGTTTAAGTGGCAATTATTTTATTTTTAAGAGTTACAAGTAAATAAATGTAAAACCCCTTCCTTAAATACGGAAGGGGTTTATTGTTCTATTAATAGATGCCTAAAAAGGTGCAGATCAAAAGAGTTGCAACGGCAACTAGGTTATTATAGTTTCAAATGTTGTATATAAATGCAAGCCATGATTATTTAATTTTTACTAGCAATAAATTCATATAGTTTTTCACACAAATTTTTTGCTTCATTACTTAAATCATCTATTGTGGCTACATTCCCAATTGCTCTTTTACAAAAATCTAGTTTTCCTGATACTGTGCCTGATCCAGAAGCATAACTTCCTTTTCTTTTTTTATCTTTTAAGTTTTCATCAATAAATGTACCTAAATATTTTTCTTTGTAGCTCTCTTCTGTGAAGTCTATTTCAAATTCCAAATCTTCAACTGGTACCTTTTCATAAATAGCAACTACTTCCTTAAGCGTTTTAGCTGACAAAATATTTTCTATTTCTTTACACTCTAAACAATAGTAATTGTCCCCTAATGTCGCTTCTAATTTTTCTTGCCTTTCTTCTTTTCCCTCATCCTTGTCACTAATTAAAAATAGAGTACTACATATCTTACTTGGATTCATCCCTCTATATGTTTCTTTTTTCTCTTCTACATCATCTAAAAATGACCAATGAGTAATATTATTACCACTATATTCTACAAATGAATAATGTATATCCTCCTTATATGTATCCTTTTCTTCAAGTGACTTTTGATATAAATCTAAAAAATGCCGAATATAATACCTATCTGTAATTCCCTCAACCCATATAGTGCAATTGGATAAGAAAACTGCTGAATTTCTAACTCCTAACATCTGCAACACATTATTCTCTTCATTACTAACATTTTCAACTATGAAATTAGCTTTTCTTTCCTTGGTAACTTTCGTCTCTAGTTCCTTTCCAAATGAATATATAGATATTTTCTCCATATCAAGGGTGATGTCTAAGAAATGATTAGAATGCGATGTAATAAAGTATTGAAATCCATCAAAATCAGCACTCATTATAATCTCCAAAAACTTCCTTTGCATACCAGGATGGAGATACAATTCAGGCTCTTCTATGAATAATAATAGCTTTTCTTCTCTATATTTAAACAATGGAAATGTTAAAATAATAAGGGATTGTATACCATCACCTAGGTTATAGACGGGTTGTTCCTTTTCATCACCAATTTTCACATGTAGAACATCAGAATTTATAGAAGGAATTAATGTAACCTTTTGATCGTCAAAAAAGCTCTCTCCAAGAAATTTTTGAAAATCAGCTATCTTTTCCCTATCTTCTAAACTACCTAGCAGTAGTTTTTTTACCTCTTCGTATAAATCTAATCCAGTAAAAATTTCTACTTCTTCTTTACTAAGGAAATAATCTTTTTTTGTACGATTCAGATAATAATTCTCGTTATTATCAAATCCCCTTAGTCCTCTTAAAGTAGGTATATACACCTTCTGAAATTTATATTTTTTATATTCACCTACAACTTGTTCTATTCTCTCCTTAATACTCAAAGATACTTCTTTCATATCCTCGTTCATCCTTGCCTCATCAATATGAGGTATGGACATTCCACTAGATGTGATACCCTGACTTCCAACCAAATTCAATGACTTCTCAACATTATCATAAAAATACTTCAAAAAATCTTCATTTGCTAAAATGTATTCAGGTTCTTCCATTTGTTCAATTTCCGCTTTGTTTACATTCCCATACCCCAAAATACCTCTATTATCTAATTTATTGATTATTTTTTCTTTATATTCTCTTATTAAGTTATTAACTTTATCCATTTTAAAATCAGCAGGAACGAATTTCAACATATCTTCTTGAAATAATTCCCTTAACATTCTACTCTTTCCTGAATTATTCGCACCGACAAAAATGTTTACTTTCGACAAATTCTGTATACTTTTATTCCCTTCACATCCTAAAAACTCATAGTTTTCATATTTTTCATCAATAAGTAAAATTTCATTTATATGGTATGACACAACTCTCACCTCTAGTTCATCAATTATTTATTTATTATACTCCATACATTTATTGGAGCTCTACTTAATTTTACCAACTAAAATGTTATTCTCACAAGCTTAATCCTTCAATCACAACATCTTATGAATTAATAAAAATGAGGTTCAATCTATCCAATTAACAAAAGTTCATTAAAATAACATAATCTACGATATTAATACCTTTACATATTATTAAATAAATCACACCTTCATCCCTATTAAGAGGAGATCCAAATAATTTTTCTATTATCATAATCTATCAGGACAAAGTAGAAATAAGTGTTATGGGTATGTAATAAAAGAGGATTGCGGTTAAAAATGGCTGTACACACCAGTAGAGTTATTGTAAAATGCAGTTATATCAACGGTTTAACCGTTATAAGGAACGTGAATGAATTGACCTCGCACCTTGACAGGGTGGAGGTCATCATTTAAGATTCACATCCATGTTATTTATAAATAAAAAGAAGAGCATATATCTCATATACTCTTCTTCCCATAGCTAATAATACAATTTATCCGACTAATATTTATCTAATCTATTTCATAATTACATCTCTCATTTTTAAAAATCTCTCCACTTCACCTAAAACTCCCATCGTTCCTGGAATATCAATTCTCCCTTGTCCATCCTCCACTCTATAATCCCTCACCACAGCAACCGTCATATATCGCCCATTACCAAATTTAGGTTTCTCTACATTAAAAGAATAATTATGACTCCGTTCGATTAGCGCTTTACTCCACTTATCTCTAAGTTCTTTTCTTCTATGCTTATCAGCAACATATATTTTAAAGCATAAACGCCCTTCTTCTAACTGCAAATACTGCTTACAATTATTATCTTCGTGTTCATTCCACCATAAGGCATAGAACCCACCATTCGGATTAGCTACATACCCATATTGACCTTTGATCCCGCGTTGCTTTAGCTCCTCATAAAATCCTTCCCAAGCTTCACCTTTCCACTCACTTAGCGGAAGTGTCTTATATGAATTATATTTTTGATCTATTTCTCTTAAATAAAAATAGTAATCTAAAAATATTTGATCTTGAACTCCTCTATCTATATTTTCTTGTAAAAATTCAAGCATTTGTTTTCTTGTAAACAACATATACTTTGCATCAATAACTGCTGAATAATCACTTTGATTACCTATTTTATAATAGATAGGCAACAGGTCATGTTTTTCATATTTTTTAAATTTCATTACATCTTCATAATAACGTTTCAGTTGATTAGAATGTTCTTTTGTATACGTTTTATCTTCAATTAAAATAGCCTGATTACCGTTAATTTCAATAAGTATATCTAAACCTTTAAATTGTTTCGTAATCTTAATTTCTTTAATAGCAGCTGGAAAGGTCTTTTTATGTAAATCATATATTCTTCTAATAAAACCTATACTGGCTTCATATAAGCATTCATCAGTTTCTTTATAGACTGGATTCGCCCACTCTGCTAGCCAACAAATAAAAGCATCTTGCGACAACTCACTTGTTCCATGTGAAAATAAATTTGGTCTCTTATTCATTATTTAATCCCCTTTTACTACTCCCTAACATTTAGTACCTCTAAAACTTCCTTAAACAACACCGAACCCCTACCAACAGCCAACTCCAAAGGAACTTCCTTAACTCGCCCATCTCTCCTCACCATAACAACCCCATTCTCATAATCAACCCAAATCTGAACATCCTGCACATAATAACTCTTAATAGAAGAGGCCTCATCTAAGTTGTTATGATCCAACTCAACCTTAACCTGCTTCGTAAAGCGACGTAGCGTTTTCCAAAGAGTTCTTTCTTCTTTTGATTTCATGAAGAGTTCTGGGAGTTCTTGTACTTCTTTTAATAACGACATAGTTGTTATTGTGTATGTTTGAATGCCATATCCTACTGGGCGGATGAGATGGTCTAGTTTTTTCCATGGTTCTAGTTCGAAATGTACATAATTATCGTTTTGTTGCATTTGAATGTTCTTGATTTTAGCTACGTATTGAATTCCACCTTTTTCTCCGTACCATTTTTTCGGTGCATATAATGCTATGTACTTTGCTTCTTGCCATCCTGGTTTTAACTGTGTGACTGGTAACTGGTATAAGCCTTCTTTTCTATATGCTTCATAGTCGGCTTCAGTTTTCACACCGCCCACTAATACTTTTTCTTCTAGCGAGGAGTGCCATTCTTCTTTTGTTCCTCTTGGAAGGATGCCTTCTCTTATAATTTCTTCTGGGCTTTTTTCAATGAGATGGTCTAGAAATTGTTCGACTAGTCTTGTTGCGTTTGGTAAGAATGGAAAGCCACCGATATTTACTTTTTCGATACTCTTATAAAATGGATGGTTCTCGTACGCTTCCTCTTGGTTCCACGGGAATAGTACGTACGCTCCGTAAGCTGTTCGCTCAAAAGGCCCCTCTTGTTCTACTACTAGTGCGTCTCTGTAACGATGCATTGTGTTAATATCTTCTTCCATTGGCCCAGGGGTGCCATACTTCCTTTTATAATGAGATCTTTCAGCAAAATCAATTCGGTATTTCGCATCAAAAATGTATTGATATTGATACTTCTTTCCCTTTTTCTCTATAGCGAGCATCGTATCTGGCTTTTGTGTAACTGTTGGCAGTCTACCGTTTCTTTTCTGGAAATAAAGTTCTATTACTTCATCAGTGACTGGATGCTTGAACGTTCTTTTTGCAGTTTTACTTTCATCAAGCGTTACGTATAAACCATCTTGTTTAACTTGAATAACATCTTGATGGAGCGGTATATATTTTTTAGATAGAATTTGTCCAAGTTTTAAATACGTCCAATATTCGTATAATCTAGCGACATCTTTTACTGACATTTTGAAAATTTGTCCTCGTAATGTTAAGCCTCGTGATAGCATTAAGAAAATTTGATACGCATCTCTATAGCCAGCCGCCATTTGGATTACGAGCGAAAAGACTGAGCGATCTAATTTTCCTATTCCTCGCCAAAATGGATCGTTCAATTCATTTTTCATTCGATACTTCATATTTCTTACACGTTCTAACAAATCTTCATCAGTTACACCACGTGTATATCTAGACTTTGGCTCTAGCGCCTTAAGTAAATCTTCTATTTTATGTACGACTCTTTGAATCATCCATTTAACAAATCTATTTTCTAACGTATCATAAGACACTTCCTTATAAGCTGTAATGCCTTTAGTCGGTATATTATTTTCTCCTTGCAGCAAGTATGGTCGCTTTCGCAAATAGTTCATTCCGACAGAATCCAATTTACGAATTTTTTCTCCTCGTACTAGTTGATGTCTAGTCATAAGCGTATGATGTGGTTGTCTTTTAATGTGAGAGATCGACTTCATAAACCGCTCAAAGGAATCATTTAAAATACGATAAAATTCACTCTTCGATGGATTTGTAGCATAAATTGCAGATGCTCCTAAGTAAGTTCTCTTTAGTAAATGAAACGCTAAATTATAAATTTCATCATTTACTTCATCTAATAAGGCTTTGTAATCATCCTTATAATCCAGTTTTGCCGGGAAAACTTCAAATGTAACAGTTAATAAAGTATCTTGATCATCTTTAATTTCAAACGTTGTATTTCCTACTTCATTTGGAAATGAAAGATTTCCCATTAACACATGAAGTGATCCCATTTGAATGGAACTAACTTGCTTTCGAAATCCTGGATGTTCATGATAAAAAGAGAGCTGCTTGTTATTTTTCGGAACAACAACAAGCTGATAACTTCTATTTTCAAAAAAGATTGGTGGATGTTCATTCCATTCGTCTAGCCTCTGCAATCTAGCATCAAATACAGAAACGGCTTCTGCCTTCCCAGCTACACGAAAATACATCATTTCATCCGCGTTCATAGCGTGATATTCTTTTAAACTCTCATATTTTTCATGATAAGGATTTCCTTTAATCGTCAATGATAGCTCCGCTGTTTCAATCTTAACTAGCTCTATCTCATTATTAGATCCAGAAAGAGGTGAAACCATCATACTCGAACCTCCTTAACATATGAGACAGCTTGTTAGCTGAACGAGGATACTTAGCATAGGAAGCGTCATTATTGCCACTATCATATTCTTCATTTGCACATAATACATACAACTGCTTTAATACCTCTTCTGTTCTTCCATCGCTTCCTGCAAGACGCGGTAAAATCTTTTGATATATTTGATAATCGAGTGCTTCATCAAATGACAATAACTTTCCTTGTTCGTTGTATACCATATAGAAACAAATTTCATCTCTTATACGGTATCCAACTTGAGCCCCCACTGATTCAAGTATTTTATTTATTTTTATTAAAAGGTTCGATATATTTCTCACAAGATCTTCGTTTTCTTTAAAACATTCTTTTAGATGAAGATACTCAGTTTCTAAAGAGCGATTTGAAACAATTTCGGCTTCCTTCTCTTCTACATCCATTAAGAAATTAAAATAATCTAAGCTAACAGTATTAAACTCAATCGTATTTGCTCGATCTAATACTTTCTTACTTAACGGATGTGTCGTTTCGTCCATATTTACAGTTCCGATAATATATACATTTGATGGAATCGTAATATGCTTATTCGTAATTGATTCTGGAAGTACCGGTGACGTAACAATTTTTCCATCTTTCCATTTACGACTCTCGATTACACTTAAAAAGTCACTAAAGTAGTATTCTACTCGAGCTAAGTTCATCTCGTCTAACACTACAAAATACGGTCGATTTGGATTTGCATCTGCATTTTCAAGAACTTTAATTAACGGTCTTTCTTGAAACTCGCCTTGAAGATTCACATAGCCAAGCAAATCAGAACTATCACTCCAATCAGGTCGAACCGGAATAAGCGTAAATTGTCCATTCTCTTCCGTTGCCCCTAAACTTTCCGCAAACCACTGCACAATTTTCGTTTTCCCTGTACCTGAAATACCTGATAAAATTACAAACGGCTTCGTCTTTAATGAAAGGAAGAAATTAATAAGATCCTTTTCCTCATAATAGAAACCTTTACTTTGAATATAAGAAGACACATGATCAATAATGGATTGCTGATCTAAATGAACTTCTTTCCTCTCAGAACTTGCTTCATACTTAATACCTTTCTCTTTATAGTTAATGAATCCCTCATAGTAGTGAAGCATTTCTTTTAAATCTTCTACTAACTCAACCTCAACTGGCATTTTGTTCACATCGTATACAATGTAGGCAGCTGTTGAATTTGCATAATCCATCGCTCTTGAACTTGTACCAAGGAAAATATTATCGTCTTTCTTCACCTTTTTAGACATATATATATGTTGACGAACTTCTTGCTTAATCTTCTCCATTTCTTCGTTAGGCGTATCTTTTACCCCTTGTCCTATAGTTAGATACAATCTTTTCATATCTTCACTAAATAAATAAACGATATAGTATCCCCTCTGAGTCGATTTGGTAATATCCTTATTCATAATAGCAATCCACGGAATAGATGCCCAATTCCCTTGTCCAACCGAGCCAGTAACGATGTGCTTACTGTCATTCATAAAAGGTAAACACTTAATTTCTGTCGTTATGTCCTTTCGAACCAATTCAGCCAATTTATGCCCTTTTGCACTCCCCTTTTTTGCATCTAGATAACCGTCCATTATCCTTAAAAATCCTTCACGTAAATTACTGTTCATACTACCGCCCTTTTCCCCATCATCTTTTACATATTGTTCAACAGAAATCCATTCATCATTAACTAGTCCCGCTTGTTCAAGCCAATCTAGTAAATTATTCGTACGCCGCCTCGCTACCGATTCAACCATCAAATTATCCCCTAATGAATTCCGGACAATTGTCATTCCCAAATCAACTAGAGCTAATTTCTTTTCATTCTTTGAATACTTCTCTAACAATCCAAGAACAAATAAAGCATGACGGAAATATTCTTGTTTTAAAACTAACTGTGCCATGTAGCTTTTCTTATCTTCCGATTGAACACATTCGCTTAATAGCAACTGATTCATTTCATGAGATTCATTCAAAAAGCCCAACAATCTTAAATCTTGGCGCGCATTAGATTTCACTCTATATAAACTTTCATCCGTTTGTTCACGTAACGTACTTGGATTATATGTACCATTCATGATCTCTTCTAAAAAGAGCATGACTTTATCGTATTTTTCGCTTGGTAGATTATCGGTTTTGAATTCTTTAAATGTAATAGCTCCCGATTCTTTTACATCCACAAATGGAAGCTGTGAAAAGAAAGCTACCAAGAAAGTATTACATTCACACGCTTGTCCAAAATCTTCACTATTTACTGTACGCATAGCGATAAATTTTCTCCAAGCATCCTTAAGAATTTCAAAACTCACTTTAAAATAAGGTGATGCTTCCTCTTCATATTGCTCACGTAAAAATTTAGCTTCAACGTATAATCTTTCATCATCTTTATTTATAACCAAATAAGTTTTATCACCATTTATATCTTCAACCTGCTCCGTTAATTTAGCCAATTCAATTATGAGTTGCTCTAACATTTTCATCCCCACCGTTACAATAAATTACAATTACTACTATTTTACCAAACTATGTATAAAAGAAAAATCATACGCCATACTGTATGATCTACTAATTCCTATTATTCCCCACTAGCTCCCCATACTCCTGACTACTCTGCTCAAGAAATATCATACTCTCCCCACTCCCCTTATAAAAACTCTCCCAACCCCGCTCCCTCAAAATCTCCTTCCAACTATCACTCTCAACCATCCTCTTAATAACACCATCCCAATAAGCAACCTCTTCCTCCGTCATATCTTTTGGGCCCATAATGCCTTTCCAGTGCTGGAATATGACGTTGATTCCTTGTTCTTTCCATGTTGGGATTTCTGGTAGTCGATCTAGTCGTTTTGGTGCGGATACGGCTAGTATTTTTATTTTGCCGGCTTTGTATTGTTTTTCGGCTTCGGATAGGGTCATGGTTGCGGCACCTATTTGTTTGTTCGTTAGGGCGTTTATGATTTTTTCTTTGTTTTCGTAGACGAAGAATTGTAGTTCGGCTGGGTTTATGCCGAAGGCTTTGCTTACTTGTACGAATGATAGGTGATCGTCGTTTCCTAAGCCTGGGGCAACTCCGATGTTGAAGTTTTTCTTGTTTTGTTTTAGTTGTTCCATTAGTTCGTTTGCGTTTTCTATGTTTGAGTCTTTTGATACGACAACGACTTCCCAGTCTGATGCTAGTAGCGCGAGCGGCGTGAAGTCTTTATATGTTAGTTTACTGTGGCCTAGTAGGTTGTTCGTTATGAGTAAGCTTGAGTTAATCGCCAGTACGTGACCGCCTTTTTGTTTCGTATATTTCCATCCGACATCACCGCTGCCACCTATTTTGTTTGTGACAGTAATTGGTTTTGTGAAGATTTTTTCTTCTGCGAGCGTTTTTTGCATCGCTCGTGCTGTTAAGTCCCATCCGGCTCCTTGAACGTTCGGCGCAACGATTTCTACTTCTTCTATGTTTACTGTATTTGTTTCGGATTTTTCCGAGGAACAACCAGCTATTACTCCTGTCATGATCCATATACATAGTAATAATCTTTTTTTCATAGTCCTCGTCCTATGCGATATTTTCGTTCTGGTCGTCCGATAATGCCGTATGTGTATTCTACTGTGCACTCGTTTGTCGCTACTAAGTATTCTAAATATCTTCTTGCGGTTGTTCTGGAGGCCCCCATTTGTTCTCCCATTTCTTCTATTGTAATGCCCTCTTCGAATCCTTTTATAATGCCTTTCACTTTTTGCAGTGTTAACGGATCAACGCCTGTCGGTAAGTTTTTTATATCTTGTGTTTGCGACATACCGAAGAAGTTATCGATTAGTGCTTGATTCACTTCATTGTTACTATGTAGTAATTGCTTTTTTCTTTTATAGTCTTCAATTGTGCGAACGAATTTTTCTAACGTGACCGGTTTTATAAGGTAGTTACTTACGCCGTTTCGGATTGCTTTTTCTAGCATATAGTTTTCATTCGCTGCAGTAACCATAATGACGTCAACGTTTGGAAAGTCAGCATGGATTTGTGGTAATAAGTCTGTTCCAATTCCATCTGGTAAATAATTATCTAATAGAAGCAAATCGATTTCTTCCTTTTGTAGTAGTTCCATCGTTTCTTTCGCGTTCAATGCTTTTCCGATTACTTTTACGTCCTTTATTTTTGATAAAAACTCTTCCTGAATTTGCGCGACGCGGAAATCATCTTCTGCAATTGCAACCTTCAACATATGTCCATCCCCCTGTTTGTCATGTACTTTCTTTCAATGTTTTCGGAAGGTAAATTGTAAAAATAGCTCCCCCATTTTTCTCGTTTTGAATTTCAATCGTTCCTTCTAGTACATCTACCATTTCTTTCACGTTTGCTAGTCCGTAACCACGATTATTTCCTTTCGTTGAAAATCCTTTTTGAAAAATGGTCGTTATTTTTTCAGCTGGTATTCCTACTCCGCTATCTATCACTTCAAACACAATATCGTGCCCAATATCCGTAACGAAGAAGGAAACACTCTTTTCCTCTCGCTCACTCACCGCATCAAATGCATTGTCGATTATGTTTCCAAGTATCGTAATAAGGTGCGAAACTTTTATATGGTCTGGTAACGGATGAAGTGCACTATCTCCTTCAATATGAAAATTAATTTTCTTCTCAGACGCTGTTCCGATTTTTCCTAATAAAATAGCTTGTACTTTCGCATCGTGAATTTGATGGAATAAAATATGGTTTTGGCTTTGATGAATATTAGATTCTTGCTGGATAAATTCAATTGCTTCTCTGTAGTGCCCTAACTGAAGTAATCCTGATAAGACGAAAAGCTTATTTGTAAACTCATGCGTTTGAGCACGCAAGTCCTCTGAATACTTTCTTACCTCAGATATCGTATTCACTAAGTTTTGCAGTTCTGTTTTATCTCTAAAACTACATACAACGCCTACCGTATTATTATTTTCGAGTATTGGTGTCATGTTTAAAATAAACACTTTATCTTGAAATGCGATTTCTTGATCGTTTTCTAGTACTCTCTCCATATGAAATTCCGGTAAAACTTTTGAAATGTGCTGCTGCATATAATCACCATTTACATATAGCATTTCTTCTGCCGAAGTGTTCATCATCGTAATAAAACCATTTTGATCAATGGCGATAATTCCTTCTTTTATAGATAGTAGTATTGCACTTCGTTCCCGGTATAGCGCTGCAATTTCATTCGGCTCTAAACCGAGTGTATCTTTACGAATGCTACGTGCTAAAAGAATGCCACCAACAATTCCAGCTAGTAATACAGCTAAGGAGAAGAGTATAATTTCTTTCGTTCTGCTTAATATGTTAGATTCGATACCTTTTATTAAAAACTCTACTGTCACAACGCCTACGACTTGATCATAGTCTCCGTTATGAACAATAATGGGCGCTTTCGCCATTAAAGCTGGACCACTTTCACCATTTCCTTCAAGCGTATAATAACCACCAAAAGTAAGTGCTTCATAGTTATATGGATTGTTACTCTTGGTACCAATTAACTCCGAATTAGAATGCGAATACATAACTCCATAACGATCTTCTATAATGATATAATCTGCACCAGCTTGCTCACGAACTTGTTCCGCAATGGATTGAATCGTACTTTTATGCTCGTTATTTTGAAAAGCATCTTTTATAGCAGGCATAAAAGAAAGCGACTTCGCTGTTTGCAGTGCTAGCTGCTCCACTTGGCGCTTCGTATCAACGGACTGAATGTAAACAAATATTCCTGCTAATAGGAGAACGACAAATAAAATTAACGCGATAATTAAGCTTACTATTTTCGTTTGTAATGACACTTTGCGTGATTTCTTCATACTTCATATCCTTTGATAAAATATTCAAAACTATCAATCTCCTTTTTCTATTATTATGACAAAACGAATAATGAAGCAACTATTAAAAATATCCATGTTCATAAAGTACAAAAAGAATAAAATTGTCATAATATTGAGATTTCATTTGAAGAACAGTACAATTCAACTACAATGAACACGCTTTCATATTTATCATTTTATTACTAAGCAAGAGGAGGAATGATTATGGCTCAAACAAAATCCAATCGAGTCGCCGGCAATATTTTCAAAGGTTCTGTCGGTAATTTAATTGAATGGTACGACTGGTACGTTTACTCTGCTTTTGCTGTTTATTTTTCAGCAGAGTTCTTTCCTAAAGGCGATCCAACGAGTCAATTATTGAACACAGCGGCTATTTTCGCAGTTGGATTTTTAATGCGCCCTATCGGAAGTTTACTAATGGGACGTTATGCAGATCGGCACGGACGCCGAGCAGCATTAACGCTTTCGATTACAGTTATGGCAGGTGGTTCTTTCATTATCGCCTGTACACCTAGTTACGAAAGCATCGGTATTATGGCACCAATTATTTTAGTTCTTGCCCGTTTACTACAAGGATTATCACTTGGCGGAGAGTACGGAACTTCTGCCACATATTTATCTGAAATGGCTAGTAGTGGTCGCCGTGGTTTTTATTCAAGCTTCCAATATGTAACGCTCGTTGCTGGGCAAATGGTTGCGTTAGGCGTTCAAATTGTTCTTCAGCAATTACTAAGCGAACCAGATATGAAAGCTTGGGGCTGGCGTATTCCATTCATTATTGGAGCGATGGGCGCAGTAGCTGTATTATGGCTTCGCCGCACGATGGATGAATCAGAGCAGTTTTCAAACATAAAATCACAAAAACGCGAAAGCGCAGGAACTGTTCGCACTCTTATGAAACACCCGAAAGCAGTATTAACAGTAGTCGGCCTAACACTCGGAGGCACTGTTGCATTCTATACGTACACAACATATTTACAAAAATTCATGGTAAACACAGTCGGTCTTCCGAAAGAAGTTGTAAGCTGGATTAACTTTGTCGCACTACTTATTTTCGTCGTACTTCAACCAATTGCAGGGCTACTATCCGATAAAATCGGACGCCGTCCACTATTAATGGCATTCGGTATTCTCGGAACGTTACTAACAGCGCCGATCTTCTTCTTTATGGAAAAAACGACAGAACCAATCGTAGCGTTCTTACTCATGATGGTCGGTCTCATTATCGTTACTGGTTACACATCGATTAACGCAATTGTAAAAGCAGAGCTCTTCCCAACTGAAATTCGCGCACTTGGCGTAGGTTTACCATATGCACTAACCGTTGCAATATTCGGCGGAACAGCCGAGTTTATCGCATTATGGCTAAAGAGTATCGGAATGGAATCACTATTCTACTTCTACGTAGCCGGATGTATCGCGATCAGCTTTATTACGTATTGGCGTATGGATGAGTCATCGAAGACTTCGCAGATTGAGGCGGAGCTTGGTGGTGGGGATCGTTTGAAGAATGGTACTAGTTCAAAATAATACACGGAAGGTCACTTTGGAAAAGGTGGCCTTTTTATACTCTCCCAACTAATCCCACACCCCCAAAAATTATATCAGCGATTATCCAATTATATCGAACACAACTCCGAATATATCGACGATTCGACACAATATATCGACTTACCGACAAATTTCGCAAAAAACAGCGCCAAAACTACCAACCAATCCCACACCAGCACCCACGCCCCTACAAAAGAAAAAAGCACCAGATCCCCCCCCAGTGCTTTTCCCCACTCTAAAACAAATGACAAGCCACCTCATGCCCCTTCGCAATCTCGACCATCTTCGGTACTTCCTGTGCGCATTTTTCAGTGGCGAATTTGCAGCGCGTTCTGAATTTGCAGCCGGATGGTGAGTTGAGTGGGCTTGGTACTTCTCCCTCTAGAATGATCCGATCTTTCCCTGTTTTTGTTGGATCTGGTTCTGGCATGGATGAGAGCAGTGCTTGTGTGTACGGATGTGCCGGTTTTGTGTATAGGTCTTCGCTGTCGGCAATTTCTACTATGTTTCCTAAGTACATGACTCCGATTCGGTCTGATATGTGTCTTACCATAGATAGGTCATGCGCGATGAATAAGTATGTGACGCCTGTTTCTTCTTGTATGTCTTGCAGCATGTTTACGACTTGCGCTTGGACTGAGACATCTAGTGCTGAGATCGGTTCGTCGCATAGGATGAAATCTGGTTTTACAGATAGTGCGCGCGCGATGCTGATGCGCTGGCGCTGACCTCCGCTAAATTCGTGCGGGTAGCGATATAAATGTTCTTCTTTTAAGCCTACCTTTTTGAGCAGGTCTAATATGATTTCTTTTTGTTCTTCTTTTTCATAAGATCCATGAATGTTCATTGGCTCACTAATAATTTGGAATACGTTCATCGACGGATTTAATGATGCGTATGGATCTTGGAAAATGATTTGCATTCGTTTTCGATATTCTTTTAGTTCACTTTCCTTTAAGCTTGCGATGTCTTTTCCGTCAAATAAAACGTTACCTGAAGTGACATCGTGCAAGCGAATGATACTTCTTCCTGTCGTTGATTTTCCGCAGCCCGATTCTCCTACTAATCCGAATGTTTCACCTTTTTTAATTGTGAAACTTAAGTCATCGACTGCTTTTAATTGCTCTGTTTTTCTGCCGAATAGTCCTTTTTTAATAGGAAAATACTTTTTTAAGTTCCGAACTTCAATTAAATTTTCTTCATGCATGGAAATCACCTACCGCCCTATCATTTAACCAGCACATGGAACGCCTTCCGTCTCCGATTTCAAAATACGGTGGACGTTCTTTTTCACAAATGTCCATCGCATGCGGACAACGCTCTGCGAATGGGCAACCTTGTGGCGGGTGTAATAAGTTTGGCGTTACACCTTGAATTGGTGCGAGCCTTTCTTTTACACCGTTCGATATTTTCGGTAAAGAGTTTAATAGCCCCTTCGTATATGGATGATTCGGCGATTGGAAAATATCAAGTACAGGCCCCTCTTCCATAATAAGACCGCCATACATAACGATAACGCGTGTACAGTTTTGCGCGACTATCCCTAAGTCATGTGTAATAAGAAGTAACGCCATATTCGTTTCATTTTTTAAGTTTTTCATTAAATCTAGTATTTGTGCTTGTATCGTTACATCAAGCGCTGTCGTCGGTTCATCCGCAATGAGAAGATCTGGATTACAAGACATTGCCATCGCAATCATAACCCGCTGCTTCATACCGCCGCTTAGTTCGTGCGGATATTGTTTTACCCTTTCTTCTGGCGACGAAAGACCAACTTGTTTTAGCAAGTTAACCGCAATCTGCTCTGCTTCTTTCTTTTTTACTTTTTGATGCCGTATAATTACTTCCGTCATTTGCTTCCCAATTTTCACAACTGGATTTAGCGCAGACATTGGATCTTGCGAGATAAGTGAAATTTGATTTCCTCTAATAGAACGTAATTCTTTTTCAGATTTAGAAAGGATGTTTTCATTATGAAAAAGAATCTCCCCTTCTTTCACTTTCCCTGGTGACGCAACGAGAGACATCACGGACTTAGCCATTACACTCTTTCCGCTTCCAGATTCCCCAACGATACCAACTACTTCTCCTTTATTTAAACGAAATGTAACGCCGCGAACAGCTTCCACTTCTCCACTTTCTATGAAAAAAGAAGTCTTTAAATTTTTCACTTCTAATAGTTTTTCAGACACGCTTCTCACTCCTTTCACGTAACACTTTAGTTTTCATTTCCAGCCCCTTTTGGTGCGAAAGCTTTCTTCAACGCTTCACCAATTACGTTAAAACTTAGGACTGTTAAAAGAATAAGGAATCCTGGGAAGAGCGTTAAATACCAAGCTTCACCGATATATCCTTGCGCATTGTTTAGCATACTGCCCCAAGAAGAATCTGGTTCTCTAATACCTAAACCTAAGAAGCTAAGTGATGATTCCATTAAAATTGATGTCGCAATCGTTAATGTCGCGGCGATAATAATGGTTGATAAAATGTTAGGAATGATATGTCTTACAATAATCGTGAGTGATTTTTGTCCTGACACTTTTGCATATAAAACGTACTCACGCTCTTTTACAGATAAAGTCTCTGCTCTTACGATACGAGCGGTGTCCATCCATGTTAGTAATCCAATAATAAGAACTAACGTCGTAATCCCCGGTTTTAAATAAGCATTTAATAACAGCATTAAAAAAAATGATGGAATTGACATAAGTACTTCAACAACTCGCATTAAGAAGTTGTCTAACTTTCCGCCAAAATATCCGCTAATTGTTCCAACTGCGGTACCGATTGTAACAGATACAACCATTGCAAGGAAACCAACCGCAAGTGAAACGCGTCCACCATATAACGCCCTCGTTAAATAATCTCTTCCGTAATCATCCGTTCCGAAAGGATGACTCATACTCGGTTCTTGTAAGCGATCTGGAATCGACATTTTACTAGGATCATACGGTGATACAAATGCGAATATCGATGCAATCGTTAAAACCGCCAGTATAATAACTCCCATTAGTACAAACTTATTTTTCGTAAAACTACTTTTTATCGTTTGAAATCTCCTATTATTCATTCCAAATCACCCCCTCATTCGAATGCGCGGATCTACTACGCCATATAAAATATCAGCAATTAAGTTACCGAGAATTAACATGAAGGATGATAGTAATGTAATTGCCATAATAATTGGATAATCAAATCTAAAAATAGCATTTACCCCAAGTGAACCAAGACCTGGCCATGAAAATACTGTTTCCGTAATAAACGCTCCGCCCACTAAACTTGGAATAGATAATCCGAAAATTGTAATGATTGGTATTAATACATTTCGAAGTACGTGATTAAATAAAACTGTTTTCTTTGAAGCACCGTACGCATATTGAATTTGTACATAGTCTTCTTCTAATTGTTGAATTGTACTGGAACGAATATATCTCATATAAACAGAAACATTTTGGAACGCAAGCACCATACAAGGTAAAATACCGTGCTGTACAATATCCAAGAAGGAATCTTGGCCGACCGTACGCATACCCATACTCGGAAGAAGATTCAACTTTAAAGAGAACAAGTAGATTAATAGTAACGCGAACCAAAAGACTGGCATTGAGATTCCCACATAAGAAATAAAGTTTACAATGCGATCAAAGATAGAATTCTTTTTCACACCTGTAAGTAGTCCAAGCGGGATTGCAATTACAAATGAGACGAGTAAAGACGATCCCATTAAGCCGATTGTCGCAGGTAACCTTTCTACAATAAGATCTAAAACAGGACGGTGATTTTGCAGTGAGTAACCAAAGTTCCCTGTTACAATATTTTTTAACCATAAAATATACTGCATATAAATTGGTTGATCGAGCCCTAAACTTTTACGAATACGCTCAACATCAATTGGGCTCATATTCGGCGTGACAAAGTTTCGAACAGGATCGCCCGGTGCTAGTTTTATTAATAAAAAAGAGATAATAGAAATAACAAATAAAAGCGGAATTGCATTTAAAAGCCTCTTCGCAATTACTTTATACACAAACTTCCCCCCTCAAGCTAAAGAAGCTGATTTCCACCAGCTTCTTTACTGTTTGTTTCTTATTTCACTTCATAAATCTTAGATACATCTTCAAACATTGTGACAGGAATTGCTTTTGCTTCTTTCAATCCATCAAACTTTTTATCTACTGCAATAACTGCTTTCGGATACGCAATTGGTAGATAAGGTAAATCTTCTCTAGCTGTTTCTTGAATTTTATGATATAGTTCTGCGCGTTTTGTTTTATCTGTTTCAACTGCAGCTTCTTCCCATAACTTATCGAAATCAGCGTTTTTATAACGTGCATAGTTGTATTCAGCATTACTTAAGAATAAGCTCTTATATGAATCTGGCTCAGGTCCCATTATGTAACCACCGAATGTAATATCGAATTCTTTATTCTCTTTATCTAAGCTTTTGTCACTTGCTGCACTAGCATCTAATGCATTCAGTTCAACTTCTAAGCCAACTTCTTGTAATTTTTGCTGTGTATAAAGTGCTAAGCTTTCCATAATTTTATTATTCGTTACATACATAACGCGTACTTTTTCTTTATCTTTCACGCCAGCTTTCGCTAATAAATCTTTTGCTTCTTTTTTATCATACTTATAATCTTTAATGTCTTTTGCATAATACATAGCGTCTGGCGTTAAAATTGAATTTGCCGGTTCTGCAAATTGACTAGAAACGAATGCTGAGTTAATCATTTCTTTCTTATCTAATGCATGCGCAATTGCTTGGCGCACTTCTTTTTTCTTCATCAGATCTGTATTCATGTTATAAGATAAGTAGAATAATCTACCTTCTGGGAATGTCACCATTGAGAAGTTCCCAGTGCTATCTAATTTCTTAAAGTCTTGTGGCTCAATCATCTTCATGTTGATTTGACCATTTTGTAGTGAAACATTTGCTGTATTACGATCTTTTACAACGCGGTATACGATAGAATCTAATTTAGCTTTACCACCTACATAATCATCAAATCGATCTAATGCAACGTACTCATCAGACTTATACTCTTTAAACTTAAACGGACCTGATCCGACAGGTTGTAAGTTTTTCTTACTCTTCGCTAAATCTGCTTCCCCTTCAAATACATGTTTCGGAATTGGGAAGAAATCATTCATCACACCTTCGAAAGATGCACTTACTTGTGGTAAAACGAATTGAGTTGTTAACTCATCTACCTTTTTCACCTCAAGCGGTTTTCCTTTAAAAACAAAGTTTTCACGACTTGAGCTATTTTGCTTCTCATCTAAAATAGATTGGAATGTAAATGCTATGTCGTCTGATGTAATTTTCTTACCATCATGCCATTTCAAATTATCTTTTAACTTCAATGTCCACGTTAATTGATCCTCTGAAGGCGTAAAGCTTTCAGCAAGAACAAACTTCTTCTTACCGTCTTCCATATGATACAGCGGTGCATATAAAGCTTGCTGCACCGTTAACGACACACGATCATTCGCATAAAGCGGATTCATCGTCTCTGGGTTATCGCTAACACCAATCGTTAACGTCCCTCCATCTTTCGGAGTCCCTGATTTACTAGTGCCTGCTTGCTCCGAAGAATCTTTTCCTCCAGAACAAGCCGCTAATGCAATAAGTAGTATTAGGACAAATGGTAATGCAAATAATTTCCGTTTCATCTTTCGGCCCCCTCAAACTAGTTATACCCATAAGAAAACTCGGAATTAATCCCGAGTTTTCTTATAAGTTTTAAATTACCACTACCCGTATATAAAGTCAAACTTTTTCGTAAAACTAGGAAGTTTTTACATATCTATCAAAAATAAATTATAATATCATTATATTAAGTAAAAATAAAACAGGGGGGTGATAATGCATGCAATCAAAAATATTAAAAATCAAACTAAACACAGAAAATAAAAACCCTATATATGCAGTAAAACTAGCATGTCCTGAAGGAAAAGAACTTTATATTAAATTCGATTATACATATTGTAATAAAGCCTTTATGCCCTTAGAAGTAGGATACGATGGGCACGATAAGGGCGCAAAACTAGCATGGTATACGAGAGAAATAGAGAAAATGACCGTACAAGATTTTTTAGAAACCATTGCAAACAAAATAAATAAGAAATATGAATTCACATTGCATGCATAATAAATAAGGGGGGAATTCCTCTCCCCTTATTTATTACCCCTCAACCCAAACAAAAAAAGACCACCAAAAGGCAGCCCCTCTCAAAACTCAATCCTCTCCCCAACTCCGCGCTCCACCGCTCTCTCATACAAATACTTCGCAACAATTATATCCACTACCGCCAAACCAACCGATTTAAAAACAGTAATCTCTTCATCGTTTTCGCGGCCGGCTTTTTCTCCGCTTATAATTTGACCGAGTTCGGCGTGGAGGTTGCTAGCTTCGAATAGACCTTCTTTTATCGGAACTTGAAGGTCCCCTGTTTCTTCTAGTGCTGCTTCTTTTGATTCGACTACTACTTTGTTTGCATTACCAATAGCGTGGGATGGTAGTTCTTGCATACTTGGCCTGAATGAACCGACGGCGTTTACGTGGACGCCTTTTTGTAGTTTTTTTGAGAAGACTGGTGTGGATGCGTTCGTAGTTGTGACGATGATGTCTGCTTCGCTTATTGCTTCATTTGCGTTTTTGTGAACATAAGTAGGTGTATTGAATCTCTTTTGTATATATTGCGAGAATGCATATGCTTTTTCTTCTGTTCGGTTGTATAACATGACTCTTTCAATATGTCTAACTGCAAATACAGCTTCCGCAATTCCCTTCGCCTGTTCTCCTGTCCCGATAATACATAACGTTTTTGCGGTATGACGAGCTAAATGTTTTGTCGCTACTCCTGATAAGGCGCCTGTTCGAATCATCGTTAAGTACGAGCCTTCTAAAAGTGCGAGCGGTTCTCCCGTTTGAAAGTCGGATAGCATCACAATCCCGTTTATCGTTTTCTTTCCTATCTTTTTGTTCTCGGGCACTACTGTTACTACCTTTAAGCCAAGTGCCTCAAGTCCTTCCGCT
This sequence comes from Bacillus sp. FF-1, assembly GCF_028548245.1. Lineage (NCBI taxonomy): Bacteria > Bacillati > Bacillota > Bacilli > Caryophanales > Bacillaceae > Bacillus > Bacillus sp. FF-1. The sequence continues at coordinate 108,568 of NZ_JAQQGG010000006.1, forward strand.
ACTGAGGGCATAATTAATGCAGTATTTTTCTCATTCGCAAATGGTAATGAACCGCGAATTGGCGTGATTGTTCTTTCTGCGGAAAACTCTTTTAAGGCAAGCGCCGCATATTCAATGACTTCATTCATATTTACTAAGTTTCGTTGTTCGTTCGCGCTTAGGACTAGCATATCTTTCCACCTCCTTCTTCTATCCTAACAAAAATCCCCGATTCAAATCATCTCTCGGGTCTACAACGAACTGATGAAATCCTGTAATAAATGCATTCCCCGTTACTTTCGGAACGACAGCTTCATATGTATGTACCGCTGTTACCGACAATACTTCCCCTTCAAATTTCCCGTCAGTAATACATTCGTGGACGAAAATTTCTCCTTTTTGCAGAGCGCCTTTTTCAAAAAGAGTTGCGATTCTTGCGGAAGTTCCTGTGCCGCAAGGAGAACGGTCTACTTGCCCATCAGCGAAGATTGTTACATTTCGTAACGTTGCGTCTTCCCCTTTCGGTTCATCTGAGAAAATAACGCCGTATATTCCTTTTAACCCTTCTTCAAGTGGATGCTTCACTTCCATCTGACTCTCAATGTAGCGCTTAATTTTACCGCCCCACGTTTGAATAGCAGCTAAGTCTTTAAAATCAACTTTCAAACCCAATTCTTTACTATCCACAACAGCGTAAAAAGCTCCGCCAAATGCGATATCTACTTGAAACTCATAGTTATCTATTTTAATAGGAACGTCTTTTTTGTATACAAATGAAGGAACGTTTTCAAATGATACGGACTCTACTTCACTCCCCCTATATGTTGCGTACGCAATGACTTCCCCAGCAGGGCTATCAATAATAAACTTTTGTTTTGTTTCAAACATACCAGTTTCAATTCCGACTGTAATAACAGCGATAATGCCGTGTCCACACATCGTACTCCATCCTTCATTGTGCATAAATAACACACCAAAATCAGCGTGAGCACTCGCAGGCGGAGTAATGATACAACCGTACATACCGTGATGTCCTCTCGGTTCATACATAAGAACCTCGCGAAGATGATCCAAATGTTCCATGCAGTATGCCCGTCTTTCTAGCTGCGTTTCTCCCTTTATTTCTGGCACGCCTCCTGTAATAATTCGAAGTGGTTCCCCAGCTACGTGTGCATCAATTGTTGTATACACTTTACTAACCTTCATTTCCATCTCTCCCCTATATGTTGATACTCTTTTTATTGCAAATATCATGCCAACGCATAGGGTATAAATTTGTATACATTGTTAAAAAAAACATACACTACTGTCTATTTTTTTATACACGGTCTTGAAGCTATTTTATGGAACACCTTGATACAACCGGTCTTATTATTTTCAATGGAAAGTTACTTCCACCCCCAACATATACTGTTCAAAAGCAAAAAGGAAGTGATCTCATGTATTACGGAACAAAAGGCTGGTACGTAGCCGAACTAAAGAAATTAGGCGTGCGCTATCATGAAGGACGCAAACTAGAAAGTTACCGCGGACACATCTTGCGCAATTTACTACTTGCACAACAAAAGAAATTAAAAGAACAGTAATATACTAATGTAACGATATCGACGATTCTCGGAATATATCAGCGATTTCACACAATATATCGGCGATTTTTTAAATATATCGGCGATTCGACATGGAATATCGACTTACCGACAAATTTCGCCAAATCCCTCCTCCATTCCACCAACCAATCACACATTCATACAAAGCAAAAAAAGGTCACCCAAACGGGTGACCTTTCTTCCTTATTCACAAACAAGAATTTGTCTAGAAAATGTTCCTTTTTTTGTAGTGCAGCGATCTGTAATTTCAAATCCTGCTTCATGAATCATATCGTCCATTGTTTCCATTGTAACAACGACTACCTTTTTAGCAATGCGGCGCGCGCTTGAAAGAATGGAGAGCTGATTTTCTGGTGTTGCGTGCGTAAATAAGTCATATGGCATGTCGATAATTGCGACGTCGTAATTATCCGTAATCTCCTCGATCGGGCCTTTCGTTATCGTCCCATCGAATCCGAAGTGTGCAATATTTTCTCTCGCTCCAATCGCAACGAGCGGGCTTATATCTCTACCAACGATGTTAATTCCCATCGAAAGAGCTTCTACTACAACCGTTCCAATGCCGCAGCACGGATCAATCGCTCTTACTCCCTCTGGATTTGGCACCGCAATATTTGCAACGGATCTTGCAACGCGTGTGCTAAGAGATGTCGAATAGCTACGTGGTTTTTTTATGTGGTGATACCAAACTGGTTCACTTTCTACATAGTGCCCGAAATACCAGCGTCCTCCAAGAGGAACAATCCCGAATACACGCTCTGGATTACGAACATCCGCTTCTCCTTCAATATGCATGCCGAGGTCTCGCTCTATCAGACGTCTTTCTCCATATTCAATTTTATTCTCTCCAACAAGGTCATTAATTTTAACGAAGATAACTTTGAACGTCGCCCCCGCCAAATCAATTTGTTCTACTTGTTCCAAAATACTTTCTAAGTCGTCTCCTTCATACATAACCTCAACGCGCTCTTTCATAAAAGGACTTCTACTCGGGTCAATTTTGACATCACTTTTCAAAATATTAACGTGGGACTCCATTCCAAAGAACGAGCGCATTTCCAAGTAACATAAAGCACGCTCCTCCTCACGAAATGCATACGTATATATACATGCAGGTGTTTTCCTATGATTATTCAATCTATGATCATCCTCTATATCGTTATAATTACAATACTTTCTTATATAAAATTAAATGATATCACATGCCTGAAATAAAGAGAAACGTTAATAAATAAAAGAGACTGCCTATTGGCAATCTCTTTTAATGTATTAACGGAAAGAAGATACGTTATTACCCTTTGCTTCGTAATAGTCTAAAATACCTTGATAAATTGCTTCTGCTGCACTTTGTTTCTGTGCTGGTGTAGCGATTTTATTTGCATCATTCTTATTATCTACAAATGCTAATTCTGCTAATACAGCTGGCATTGTATTATATTTTATTACGTACCAATTATCCTTTTTCACACCACGGTCATATGTCCCAAGTGCTGCTACAAGGCGTTTTTGAATTTTTTCTGCTAATAAGCGACTGTCTTCCGTATGTGGATTCGTTGATCTTGTCGGTGCTGCTGCATAATAGAATGTTTCTGTACCGTGTCCATTTTTTTCATCCGAACCGTTACCGTGAATACTTACGAAAATATCACCCTTATTTTCATTAGCAAATTCTACTCTTTTTCTTAAAGAATCACTAGCATCTACTCCTGGGCGTGTATCGTTCGTACGTGTTAACTTAACAGTAAATGGTGTCTTTTTCTCAAATAGTTTTTGTAATCGTAAAGATGTATCTAATACGATTTGACTTTCTTTCTCGTAATAACCAACATTACCCGAGTCAATTCCACCGTGACCTGGATCAATAATAATTGCTTTACCTTCTAAGAAGTTCTCTTGTTTTACTGGGTTTAATTGATTTTTATCAACCCATTGGAAACCAGCGCCTACGCGGATACGAATCCAGCTTCCACTCTCTTCCATAACCGTTACTGTTTGTGCATTATATGTACCTAGCACTTTAGAACTATGTGAAGCTGTTTCATAAGTAGTAAATCCTTCATTAATCGTTTCTGTTTTTTCTGTTAGAGGTGTCCACTTCTCACCTTTACTTGTTACAATTTTTAACCAGCCGTCTGCTCTTTGTTCTTTCACTACAACCATTTGTGGCTTATGCTGAACATCAGTAATACCAGATGATAATGATGGTTGATGATATGTAATAAAGTTTCTGTTCATATACATTCTTTTTGATGTATCTGTTTTATTTTGATCAGCCATCGCAATAAACTGAGCTGCTTCTGCACGAGTTACAGTTCCTTCAGGCTCCCAGCCATTTCCCGTACCTTTAGAAATCTCTAAAGCTACTAAAATATTAGCTTGTTTCTTACCCCAATGAGGTTCCAAATCTTTAAACTGTGTTGGAAGTTCTCCAATAATTTTCTTATCTAATGAGTATGCTTGTACTAACATAGATGCCATAGATGCACGGTTAATTTTGCTTGATGGATTAAATTTACCAGTACCATCTCCACTAATTACACCTGCTTTTTCCACTGCAGCAATGTACGGAGCTGCCCAATGGTTTTGTGCATCTTTAAAAGATGGCTTTGCTTTTGGATCAATTGGTAAACCAAGAACGACTGCTAAAATTTTTGCAGCTGATCCTCTATCTACTGCTTCAGATGGAGAAAACGTTCCATCTGGCTTTCCATCAAGCGCCTTTTTTCCTACTAAATAATCAACTGATTGTTGCGCCCATGAAGGAACATCCGAAAACTTCTTCGCTGCTGCGAAACTACTTACTGGAGACGATAATAAACTTGCGGCTAAAATACCTGCCGCGACTGCACGATACTTCATAAAAAATAATACTCCTCTCGACAATCATCTTTTAATAACGCGTAATCTTAATATATAAATCCCTGCAAATTCGAACAAAAAAAATTAGTGCGCCTCTATTATTTTATAATACTCGAATTATGTAGTAAACCTAATTTCTTAATATTGTAAAATAAATTACAATTAATTTACTCTTTGTTAAATAAAGTCGATTTCTCTGCACACAAAAAATAGGCTACTAGAGGTAGCCTATTTCTTTTCTTATTCTGCAATCATCTCTGATAATACATATGCATAAACAAGTGCTTCTGTATGAGCAATCGAACTTTCATGTGTACGCTCAAATGCATGAGAAGAATCAATACCTGCTCCAATTAATGCATGTTTCACATCAAATCCAGCGCGAATTGCAGCTGATGCATCCGATCCATAGTACGGATAAATATCTACTTTATATTCAATATTGTTCGTTTTCGCAAGCTCTACTAAATGTTTACGTAGTGCATAATGATACGGACCACTAGAGTCTTTTGCACAAATAGATACTGTATACTCGTCAGATGCTTGTCCATCACCTAGCGCTCCCATATCAACCGCTAAATATTCAACCGTTTCTTCTGGAATGTTAGAGTTACCACCGTATCCAATCTCTTCATTGTTAGAAATTAAGAAATGAGTTGTATATGGTAATGTTACGTTTTCATCTTGTAATCGCTTAATTAATTTTAATAGAATCGCAACACTTACTTTGTCATCTAAATGACGTGATTTTATGTATCCACTCTCTGTAATTTGAACGCGCGGATCAAATGAAACGAAGTCTCCTACTTCAATTCCTAATTCACGTACTTCATCAGCTGAAAATACGCGCTCATCAATACGAACCTCGATATTTTTCTCATCACGTTTCGCTTCACCTGCATCTTTATATACATGCACAGATGTTTGATGCATTAAAATCGTTCCTGTATACGTCTTACCGCTTGATGTTTCAATTTCACAATATTCTCCTTCTACAGAGTTCCAGCGAAATCCGCCAATCATAGAAAGACTGAGACGACCATCTGGCTTAATTTCTTTTACCATCGCACCTAACGTATCAACGTGTGCTGTTAATAAACGGTGCTGTGCATCATTTTTCCCTTTTACCGTTAAAATAAGAGCGCCTTTATTGTTACGCTTCGTTTCTACATTCCACTCACTTACATAGTTTTCAATAAAACGAATGATTTTCTCTGTATTTCCAGACGGACTTGGAATAGAGACAAGCTCCTTAATCAATTCCATCGTTTCTTTCGTATGATGTGCCATTGTCATTTCCTCCTCATTTTTCCTATTATTTAGTATACCGAATTTACTATAAATCCTCTACTCATATAGCTTAATTTTCTAAATTATAGTAAAATTCATTTTAGTATATAAAAGGAGTTATACAATATGAATATATCAAAAAAATATGTACACATTGCACTCATTTGGTTTCTAGCATCATTACTTTGTTTACAATTTTCTTATGCAGTTCATACTACTACTTCTATTACAACTGGCTGGGTATTAACAGCTATCTTCTTCATTATTAGCTTAATTGCAACAAAAAAGCATAGCGTTAATGAGTAACGCTATGCTTTTCCTACAAATCTATTCTTCTGAAACATCCAACAAGTAAATACCTCTTTCAAACCCACCGCGCTCTATCTCTTTTTGCTTACGAAGACGTTCTACATCTTCAATTGTCGCACCTTCTGCACGCGCTAATGAGATGATTACTTCCAGTGCATCCGCAAGAGAATCAAGCGCATGTTCACGCTCTTTCATAGAAGCAAATTCACGAATTTCTTCTGTTCCAATTTTCGCTAAAGCTTGTATGTATGCTTGTCCTGTTAATTTTTGTGCTGTATATGTTTTTCCAGACATTAAAATCTTCTCTGGAACACGATCTCTTACTAACTTGTTATATACTGACATCATCCACCCTCCTATGTTTAATAACAGCCGAGCTCTGCCTTATAAAATAACCACTCTTTTTTCACACAAGCACTTAACATATCAATTCCTGATCCGTGTGCCCTTACTGCCGGAAAGAAATAATGCTCTGGTTCTTCTTTCTTATCGCCATATAAGGTTTGGTACTCATCAGGAATCGCCTCTTTTTTCACATCCCGTTCTTTCTCCACTTCACCTGAGAAAGCAACAATTGGATGCCCTTCAAAGAATAGTGCAGTTCGTACCGCAAGAGATGGTGTACTATGCAAAGCATAATAAGTAAGTAAAATAATAACGATAACACCAATAATTTTCTTCATGTATTACTCCTAAAAAAAGTGCTAACACAATTATACTAAAATGTGTTAGCACTTTCTCCCCTTTACCTTAAATTAACCGTTAGTAAAACTATTACTACACTTTATTCTCCTTTAAATGCCGGCAAACGTTTTTCTAAAAATGCAGCAATACCTTCTTTATGATCCGCAGTTTGTCTCATCGCATATTGACCGCGTTTTTCAAGCTGCAATGTTTGTTCTAAATTGGAGCGATTTACTTCACATAAAATTTGTTTCGTTTGAATCATCGCTTTAATCGGTTTTTGTGACCATTCACTAATCTTTTGCTTCACAGCTGTTTGGAAATCCTCGCCAATTACTTCATCAATTAAGCCGATATCAAGCGCTTCGCTCGCTGATAATTTCTTTCCTTCCCAAATAATTTGCTTCGTCATATTTTCACCAACGCGCTTTTGAAGGAAGAAATGGCCGCCGCCATCTGGAATTAAAGCGATTCCAATAAAGTTCATCGCAATAATGGATGAAATATCTGCCATCACATAGTCAGCTGTTAACGCAATACTTAATCCAAGACCAGCAGTTGGTCCATGAATCGCACTAATAACGAGCTTTGGCATCGTATATAAAGTCACAACGACTTCAGAGATAGTATTCATAATTCCATCAAACTTGCTTTCATCATTACTTGAAAGCATCGATTTAATATCTCCACCCGCAGAAAAACCACGGCCGTTCCCGCATAACACAACAATGTGTGCAGAACTCTCCGCTACTTCTTTCAGTTTTTGTAATAACTCTTTTAACGTTGGCTCATCTAATGCATTTAACACCTCTGGGCGATTGACCATAACCGTTGCAACGTGCCCTTCATATTTCACAATGACAGATTCTGTTTTACTTGTTACTTCCATTATATATACCCCTCTTTTCTACACAAAGATTATACTTATATAATTATAGAAAGGATGTGAAAAACCCTTCTTTTTTCTTAATTTTCTGTCTAATAATCTCGTAATTTGTATATCACCTTGCATAAAACATACAATTTCGTTGAAAAATATAGAAATTAAAGTCGGTTTATCCCGGCTCTTCATCTATTTACCATTACAATGAAATGGTGTATTCTTAAGTCTGATATAAAAATTAAATATAGAAATTCATTCCCCTTCCTATTATATAGAGGGGTGCTGAAATAAAGGAATGAAGAAATGGAGGAACATATGGTTACTAAGTTAAAACAGACGGATAACTACTTCCCGCATTTCCTACTGCTATTCATCGTGTTTCAACCAATTTTAGATTTATTAACGTCTTTTTCAATCTATATATTACACATGAGCGCAACAGTCGGAATCGTAGTCCGTTTCGCCTTTATGCTTCTTGCATTAGGTTATCTACTTCTTCATCATAAACAACAAGGCGCGAAAAAGTACATTCTCTATTTATGTTTACTCGGCATTGCACTGGCAATCGGTCTTGTAAATAATATGATGGTTAAATCTCCAGTTTCATTTGGAGAAGAAGTTAAATTTATTTTAAAGAGCATATATCCAATTGTGCTACTGTTTGGATATATTATCGTCTTTAAAGAGCTAAAAAATAAAGAATATGTGTTTCATAAAATCATTACATATTTCTTATATGCAACTTTAATTTTAAGCATCACAATGATTATCGCAATGCAAACTGGCACTGATTTCCCAAGCTATCCTCACTCAAAAATTGGCTCGAGAGGTTGGTTCTTTGCTGGAAATGATTTAAGTGCTCTCTTCGCGATTATGTTCCCAATCGTTGTCTTATATTCGATTTATAAAACAACTTCTTTCTCGAAAATATATTACTGGATTCCAACAATACTTGCGATGTATGCAAGTATTATGGTCGGAACAAAAGTTGGATATGGTGCAATTGTGCTAACATTAGGCGTAGCACTTTTCTTCTCGTTCATTGAATATATGATAAACCGTAAAAAAGAAAAAAAAGGATTCACATATCTTGTAAACACCATCGTTGCAGCAGTTGTACTAGGAGGTTTAATTGTTCTTACACCGCATACTCCTATCGCAAAAAATATGGGAATCCACATGCAAATATACGAATACAAAAAATCAGTACAAGAAGAACAGGATAAAAAAGAAGGAAAAGTAATTAAAGAAAATCCAGAGGATGCAAAAAAACACGCAAAAGGTGAACTAACAGACTCTGAAGTGAAGAGTTTAATTTATAGTGATCGGGACAAATTCTTAAAAGTATACAAACAATACTATAAAGAAGCACCGCTCTCACAAAAACTTTTTGGAATGGGTTACGCTGGTAACTACACAGTTAAAATTAAATTAATTGAAATGGACTTCCATGACCTATTTTTCGCCTTTGGAATTATCGGTTTCCTTATTTACTTAATACCACTTCTATACTTCGGTATTAAACTGTTCATCCGTATGATCACAAACTTTAAGAAAATTATAACTGTAAAATATATGCTATTATCTAGTACACTCATCCTATCACTTGGCATTGGCTTTATGTCTGGTCACGTATTAACAGCGCCATCTGTTAGCATTTTTTTCATCGTTATACTTGCCTACTTAATTGTTGATTTAGAAATAGAATAGAAAGAAGCAGCATCTATTTGGATGCTGCTTCTTTCTACTCCAGTCATAATTGCTTTTTCTCGCTTAATTAAATTTTTTGTGGACTACTAAAAAAGATCGAATCACATGAAGATTCGATCTTTGAAACAAAACTATTTCTTTCTATTGAAACGATGCATGAATCTGCTCCAGCACCTCATCAATATTATCCTTCGTAATAACAATCCCAAAATCTTTCGGCACATTACGATCTTCTTCATTTACAACTTTATGTGCAATTATCTTTCCGACTTCTGGCCTGAAATGATGTCCATCCATATAATTATCTAAGTTCTTTGTTACTGAATTTAAATACATGAAATGATGCACTTCTCCAAATACATCGACAGCATCATGGAGCCACCTTTTATAATCTTCCCAACGCCCTGATTGAATCATCGCACGGAACAACGGCTCTGAAACAGGAGTTGTAAAAATATAAAACTTTGTATTCGGATTATGAGATTTTACAGTTCCTAATATTTCCTTCATATTTTGATACTCATAATTCCCGCCATAAATCTCTCTACTAAATTTATCTACTTGCGCGGCAATTTGTGTGTCACGCTCTTCTTTCGTATACTCACGCATCGATTTTATGTTATCGCGATTATATACATCAATAGTCTTATTGTGATGAATGGAGTTTTGAATTGTATTTCGGGAATATGTAATCCCATCCATACTCACATACGATTTAATTGGATATAGTAAGCTTTGTGCCTCATTAATATATACTTCTGGCTTTTCAAAACCGATTTCTCTATTTTTGTTCGTTCCAAGGAAATCTAAACCAATCACAATAGAAGATAATTCACTACCTTTTCTCTCTTTTGCATATTCAATGTACGCATCGTACTCACGCGGATCTGTACTACTTACCGCATAATTAAATGCGTTTAATCCAGTAAAATCATTCTCATTGATAAACGTTGTTCTACTACTTCCAAGTATAACGCCATCATAAGTAAACGGACGATATGTTATATAATTCGTTTTTTGTTGTCTCTCATTAAACCCAAACTGAACATTATTCCACTTATTTTTATGAGAGAATAACCAAAGTGAATCTGCATAGCCATTAAATATTCCAACACCTGCAAGTGGAACAAAAACACATACAAAAACGAAAATAAGCCACTGTTTGTTTTTCATATTCTCCACCTAGAAATTAAAGTATAAAAACTCACTAATACTCGTTAAATGCAATACACTATACACAAGTAATATTGCAGTAAATAACGCCGTCCATACTGTCGGACGGAATGAGTCTTTTAACTGAATTGAATTTTTTAAGAAGAAACTAATACATAATGCTCCGAAAATATACGCTACTATTTCCGTATTTAATAATGAAACATGGTATGCTTCAGTAAATGAAACACCGTACCCTTTTAAAAATTGTAGCTTCTCAATAACAAATACCGGGAATACGCTATTGGCTAGTTCGAATCCATTAAATCCAAACATTCCTTTTAACACTTTCACCGCATCATGCATCGATGTTGCTCTAAAGAATACCCACGTTATATTAATGAAGAAAAACGTCACGAGCCATCCCGCCCAGGCCGGCATGCGCCCTCCTGCTTTGTTCCACAAACGATGAACGACAGAAGCTAATCCGTGCAGAAATCCCCAGAAAATAAATGTCCAACCAGCCCCATGCCAAAGTCCACTTATTAAGAAGACAATCATAATATTGACGTATGTACGCGTAATACCTTTTCGATTTCCTCCAAGAGAAATATACACATATTTCGTTAAAAACTGGCTTAATGTCATATGCCAACGATGCCAAAAGTCTTGTATACTCACCGCTTTATAAGGTGAGTTAAAGTTTTGAGGCAATTTAATGTTGAACATTAACGCAATTCCAATTGCCATATCGCTATATCCACTGAAATCAAAGTATAACTGAAATGTAAACGCTAATGATGAAAGCCAAGCTTCAACAAAGGTTAGCGACTGCTGTACATCAAACCCTTCCCGTACGACAGGAGATAAAACGTCTGCAATCCCTACTTTCTTGAAAATACCGATGGCAAATACAAAAATACCGAGAACGATATAATTTGATTGCCAACGCTTTTTACTACGATCCGCAAATTGCGGCATAATTTGCGCATGGTGTACAATTGGTCCTGCAATAAGTTGCGGGAAAAATGTTACAAACAGAGCGTAATCAAGAAAATGACATGCCTCCGTTTCCCCGCGATATGTATCTACTAAAAACGCAATCTTTTGGAATGTATAGAAACTAATCGCAAGCGGTAACGTTAATGATAATAATGTAAAATGAGTTCCAAATAACGAATTTACATTTTGCAAAAAGAAATCATAGTACTTGAAATAACTAAGCATTCCTATATTAAATAGTAAGCCTACTGTTAAAAGAAGTTTACTCTTATGCTTCACGAGCCTCATTCCGATAAAGTAGTTCACAATGAGCGATACTAACATAAGCGGCAAATACTTTATGTTCCAATAACTATAGAAAAATAAAGATGCTGCCACAAGCCAAGCTTTTGCTAAAGTAGTTTGTCCAAATTTATTTAATAAAAAATATAAAAGAAATGCTATCGGTAAAAATAAAAAAATAAACTCAAACGAGTTAAATAACACACCATCTCTTCCCTTCTAAACAAATCACACCTTATTCATCTTATCTTATCCAGATAGTGGGTGTCAAAAGGATTCCATACCGCTTTTCTTCTATTATATAGAATAATTATTTTAATCGAATTATTAACATGCTAAAATATTAAAGGCACTATTATAAAAAAGAATATATAATAGATATGTCGTTTTTTTACGAAATGTATTTCGAAAAAGTGAGGAGAGTCCTTTGGTATTTAGTAGTTCGATTTTCTTGTTTATCTTTTTACCTCTCGTATTATTTCTCTATTTTATAGTGCGTGCCGAGCTACGTAATTTCGTATTACTTGCATTTAGTTTAATTTTCTATGCATGGGGCGAACCACGTTTCGTTCTTTTAATGCTCTTTTCCATCGTATTAAACTACTGCTTCGGCCTACTCGTGCATCATTATGATAAACGAAAAAATATGAAAGTCACATTTTTAATTATGGCTGTAGTCGGAAATATACTATTACTTTCTTATTTTAAGTATATTTCATTTTTCACAGACATTTTAAACAACATATTGCACTTATCTATTCATGTGGAACCTATTCCACTACCAATTGGAATTTCATTTTATACATTCCAAGCGATGTCCTATGTCATCGATATATACCGTAAAGATGGGGATGTTCAAAAAAATCCACTTAACTTAGCGCTATATATCTCTATTTTCCCTCAGCTTATTGCCGGACCAATTGTTCGTTACAATATCGTCGCTGAGCAAATTAAAACGCGCATCCATTCTTTTGAACGATTCACAGAAGGTATTCAAATTTTCGTTCTCGGACTAGCAAAAAAGATATTAATCGCTAACCAAGTTGGATTTGTCGCTGATAAAATCTTTGCCTTACCACCATCTGAAATGAGTGTTGGAACGGCATGGATTGGTATTATCGCCTATACCCTGCAAATTTATTTCGATTTCTCAGGGTACTCTGATATGGCAATCGGACTTGGAAAAATGTTCGGCTTTGATTTCCCGAAAAACTTCAACTATCCGTACATCTCTAAATCTATTTCAGAGTTTTGGAGAAGATGGCATATTACACTCGGCTCTTGGTTCCGCGATTACATATATATCCCGCTCGGCGGAAACCGCGTTTCAAAACTAGCGAATTATCGTAACCTTTTCATCGTATGGGGGTTAACTGGTTTATGGCACGGGGCGAGCTGGACATTTATCGCCTGGGGCTTATATTACGGCTTTATTATTTCAATTGAAAAAGCTGGATTCGAAAAAATATTAAACAAACTATGGAAGCCGCTGCAACATGCATACGTATTACTAATCGTTATGATCGGTTGGGTGTTCTTCCGAGCTGACAACTTCGCTTACTCTTTCCAATATTTAAAAGCGATGTTCGGCATAGGTGGCCAATCTTTCATCGATGACAATACGATGTTATACGTACATGAATACATTATCGTATTTCTCATTGCCTTTATCGCAGCGACACCAATTTTAAAACGAATGAAAAACATACTAGAACTTGCGCCAAAAACGTATATGTTCACAATGCAATTTGTACGTCCTATATTATTACTAACATTATTTATGATTTCGGTTATGTACTTGATTAACTCAACATATAATCCATTTATTTATTTCAGGTTTTAACTGATGTAGGAAGGAAACGTTATTATGAAAAAATTGGGGAACCTCATCCTGTTTATCGGTTTTATCACCATTATCTTTTCATTTGGCATATTATCGTTACTCAAAACAGACCGAGACATTTCACCAGTTGAAAATCGGCCGCTCGCTCAAAAACCAGCACTTACGAAAGAAGCTCTCCTAACTGGTAGCTTCTTTAAAGATTTCGAAACATACACTAATGATCAACTAATTGGACGAGATGAGCTTATTAAAAACTATACGATTGCTCAAATTAATATGGGCAAATCTCTCATTAACGACATTATTTTAACTGATGATAAATGGCTCCTGAAAAACCCGGCGTGGACAAAAAAATATAATGAAATTGACCAATCCATGCCTGCTATAAACGATTTGTCTCAGTTTTTAAAAGAACAAAACGTTGAGTTTTACTTTGCTTTACCACCGTCAAAAACGAATGCATTATCATTTAAATTACCTTCTCATATTCACACATATGCACAGGAAAATTTAAATTACTTTCTAAAGAAGCTTCCAGCAGACGTAAAGCCAATAAAACTGATGGAACACTTTAAACAGAACTATACAAACGAAGAAATACAAGACATGTATTTCAAAACAGATCATCATTGGAATATGGACGGTGCCTTCTTAGGTTACCAATATATAATGAACACAATTGGGCAACAATCTTCTATATATAAAGGAAAAGAAATAAAAAAAGAAGACTACACTCGGACATGTGCGCAAAATAAACATTTAGTTGGAAGTTTTAACAACCAACTATACCAACTCATCGATGCCAATGGTGAAAAATTATGCTACTACACACCGAAAGACGGTTTCAACTTCACAAGCGTAACCGCAAAAGATGTGCAAGGTACTATTCACCAAAACTTAGATGAAATATACGGCGTAGAAAAACAAAAAGATACAACATCATACGCAGGTTATTACACAGATGACTATCCAGAAATCGTCATCGAAAATAACAATGCACAAAATGAAGTACGCGCCCTAGTCCTAAAAGACTCATTCGCAAACGCAATCGTGCCACACTTAGCACAAAGTTTCAAACACACATCTATCCTCGACCTGCGTCACTATCACGAAAAAGATGTATATCAATACATTCAAGACAACAACATTAACATGGTATTGTTCGTGTATAGTGATTCGAATTTGAGTGGGGATATGTTTAAGTTTAAGAAATAGAAAGAAGGCTCTTGTAAATTTACAAGAGCCTTCTTTCTATTAAAAAATCAGCGGGGATGAATCCCCACTGATTTTTTACTTTATCTATAATCGACTTATAGATTTGGATTGTTAAGAACGTTCACTTGTACTGCTTGTGAACCAATTTCACTTGTTACAACATTCTTATCGCCTAATACTTTGAATACTAATGTACCTTTGTCAGTGTACTTCGTAGTTAAAGCATCATAAATATCTGCTTTAAAGTTGTTGAATACTGAATCACTTGATGCTGTTACTGTTACATCGCCAAGTTTTTGGTCAAAGATGTCATAATGAGCATTACCATTTGTATCAAGGTAAAGAGTTCCTTTATCTTTGCCAGACTTCACAACACGTACTTTATGTTGTGTTTCTTTTGTTAAGTTAATACCTTTTACGATATCATCAAGGTTACTCTTCTCAAGTTCTAATACAGTACCGATGTTAATTTTCTTCTCAACGAAGTTTTCTGTTTGAACTGGTTTGAAGTCTACAGATTTAATAGCGATTTTCTCTTGAACGATTTCTAATGTCGCTTTACCAGCAGTTGCACCATTTTTCGTTAAGTGGATATCAACTTTACCTGGTTTTAAACCTTTAACAACAACTTTATTTCCAACAATTTCAGCTGTAGCTACTGCTGGATTTTTAGACTCAACTTCATAACCTTCTAAGTTTTCAGGATCAGAATATACGCGATCTGAAGTGTACTTAGATAATTGATACTCAACTGTGTTAGCCACATTTAAGTCAAGTTTTGAATCAGGTGATTCACCGTATTTACCTACTTTAGATACAAGTTCGAAGTTTTTGAATGCAACGTTACCTTCTGTTACGTTCACATATAATGAACCTAAAGTTTCACCGTTAGCATTTTGGAAGTGAACTGTACCTTCGCCTACTTCATTACCTGTAACACCAATTGTTTTTGTACCGATTGAGCCAGCATCAGTTGTTGTTACATCTAATTTTTTCACTACGCCAGTTTTTGGAAGAACCTCTTTAATTGCAGCTGTGTTAGCACCAAATGGATCGCCATATTGGTCAGTTGTTACGAAAGTAACAGGTAACTCTTTATTTTGAACAACTTGTAATTTATCTGGATTAGCTTTTACTGATTTTAACGTACGAGAACCAGTCGTTACTTTGAATTTAACGTCTTTTGTAACGTCGCCTACTTTAATAGTAAGTGTAGCTTCACCAGCAGCTTCAGCTGTAATGTAGTTGTTTACTACAGAGATAATACCGCTGTTTGAAGATTTAATGCTAATTGAGTTTGGATCAACTACTTTATCTTCTCCAGCGATTGTAGCAACTACGTTATGGATTTGTGCTTTTTCACCAACCACTAACGTTTGGCTGTTTAGTTTGAAGTCTTTTCCAGTCAATGTATTACCGTATACTACACCGTTTTTATCTGCATCTACCGCAAATACAGTACTCTTAATTGCAGAAGCTGGTGTATCAAGGTTTTTCACTGAAATAATACCAGTGTTAGAAACAGTTAAACCACCGCGTTTTGTAACTTGAACCTCTACTTTGTAATCACCGTGAGAAAGGCCAACACCAAGTTTACCTGTAGAAGAAGTTGACTTTCCACCCTCAAAAATGTTTGCTGGTGAACCGTCTAAGTTATTTGCTACAAATTTGACGTCATGGTTTGCTAAGTTTAAGTACTCAACATCAGCGTTACCTTTTTCGTCGTTTAATTTGAAGACAATTGCTTGACCAGCACGATCATCATCAAATGTAAGTTTTTCTACAGCTAATTTTTTCACTTCGTATACGAATTTCGCTACGAATGATTGATTTTTAACTTTAATGCTTAAGTCTTTATTAGGAGCTACTTTGCCACCAAGTGTTACTACAGCAGAAGTACCATCAGCACTTGCTTCAATCGCAACAGCTTTATCTCCTTCAAGAGTTACATCATCAGCAGAAAGTTTATCTAAACCAGTACCTGTTAATGTTAATTTCGCTGGTTCAGAAATTTTCACATCTGTTACATATGCTTGTGCATTATCTTTTTTACCATACTTTTTATCTGTTAATGCGATAAATTGAGCTGCTTCTGCACGAGTTACAGTTTTATTTGGCTCCCATTTCGTACCAGTACCTACAGAGATTCCAAGGTTAATTAGGATGTTTGCTTTTTCTTCACCCCAATGTTTTCTTAAATCATCAAATGTTGTAACTAACTCGCCATTAACTTTATCTTTTAAGTTATAAGCACTTACTAACATAGAAGCAAATGAAGCACGGTCAATCTTTCCTTCTGGATAGAAGTTTTCTTTGCCGTCACCTTTAACGATACCAGCTTTTTCAACTGCTGCGATATATTTAGCAGCCCATGTATTTTTAGCATCTTTGAAAGAAGGTTGAGCATTTTCATCAACTGGTAAATTTAAAATTTTAGTGAAGATTACAGCTGCAGAAGCACGATCGATTGATTCGGTTGGACCATATGTACCATCTGGCTTACCTACAATTGCACCTTTATCTACTAAGTAGTTAATAGATTCTTCTGCCCAATGTCCAGCTGGAACGTCTGGGAATGATTTACCTGCTGCTGCTACTGGAGATACAACACCTGCTACCATTGCTGCTGTCATTGTACCTGCGATTACTTTTTTGTAAGAGTTAGTCTTTGCCATTTTATAAATTTCCTCCTTCAGGAATATGCTACTAGTTTCACATCATATTAAATTTGAAAACTAGCTAGTTAGAAAAGCCATAAAACAATAAAAACATAAACAAAAACACTATAATGAAAAGTAGTTCACATAAAAAATGATACAAACCGTTAGATGTAAATATAAGGTTTAAATACCATTTTCTGAAACAAGTTCATCATACTATACAAAACCATTCGTTATCAAGAACTTTCTCAAAAGAAAATTCGACACATTCTGATAATTCTGTCTTTTTATCGTACTATTAAGATATCAATAATACTTAAATATAGAAATGAATAAACTGTTTTCCTATAAACCACTCTCAATGCGCTTCGTATATTTTTCATATCGAATACACAATTGGAATTATAGCACATATTTCCACTTCAGCATCTAAATATTTTTTACAATAAATACAATTTTCAGACTACATTCGACTGAAACTATTTCATTTCGACATTATTTTCTTCTTTTCGAATGTTTTTTTAACAGAAAAAGGTGTTAATTTACAAAAAATTTACATATCAATGAGGTATTCTTCTATTTTTGAAAGCGCTTTTGATTTGTTTCTCAATATAGCTAACTACTAATCTGCAAAATATGATTTATTTTGCAGAGCTCATTTTATATAAAAAAAGAGCCCACATGTTGTGGGCTCTTTCTATTGAAATAAATTTCAATTAGCGAGTTACTGTTACTGGTTTGAAAGCAACAAGTTTGTTATTTTCTGTGTCAACTGTATTTAAAGTTGCATTATCTTTAAGTTCTTTAGCTTTAAGAGTTAATGTACCAGTTGCAAAGTTAACATTCTCTGCAGTTTCTAACTTAAGTACTACTTCTTTAGAAGCAGTTTCTTTTGCTGCTTTAGCAGAGTCTGCCGCTACCGTAAATGGCACACCATTTAAGTCAAATACAAGATCAGTTGCATCAACTTTTACAGCTTCAGAGAATGTAAGAGTTACTTCTTTTTTCTCTACATTTGTAACTTTAGCTGATTTAAATTCAGGAGCTTTTGTATCTTTAACTTCTAATAATAGGTTTGTTGTACCCATTTTCACACCAGATGCATTTGCAACATTAGCTACTGTAAATTTCACTGTTTCTGATTTTTCGAAAGTGAATGTTTTTGGTAATTCGATTGTAGCAGTATCACCAGATAAAGTGATTAGTGTACCTTCTGGTAATTTAGCTCCTGCTAATGTGTAGTTGTTTACGTTAGCAGCTGATTCTGCACCTTGGCCACCTTTTACTACTTTATCAAATTTCACTGTAATAGTATTTTCAGCCTTATTGAATGCTTTTTCTGTTACCTTTGGAGCTACTTTATCAACTACTACTTCTTCTTCTTTGTTTTTCTCAATTTTTACATCTGCAGTAAATGCTGCTGAATTATTACCAGCTGTATCTTGAATAAATCCTTTTGAAGCAGAAACTTTATAGTTACCTGCAGCTGGGAATGTTACAGTGATACCTTTTTTATTATCTTTCGCAGCTTCTACAGTCACTTTTGTTGTTACATCTTCGCTTGTATCTTGATTAATGATACGAACAACTGATTTATCAAATTTAGCTGTGTCAACATTTACTTCTTTATCAAATGTAAATGTAGCCTTTTGATCTTTTTCTGCTACAACTTTTACGAAGTTAGGAGCTACAACATCTTTTGTAACTTTTACTTCTTTAGATACTTTTTGACCTACGTTGTTAGCTAAATCTTTGTAAGCAGTAAATTCAACTGTAAGGTTTACAGATGTTTCTTTTTCTGTAAGAGCAGCTGGCACTGTTACAAGTGCTTTTGTTTGATCGTCAGTAAGTGCGATTTCCGTGTTAGGTAGTACTTTTCCATCTTTCTTAACTACTACTTTACCTTGACCATCTTTAATAAGCTCTTCTGAGAATGTTACTTCTAAAGTAGCTTTTCCACCAACAAGTTCTTTCACTTTAATATCTTTAACTTCTGGAGCTGTAACATCTTTTTCTACTTTGTACGTAGCTTTACCTTCGTACATTTCCATTTTGTTACCAGCTAAATCTGTAGCGCCAGTCACGATTACGTTAAATGCTTCGCCATTTTTAACTACATCTTCAACTTGAGCTTTTGTTAATGTAACTGCATTGCCAGCAGGCGTAGCTTTGATTTGTTTACCGTTAATTACAACAGTAACTTCATCTCCACTTAATTTTTCACTGAATACAACTTTAACATTTCCATCTGGAGTAGATACTGTAGATACAGTTGGAGCTACTTCATCGTTAAAGAAGATTACTTCTAATGCTTTTGGAATGTCTTTTCCATCTACAGATTTAACATCTTTAACATGTGCAACATAAGCTTGTTTATTTACAAGTGCATTTTTTAATGTAATAGTTGCTGATTTTTTATCTTTGCTTAACTCAACTTTTTCAATTTCAAGTTCTTTTGAACCTTCTACTACTGAGAAGTTAGCAGACTTATTTTCTTTTAACTCGGCTAAATCTTTAACTTCAGTACCGAATTTAACTTCGATTTCTTTAGCATTTACTGCTTTAATAGACTCAACTTTAGCTTCTTCTTTTTGTCCGAACTGCTTGTCAGTTTTAGCAATAAATTGAGCTGCTTCTGCTTTCGTTACAGATTTATTTGGCTCCCATTTGTCGCCAGTACCTACAGAGATTCCTAATTTAACTAGGATGTTAGCTTTATCTTTACCCCAGCTATCTTTTAAATCATCGAATTTAGTTTCTAAAGGACCGTTTACTTTAGTATCTAATTTATAAGCTTCTACAAGAAGAGATGCCATAGAAACGCGGTCGATTTTTCCGTCTGGATCGAATGTGCCGTCGCCTTTACCTTGAACAACGCCAGCTTTTTCAACTGCTGCGATGATTGCAGAAGCCCAGTGGTTTTGAGAATCAGCGTAAGATGGTTTAGCACCTTTTTCGATTGGTAAGTTTAAAATTTTAGCCATCATTGTAGCTGCTTCTGCACGAGTGATTTCACGATCAGGAGCGAATGTACCATCGTCGTTACCTGCGATAGCGCCTTTTTCTACTAGGTAGTAAACTGATTCTTTAGACCAGTGACCATCTACGTCTGGGAATGTTTTACCTGCTGCTGCTACTGGAGATACAACACCTGCTACCATTGCTGCTGTCATTGTACCTGCGATTACTTTTTTGTAAGAGTTAGTCTTTGCCATTTTATATATTTCCTCCTTAGGAATGTAATACTAGTTACATAATGTTTTAAATAGATATTCTATTTATTTTTGAAACTAGTAGATATAAATGTGGTTAAATTATTCCTTATACAGAATAATAGAATATCCCGTATTAAAGATATCATAAAGAAATCATACACTCTTTTCATCTAATTTAAAACCTTAAATTCGACAAAAAAAGTGAATTTTCACAATTCGAAACGATCGTTTTTTCGACTTTTGTTTTAAAGAATCCAGATTGCGAAATCTGAATATTTTAAATGAATAGAAAAACGCGTCTGAATTACATTTATAACAATCTTCTTATAACCATTTACAACTATAACAGAAAAACGTTTCCAATTTCAATATTTAACTATAAAGATATTACGACATTAATCGACAACTTATTTTTCTATGATTCGACATTTTTATTACCATCAGATTCCCCAAAATTACCATACCTATTTTTTTATCATTTACTAAATAAAACGTTAAATACAAACATTCAATATATATTAATGTTAGGATTTTTAAACATACATCTTATCTCTCAAACTTCTTTCTTTATGAGCATACATTTACAATCACTTGCGTAATTCGACATTTTTCTACAAATTTATTTTTTCTTTCGACATTTTCTTTTTCAAAAAATAAAAAAGAGGATGTCCTCTTAAATTAAGATCCCATTCCTCTTTTTTTGAACTCTTTTGAATTCAAGTCACTTATGATGTATCGAGACGCTGTTGAAATTTGCTCTCGTAATTCTTCTACTCTTTGTTCCAATGTTTCTTGTACATATTCTTTTTGTTCTAATTGCTTCGTTGCGACATTATACAAAGTTTCAGACGTCCAATCACCATCTACGTTTCCGATAATCGGCTGATTTACTTGTTGTAAAAATGAATCGATCTTTGGATCATATGAAATACCGACCATAGGAATATTAGCAACCGCAGATAGTATGAGTGCATGCAGTCTCATACCGATTAGAAGCGAACATTCCGACAAAATTGAAATTTTCTCATGAATATCGAGCTTATACGGAAGCATATGAGCTTCTTCTCCCATTAAATTAATAATATCGCGTGATGCATTTTGATCAAATGGTCCATGCATTGGTACGAATAAAATATGGTATCCATCACGCTTAAATTTTTTCAGCGTATCTGCTAGCTTCTTCATATAATCTTCTTTCGCGTCCCAATACCTCACACTAACTGCAATTACTTTCCCTTGAATCGCATGTTTTTGCAACCACTCCGACTTCATTCCTTCTGGTTGACATGCCAATACTGGATCTGGAACTAGTTCGATATCCTTCTTAATACCAATTTCTTTTAAATACAAAAATGAATCTTCATCACGAACTGATATATATTCCGCTTTTGATACTTGCCATTTCACTAATAAACGATTTTGTCTTTTCGTAATTGGACCAATTCCTTGCGCATAAATATAATACGGCTTCTTCAAAAAACGAGCAATTCGCATAATACCCGTATAGTACAAAATACTTTTAATACTCGTTTTATCTTGAAGGAGGCTTCCTCCTCCGCTAATTAAGCCATTACTTCTCTTTATTTCCTTATAAATTGCTCTTATATCCCAGCGATTTACTGCCTCTACACCGTACATTTTTCTTGTATAGTCGGGGTCATTCGAAAGTACAACAAGCTCAAGAGTAGGATCCTCTTCATGTAGCGCTTTAATAATTGATTGCAAAATTGCTTCGTCCCCAACATTATAAAAACCATAATATCCTGATAAAACTAACCGCACTCTTAATCTCCTCCAACATTTCGCAATCAACTTTTTGTCATTCAACAAATCGCTATCAACTCTTTAATAAGAAAAGTTGGATAACTTTAAATTGATTTCTTTCCCAAACATATAAATAGCCATACTCATTTATGGATAAATTTACTTACGTAAAAATGGAATTTGCTTTTTGGATATCCAGTTCAACTTTAATGCGCATATGCCATATATAAACAAGGCCACACAAAACGCTACACCGCTATATATTATTGCAATAAGTCTAGAATCTACCACATTTATGAACGTAGATGTGAAATATAATCCTATACCTACTATACTCGATACTCCAATTACAGCAAAAAATCTACCCATTCGAATCGAATAAGCCAATTCTTTTCGAATGTATATATAATTTACGATACAAATCATGATATATATGATAAGTGTACTATAAGCCGCACCAGTTATGCCAAATTGACTTACAAGTACTATATTTAATATGACTTTTACAAAACTCGCTCCAACAACTATCCACGCCGCTTGCTTAGAACGGTTAATTCCTTGCAAAATTCCTATTGATAATACCATAAGTGATGTGAAATACGAACTACCAATTAAAATAGCTAACATTCCGCTCCCTTTCGCATCTGTAAACAATCCAACATTTAACGGGACTGCAAGTGCCATGAGCCAGATTGTTATCGGCGTTGTTAAAACATGGGCAAGCTCATTTGTTCGTTCAATTGTTTGTTTTGCTAACGCTACATCCTTCTTTGTTAATGCAGCCGTTAACAAAGGGATTAACGGAAATATCATCGCACTTGCAAACACGACAATTAATTGTGTAAACGCAAATCCACGACTATATATACCAAATTGTTCTTGAATCGTTGTAGTGGATTCATGCAACATATGTGGAATCGTTACAGAATCAACTAAATTTAACACCGGCATCGATAATGCTCCAACTGCAATTGGAATCGAGACCTGAAGTATCTTTTTTGCATTATCTTTAAAATCTTGTAGTGAATATGTATTACTTTTATAACGATATATACTTTTTACATACTTCATTCTCAAATAGATAAGTGACGTAATTACTCCAAGGCAAGAACCAATCATTGCGCCGCCTGTTACAACATCACTCTCTTTATTCCAATATACAAATAAAAATGCAATTGCTAACATAAAGAAAACACGAATGAACTGCTCAATTACTTGTGACACCCCGGTAGGAATCATATCTCCAAAACCTTGGAAATATCCTCGATATACCGCCATATATGGTGCGATTAATAACGCAAACGAAGTTACGATTAATGGAAGTCTTGTATCTTGTCCACCAAGCATATTTGCAAACATACTTGATCCAATCATAATAACTGAAAATCCAAGCACTCCAAATATTACTCCAATAATAGATGCTGAAGTAAATAGTTTGGCAATTCCGTTCTCGTCATTCTTCTCATGAAGTTCAGCGATTAATTTTGATATAGCTAGCGGTACTCCCGCTACTGATAAAGTTAAAGCTATCATATACACAGGAAAAACAAGGCGAAAAATCCCCAGTACTTCATCTCCTGCTATATTTTGTAATGGGATTTGAAAAAAACTTCCCAACACTTTCGATAGAAACGTTGTAATCGTTAAAATCGCAGCGCCTTTCACAAACTTATTATTCATCTTCTAGCTCTTTTCTTTCAATATATAATTTCCATACATATTACAATATAAAACGAGATAGCTATATTCTTCTCTTTTTTGAAAAATTTCACTTTATCTCATTTAGCTATCATACCAAATTTCTTATACATTGAATACTCTCTTTCTTTCTATGTTTTAAATATAGTATGTACACTAACGCCTTATTTATATCCAGTTATTTCTTCAATTTACTACTTCTACTTATTCGGGATAAACATGTGCTATAATGTAGCTATTGTCAGTAAGAGGAGTGTTTACAACATGCTGAATTCGGTAAAAAAGCTGTTAGGAGATTCTCAGAAGAGAAAACTAAAAAAGTATGAACAACTTGTTCAAGAAATTAATAATCTGGAAGAAAAACTATCTGATTTATCTGATGAAGAATTGCGTCATAAAACGATCACATTTAAAAACATGCTTCGTGACGGAAAAACAGTGGATGATATAAAAGTTGAAGCGTTCGCTGTTGTACGTGAAGCAGCAAAACGTGTACTTGGATTACGTCACTACGATGTACAGTTAATTGGTGGCCTTGTACTATTAGAAGGTAATATTGCAGAGATGCCAACTGGTGAAGGAAAAACATTAGTTTCTTCTCTTCCAACATACGTACGTGCTCTTGAAGGAAAAGGCGTTCACGTTATTACTGTAAACGACTATTTAGCAAAACGAGATAAAGAATTAATTGGCCAAGTTCATGAATTTCTAGGTTTAAAGGTTGGATTAAATATTCCTCAAATCGATCCTGCCGAAAAGAAACTTGCTTACGAAGCTGATATTACATACGGTATTGGAACAGAATTTGGCTTTGACTATCTACGTGATAATATGGCTGCTTCAAAAGATGAGCAGGTGCAACGTCCTTATCATTTTGCTATTATCGATGAGATTGATAGCGTTTTAATTGATGAAGCGAAGACGCCTCTTATTATCGCCGGTAAAAAATCAAGCAGCTCTGATTTACACTATTTATGTGCAAAAGTTATTAAATCATTCCAAGATACTCTTCATTACACATACGATGCAGAAACGAAATCTGCTAGTTTTACAGAAGACGGTATTACAAAAATAGAAGATTTATTTGATATCGATAACCTATATGATTTAGAGCATCAAACTTTATATCATTATATGATTCAAGCATTACGAGCTCATGTCGCTTTCCAATGTGATGTTGACTATATTGTACACGATGAAAAAATTCTACTTGTAGATATTTTCACGGGCCGCGTTATGGATGGTCGCTCTTTAAGTGATGGTTTACACCAAGCTCTTGAAGCAAAAGAAGGCTTAGAAATCACAGAAGAAAATCAAACACAAGCATCCATTACAATTCAAAACTTCTTCCGTATGTATCCAGCACTATCTGGTATGACAGGTACAGCAAAAACGGAAGAAAAAGAATTTAACCGTGTATATAACATGGAAGTTATGCCGATTCCGACAAATCGTCCAATCATTCGTGAAGACAAAAAAGACGTCGTATACGTAACAGCCGATGCAAAATATAAAGCTGTACGTGAAGATGTTCTAAAGCACAATAAACAAGGACGCCCGATTTTAATTGGGACAATGTCTATTTTACAATCAGAAACCGTTGCCCGTTACTTAGATGAAGCAAATATTACATATCAATTATTAAATGCAAAAAGCGCAGAACAAGAAGCTGATTTAATCGCAACTGCTGGACAAAAAGGGCAAATTACAATTGCGACGAATATGGCCGGACGAGGTACTGATATTTTACTAGGTGAGGGTGTTCACGAACTTGGTGGATTACATGTAATCGGGACAGAACGCCATGAATCGCGACGCGTTGACAATCAGCTAAAAGGTCGTGCTGGTCGCCAAGGTGACCCAGGTAGCTCTCAATTCTTCCTTTCTTTAGAAGATGAAATGCTAAAACGTTTCGCACAAGAAGAAGTCGAGAAATTAATGAAATCACTGAAAACAGATGAAACAGGACTTATTCTAACTTCTAAAGTCCATGATTTTGTAAACCGTACACAATTAATTTGTGAAGGTAGCCATTTCTCCATGCGTGAGTACAATTTAAAGTTAGACGATGTAATAAATGACCAACGTAACGTTATTTATAAATTACGTAATAACTTATTACAAGAAGATACAAATATGATTGAAATTATTATTCCAATGATTGATCATGCTGTAGAAGCCATTTCTAAGCAATATCTTGTAGAAGGTATGCTTCCAGAAGAATGGGATTTTGCTAGTTTAACAGCAAGTCTAAACGAAATTTTATCAGTAGAAAATATGCCATCATTATCAGCAAATAATGTACATTCACCGGAAGATTTACAATCCGTTTTGAAAGAAACATTATCTCTTTATAAAGAGCGCGTAAATGAGCTAGATAGCCATACTGATTTACAACAGTCGCTACGATATGTTGCCCTTCATTTCCTAGATCAGAACTGGGTCAATCACTTAGATGCAATGACCCACTTAAAAGAAGGCATCGGACTAAGACAATATCAACAAGAAGACCCTACTCGTCTTTATCAAAAAGAAGCTTTAGATATCTTTTTATACACATATGGTAATTTCGAAAAAGAAATGTGCCGCTATGTTGCAAGACATTTAGGTGTTCCTGAAAACGTACAATAACGAGGTGAAAGATTATGTTATCATTCCTAAAAAAAGCTAAGAAAAACGGAAAAGATACGACTGTCTCTAGTAATCAACTATTCGGACAAGAAAGCACACATACTGAAAATAAAACTGTAAAACCAACGCTTTACTTCCACCCTAGCTGGGGTGCAGTAGGACAAGAACAAAAATACATTTATCAATTTTTACATAAAGAACTACCACGTTTAGAAGAATATCAAATTTCTTTATCTGGAATTGAGATTGAAAAGCGTGATAACGGTTATGACGTAGCTGTATTTATTCGCAGCACTGTTCCGAAACCAATTTCTTTCGAAGAAGTTACATTAATTCTTCTAAATAAAGAGAAAAAATTATGCGCACGAAAAACATTCAACCTTTCTGCATTAGGAGATATTCCTGCAAATGTAAATATGCCGTTTATCTTTACATTTGAGCAAGAAACAATTACAGATGCTGAATTATCGCAAACGGATTGGGAATTAGCGTTCGAACTTGAAAGTAAGCATGTATTAGATTTAGATCCATCTTGGGAAGCTCAGTTACCTGAAGCAAGCAAAGAAGCTTTACGTAATTTCGTAGACAATTTAACACCTCCAAATGATGGTGAAATTAACTTCCTAGGTCTGCAAGCTGCACGAAAAGAAAACGGCGATTTACATACAACGCTTCTTATTCGTAACGGTTGTAAAGACAACATTCAACTAGAGCAACTTCCTCTTCATATTGAAGATGCCACAGGTGCAGTTGTTGTTAAAGGCGCTTTCACATTACCGAACCTTGAAATTAAAGCGAACACTACAAAACCGTGGTCATTTGTCTTCCCTGCTTCATCTATATTAAAAGAAGATATGGACCTATCTTCTTGGAAGGCACTTGTACCACAGGACTAATCATAGAGAAGCTCGCCTCTCTTACTTTTTTTCATACAAAAAGCCTGCTCAAAAAGATGGTCATCACACCTCTTTGGACAGGCTTTTTCTTTATGTAAAATTTATTTCGTTACGAATAAACGTTCAATATGATATTCAGCTTCTAATTTGCACATTTCATCTGCATGCTTTACTTTATTTCTTTTTAATTGCTCCACTTGTTCTTCGCTCGGTTTTTCATTAATAAGCTCGTTAATTTTTTCATTTACTTTCATTGCTAACGCTTGATGGAAATCTGGATGTCCTTTCAACTCGTCATCTACTTTATTGATCCAAGTTGATTTTGTGTATAAATACTGTTTCCACTGTTCAACAAATTGTTGCATATCAAACTTTTCTTCGTTCCATTCAATTTCTTTCATATACTTCTCAAAAGAAACAACAATTGAGCGTGTAATCCCAATCTTCACTCCGTGTGGTAACTGTTTGTACATCAATTATTCCCTCCAGCTTAAAGCTCTTCCTTCTGACAAAAAAGGAATCTCAAAATTCATATACATTACTATAATATCACATACCTAATCTAGAATGTTACTATACTGCTAAGAGGAATAAATGTCAACATACACATAACATCTTTATATAAAGATGTTACAAACAACAAAAACACCCTTATATAAGGGTGTTTCTTCATATAGTTTCCGTTTTTACAAATAGTAATTTATCTTTCTGCTCATTACTCGCCATCACTACTAACGTCTTTTTAATATGAGCAGGTACTTGCTCTAGCGTTACACTCAATCCTGATTTATCCGACTGCTCAATGAAATTCAATAACGCCATAGCTCCTGATACATCCATATAGCGTGCATCTTTCATACGTAAAACAACCGGAGATTTTACGTCTTGTAAAGCATAAAAAACACGATCCACTGTTAAAAACGAAAGTGGGCCTTTAATTTTATATGTCGCTTCTTTTTCTTTTACAATAGAAGATTTACGTTCTTTACATTTCACCATGTATATAATGAAGGAAAGAAGAATTCCGAAGCCAACAGCGATCATTAAATCAAACTTCACTGTGACAATCATCGTTACGAGCATAACAACGACATCACCCTTTGGCGCTACATGCATTTTCTTCATGCTTTCCCAATCAAACATGCCAATACCAGTTAAAATTAAAATACCTGATAATACAGCAAGCGGAATGTATTGCACGACTGATCCAAGTCCCATAATGAAAATAAATAATATAACACTATGCATACTTGCTGAAAGCGCCGTTTTACCGCCACTTCTTATATTAACGATAGATCGTACAGTTGCACCTGCCCCTGCTAATCCGCCAAACAATCCGCTCATCATATTACCGATACCTTGTCCGACAAGTTCTTTATTACTTTTATGACGTGTCCCCGTCACGTTATCCATTACGACCGATGTTAACAACGAGTCAATCGATCCTAATAAAGCAATACTAAGCGCTGGTAAAACAAGTTCTGCTACGCCTGTTCCACTTAAAGATGGAATATGAAGCGTTGGCATCGCTTCTGGAATCGTCCCAATCTTTTCAATCACCTTATTTAATGACAAATTTCCGATAACCGGTAACCTCACTGTAAGCCCTTCTAACGCAGAAGAAAATAAAGGAAGCATAGCTGTCACACCTACTAATGCGACTAAACTAGATGGGATTGCCTTAATCCACTTTCCTGAAACAATCATGACAATAATCGTTAATACGACGAGTAGAAAACTATTTTGCACATGTTTCATTTCACCTAAAATAATAATTAATGCGATACCGTTCATAAATCCTGAAACGACGGGATACGGAATGTAACGAACGTACGAGCCAAGCTTACATACACCGAATAAAATTTGAAATAGTCCCGCCATCATAAATGCTATAAAACTCGCCTCTAATCCGTGCGTCGCAATAACCCCTGTTGCGATAACCGTAATTGGTCCAGTTGGCCCTGTAACCTGCCCAGGTGTACCACCAAATAACGCCGCAAATAAACCTGCAAAAATTGCACCATACAATCCGACTAGTGCTCCCTCAGATGTTCCCGTTGCAGCAATACCAAATGCAATGGCAAGTGGCAACGCAACAATTGCAACAGTAAAACCAGCTAAACATTCCTTTGCTATTTTTTGAAACATATAAATAACCACCTTCACATTAAGTCCACGTTCCATTGTACACCTAAAAAGATACATTCGTTAGTCCACTTTTTACAGTATCGTGACGTAAACGCATTCAATTATAAGTACCTATCGCATCTTTGGAAACCATTATAACTATGCTATAATGGATAAATTAAATCTTTTATTATATATTTGGAGGCACTATGCTAACTTTTGAAGAAAAATTATCAATTATTGAATCTTTCCCAGAATTAGAAAGAAAAAACGTATCATTAAAACGCGTGAACTTTCACTTTGAAGAAAGTCGTTTAGATAAAAAGAACGTTGTTTACCACTTACATCCAAATGGAAACGGCTTTGTATATGCAAGTGGCATTAAAGGTTACAAAACGGATGATAAAGGTATGGTTAACATCCGCGAATTTTCAGCAGATGAATTACGCTCAGTAATCGAGCAATCAATTGAATTACTTTCACAAGAAGAAATAGTAATTCCTGCAGAACCTGCGAAAGAAGAAGAATGGCAGAACGAAGACGGTCATATCCTTACTCTTATCTCAGAGGACGATATGTGGAACGTGTACGCTGGTGTAAATTTAGACGGTACATTTAACTCTTATCCAGAAGCTGCGGAATACCTTGATGAAGAAGGGTTTTCACGTAAATAATATAAAAAGCGGAGACTTATCGTCTCCGCTTTTTTCTATCCATCTGTTTCCGAACTAAAAACATAAGTACCTTATTTATACTCTGACGTTCATTATTTTTTTGAGCGTCTAAACACCCTCGCTCCTAAAATTAATGCGAGCATACCTGCAAGGATAGAAGTAGATTCAGTTGCTGTTCCACCTGTTTGAGGAAGTAATTTTGATTGCTTATCACTTTCTTTACTAGATGGTACTTCTAATTCACCTTGAGCATCAGATTTGTTTGAAACTTCTTGTTGCTCTTTTACTTCTCGTTTTTCTAGTACATTCAGATCTTCTGCCGTTTCTTCTTTATTTTTTTCTTCCTCTAGATTCTCCCAAGTTTCCGGTTTTTCTGTTACCTCCGGCTTCTCTAACACATTTGGCTCTTCTGTCACATTTGGTTCTTCCGGTTTTATTAAATCTTCTATTTCTTCTGTTGTTTCTTCTGTTGTTCCTTCTTTATTTTCTTCTTCCTCTAGGTTTACCCAGATCTCCGGCTTTTCTGTTACCTCTGGTTTCTCTAGCACATTTGGCTCTTCTGTCACCTTTGGCTCTTCCGGTTTTATTAAATCTTCTATTTCTTCTGTTGTTTCTTCTGTTGTTCCTTCTTTATTTTCTTCTTCCTCTAGGTTTACCCAGATCTCCGGCTTTTCTGTTACCTCTGGCTTCTCTAGCACATTCGGCTCTTCCGTTACCTTTGGTTCTTCCGGTTTTTCTAAGTCTTCTAGTTCCTCTGTTGTTTCTTCTTTATTTTCTTCCTCAATCGGTTTCACCCAGATCTCCGGCTTCTCTTTTACCTCTGGCTTCTCTAGCACATTCGGCTCTTCCGTTACCTTTGGCTCTTCCGGTTTTTCTAACTCTTCTAGTTCCTCCGTTGTTTCTTCTTTATTTTCTTCTTCAATCGGTTTCACCCAGATTTCCGGCTTTTCTTTTACCTCTGGTTTTTCTAGCACATTCGGCTCTTCCGTTACCTTTGGTTCTTCCGGTTTTTCTAAGTCTTCTAGTTCTTCTGTTGTTTCTTCTTTATTTTCTTCTTCCTCTGGTTTCACCCAGATCTCCGGCTTTTCTGTTACCTCTGGTTTTTCTAGCACATTCGGCTCTTCCGTTACCTTTGGTTCTTCCGGTTTTTCTAACTCTTTCAAGTCTTCTGTTGTTTCTTCTCCAACTTCTTCTTCCACTGGTTTTACCCAGATTTCCGGCTTTTCTTTTACCTCTGGTTTTTCTAGCACATTCGGCTCTTCCGTTACCTTTGGCTCTTCCGGTTTTTCTAACTCTTTCAAGTCTTCTGTTGTTTCTTCTTTATTTTCTT
This sequence comes from Bacillus sp. FF-1, assembly GCF_028548245.1. Taxonomy (NCBI): domain Bacteria; kingdom Bacillati; phylum Bacillota; class Bacilli; order Caryophanales; family Bacillaceae; genus Bacillus; species Bacillus sp. FF-1. The sequence goes on from NZ_JAQQGG010000006.1 coordinate 140,378, forward strand.
CTTCCTCTGGTTTCACCCAGATTTCCGGCTTTTCTTTTACCTCTGGCTTCTCTAGCACATTCGGCTCTTCCGTTACCTTTGGTTCTTCCGGTTTTTCTAAGTCTTCTAGTTCCTCTGTTGTTTCTTCTTCAACTTCTTCTTCAATCGGTTTTACCCAGATCTCCGGTTTTTCTGTTACCTCTGGTTTCTCTAGCACATTCGGCTCTTCCGTTACCTTTGGTTCTTCCGGTTTTTCTAAGTCTTCTAGTTCCTCTGTTGTTTCTTCTTCAACTTCTTCTTCAATCGGTTTCACCCAGATCTCCGGTTTTTCTGTTACCTCTGGCTTCTCTAGCACATTCGGCTCTTCCGTTACCTTTGGCTCTTCCGGTTTTTCTAAGTCTTCTAGTTCCTCTGTTGTTTCTTCTTTATTTTCTTCTTCCACTGGTTTTACCCAGATCTCCGGCTTTTCTTTTACCTCTGGCTTCTCTAGCACATTTGGCTCTTCTGTTACCTTTGGTTCTTCCGGTTTTTCTAACTCTTTCAAGTCTTCTGTTGTTTCTTCTTTATTTTCTTCTTCCACTGGTTTTACCCAGATCTCCGGT
>NZ_JAQQGG010000006.1:140968-328046 GCF_028548245.1 Bacillus sp. FF-1
TTTTCTGTTACCTCTGGCTTCTCTAGCACATTTGGCTCTTCTGTTACCTTTGGTTCTTCCGGTTTTTCTAACTCTTTCAAGTCTTCTGTTGTTTCTTCTTTATTTTCTTCTTCCACTGGTTTTACCCAGATCTCCGGCTTTTCTGTTACCTCTGGTTTCTCTAACACATTCGGCTCTTCCGTTACCTTTGGCTCTTCCGGTTTTTCTAAGTCTTCTAGTTCTTCTGTTGTTTCTTCTTTATTTTCTTCTTCCTCTGGTTTCACCCAGATCTCCGGCTTTTCTGTTACCTCTGGTTTCTCTAACACATTCGGCTCTTCCGTTACCTTTGGCTCTTCCGGTTTTTCTAAGTCTTCTAGTTCTTCTGTTGTTTCTTCTTTATTTTCTTCTTCCTCTGGTTTCACCCAGATCTCCGGCTTTTCTGTTACCTCTGGCTTCTCTAGCACATTTGGCTCTTCTGTTACCTTTGGTTCTTCCGGTTTTTCTAACTCTTTCAAGTCTTCTGTTGTTTCTTCTTTATTTTCTTCTTCCACTGGTTTTACCCAGATCTCCGGCTTTTCTTTTACCTCTGGTTTCTCTAACACATTCGGCTCTTCCGTTACCTTTGGCTCTTCCGGTTTTTCTAAGTCTTCTAGTTCTTCTGTTGTTTCTTCTTCAACTTCTTCTTCCTCTGGTTTTACCCAGATTTCCGGTCTTTCTGTTACCTCTGGCTTCTCTAGCACATTTGGCTCTTCTGTCACCTTTGGCTCTTCCGGTTTTTCTAACTCTTTCAGATCTTCTGTTGTTTCTTCTTTATTTTGCTCTTCTACTTCTATTGCTTCCTGTATCTTTATATTTGTAATATCATATCCGTTCACTTTCGACTGATATCCTGATACTGGTTGTTCTTTCACTTCATACTTATAAGCTTTTCCCTCATTATCAAATGCTCGTAACTTTCCAAACTCATAGTTCCAGCCATTGGCAGCAGTAACTTCTTTCGTTGCAATAACTTTACCATCTTGCAGTAAGTCCACTTTAATTGTTTCCGGGCGATCATTCACTTTGTCGCCTTCCCACTTTTTCGTTCCTATAACAGATGTAGTTTTTAACTTATTTGGGATCATAAGTTTTATTCCGTTTACATCATCCTTCTTAATTGTGAAAGGAATTTTTGCTTTCGGATCAAACTCTACGTACTTCGGGGCATTAATTTCTTGCACATAGTAATTACCAGGAGTAAGATTTGAGGCTTCCACTATTCCTTCTTTATTTGTTGTATAAGAATCACCAATTTTCTGTCCTGACTCTGTATACAATTCAAAAGAAACACCTGGGATAACTTTCCCTTCGTTTCCTTCAATATGCTTAACAATTTGCAGCGTTCCTTTTGCAGGTAAATCGCCTTCAGCTTCGCCGCCAAATGATATATTTTCAACCTTTGCGCTATTAGATTCAGAAGTAGGCTTTTCATTTAAAATTTGATAATCAAGTTTATAGTCATTTTGTAGAAACTTTAACTTCTTCCCACTTTCAGTTATCGTAGATTTGTAAGCAACGGTAAATGAAGTAGCATTCCCCATATGTTTATAAATGACAACTTCAAACGAGTTATCACCCGTAAAATTTATATATCCATAGCCTCGCTGTTGAAATTGCTTAAGAGACAAATATTCTTTATTATTAATAGTTACAGTAAAACTATCTTTTTTAAGTAATTGCCCCTCTTGTAAAGTATCTTTCAAAACGATGTTGTTGTGTAAATATTGTTTCTTTAAATTAAAATTTAAAAACCAACGTACTTCATCACTGTTGTTTGGTTGAATATCACCAACTTTATAGAAAAAGATTCCCGGTTCGTTACCTTCACTTTTCGGATGAGTAATGCTAACCGATTGTTTTTCTAAATCTGTCCCTAAGTTTGTTTGTATATCTTTCGTTTTTCCTGCTTCTACATTCATAGCTTGGACAGTGAAATTGAAACTCCCGCGAATATTTTCGCGTTCCTCTACCGTCTCATTAAATGTACAAACTACACTATTTGCATTAATCTGGCACGTACCGAAAACACGTCCTGACTCATCCTTTAATGTAATCGTACCACTAAATCCTATTAATTCTGGCGGTAGCGCTAACGTTAATGTATCCCCTGCCTTCATCTCTTTGCCGGGTTTTTCGCTAAAGTTTACATGTATGCTAGTCTTTTCCCCATAAGTTAATTTTGTTTTTTCGATTGTAAAACTATCGACTATTCCCGATGTTCTTAATTCTTGAGCATGTCCTATAATAGGTGTGAAAACCTGTCCTATTATAACGGTGAAAATAAAACAAATTACAGAAATTCTCTTTAAATATGTACTCATAACGCCTCCAATATTAATCATTAAATTTTTAATCGTGAGATCGATTCCACTCAAAATACCCCTTAAAAATAAGGGGGATACGAATTAAAGATTATTTGTAGCATCAAACCATCGTTAGTGATACGACATAAAATAGCAAACAATACAATTCATTAACTATATTATTCATTTCTACTTTTTTTGGGCAGCCAACAATAAATACTATTCCTAATAAAAATACATTACAAGACTGTTTATTTACATATTAATTTGTTATTATATTCATAATACCAAAATATACTTAATGACCATTTCAGTCATATGGTCATCTGATGGTTGGCTATCTTTATCTTTCAGCGATGATTCTTCTCTCATAACTTTATTCTACTCTTACTGAAATTATTATCTCAAAATCTATAAAATCCACATGAATAAATCAAAAAAACCTTATCTAAAGCGACATATATACATTCGTAAGCAAAATAAAACGCTACGAAAAATATTTTTATATAATAATAAGAGAACGTTTAAATAAAAGATACATACTACTTTTTTAATCATTTAAAAAATAAAGCTATCTTTTCTTATTAAAAAAGATAGCTTTATCTGTATAGACAACCGTTCTACCGCTTACTTTTTCGCGCCTTTCAACGACTCTCTCAGCACAAATTTTTGTAATTTCCCACTTGCATTACGAGGAAGTTCATTCACAAATAAATAATGACGTGGACGTTTATAATCTGCTAATTCATCACTTTCTTTACAATACGTTTCTAAATCAGCCTCTGTAATTGTTTCATCTTTCTTCACAACAACTGCCACAACACGTTCTCCCCATAATTCATCCGGCTCACCAAGCACCGCAACATCTAATATACCAGGATGACTATGGAGAAAATCTTCAATTTCACGTGGATAAATATTAACGCCGCCACTAATCACCATATCATCCACGCGATCTGCGACGAATAAATAGCCGTCTTTATCGAAGTAACCTAAATCACCAGAGTGATACCACCCTTTATACATCGATTTTACATTTGCCTCTTCTCGGTTATGATAACCAGCCATCATAGTTGGACCGCGCAAAATAATCTCTCCTACTTCATAAGGAGGCAATACATCATCTGGTTCTGCCGGTGCATCTTCGTTTGGTTTTACAATTCGAATTTCATGACTAAAGCATGGCGTGCCTGCTGAACCTGCTTTCGTAATTTGATCTTCTTCTACGAGAAACGCAACAACTGGTCCCATTTCTGTCATTCCGTATATTTGAACAAGATCAATATAAAGACGTTCTTTACATTCCTTCACTAATGCTGGCGCCATTGCAGCCCCGCCGTATATACCGATCTTCATTGACGTTAAATCATACTGCGTTAAATCTTTTTGCAACAGCATATTCCACATCGTCGGTGCTGCAAAGAATGTCGTAATCTTCTCTTCTTGAATTGTATGTAATACTGTTTCCGTATCAAAATGATGTAAAATAACATTCTTTCCGCCAACTTGAATACGCGGGATAATTCCAGCATTCAGCTCACCGCAATGATATAAAGGTGCAACGACAAGTCCGACACTATCTCGATTATATTTTAGGAAATACGTACAAATCATACTATGCTCAGCCATTTCACGATGGCGATGTAATACACCTTTCGGATGACCAGTCGTACCGCTCGTATACAGCATCGAACAATAATCCATTTCATTAATTTCGATATCTATTTTCTTAGAAGATGCTGCGTTCACTTTTTCATGGTAAGAACTTGCATAAGAAGGTGTATCGTCTTCTACATACCAAAAAGACGAATTCGGAAAATCTCGTTCAATGATAGCGACAGTTGGCTCAACTGCTTTTTCAAAAACAACGACTTTCGAGGATGCATCCTGAAGAATATAAGATACTTCTTTTGCTTTTAAGCGGAAATTAATTGGGTTAAAGATCGCTCCAATTTTTGCACAGGCTAAGTAAACGTTTACAAATTCACGGCAATTATATAAGTAAACAGATACCGTATCGCCCTTTCTTACCCCTTCTTCTAATAGAGCATGCGCCGTTTTATTTATTTGCTCATTCCACTGTTTATACGTCCAGCGAATATTTTTTTCTGGTTCCACTAACGCCTCTTTATTCGGATACTTACCAACAGATAAATCAAATATTCTCCCTATCGTCATGTACATGCCAACAATTTCCCCCTTTTCTCTTTCATAAATCTATCATTTCGTCCATAAGTAGACATTGTCCTTTAATGATTTGACTAATTTTTCTGATTATTATCGACATAGTTTTACAAACAGTTCCGCTTTTGGGGGTAAGTGAAATTATATCGGCGATTTTCCGGATATATCGGCGCAACTTGAATTATATCGGCGATTTTCAAAATATATCGGCGCAACTTGAATTATATCGGCGATTTTCCAGATATATCGACTTACCGACAAAAACTGACAAGATAAAAAAGAAGCCGTCCCGACTCGGAACAGCTCCTTTCTTCTTATGCAAATAGCTCTTCTAAAATTTTCAGTTTATCTTCTGTATATTTTACGAAGCCATCGTTATATGATTTTGGATCTTTCGGATTCGCAAAGTGCGTAATTGCACCTGTCTTCGGATGAACAAATTTACTTGATGCCCCGCAGCCAAGTCCGATAATTGATTGTACTTCTTCCATAATGACAATGTTGTAAATACTTTCTTGCGTCGGCATTGCATAACCAACGTTCTCTAAGTTACCTAAAATATTCTTTTGACGGTATAGGTAATATGGTACGTAATTATGCTTTTGCGTCCACTCTTCTGCTTCGTGCATCATCGCTGTAATTTCTTCGCGACCTGCTACTTTATATTTACGTTTGTTTTGCGTCATTTCAGAAGCACGTTTAAATGATAACGTATGAACTGTTAATGATTCTGGCATTAACTTTTCTGTTTCATCTAGCGTATGCTTGAAAATATCTAACCCTTCACCAGGAAGACCAATAATTAAATCCATATTAATATTATTCATTCCCATTTCACGAGCTAAATGATACTTCTCAATTGTTTCTTCTACAGTATGGTGACGTCCAATTGCTTTTAATGTTTCTTGATGGTATGACTGCGGATTAATACTAATACGGTCAATGTTCCATTTATTTAACACTTCTAGCTTCGCTGGCGTAATTGTATCTGGGCGACCTGCCTCAACTGTTACTTCACGCACATTTTTCACATCTGGGAACGCTTCATACATTTCTTCATACAGCATATCCATCTCTTCTGCTGTAATACTTGTCGGTGTACCGCCGCCGTAATAAATCGTCGTAACTTTTACACCTTTTTCTTTTAAAAACTTACCAATTTCACGAACTTCATAATGTAAACCACCTAAGAATGAATCAACAGAGCCTTGACGTCCGTTAATTGCATACGCCGGGAATGTACAATATGCACATTTTGTTGGGCAGAATGGAATACCGATATAAATACTTACTTCCTCTTTCAAACGATATAAATCCGGAACTACCGCTAATTGGCAATCAACGATACGTTGAAGAAGTTCAATTTTCTCTTCATGAATTAAATAACTTTCACGAAGTTCTTGGTGTGCTTCTTCTTTTGACATACCGTTTTGAAGCATTTTATGAAGAAGTTTCGTTGGACGAACTCCAGTTAAAATACCCCAGCTTTGTTCAATACCAGTTAACTGCTGAAGAACAGAAAGATATACATAAGAAACAACGTGCTTCACTTGCTTCATACGCTCTTTTTCATCTGTAAAAGCAGATAAATCTTTTGCGAATGTTTCTTCATACACATTTCCAGTCGCAACATCTGTTAAACGAGCTGATGCTTTCACATTCTCTTCAATGTGTATATCAACGATAAGATTTGCTTCCTCTTGTTCAAATCCAATCGTACTATCTTCAAAAAATAAGCCGCCAATATTTTGTAGCGGACGTAAAAAACGATCATCTTGTAACGTTTTAATTGAAATTAACAACATTATCACCTTTTCATTTGCAAACTCTCTTTAGTTTACTTGAAGGGCGTTTGCAGGTCAATACAGAAGGTTTTACCTTATTTTCATATCCTATTTAAAACAAACTGAATATTGATTTTTCATGAACTTTCCCTAGTTGTATAGACATTAGAATATACTCTTGTTACAATCTAGAACGTATTAGTACTTGCTACTAATTTAAATACATATAAAGGAGGACTCTTAACACGCACGAAAGACTATCACGTGTTAAAACAACTATGAAAAAAAAGTTTTACAACATTTTAGCATTATCTTTGGCAGTACAAACATTTGTAGCGCCTACCCATTCATTCGCAGAAAGTATAGAAAAAACTGCGGAATTGTCTATGGATGAACAAGCTTTAAAAAGCATTGAAGAACATGCAAAACAGCATAGACATGACGAAGAAAACGACCTTGAAATCTCGGGTGAATATCTTCTCCACTTATCAACAAAACTTCCACTATACAATTCAAATGACTTAAAAACGAAAACAAATATTGAAATTGCTGAACCAGTAGTAAAAGCAACGAAGAAAAAAGGGAATGCATATTACATACAAACTACGTTTGGTGCTGGCTGGGTTAATAAGGAAAGTAATAGTTTAGAAGTACAAGAGATTCATAAACTCTCGAATCAAAAACTAATCGTAACAGAAGAAGCATCAGTATATTCCTTCCCTTTCCAATCGTTTAAAGAAGAAACGAAATTACAGCCACAAACAGTAACTCCTACTGAACAAGCTGGGAATTGGTTTAACATTCAAATGAACGGAACTGAGAAATGGATTTATGCTCCTTCAGCTACATTCGACGGTACGAAAGCATCATTATTTGAAAAAACAGGTGCTATCGAAAAGAGAAGCGCAACTTTCTTCAAAACACCATCTAATTTACCTACAAATAACGTTTATGGTGTTACTTTTAAAGAAATGATTGTTCCAAAAGGAAATGAAAATATTCGCCCTGGCTACGCAATGGAACCGAAATACATTACAATTCATGAAACTGCTAATACAAGTAAAGGTGCGAACGCTTTAAATCATGCGAAGTACTTAGATAATCAAGCTCGCGGAAATACTGATCGTTCAGCGTCTTGGCATTTTACAGTAGATGACAAAGAAATTTATCAACATCTTCCGCTAAATGAAGTTGGGTGGCATGCTGGAGATAAAACTGGAAACTATGAATCTATCGGAATTGAAATTGCTGTGAATAGTGATGGAAATTATACAAAAGCGGTAGAAAATGCGCGCAAGTTAGCTGCTTTCTTAATGAATGAATTAAACATATCTCTAGATCACGTTCAAAAGCATCAATTTTGGAGCGGAAAAAACTGCCCTGCATTTATGATTCAGCGCGGACAATGGGATGCTTTCTTAAAGGGCACGAACGCTTACTATAACGAACATCGTAAAGATGTTATGCCGCCGCCAGAAGTCCCTCATGAAAAAGACGACATTTCAGGTGGTTGGTATGAGCAAGACATTCGTCAATTAGCTGCTAGAAAAATCATGTTCGGTGACGGCAATGGTTCTTACTGGCCAAACCGCCTCGTGACACGAGCTGAGTTTGCAAATTTAATGTCGAGAGCTTTAAAATTACCTGCTGGAAACGCTAAATTTACAGACTTAAACGAAGCACACCCATCTTTAATAGATGGAATTAACCGCGCCGCTAGCGCAGGGATCATTAATGGTCGTGGGAATAATAAATTTGATCCCAATGCTACAATAACACGTGATGAAGCTGTTATTATGATTGACCGTGCATTAGAATATAACTGGATTTATAGAAAAGAAGTGAAATTACCATTCACTGACCAACACTTAGCATACGATAAAAAAGCATTACAAAATGTTTATGCATACGGAATTGTAAAAGGTAACGAACGAAATGAATTCGTACCAAAAGGCACAGCAACACGCGCTGAAGCAGCCGCATTTTTAAATCGAATGCTTAAAGTTATTGAAGCTTAAATAAAAAACAAAAGGCATAAGAGATAATATTTCTCTTATGCCTTTTATAAAACATATTAGTTATTTTTAATCATAAATCTTAAGCGTATCCCTAATAAAACAAGAGCAAAGCCAATGAATGGAAGATAATTCATATCATGTCCTGTGGCTGGAAGCTGTTGAGCATGAGAGGTACCTTGTCCTTTTTCTTTATCTGGGTTTTCCATTCCTTCACCCGGTTTTTCTGTCTCTCCGCCTGGCTTCTCTGTTTCTTTACCTGGTTTTTCTGTTTCTTCACCTGGTTTCTCTGTCTCTCCGCCTGGCTTCTCTGTTTCTTTACCTGGTTTTTCTGTTTCTTCGCCTGGTTTTTCTGTTTCTTCACCTGGTTTTTCTGTTTCTTCACCTGGTTTTTCTGTTTCTTCACCTGGCTTTTCTGTTTCTTCACCTGGCTTTTCTGTTTCTTCACCTGGCTTTTCTGTTTCTTCATCCGGCTTTTCTGTTTCTTCACCCGGCTTTTCTGTTTCTTCACCTGGCTTTTCTGTTTCTTCACCTGGTTTTTCTGTTTCTTCACCTGGTTTTTCTGTTTCTTCACCTGGCTTTTCTGTTTCTTCGCCTGGCTTTTCTGTTTCTTCGCCTGGCTTTTCTGTTTCTTCACCTGGCTTTTCTGTTTCTTCGCCTGGCTTTTCTGTTTCTTCGCCTGGATTCTCTGGACCTTTGCTTGTTTCTTTTTTATTTGTAATTTGAAGTTTTACAACTTCAAATTTTTGATTAGAAATCGTAAATTCGATTTCCTTATCAGATAACTCATAACTTTCTGGTGCTTGAACTTCCTTTAAAATATAATCTCCTGGATCCAGTTCTTTCGAAGTTGCTTTACCATTTGCATCTGATGTTAATGTGTCGATTTTTGTTCCGTCTTTCCAAATTTCAAACACTGCACCTGCTAATGTTTTATTTGTATCATTAGCATCTACCTTTGTAATTTCTAATTGCCCTTTAATTTCTTCTTTCACTTTTTCATTCAACACTTCTTGTTTTACTACTTCGTTTGCTACTACGTTTACTTCTACTGTTACTTCTAATGTCTTATAACCTTCTGGTGCTTTCGTTTCTTCTAACGTATACTTTCCTGGCACTAAGTTTTCGAATTTCACAACACCGTCTTTATTCGTTGTCTTCGTTTCTCCAACTACTTGACCAGCTTCATTTTTTAGCTTAAATTCTGCACCCTCTAGAACTTTTCCACTCTCTGCATCCTTTTTGATTACTTGTAAGCTTCCTAGTTCTTTTGCATTTTCTACTTGTACTTGTACTACTTTGTTTGCTTCCACAAAGACTTCAATTTCTTCTTTCAGCAATTTATACCCTTGTGGTGCTTTCGTTTCTTTTAATGTGTACTTTCCTGGTTCTAATTTCTGAGAGATTACTTTACCTGTTTTGTCTGTTCGTAATGTCTCTACTTTTTTACCATCTTTATACACTTCGAATTCTGCATCTGATAATACTTTCGCTTTATCTTCTGCATCTACTTTTACGATTTCGAATTGACCAAGACTCTTACTATTCGTTACTTTTACATCAACAATTTTTTCACCGTCAACTGTTACATGAATTACTTGTTTAGTTAACTCATAACCTTCTGGCGCTTTTGTTTCTTCTAACGTATATTCACCCGGCACAAGTCCGTCTACTTTAACAGTTCCAGACTTATCTGTTGTAATTCCTTCTTTTACAACATTGCCTTTCACATCTTTCAATGTAAATTCTGCGCCCGCTAAACGTTTCGTTTGATCTTTATCATCCGTTTTAATAATTTGTAGGGAACCTAATATTTTTTCGTTTTCTACCTCTAATTTTACGATTTCGTTCTCATTTTGAATTGTTACTTTCCATTCTTTATTCGAAAGCTTATAACCCTCTGGTGCTTTCGTTTCTTTCACTGTGTATTCACCTAATGGTAATTTTGGTGACAGCACTTTTCCACTCTCATCTGTTTTCAGTTCTACTACCTTTTTACCATCTTTATACACTGCAAATTCTGCACCTGATAACAATTTCGTTTTATCATTTGCATCTACTTTCACAATTTCAAATTGACCTGTTACTTTTTCATTCGTAACTTCTTGTTTTACTACTTCATTCGCTACTACGTTTACTTCGACTGTTACTTCGACTGCTTTGTAGCCTTCTGGCGCTTTCGTTTCTTCTAACGTATATTTTCCTGGCACTAAGTTTTCGAATTTCACAACACCGTCTTTATTCGTTGTTTTTGCTTCTCCAACTACTTGACCACTTTCGTTCTTTAGTCTAAATTCTGCGCCTTCTAGAACTTTTCCACTCTCTGCATCCTTTTTGATTACTTGTAAGCTTCCTAGTTCTTTCGCATTTTCTACTTGTACTTGTACTACTTTGTTTGCTTCCACAACGACTTCAATTTCTTCTTTCAGCAATTTATACCCTTGTGGTGCTTTCGTTTCTTTTAATGTGTACTTTCCTGGCTCTAATTTCTGAGAGATTACTTTACCTGTTTTATCTGTTCGTAACGTCTCTACTTTTTTACCATCTTTGTACACTTCAAATTCTGCGTCTGATAATACTTTCGCTTTATCTTCTGCATCCACTTTTACGATTTCAAATTGACCTGTTACTTTTTCGGGGATCTTTTTATTCACCACATCTACAGTTACTACTTTATTAGCCTCTACATCAACAGAAACTGAACTAGATGATAATTCATATCCTTTCGGTGCTTCAATTTCTTTTAATGTATATGTTCCAACTGGAAGTTGTTTTGATAAAGCTTCACCTTTATCATCTGTAATAATTGTTTCGACAACGTTCCCATCTTTATCTATAACATCAAATTTTGCACCTGGCAGAAGTTGACCAGATTCACTATCTTTTTTCAATAATTTAAATTGACCATTTTCTACTTTTTTCGTATTCTTCATAACAAATTCAATTATGTTTGTATTATCAATTGTTACTTTTACTGGTGTATCAACTTTTATATATCCTTCTGGTGCACTAATTTCTTTTACAAAATAATCACCAAATGGTAAATCTTTAACTTCCGCGATACCCTTTTCGTTTGTTGTAACCGTATCTACAACATTATTCTCTTTATCTATAACATCAAATTTTGCGTCTTTTAAAACAATGTTTTCATCGTTTTCATCAACTTTTTTAATTTGTAAATTTCCTTTTTCAGCTGCTGGCTTTTTCCACTTTGACCAGTTAAATTTAAAGTTATGAACCTCAAATCCATCTCTTTGGTGTAATCCACCAACATAGGCTTGTCCATTAATAGAGCCACCCTTTGTATCTACAACTGCATTAGGAGCAAATACACTTCCTACTACACCATATCCTTTAGTTGTTATCTTTGTAGCATTAGGAAATACCCAAATTACCTTACTAGCTAACTCAGTAAAAGATGAATTAGGGTCGTATGCTTGAGATGTATTAATTAAATCCGTCGCCATCCCAGTATTTCTTGTATCATACAAAATTGCACCGCCACCAAAACTCACTTCTTCTGCATCTGAATAAATAACAATAAAGTCTTTATTCTCTACATTCGGAAGAAAAACGTCTTTTACATCAAATGCTTTCTTTCCCGTTTGGCCTGAAGAGACATAAATATTAGGGTTGTTTACATCTTCACCGATTCCAAAGCTCATATTAGGTTTTGGCTTATCAGTCTGTAGTTTACTTGCATCCCCAATTACACCATCAACGTCTTTTCTAAATTCTTTAAACTTAGCATCAATCTCCGCTTGCTCTTTATATGAGATACGGTCATATGATGATTTCATTGCACCTTCTGGATCACCATCTTTTGTCATTGCCACTGTTCCATCTTGAATAATTACTTGTCCTGTTCCCGCTTTCGTAAATTGACCGCCTAGTAATAATGATGGGTATCCTTCATCTACCCATGTCGCTCCAGCTAAGTTATGTGCTCCCGTTGCAGCCGCTAAGACTGTATAACTTGATGCATTCATATTTTTTTGAATAGCCATCGCACCCTCAATATCCGCACTCGTTGCACTATGATCTCCAAAAATGATTGCATTGTAATAAGATACATCACCTAAACCTTTTAATTCTGTTGTAGCTGCCTCTGCTTTATATGGTAAATGGATTAAAAAATTCATACATACTAGTAACACGACTATAAAACTACTACTTAATTTTTTGATTTTTTGATTAAATGATTTCCTCAAAAAATTCATTCCCCCTTTTATAATTCCTAAATTTATGAAAAGAAGTACTTTTCATATGTACCAATCCTTACTGACATTAACTTAAAATAATCCATTTAAATAAACCAAAGAAACTCTACAACTAATTAATATAATTACTACAATTCATTTTTGAGATAATACGTGAATGAAACTATCATGCGGGAGTATTTTTTTGCATACGGAGCTCAACAAAATTAATCTGGAGAATATTTCATATGGTGTAACTATTTTGGCAACATCATTCACTTTACAACAGTTTTCTAAAGGATTCAAGTGAATTGTATAGATTCCAGACACAATTCACCTTTATAGAACGCTTTCATTTTCAAAATAAAGTGAAACTTTAATCAGTGGGGGTTCTGTTCATCCCCCACCTAACTTCTTTGCTTCCGCTGAATTTTGAGGTGGGGGTCTTACTGTCCGTTAAAGCGGGATAAAACTAATAAAAAAACGTAGCCAAAAGCTACGTTTTTCCTTTATCGTTTCGGTGTATTTTTATGATTTTTCAAAAACGGAAGCGGGAATTGCTTGCGGAAATGTTCTTTAATCATATATTCTACGCCGTTCTCACTATTTGAACGTGTAATCCAGTCGGCCGCTTGTTTTACCTCTACAGGCGCGTTCCCCATCGCTACCCCGAGACCCACATTTTCAATAACCTCTAAATCTTCCATGCTATCTCCAATGGCAACCATTTCGTTTAACGAAATATTTAAATGCTCTCCAAGCAATTGTAATCCACGTAATTTTGATACATTTTGTGGCAAAATTTCTATTCGTTTTGAATCACATTCAATATACTCTATATCTTGAAACGCTTTTCTTAATGTATTCAGTCCTCTTTCTTTTTCACCTTTCGTTTGGAAAAGAACATCAATTTTTGGCGCCGCGACTGGATGATCACGAAGCGCATCACCTAACGAATCTACAAATTGAACTGGATAAAATAACGGATCCGCACTCGATAGCACAGTACGCGCAATTAAGTTTGGTGTATTTCTCTCACGATTTCCGATTGAAAACCGTTCATGAGAAATGCGGACGTTACAGTCAAAATGCTCCAATACTTGCACAATGTTAAATGTCTTCTCTTCCGATAATCTTCTTTGAACGTACGGCTTATCTAAAGTTGCTGAAACGAAAGCACCGCCATGTGTCACTAATATAGAATCTAATTTTAACGCCTTTGCTACTTTATGAGCGGACTGAAAATTCCGGCTCGTAAATAATGTAACGTATACGTCTTTTCTTTTTACAAATTCAATTGTTTCACGTAATCCTTTTGCAATTTTTCCGTTGTTGTATAGTAGTGTCCCATCTATGTTAAGAGCTAGTAAGCGATAAATCATGTCGCACTCCCCCTCTTCGCTGTTGTACTCTATCCATAATTTATGAAATAAATGTAGCAAATAGAACGAGTTAGAATTACTACTGAAAATTTGGTTTACTATATACATATACACTTAGTAAAGGAGATAGTACAATGCAAGCACCACCTTCCTTTTATGAAGGCGATACGTTAGAAGTCGCAAAAAAATTACTCGGACAGAAACTTGTTCATATTGTAGATGGAATAAAGCGAAGTGGAATCATTGTTGAAGTAGAAGCATACAAAGGTCCGGGTGATAAGGCCGCACATAGTTACGGCGGCAGACGGACGGATCGTACGGAAGTCATGTTTGGTGCGCCAGGACATGCTTACGTATATTTAATTTACGGTATGTACCATTGTTTTAACGTCATTACAGCACCAGTAGGCACCCCGCAAGGTGTTCTCATTCGAGCCCTTGAGCCGGTAGATGGAATAGAAGAAATAAAACTAGCGCGCTACAACAAAACAGACATTACAAAAGCACAGTATAAAAACTTAACGAACGGACCTGGAAAATTATGTCGTGCCCTTGGAATCACTTTGGAAGAACGAGGCGTATCATTACAAAGTGACACATTGCATATTGAACTCGTCCCAGAAGAAGAACACCTATCATCACAATATAAAATAACAGCAGGACCTCGTATTAATATCGACTATGCAGAAGAAGCTGTACATTATCCGTGGCGTTTTTATTATGAGGGGCATCCGTTTGTTTCAAAGAAATAAAGTGAAACTTTAATCAGTGGGGAGTGCCTTCATCCCCCACTGATTATTAGTTGAACCAATCGGACTTTTATGGGCAGTTGATCCCCCGCCTAACTTCTTTGCTTTCGCTGAATTTGGAAGTGGGGATCTTACTGCCCATTAAAGCGGGATAAACGATATCAACGATTTTTCGAATATATCTATCATAACTCACAATATATCAACGATTCGACAAGGAATAACATTACAAATAAAAGAAGACTGTTCCAAAATGGAACAGTCTCTCCCTTTTTACTCCGCACCTTCCGCAGTCGCAATATTATCCTCTAAGTTTTCTCTAGATAATTCAGCCGCCATAAAATCAGCTGTTTCTGGAAGTGCTAAATGCATATGAGCTTTTTGACAAATTTGGATCGTACAGTTTTCAACCACATAATCGAAAACATGTCCGCCTCCGCTTCTTTCATCATCAATATAATGTAAGTGGAAACCAGCTACACCAATACCTTGCGCATAATCTGGCGTCCAAAATCCAGCAAGCGTACCTTCTGTATTTTCAAATGAGAAGATTGGTTGTGATTTCGTCACTTCAACGAGTGGTGTATACGGTTTTTCTTGTCTTGGAACAGTTCTCGTTCTTACTTCGCGGAACGTACCATCCATTCGAATACCATAAAATAGGTTTTTACTCGGCATTAATTCATGTAATAAAGCTTCCACTTCTTCACGATTCATCGGATGCTCCACTGTATAACTCATTTCTTTCTCAAAAAACGTTACAGTCGCAAACGGTGTTGTTTCTTCTGGCTCTACTTTTTCTGCTGAACCGTCTGAACGTAAATGATAAAATTCATTATCAAACGCGATCATTTCACCATCTAATTGATCAAATGTGCCGATACCGAAATCACCACGTTCTTTTAGTTCCTCAAAGCTAATCACACCATCATATATACCATCTAATAGCGCAAGCATTGTAGATGTTTGATATACTTCGTTATTCGTTTTCGTTTTTTTTGCATCAATATCAATTAATTGCGCAACCGTCATCTCAAATCTGCCTCCATTAGTTTAATTGGTTTGGTAATAATTTTTCGCTTAATTTAATGTTGTCACGATAGTCAATTGGAATATCAATAATGACAGGACCATCTGCTGCTAATGCTTCTTTTAATACCCCTTCTAATTCATCAGGCGTGTTAACACGAAGACCTAACGCCCCGAAACTTTCCGCATATTTCACAAGATCAACATCCCCAAACTCTGTAGCTGATGTTCTGCCGTATTTCATCATTTGTTGGAATGCAACCATATCATATGTGCCGTCTCTCCAAACGAGATGGACGATTGGAGAATTTAAGCGTACCGCCGTTTCTAACTCCATCGCTGAGAATAAGAAACCACCGTCACCTGATACGGAAACTACTTTTTTACCTGGTTCTACTAAAGTAGCTGCGATTGCCCAAGGGAGTGCAACACCTAACGTTTGCATACCGTTACTAAATAATAATCTACGTGGTTCATAAGAACGGAAACATCTCGCCATCCAAATAGAATGGGAACCGATGTCACATGTAACAGTTGTATCGTCACTAATTAAAGAACGAAGTGTACGAATCACTTGAAGTGGATGCGTAACACCTTCTGAAGGACGATTTGGAACTTCTGCTTGTTCTGATAATTTCGCACGTAATCGTTCTAATACTGCTTCTGATTTCGTACTTAACACAAGTTTCGGTAATTTTTCTGCGATACTATTTACTGTTAAGGCAATATCACCAATTAATTCACGCTCTGGTTGGTAATCATGATCGATATCTGCTTGATGGTCATCAAGATGAATAATCGTTCTGTCCCCAAGTTTATTCCAGAATTTCGGATCATACTCAATTGGGTCATAACCGATAGAAATAACAAGGTCCGCTTCTTCTAGTAAAATATCACCTGGTTGGTTACGGAATAAGCCAACGCGGCCGAAGAAATGATCTTCTAATTCACGTGAAATCGCACCAGCTGCTTGATATGTTTCAACGACAGGAAGTTCTGTATCCGCAATTAATTCACGAACAGCTTTCGTCACTTCATTTGTGCTTGCTCTCATACCGAGTAAAATAACTGGCAATTTCGCTGCTTTTATTTTTTCTACTACGTATGTAATATCATGTGTGGGAGCGATTCCAAGCTGTGGCTTAGAAAGCGCACCGATAGACTCTACATTCGTTTCCGCAGTCATAACGTCTTGCGGAAGACTTACTAAAGTAGCGCCTGGATTTGTGGAAGTCGCACTTCGGAATGCATTTGATAATGCTTCTGGCACATTATCAGGATGCTCTACTTCTACGCTATATTTTGTGATTGGTTCGAATAGTGCAGCATTATCCATAGATTGGTGCGTACGTTTTAATCGATCTGTACGTGGAACTGCACCAGCTAAAGCAACAACGGGATCACTCTCCGCATTCGCAGTAACAAGACCTGTCGCTAAATTTGATGTCCCTGGTCCTGAAGTTACAAGACATACGCCCGGTTTTCCTGTTAATCTACCAATCGCAGCTGCCATAAATGCTGCATTTTGTTCATGACGACAAACAATTAACTCTGGTCCTCTTTCTTGCAGTACATCAAATACAGAGTCAATCTTCGCTCCTGGAATACCGAAAACATGTGTAACACCTTGTTTAATTAAACAATCAACAACAAGATCTGCTCCTTTTGTTTTTGTCTTCACGTCGTTTGCTTTTACACCTGTACTCAAACTAACCATTCCTTTGTTTCATAATTTGTGTAATAAAGATTTTAAACTTCACCTGGTTAATTAACGTGGTGAAGTATTATTTATCATTATATTACAAATGCATTATTTTTCCAACGATATGAATTTGACAGTTTTATGACACTCATTAAGGAATGCGCTTACAACCCTTTATTTATCTTAAAATAATATTTTCATATTTTCTCGAAAAAATCTAAAAAGCTTCCATCTCATCACGGTACCAAAATGTTTACAGTACCTTGCAAAGAACACTACTAAATGATATATTTGTAAATATTGGAACACCCATTAATTGGAATAACATTCGTGGTTAGTATATCCCCCTCTCAAAAAAGAGCGAATTCTCAGCTATAATTCATTATTTTATAAAGGGAAGTGATTACAATGAACAAAAGTGAATTTTTAAGCCAACTTAGTTCCTCCCTACGGAATATACCTAATTCAGAAAAGGAGGATATCATCTCAGAGTACGAAACTCATTTTATTAGTGGTAAACAGGATGGAATATGCGAAGAAGAAATTTCTAAAAAACTAGGAAACCCTAAAGCTATTGCTAAAGAACTTAATGTTTCCTATGCAATAAGCAATGCTGACAAGAAACGAAGCTTCAAAAATATGATAACTGCACTATTTTCTGTTATGAGCTTAAGTGTTTTAAACTTTGCCTTTATCTTTATCGCCTTTTTCGTACTACTCTTTTTATTACCTTTTCTTCTAGCACTAATCATTGCCACTCCAGTATTAATTATTTCACCTATTTTATTAATAGGATTAGGATTCTTTAAAGGGTTTCATCAAATTAGTTATTCCGATGTTTATAATGTGTTCATCGCTTTTTGCGTCGGTTTACTCATATCCGTCGTATGTTATCAAATGGTCAAACATATATACGCACTTTTAGTAAAGTATTTAAAATGGAATATAGCTATTTTACAAAGACACTAATGAATAAAAAAGGAGATTAAAATGAAGAAATATACTTTATATTCACTCATGCTACTTACTCTTTTATTTCTATCAGCTTGTTCAAACAGTGCACAACCTAAGGAAGAAAACGATGTACAATCTATTAAAGATGTTACGGTTAAAATTCCGGAAACTATATTCACTTCCTCAAAAAAGAATGAAACTATTAATGAAGATGAAATGAGAAAAAATATAAAAGATTATATAGATTATAGCTGGGAGTTATCTGAAAACATCATTCCACTTGCCTCAACAACTCCTGATAAGAATTTCACTGATTCCGATCGAAAAAAATTACAAAAACTAATCGATCTAGCGAAACAAAACGATATGAATTTCCATGAGTTTATTAGTAATAATAATTTACCTACTGATTATAAAAAACCTTCAAAAGAAATCTATGAATTTATGTCATCATCTACGGCTATTTTCGTAGAACTAGATCAAGAATTAAACAAACTCGCCCAAGATGGTAACTTATTCAAAGCCGATTTTTCTTTTACGAAGCACCTTGAGAAAGCTAATGGACGGAAGCAAAAAGAGATTGAAAAGTTTTTAAACGAAAAAAACATTAAAACTTCAATTAACAGCAATAAAAAGAATTAACGGATGTACTACATACCACTTTCAAAATAGCTATTTTGAAAGTGAGGTTTTGTGGTCTAACTATCAAATTCCCTAAACAAAAAAGACGCCCCATACAAGGGGCGTCTTCCACTATTACGCTTGTTGTTGCGCGCTATATAATTCTTCAAGTGGTTTCATGATAATTTTGTTAACGTCGCCGATTACAACATTTAAGCGTTGCTCAGTTTCCATTAACTTTGTAATTTTAGCATCTTGTTGAATGCGAACTACAACTTCTTGTGCTTGTTGGTTGTCTTCTTCAGTGATTTCTTGGCCTTGCATCATTTTTTGTTGTAGGCTAAGTTGCATTGTGCGGAACTCATCGAATAAGTTCTTTGAAGCTGCATCAGCTTGAACTGCTGCGTAGCTCTCTTTTAACGTTTTGAAGTCATCGTTTTCAGCGATTGCTTTTTGTAATTCATATGCTACATCATGAATGTTTTTTGTCATTTTATTTTTCCTCCTTTAGAAGGCTAGCGCTTATCATACGCACTGCCTTTTACGTGCATTTACATACGCACCTCTTCTTACCATATCAAACTATGCAAGAGATGTGAAGAAATTTCACTTTTATTTATATGTACGTATTTTATTATTTCAGAAACAACAGTAATAAACCTTGCACAATTCCAATCATACCGCCTAATAAGGCACCTAAATACGTAATCATTTTCAGTTCATTTTTTGTAATGGACAGCACTAAATCTTCTAGTCTCTCCGTGGAAAATGTGGACACTTCTTGCTGCACAATTTCAGCCAAGTGGAGATTATTTAGTATACTCGCTACGTTTTCTGCTCCCCACTTCAAGCCTTTCGTTACTGCACTTGGGACTACCTTTTCCATAATTGTTTCTCGAACTGGCTCACATACTTGCTGCACAGATTGATTTAAAAACTTGCTCACTGTTTCCTCAACTTTAACTGCTGACAATATAGAGCTTACAATCATTTCTTTTTCTACAAACGTTTCTACTTCTTTTACATCTCTTCCTTTTAACTTTTCCCACTCTTTTTGCAGTACTTCAGTTAAAAGCTGCTTTGTGCCATCTTGCCCTAAAAACTTAATAACCTCAGGCTGCACACGATCCACTACACTTACATTCCCTAAAAACATTCCGACTAAGTTAAGCAATGTCCCCCTAGAAGCAAAGAAATCATCAATCATTTTTGAAAGACGCGCTTTCCCTTCTTCACTTTCAAAAAAACTGATTCCTCGATCTAAAATAAACGCCGAGACATTTGGGATCGCATTCTCTATTTTCTCATGAACAGAATGAGGTAAAGCTTGTTCCCATGTATATGTATAGTACTCTTCTAAAAATGCCTGAATCTTTTCTGTAATCACCTGTTCGATTTTCTCAGTTGCTTCTTTTTCTACATGCGCTACGTCCCATTTTTCTAACATGTGTCGCAGTGACTGTTCATTCGTAATTACTTTATCCACTTCTACTTGTGCCCAGTGGATTAAACCTTTTTGAAACTCTTCATTTGTTAACTTCTTGCCGATTCCTTCTGGCGTTAACAAATGTTCTACAACCATTTTCCCTAATTGAACAGCAAGTTCATCGCGGCGCTTCGGAATTAATCCTGGTGTAAATGGCACTTGAAACTTCCCAATATACATAGGACGATGAGGACGAAATAACATTTTTATCGCTAAATGATTTGTAAATCCTCCAATAATCGCTCCGAGCCCTGTCGTCGTTAACATACTTAACCATATATCCATTACAATCAACCTTTCGCTTCTCCAAAACTATAGCATATCATCATACGGACAAAAGTATAATGGTATAAAAACGTATTTGCAATATATAGCTTCGCCTATTATGCCAACATTTTGTTAGTAAAGGAGTGATTTCGTTGGTTCTCGGTATTTTAACTTCTCAGCCTCATTATGAGCAAACGTATTACACCGAAATCGCTAAACGCGCTCGGCTTTATCATAATGTCGTGGCCCAGTTTACGCCGTTTGGTATTGACCCTAAAACAGATCTTATTTCTGGTCTGATTTATGATACAGATACAGGAAAATGGAAAGAGCAAATATTCCCTATTCCTTCTTATATATACGATCGTTCTTCTTTTAACGAGGAAACAAACGTCGAAAAAGCAAAGTCAATTATTCGCTCATTACACAACCGTGCTTCCACTACCTTTTTAAATAACACACTCATTGACTTAAGCGAACTACATGATGTATTTCTCACGAATAAAAAATTATCTCCTTATATACCAAAATTTGAAATAGCAACGATACACAACATTTTCAAACTGTTATTAAAAACAAAAGATATTATTATACGTCCTACTAACGCACATTCCAATGAAAGTTTGTACCGGGTCGTTTATAAAAATAAAACGTTTCATGTTGATACGATAAATGATGCTTACCATACTTCTACTCCAATTAAACGAACTGATGAATTTATATCTTGGTACAAATCTCATATACGATCAGCACGTTACATCACGCATACAATGCTGCAACCTCCAAATCAATTAACATACCCACTCCATATTCGAACCATTTTACAAAAAAATAAAGAACAGAAGTGGAACGTTATCGGTCAGTTTATACAAAAAAGTTCATTTCCGAATCAACTTTTACTATCGGCAACCGATGATTCCTCGCTGCATGCATTTTCAAAAATTAAATACGTACTATCTAGTACCGGTGTACAATTGTTACAAGACGCTTTACAAGACATTATAAATGAAGTGTTTCAAACGCTAGATGCATCTTATTCTTCATTATTCGAGCTAGAGCTTTCCACTATTATGGATCAAAAAGGGGCAATTTGGCTTATGTATGTCAACACGATTCCCCCGTACGAACATTACATTCGCCATAGTGATTCATTAGCCGAAAAAATATATCACGGACCATTACAATTTAGTCGCTTTACACCATAAAGAAAGGGGGTAAGTCTATTTTGAAAGAGCACATATATACGTTAAATATTTCAGATGAACATCCAAATAGTATTACTTTACCTTATATTTTTTCCATCACACCACCAATTACATCCCTTTCCTTCGGCCTACGCCATGTTGCAAGTGAAGAGGTAAAAATTCATTATTC
Organism: Bacillus sp. FF-1; assembly: GCF_028548245.1. NCBI lineage: Bacteria > Bacillati > Bacillota > Bacilli > Caryophanales > Bacillaceae > Bacillus > Bacillus sp. FF-1. Next base: position 163,036 of record NZ_JAQQGG010000006.1, read on the forward strand.
CTTTACTCGCGAAATCATTATTGGAAAACAAATTGCAGAGAAACTTTTACTGCCTCATTCCACTACTATCCATGCATTCACACAAAATGAAACGATTATTTTCGGACCATTAATCGGGATTTTCACAACTGGTTTTAACGATGACGCTTCTAATCCTTTAGGGAACCGTTCAACTTCTCTTGGCGAGTTACTAACGCCACCATTCACCTTACGACCATTTGTATTCGTTTTTGGTGTGCAACATATAGACTGGGAAGACGAAACAATTGAAGGGTATTTCTTTCAAGAGGAAAAGTGGATAAAGAAAAAAGTCCCTTTACCGAATGTCATTTACGATCGATTACCAAATCGGAAAGCCGAAAATTATAAACCGATCGTAAGAGCAAAAAGAAAGCTAGAGCATGACTATGCTATTCCTTGGTTTAACTCAGGGTTTTTTAATAAATGGGAAGTACATCAACTTCTTATGAAAGATGAATCCATCATGCCGTTATTACCAAACACAGAAACATTTCAGCACTTCGAACAAGTGGAACGATTTCTCGGAACGTATAAATCCATTTATATGAAACCGATTCATGGTAGCTTCGGTAGAAATATTCATCAACTATTTTATTCTCAAGCAGAGAATTGCTACTACTGTCGTTATCGCGAAAATGAAGAAAATAAACTAAGAAAGTACCAATCATTAGAAACGCTTCTGAACCATGTGTTAAAAGGACATGATTTAAAAAAGTTTATCGTACAACAAGGTATCTCCTTGCTACGCTTCGATGGGCAGCCTGTTGATTTCCGCATTCATACAAATAAAAATCATTTCGGCCAATGGATGGTCAGTGCAATCGTCGCAAAAATTGCTGGCAAAGGTAGCTTAACAACGCATGTAAATAGCGGTGGCGATACGAAATTGCTACAAGAACTTTTTCCTGATTCAACGAAACAAATTCAAATTGAAAATAAATTAAAACATACAGCCTTACAAATTAGTTACGCACTCGATGAACAAGTAACCGGAAATATTGGAGAAATCGGTTTTGATATCGGTTTAGACACGCAGGAAAACCCGTGGCTCTTTGAAGCAAACTCTAAACCAGGGCGAACTGTATTCCAAGATGCCAAGTTAAAAGAACAGAGTGAACTAACGCGCCAATTATTTTACGAATATGCCATCTACTTAACTGAACACTCTTTGCGCGATACAAAAGAAAAAATGTCTCAAATAAAATCAGAGACTTCCTCAAACAACGAGCATATTCCGTCTCCTATGATTCACTCACAAATACAAAAACAAAAACTTCCACCTCATTCATAAGGTGGAAGTTTTCTATTTACACAAGTTTTACTACAAACTCTGTTTCCACGTTACATACTCCGCAATAAAAAATATGATTGCAATATTCATTTGAATTATTATGTGTCAATCCATCTACTGCACTTAATAATTCTTGGTCCATATACGCACTATAATCGTCTATGTAATCTACAGCCTTCCCATAATCTTGGAGTATACTTTGGCAATTTTGACAAGAATATGTTTGTGATTCTAATGCGTTGCAAAGCGGGCAAATTCCCATCACGATTCCTCCATATAATTGTATCTAGCTACGTATAGGAGCGTCTTGCCCCGTTCTTACTTACATTTACCTCAAAATAGCAGGATACAAAAAGAAAAATATATTTCATATCGCTCTTAGTTTAGCCTTCTTTCTAAAAAATACAACGATTACTCTTATTTCATAATTTACGAAATCACTAAGATTTTTTTACAAAATTTACAAATTATTATTTCGTATATCTTTCTAGGTAACATCCATACTATGAGTACAAACTTAATTACCGATGGATTAGCGCCAAACGGGGCGATAATCTGGTTCAACTCCAGCTAGTCCAACCAAAAAAATTTTTATAACTCTAAGGAGGATATATTCCTATGGCAAACCAAAATTCTTCAAATCAATTAGTAGTACCAGGAGCAACAGCTGCAATCGACCAAATGAAGTACGAAATCGCTCAAGAATTTGGTGTACAATTAGGAGCAGATTCTACAGCTCGTGCTAACGGTTCTGTTGGTGGCGAAATCACAAAACGTCTAGTTGCAATGGCTGAGCAAAGCCTTGGCGGATTCCACAAATAAATATATATGGCAAAAAGGTCTCAAGGCATATGCCTTGAGACCTTCCTTCATTTATTGCAACATTTGTAAAAACTTCTTCGTACGTTCTTCTTTTGGATTTGTAAATACTTCTTCTGGTGTACCTTGTTCGACAACGACACCGCCATCCATGAAAATAACACGGTTCGCAATTTGATGTGCAAAACGCATTTCGTGCGTTACAATGACCATCGTCATACCTTCTTTAGCAAGTTCTTTCATGACCTTCAGAACTTCTTGAACGAGTTCAGGATCAAGTGCTGACGTCGGTTCATCAAATAGTAACACTTCCGGCTCCATCGCAAGCGCGCGAGCAATTCCAACGCGCTGTTGTTGTCCGCCTGATAATTGGAACGGATATAAATCCACTTTATCTGCTAGACCCACTTTTTCAAGGAAATAGTTTGCTTTTTTCTTCGCTTCTTCTTTCCCCATCTTTTTCACTGTAACGAGCCCTTCCATTACATTTTGAAGTGCTGTTAAATGCGGGAATAGATTATGGTGCTGGAATACCATACCTGTTTGCGTACGAAGGTTGACAATATCTTTCTTCGTTACTTTTTGAGAGAAGTTAAGCTCTTTATTACCGATACGAATATGACCAGCGTTTGGCGTTTCTAATACGTTAAGGCAACGCAGGAATGTCGTTTTACCAGATCCAGACGGCCCGATAATAACAACAACCTCGCCCTTCTCAACTGTTAAATCTATATGCTTTAGTACGGTATTATCTCCGAAACTTTTTTGTAAGTGCTGAATTGAAATCATAAAAACAAAAACTCCTTTTGTAAAAGGATTATTTTAATGTATAGCGTTCTGAACGCTTTTCTAACATCTGTTGTACGATTGATAATAAGAAACAAATAACCCAATAAATAAGACCTGCTTCAAAATAAACAATTAAAAACTCATAGTTCATTGCCGCAATTTCCTGCGCTTTTCGGAACATTTCTGTTACTAAAATTAACGATGCTAATGAAGTATCTTTCACTAAGCTAATAAATGTATTCGAAAGCGGCGGAATTGATACGCGCGTTGCTTGCGGTAAAATAACACGTTTTAACGCTTGCGGATATGTCATCCCAATTGTGTAAGCTGCTTCCCACTGCCCTTTCGGAATGGAAAGGATAGAAGCACGAATAATTTCAGATGCATACGCACCGACATTTAATGAAAATCCAACAACTGCTGCTGTATATGGCTCAACTTCAATATTAAGAGTTGGGAGACCATAGAAAATAATAAATAACTGTACAAGAAGTGGCGTTCCGCGAATGATAGATACATAGATACGAGCAATCCATTGTAAAATACGACTACCTGAAATACGTGCAAGCGCCGTTAACGTTGCCAGTATAAGACCGATAATAAATGTAATAAGCGTTAATGGAATTGTCGTAAAAACAGCTTCCTTCAGCATAGGCATGAAGGAAGTCTGCATAATATCCATCCAAGTAGACAATCGATCTGAAATCAATGCACTACTTAGATACATTTTCACCAAACCATTTTTTCGTTATTTTGTCATACGTACCGTCTTTTTTCATATCTTCTAACGCTTTATCTACTTCTTGTACAAGCTTAGTGCTACCTTTACGGAATAAGAATCCACTTTCTGAAGCTTCTTTTTCTGTATCTACAATTTTAATTTTCGCATCTTTTTTCGTTTCTAAATAATTTAACACTGATAATTTATCATTGATTGTGAAATCAACGCGCCCTGAAGCTAATAGTTCTGCTGCTTGGCTAAATCCTTCTACACCAACGATTTCCGCACCATTTTTCTTAGCGATATCTGCATAGTTACTTGTTAAAGATTGTGCTCCTTTTAATCCTTTTACATCAGCAAATGTAGCAGGTTTATCTTTATCTTTTGCGATAACTAATGCCGCTGAAGATGAAATGTATGGTTTAGAGAAGTCGTATTTCTTTTGACGATCTTCACGAATACCAACTTCGTTTGCAACCATATCGAAACGTTTTGCATCTAAACCAGCAAGTAAGCTATCCCATTGCGTTTCTTTAAATACAGGTTTTACACCTAAACGTTTTGCAACTTCTTCTGATAGTTCAACGTCAAATCCAGTTAATTTATTGCTTGAATCGTGGAACGTAAATGGTGGGTATGTACCTTCTGTACCAATTACAAGTTCACCGCTTTGTTTAATCTTTTGTAACGCGTCTTGACTAGCTGTATCTTTTTTCTCTTCTTTACCGCAGCCGGCTACAATCCCGATCGCTAATGTAGTTACTGCAAGTACTGAAAATAATTTCTTCATGATGGTAATCCTCCAAGTATTCTGATAGGAATTTAAAAACTATATTGATTGTATGCAATCTTGAACAATTTTTCAATGAAAATGTTCTTATTTAGTTTATCCTTTTTCTTCATAATCAAACAAAAAGGAAAAATAATGCTACATACAAAAAATAAGTAACATTTTTTAATATAGCATTTATTGTACGAAAGGTAAAATAATACTTCTTATTTAATTGCCGTGATTCACTAAAAAAGAACTTGTGAAAATCACAAGTTCCTCCCCATACCTATTAAGCGCTCTGATTCCCTTCCATTTGCGTTTTGTACATATCGTAATAACGCCCGCGCTTTTTCATTAATTCATCATGAGACCCTTTTTCTAAAATCGTCCCTCTATCAAGCACGATAATTTGATCTGCACTTTTAATTGTTGAAAGACGGTGGGCAATAATAAATGTCGTTCTTCCTTTTTTCACAACTTCTAGCGCTTGTTGAATCATCGCCTCTGTTTCTGTATCGATACTAGATGTCGCTTCATCTAATATTAAAATGGCTGGGTCAAAAGCGAGCGCCCTAGCAAACGATATAAGCTGACGTTCTCCGGTTGAAAGTGTACTTCCTTTCTCCGTAATTTCTTCATTTATATTGTTCGCAAATCTTTCAGCACCTACATCACGCAATGCTTTTACGATGCGCTCTTTTGAAATATTTTCATTTTCTAAACTAACATTAGATGCTACTGTTCCGCTAAATAAAAATGGATCTTGCAGTACAATTCCCATATGTTCACGAGTTGCTTGTTTCGGCATCTCTTTTACGTCATGACCGTCAATTGTAAGCTTTCCTTTTTCAAACTCGTAAAACTGAAAGAGTACATTCATAATGGAACTTTTTCCTGAGCCAGTATGACCGACAAGTGCGACTGTCTCGCCTTGTTTCGCTTCAAATGAAATATTTTTTAACACTTCATCTTTTCCATTATAAGAAAACGACACATTATCAAACTTCACATTTCCTTGTAAGCGAGGTATACGTTCTTCTTCTACTGCTTCCCCTTTTTCCTCTAATAATTCAAAAACACGTTCTGATGCAACGCGCGATTGTTCTAAGTTAGCAAGCTGATTCACCATATTTGTAATCGGTGAGAATAATCGTGTTAAATAATCAACGAACGCATATAGTATCCCTAAAGAAATGACGCCTGTAGCACTTAATGAAGCACCGCCGAAATACCAAATTACTCCTGTGAAAGCAATATTTCTTAATACGGCTACTAAATTATGAGAAGTTGCTGCATTTAAATTTAAAATTTTATTTTGATACTTAAAATAATCGCCATTTAATTCTTCAAACTCTTTTTTCGTTTCACGCTCTTGACGGAACGCTTGAATAATTGGCATCCCTTGAATGGATTCATTCACTGTTCCGTTAATATCAGATAAACGAGAGCGCATTTTATGATTGTATACAGACGCATACTTTCTATATAAAATAGCCCAAACAATTAAAATTGGGATGATGAGTAAACATAACGTCGCCAATTTTACATCAAGTAAAAATAGCGCAGCGAATATCCCAATAATATAGATGATACTTGAAACGAATGTTGCCAGCACCGTTACATATAAATCACGAATAGCCTCTGTATCATTCGTTACACGCGACACAATTTTCCCTGCTGGTAAATGATCAAAATAACGAATCGGCAACGTTTGAATATGAGAAAAGACATCTTCCCTCATAATTTGAATAATTTTGTTCGCTGCCTTCTGTAAGAAAAACTGCTTTCCGTATGCAAATAATGAAACGACTACTAATAAAGCAAAATAGCCTCCACCAAGTAATAATAGTCGGTTTATTTCTGGTTTATAAAACGAAAACACTTCTTCTTTCGTCAATGCTTTCGCTTTATACACTTGCACCGCCTTACCATTTTGAACGGTAATCATATCACCTTTTACAGTCCGTGATCCTTCTAGATTTACTTTATTCGGTACAAAGTAATATTGAAAACCGACTTGCATCACGCGTACTTCTTTTCCTTTTTTCTCACCTTCCTGGAAGCGATCGCTTCGCTTATAAAAGGCGCCATTATACGAAACAGCCTCTTCACTCTTTTCTGTTTCATACCAAGGCTTCTCTATTCCAACGATATGATCGTCAATCATCGTTTTCGCGACGAAAGGACCAGCAAGCTCTGCGATGACGAAAATAAATAACATTAGCATCGCTGCAAAAATCGTCCCTTTTACTTTCATTGCGTATTGAAACAATCGTTTTGAAACGCTCATATTTTCACCCCACTATCCGCACTTTCACTTTCTCCTTGTTGTCTTTCAAACTGTTCCGCATACCAGCCTCCCTTTTGAATAAGCTGATCATGCGTACCTTCTTCTATTACTTCTCCTTCATCCATCACGAGAATCCAATCCGCATGTTGTACGGCAGATAAACGGTGCGTCGTAATAATCGTCGTCTTTCCGCTTCTCTCTGTTCTTATATTTTCAATGATCGCTGCTTCCGTACGAGCATCAACAGCTGATAAAGAATCATCTAAAATTAATATTTCCGGATTTTGAATAACAGCTCGTGCAATCGAAATCCTTTGTTTTTGCCCTCCTGATAAGGAAACACCTTTCTCTCCGACGAGCGTTTCTAACCCTTCTGGTAAAAACTCTAAGTCTTTTTTAAACGCTGCAATTTCAATCGCTTTCTCGAGTTCCTCTTCCGTCGCTTCCCTATTTCCGAATAAAATATTTTCCCTCGCTGTTTTTGAGAATAAAATATGTTCCTGCGGTACATAACCAATCCACCCAAGCACATTTTCATTCGTCATTTGATCTAACGTCACATCAGAGACTGCAATATCTCCATCTCCAAGCGGATATTGGCGAAGAAGCTGACGTACGAGCGTCGTTTTTCCGCTTCCTGTTTTTCCAACAACACCAAGCGTTTCCCCTTGTTTTAATGTAAACGAAACCTTTTTTAAATTTGTTTCAGTTGATGAAGGATATGAAAAGGTAACATCATCAAACTGAATATAATTCGGCTCTTGTACAAGCTTTGGATGTTTCGGATCCTTTACATCTGGTTCATACGCTAACGTTTCATTTACACGGTCGAGTGACGCATTGCCTCTTTGCATAACATTGATTAATTCACCAATTGCAAACATCGGCCAAATCATCATCCCTAAATACACGTTAAAGGAAACAAGTTCACCAAGTGTCACCTTTGATTGAAATACAAGATATGCGCCATACACTAAACCAATTAAATAACTAAGACCGACAAGCATTTTCACAGTTGGCTGGAATAGTGCATCAATTCTAGCTACTTTCATATTCTTTTCGTAGACGTCATCTCCTAATTGATGAAATCTTTCCTGATCTGCATTCTCTTGTACATACGCACGAATAACACGCACGCCAGCAATCGATTCTAATACTTTATCGTTCATATCACCGAACGCATCTTGCGCAACTGTAAATCTTTCATGCAATTTCTTTCCATATATATTCATCGCATACGCCATAATTGGAAGCGGTATAAGTGCCGCAAATGTAAGCTCCCAACTAATTGTAAATCCCATCATAAAGACAATCGTAAGCATATATAAACTCGAATCAACGAGCGTTAATATACCGAAACCAGCTGTCATAGCGATTGCTTTTAAATCATTTGTCGCTCTCGCCATTAAATCACCAGTACGATTTTTTTGATAAAAAGTCGGCGTCATCTTAAGTAAATGCCCCATAAATTTAGAGCGCATCGTTTTCTCAAGCACGAATGCACCGCCAAACAATTGATGTTGCCATACGAAAGTGAGGCCATATCCAACTATCGTAACCCCAATTAAAATAAGAATAGACTGTATAATAGCTTCGTTCGATAACGTTCCTGTTTTTATATTATCTATCGTAACCCCTAACACTTTCGGGGGAATAACTTCAACTATATTCACAATTAAAAGAGCTCCAATGGCGATACTATATCTCCTCCAATGCTCTTTAAAAAACCACTTTAACTTTAGTAATACTGAAAACAATGTAATCTCTCCCTTCTCGTTCTCGTTTATCTCTCATTTCTTTATCCGCTATCCAGACCCATTACATTTACATTTCGTAACCCATACAATCTCATCACATTTTTCCACCTTCCAAAGTTTTATTTAGTAACATGGAAAATAAACAAAAAAAAGCATACCGCCGCTTGACGATATGCACAAAAATGCATAAAAGCGTACGTTACGATATACGCAACGTACGCTTTTTATAAGACAAAAATGCCCTATATATCCGCACGGGTTGCGTAATGATATAAATGTTTTCTGCCATTTAACAGAGCTAAACCCATTACATTTACGATTACAATCATTACGCACACCCCCTTCATTTATTTTCCATTTATAATCTTATAACTTTATTGAGTATTCTGTCAATTGTTTTTTTACAAATTGAATAAAAACATATGATCCATCATTTCGAAATAAGGGAATGTTCTGTAAGAAAGGGCATACAAAATAAAAACTTCATAAGAAATCGTTTTCACAAATATTTCATTTGAAAAATGTTATCAAACCCCATACAATCACCTTATACTCACTCTTACAAGTTGCTATTTTAGGAGGACTAATCATGACAACTAGCAATACGTACAAATTTTATTTAAATGGAGAATGGAGAGAAAGCTCTTCAGGAGAAACAATCGAAATTCCATCTCCATACTTACACGAAGTAATTGGACAAGTACAAGCAATTACTCGCGGAGAAGTAGATGAAGCAATTGCATCTGCAAAGGAAGCTCAAAAATCATGGGCGGAAGCTTCTCTACAAGATCGCGCAAAGTATTTATATAAATGGGCTGATGAGCTCGTAAATATGCAGGATGAAATTGCCGATATCATTATGAAAGAAGTCGGTAAAGGATATAAAGATGCGAAGAAAGAAGTTGTTCGTACAGCTGATTTCATTCGTTATACGATTGAAGAAGCTTTACATATGCACGGGGAAAGCATGATGGGCGATAGCTTCCCGGGCGGTACAAAATCAAAACTTGCGATTATCCAACGCGCACCACTTGGTGTTGTATTAGCAATCGCACCATTTAACTACCCAGTAAACTTATCTGCTGCAAAACTTGCACCAGCATTAATTATGGGTAACGCTGTTATTTTCAAACCAGCAACTCAAGGTGCAATTAGCGGTATTAAAATGGTGGAAGCACTTCATAAAGCTGGCCTTCCAAAAGGTCTTGTAAACGTAGCGACAGGACGTGGTTCTGTAATTGGTGACTACTTAGTAGAACACGAAGGCATCAATATGGTATCGTTCACAGGTGGTACAAACACAGGTAAACATTTAGCGAAAAAAGCTTCAATGATTCCACTTGTATTAGAACTTGGTGGTAAAGACCCTGGTATCGTTCGTGAAGATGCTGACTTACAAGATGCTGCAAACCATATCGTAAGCGGTGCATTCTCTTACTCTGGTCAACGTTGTACAGCTATTAAACGTGTACTTGTACACGAAAACGTAGCAGACGAGCTTGTTGGCTTATTAAAAGAGCAAGTAGCTAACCTATCAGTTGGATCTCCAGAACAAGACAGCACAATCGTTCCATTAATCGACGATAAATCTGCTGACTTCGTTCAAGGCTTAGTTGACGACGCTGTGGAAAAAGGTGCAACAATCGTTATCGGTAATAAACGTGAGCGTAACTTAATTTATCCAACATTAATCGACCACGTAACAGAAGAAATGAAAGTTGCTTGGGAAGAGCCATTTGGCCCAATCCTTCCAATCATTCGTGTTTCTTCAGATGAGCAAGCAATTGAAATTGCTAACAAATCAGAGTTCGGTCTGCAAGCAAGTGTCTTCACTAAAGACATTAACAAAGCATTTTCAATTGCTAACAAAATCGAAACTGGTTCTGTTCAAATTAACGGACGCACAGAGCGCGGTCCTGACCACTTCCCATTCATCGGTGTAAAAGGTTCAGGTATGGGCGCACAAGGTATTCGTAAGAGCCTTGAGTCTATGACACGTGAAAAAGTAACTGTATTAAACTTAGTTTAATCTTATACAAAGAAGCTGATCTAGTTTTAGATCAGCTTCTTTTCTATATATACTTCCAAAAAACAGAGTATTTCGTTCTACTTCCGATTTGGTTTTCCAAACCGAACTAAAACATGCCATAATAATTTTAATTCTTGAAGCACTTCCTCATAAGTTCCACGATCACTCCAAGATAATGGATTGTGTTTCAAATCCGCTACAGCAGAACCGATTATATTTGCATCGATACAATTATGTCGTGCAATACGTCTTGCCAAAGATGGCATTTTGGAACCTCTAAAATCCATTGGAACTTCGTCTACCGGCAGTACAAAACCCATGTGCCAATACAAATCAATAGCATACTTCAGGCAAATTTCTTCTAAAGTTCTTCCTACATCCGTACCCTTAAATGAAGGATCTACAACAAGAGCTTCCACGTCTTCTTTAAGAGAAATCTCTCCATGAACTTGCGCTTCAATATAATGATTAAGATTACGGGCTGGCTCTTTGCTTACTAAATCTATAAACGGCCTTTCCATGTTAGCCAGTAAATGATTAACTAATCTTGTTGGAGTCAAATTCCCTTCACCAATTGTACACTCTCTTACGAATGTCTCTTCCAAAAGAGCAGCTAAAATCATATCAAACTCCTCATAAGTCCCCTTTTCTTTTGGATCTTGATGCGAATCTAAATACGTATATGTAGAGCGAGAAGAAACTTTTGGAGATAAGAGAAAATAACATGATCCAAAACGCGGAGCCGGCCCATCTGGATGTAACATCAAATTTAGCGCCCCATACTTTGGCCGTTGATCATTCGTTACACCTTCCAATTGATATGCTCCTCCAAATATTCTCTGTTCCCAAAGGTCACGTTCACCACCAGGATAAGCAGATACGCTTCCGTTAGATAGCAATGTTTCAAACTGACTTTTATATATTCCTTGCTCAAACAATGCTTCAGCAACACTTTTCATACTCGAATCGAGTCTGTCTGGATGAAAGTGTAAAGCGATCCTTGCATGAGATTTTAAGTTAGCCACAGCTTCTTCAAATATTTCATCTGTAATATTACACATGTTAAGTATATGATTAATTGTTGCTTTCGCCTCACGTTTTTCGTTCTCTGCATATTTTGAAATATACTCTAAAGCAAATAATTGAGACCTTGATAATTCCATAATCCAATCTCCCCTTTAATTGAAATGACCTTAATCCTTTCAATTAAAAGTGCATTTTTTCCTTCTTATGCAACTAACCTAGTGTATTGAACAAAAAGTACTTTCATACAGTCTAATTACAGATGCGAGCATTCTTTACGGGTAAATCCACACATTCTACAGAAATGTGATATCCTAGCCAACGCTCAGCAATATGTTCAAATGATAAGGCAGAGCCTGTTGTAAAAAATCGATGCTTCGGATTCAGATTGTCAGCCAGAATTCCTTTGTGCTGTAAAATTGTGCTTAACTCTATCGCTGTTTCTTCTGCAGAACTAATAATCGTTACATCCTCTCCTAGTTCCTTTTTAATATAAGACTCTAAAAGTGGATAATGCGTACACCCCAGAATTAACGTATCTATATCTTCTTCCGTTAATGGCAGTAAAGCTTGTTTCACTTGCTCGGTTACATATGCTGTATCTTCTAATTGATTTTCTACAACTGTAGCTAAGGTCGGGCACGCATGACTATGCACTTCCAAATATGTATCAAGCTCATGCAATGCTTTTTCGTACATATTAGATTTTATCGTACCTACAGTTCCAATTACTCCGATTTTCCCTTTCTTCGTCACTTTAATAGCCGCTCTTGCTCCCGGATGTATAACGCCAATAACTGGAATGGACAGTGCTTCTTGCAACGCAGCCAATGCAGCAGCTGCAGCAGTATTACATGCTACAACTAGAGCTTTTAACGGAAACTGTTTGAGGAACTCAACCATTTCAAATACGAAAGATTGTACCTCTTCTACACTTCTTGGCCCATACGGACAACGCTCATTATCACCAATATAATAAATGCTCTCTTTAGGCAATTGTCTTATAATTTCGCTCGCAACTGTTAATCCCCCAACTCCCGAATCTAACACACCTATTACTGAATGTTTATGACATACAGACATATACTTCATCCCCTTTTCAATCATCTAGCGCCAACAACATTTATTATATTATGAAAATTCAATATTACATAATAATCCCTCTTACTTTTAATCACAAACTCTTCTCTATAATCTGATTATTATTATATCCATTGACGTATAAAAATTCATTTGTTACTCTTAAATACGTTAATTTAATATTTAAATCCTCATTCGTATCTCGGTGAGGTAGAGGTTGCAATCATTAAGAGTATCATTTCCGGAGATGTAGTGGCATTGATGAAGGAATGAGAAAGGAATGGTTGCCGAAGTAAGCCCGTGTCCACCATGCACGCTTGCTGGGTCTGCTACTTAATAAGTGCAGAACTGTCACAAACGTTTCGTTTGTGGAGAGCTATCGAGAGGTATGTCGTGGGTTTCTTATAAGATAGAAAGCATGTAGCGGCAAATTACGTGCTTTTTTTGTTTTGTTTGGGACTTCTCTTCCTGACTCAGGAAGACATACATATCTCCTCGCTTGACTTGGTTATACTAACTTTGGAGGTATTTTCTATGCAACAAAAAAAATGGGGCTTTTGGGTACTCACAGCTTTCGTTGTCGGTAATATGGTTGGCGCTGGTATTTTCATGGTGCCAAGTACGTTGGCACAAACAGCAAGCCCTCTCGGTGTCACTTTAGCTTGGTTAACAACAGGGTTTGGTGTTTTAATGCTAGCTCTTGTTTTCGGTAATTTAGCAATTCGTCGTCCTGATTTAACGACAGGGCCACAAAGTCATGCATATGCTTTATTCTCAACACCAAAAAAGAAAAAAATGGCTGGTTTCAGTATGGTATGGGGATATTGGGTTGCAAACTGGGCAAGTAACGTTGCCATCATTACATCATTTGCGGGATATTTATCACTCTTCTTCCCAATTATGAAAGATACACGACTACTATTTTCAATCGGTTCTTTTAATGTAGAAGTCGGAAAACTAATTACATTTACGATTTGTTCCATCTTACTTTGGGGAACTCATATTATATTAACAAACGGTGTAAGCGGAGCTGGAAAGCTAAACTTCTTAGCAACAACAACGAAAGTAACTGGATTCCTATTATTCATCGTCGTTACATTATTTGCATTCGAAGCTTCTAAGTTTGGACAATGGTACACACCGATGATCGATAAATCAGGTGTATCACACGGCCTTCTTTCACAAGTAAACTTAGCTGCTCTTACGACGCTTTGGGCATTTATCGGAATTGAATCAGCGGTTCTTTTATCAAACCGTGCTGTTTCTCCAAAAACGGTAAAACGCGCAACAGTTGCAGGATTACTTATTACAGTTGCGATTTACTTAGGAATTACAATTTTAACAATGGGTGTACTTCACATTGATAAATTACAAGCTTCTGAACGTCCATTAGCAGATGCACTAAACGCTGCAATGGGTCATGGCGGCGGGAAACTGATGGCATTACTTGCTCTTACTTCCCTATTCGGTTCCATCTTAGGCTGGATTTTATTAAGCTCAGAAGTACCATATCAAGCAGCAAAAGAAGGTTTCTTCCCTTCCTTCTTCACAAAAACAAACAAAAAAGGAAGTCCAATTTATTCATTACGATTAACAAACATTATGTCGCAAGTGTTCTTATTCTCAACATTATCAGGAACAATTGCGGAAGCTTATACATTCGTTATTACTGTATCGACACTGGCCTACCTCATTCCATATCTCGTTTCACCAATCTTCCAGTTAAAACTAGTCGCAACTGGTGAAACGTATAAAAATGAAATGCGGGCAAGAATTACAGATGGCATAGTCGCAGTGATTGCACTTTGCTACGCACTGTGGGTTATTAAAACAGGCGCAGCCGATATAAAAACATTCCTTCTCGGAATTGGTTTATTCGTAATCGGCTTTGCTTTCTATCCTTTAATGAATCGTGATCAGAAAAAAAATAACGAAAAGAAAGACGGGCAAGTTGCATAACGCAATTTGCTCGTTTTTTCTTTTCCAAAACATATATAATAGAACAAAGAGGTGAAAAACATGTCAATCGAATCACTATGGAGCAGCCGTTTCCAACAACATATGCAAAATATCATTACATACTTTGCACGTATGATTAACGGTTTACTATATAGCTTTATCTTTATTTCATGCGTTGGCGCATACTACTATGCTCAGTTTCTAAAAGCATCTCCTTCTAAAGGAATATCTTTACTACTCATCACGATTGTACTTACATTCATTATAACGAGATGCCCTATTCGTACATTTATTCAAAAACCTGACGCTGTCTATTTACTAGCACTAGAAGAGAAATTAACTTCTTATTTCAAAAAATCTCTTCTATACAATTACATCATTCAGCTTTTCCCATTATTATTTACGTTCCTTATTCTCGTTCCGCTTGCACTGCAATCATTACAATTAACGATACCTTTCTTATGTACAACCTTTATCATTTTAATGGTTACGAAAGCTTGGAACATATACATACATTGGATGTGGCGTGATTGTCACGAAAAAAATATATGGCTGATTATTCGTATTGCTTGTAACGCCCTAGTCATTTATATACTGTTTTATGCGGCAAATGTTCTCATATTGGGCGGATTACTTTTACTACTTGCTTTCCTGCTTCTATATACGAAAAAACAGCCTACAAAACGAATACCGTGGGATTACATAATCGAGCAAGAAGAAAAAATGAACGTTCGTTTCTATCAATTTGCTAGCATCTTCACTGATGTTCCGCAACTAAATAAGCAAGTAAATAAAAGAAAATGGCTTACAACTTGGATTGAACCTTTATTACATAAAAAACGAGCAACTTTCTTCTATTTACATACACTCGCATTTTTACGCGGGAATGATTATTTCGGTATATATATTCGCTTAGGGTTGATCGGTGCCTTCGCCTTATATTTTATACCAAACATATACGTAAAAGGCGCTATCGCATATATCGTCCTATATATGATTTCTATGCAGCTCCGTTCCCTATGGAAATATTTTTCGGGAAATATTATTGTAGCATTATATCCAATTGATACTGAAAAACGAATGAATCAATTTCTTCACTTAATCTTTATATTGCTAAGCATTCAGCTCATTATATTTTCAATTGTTATACTCATTGCTACAGGTCAATTTTTACATAGCCTTATCATTATGATTGTCGGGTTACTCTGGATCAAATTTATTATTGTACCAAAAACGAAACAACGCATTTCTTCGTTTTAACGAAAAGAATTATCTTAAATGCCAAGGAGAAAATAAAGTATCTCCTTGGCTTTTTTATTTTCCCTTCTCAAACAAGAATCACTGGTACAACCAACGTTTTATGATTTTTACATACAAAAACGATAATACATGTTTACATCCTAACAAAAAGGGTATCTATTAATTAACAGCGTAAAGGAGGGGCCTATATTGTGAATAAAAAAACGGAACAATTGGAACACCACGTTACGGATAATCAACGCAAACATGCTTTAACAACAAACCAAGGAGTAAAAATAGCCGAGGATGAATTCTCTTTAAAGATGGGCTTAAGAGGCCCAACCTTAATGGAGGATTTCCACTTTCGAGAGAAAATGACCCATTTTGATCACGAGCGAATTCCTGAAAGAATTGTTCATGCACGCGGAGTTGGCGCTCATGGTTATTTTCAGCTTTATGAATCGTTAGAGGCATATACGAAAGCAGATTTTCTTACTAACCCTTCAAAAAAGACACCTGTATTTGTACGGTTCTCGACCGTTCAAGGCTCTAAAGGATCCAATGACACAGTAAGAGATGTACGCGGATTCGCCACAAAATTTTATACAGATGAAGGTAACTATGATTTAGTAGGTAATAATATGCCTGTATTCTTTATCCAAGATGCTATTAAATTCCCTGATTTTGTCCATGCAGTTAAACCAGAACCACATAATGATATTCCTCAGGGAGCTAGCGCTCATGATACATTTTGGGATTTTGTTGCGCATAATCCCGAGTCTACTCATATGGTTATGTGGCAGATGAGCGACCGTGCTATTCCGCGTAGTTTACGAATGATGGAAGGTTTTGGGGTTCATACATTTCGACTTATTAATAAAGAAGGAAAAGCCCACTTCGTAAAATTTCATTGGAAACCTACCCTCGGGGTTCATTCATTAGTATGGGATGAAGCTCAAAGGATTGCTGGGAAAAACCCTGATTTCCATCGTCAAGATTTATATGAAGCAATTGAAAAGGGCGATTATCCAGAATGGGAGCTTGGATTGCAGCTAATTCCAGAAGAAGATGAGCATGCATTTGATTTTGATATTTTAGATCCAACGAAATTATGGCCAGAAGAAGAAGTTCCTGTAAAACTAGTTGGTAAAATGACATTGAACAAAAATGTTGATAACTTCTTTGCAGAAACGGAGCAGGTAGCTTTCCACCCTGGCCATGTCGTACCAGGTATTGATTTTTCAAATGATCCTCTTCTGCAAGGAAGATTGTTCTCCTATACAGATACACAATTATCTCGTTTAGGAGGCCCTAATTTTCACCAAATTCCTATTAACCAGCCCGTATGTCCTTTTCATAATAATCAACGTGATGGCATGCATCAAATGCAAATTCATCGCGGTCAAACAAGCTATCACCCTAATGGCTTAAATAATAATCAACCAGCAACCGTGCAAGCTGAACAGGGCGGATATGAGCATTATCAAGAAAAGATTGATGGACATAAAATTAGGGGGCGCAGTAAAAGCTTTCTTAACTTTTATTCGCAAGCTAAACTTTTCTACAATAGTATGAACCCTATTGAAAAGCAGCACATAAAAGATGCATTTTGCTTTGAAGTTGGGAAGTGCAAATCAGACATGGTGAAGGCAAATGTAATTGCTCTTTTAAACCACGTCGATCGCCAATTAGCAAAGGAAGTCGCTAACATGATTGGAGCCCCTTTGCCTAAAGAAAATCACGAAATAAATTCGGATGCAAAATCACCTGCACTAAGCATGTCCAACACTATTTTTAAAGCTGATTCCAAAAATGTGGCAATTCTATTGAATGGTGACCCAAGCGTCTCCCTTCTGTCCGAATGGATTCAAGCTTTTGTACAACACCGAATGAACTATAGCATCATAGATAATAAAATTCATCAGTTCAATGATTCCATTAAAGTAACGGATACTTATACAACAGCAGACTCTGCACTTTTTGATGCGGTATTAGTGTTTAGTAGCGAATCTGTCATTCAACCCCCTGTTTTAGAATTTGCAGAAACTACTTTTAAACACTTTAAACCGATAGCCTATGTCCTTAGCGATCCTCATGCTTTAGACAATAGTAAAATCAAATTAGATGGAGCAGGAATTTACAACTTAACAAACACTTCAATTGAGTCATTTATAGAAGGCATTGCCCAAGGACGATTCTGGAACCGATAATATAATATAAGGAGCGGATTAGAATGAGTAAAAAAATTGCTATTTTAATAACGGATTATTTCGAGGACACAGAATACACAGAGCCAGCAGAAGCTTTTAAACAAAAGGGATATGAATTAACAACTATTGAAGCAGAAAAAGGGAAAACGGTACACGGTAAGCAAGGAAAAAGTGAAGTTGTAATTGATAAAGGTATCGATGATGTTTCTCCAGAAAACTTTGACGCACTCTTCATACCGGGTGGATTTTCCCCAGATATACTTCGTGCAGATGAGCGTTTCGTTCGCTTTAGTAAAGCATTTATGGATGCGGAAAAACCTGTTTTCGCTATTTGTCACGGACCTCAGCTACTCATCACTGCACAAACACTTGAAGGACGTGATGTCACTGGATATAAATCTATTGAAGTCGATTTAAAAAACGCCGGTGGAAATTTCCACAACAAAGAAGTTGTCGTATGCCAAAATCAGCTAGTAACAAGTAGACAACCTGAGGACATCCCGGCGTTTATTGAAGAATCGTTGCGTATATTGGAATAGTTATTAAAGATTAATCAAAGTAGCTATTTAGCTACTTTGATTAATCTTTTTATTTGTATGAAAAACAAAAAAGAACCTTATTTTAATGATCTTTTCATACACCCTCTTTTCTCTCCCTGGAACTTCTAATCACTTTTCATAAGCAGTTCTCATATAGTGAAAATGACTATACAATTCCTATCCATAAGTTAAATAATGATTTTACACATATATAAATACAAAAGATGGGAGCCTTATTTATGAATAACAATCCACCTTCAACGCCCCCAAATCCAGCGGAAACGAATAATAATGAAGTGAGCTTACAAACGTTACGCGTCATCGGACTTATTGTACTGATTAGTGGCTACATATTAGTCACTCTTTCTGAAGTAGGAACGTTAAAAAATCTTTTACTACAACCGAGCACCACTCCAAATTTAGCTGAAGTTGATCCGTTTTAAAAGCCATATGAAAAGCGATTTCTAGCATCGCTTTTCATATCGTTTTATCCAATCTGAGAAACCTCCCCCTCATACTTCTCTCTCCCAATCGCCTTCATAAATAATAAAATACTGCTCATACCAACGATAAAGTACAGAGCACTCATGCCCCAAGATGCGATAAATGAACCTAGCATAACACCCAATGCCCCGTTCATTTTTGCCACTTGAAAGACCATTCCGTTAATCGCCATATATGAACCTCTCGCCTCATTTGGCACCATATCTGCCATAATAGATTGACGTACTGGCACATACATCATCTCGCCTACCGTTTGGAAAAGCCCTGCAATTAATAAAATCCATAAACTATTGCTCGTTCCGAGTATTGTAAAACCAATCGTATAAATGAATAAGCCTACATATAAAATTTTCAAATCGTTGAAGCTTTTCAGCATTTTAATAAGAAGTGCTGAACATAATACAACTAAAATTGTATTCTCTGCAGAAATCCAGCTCAGCATGCGAATACCTGTTAAATCAAACGTAACACCATTCCCGAATAAAAAGTGCACCGTTTCAAATTCCTTCTGCAAACGTACTCCTAAATAATTATTAATTTGAAACTCTAACGATAATGTACATATACTTGCTGCACAAAAAATTAAAAACGCTCTATCTTTCATTACGACTTTATAACTATCCGCCATATCTTTTAATACATTTTTCTTCTCCACCGTTTTCCGTGCTACATACACTTCTTCCATATATACAGCCATCACATATAAAGTAATAACCGCAATCACTGTTAATCCGATAAACAATTGCAATCTATAGTTCTCAAATAGTAATCCGCCAAATATCGCTCCAATCGCAATGGATAAATTAATTGCCCAGTAGTTAATGCTGTACATCACTTTTCGATTCTCAGGTGTACTCACATCAATTAACATCGCCTCTGTCGCAGGATTCATAAGTCCAGATCCTAAACTATTCACTAGCATAAAGATAAATGTTAACCAAGGTGAATCTACATAATCGGAATTTGCAATCCCCATACAAGCAATGGAAATGACTTGTATACTTTGACCGATAATCATAACCTTTTTACGACCAAGCCGATCTCCAACATACCCACCGTACAAACCAATTACTAATGAAGCTATGACATTAATAAGTAGTAACGCACCAGCAATCGCGCTACCTAACTTTATTGAAAAATAAATCGCCATAAATGGAAAAATCATCGTGGATACAGTACGTGTTAAAAACGAAGTTATAATTCTAATTTTTATATTTCGATGCATACTCCAAAATCCCATTGTTTCCCCCTCCTTATGCTTACTTATTTTACTTTGAAAAAAAGGAAGAAAAAGGTTAGAATATTCTAAAGAGTTTCCCCTTTTATAATAGAAGGAAGTGTATATATGAAAATTATGGACTATTACATTAGACTAAGACTACATGCACAAGATCAACAGCATATGCGAAATAGCTTACAAGAATTAGCGGATGTTTTATATTGCAGTACGAAAAACGTAAAGATTTTATTAAAGAAAATGAGCGAGGAGCAATTAATTAGCTGGACTCCAGGGCGAGGTCGCGGGAATAAAACGGAAATTCTATTTATACATAATTTCGTAGAAGCGATTGAGTCCTATACAGATGAACTGTTAGCGCAAGAAAAATTAAAAGATATCTTTCTTCTTTTAAAAGAACCCCTACCCCTTGCACTTCAAAAAAAGATAGAAAATAAACTACATCATCATTTTGGATACGAACCTTCAAATGATATGTACGACATACTAAAAATTCCTATATCGAGAAAGATAGTCCCATTAGATCCGGCTTTTGTGGCTGTAACTACAGAAAGCCATCTTACAAGTCAAATTTTTGATACGTTAGTCGTTTATAACGATGTTACGGAAAAAATGGAGCCACACATTGCGCATACGTGGGAATTAAGTGAAGACGGGCTGACGTGGACTTTTTATTTACGAAAGGATGTATATTTTCATAACGAAACAGTTTTAACTTCTAAAGATGTACAATTTTCATTTGAAAGACTAAAAGAAGTTCATTCCCCTTTCGAATGGTTAACAGAAGAAATTGTTCAAATTGAAACACCATCACCACTGCAAATACGGTTCCATTTAGCAAAGCCCAACCTTTTCTTCTTACACTATGTAAGTTCCATACAACTAGCAATTTTGCCGCGTGATGCAGTTATTCAAAATCATCATTATATAGGTACTGGACCTTTCAAACTTGCTCATTACTCTGAAGACAATATCGTGCTCGAAGCGTTCACTCATTATTTTAAAGAGCGCGCTTTATTAGATCGTATTGAATTTTGGGGTATTCCGGATCATGTACAAATCGATGCTGATTATGAACTACCAAATGAAGAAGAAAATGAAAGGCATAATATACAAATAGAAGAAATAGGTTGTATTTATGCTGGATTCAACTTTACAAAACCTGGTCCTCATCACGACATTTACTTTCGAAAGGCTTGGAGAGAACTATATGATGTTGAAACGATACTTCGTAGCATAGAGGGTAGACGAACAATTGCTGCATCAAGCTTTTTCCCTGAAAGAAGTCGCCAAGCTTCTAAAAGGTCTTACTCTTTAGAAAAAGCGAAAGAGTATTTAAAAAAGAGCACCTATAATGGAGAGACGATACATATTTACTTCTTCGCATTTAAAGATAGTGCAAATGATGCATATTTCTTAAAAGAACGATGTGAAAGTTTAGGTATACAAGTAGAGCTTCACCCATTTCTCGTTTTAGATTATATGAACCGTTCTATCGATCAACATGCCGATATTATTTTCATGGGAGAAGTGTTTGCTGCCGATCATGAACTTGCATTCTTAAATGTATTTAAAAATAAAAGTTGCTTCGTAAACCGGTTCATGGACCCGCACTATGAAAAACAAATTAACTGTTTACTTGATACATTTTTATTAGAAGAAAATAAAGAAAAGCGCTACGAGCTCATGTATGAGATCGAAGAATTTTTACAAACAGAACACATCATTTTATTTAACTATCACGTTTTAAAAAGAAAGACATACCCTTCTTCTTTAAAAAACGTAACAATTGATTCATTCGGTTGGGCAAATTTTGCGAAGTTATGGATACAGCCATCCATGTCTTAAAATGTAATTCATTATAAAAGGAGAAGGTACTACATCCTTAGTAGTACCTTCTTCACATACAAATACAAACTATTATTTAATTACTTCATCTAAGTGATCCTTCAAGTTCAATAAATATTGCTCAATATCCGGATTCTTCACCACATCATAACAAGCAAAACTCTTTAACGGACTCATCCCAAGAAACTTCTGCACGCGGTGTAAATGACTAAGCGTTGATTCTAGACTTTCCCCTTCAAAGAACTTCGTCTTATCTCCAAATGAATTTTCAGGTGCATTCCAAGTTGTAGAGAACATATACTCTTTCTCTGTTAATAAACCACCTGTTCCGTATTCATCTGCACCTTTAAAGAACAAACCGTATTCATATACTTCATCCATATACGTTTTAAATAATCCTGGAACACTAAACCAATAAATCGGTGTTTGATAAATCACAACATCAGCCCATAAAAATTTATCTTGTTCTTCCTTTATATTGTATCCATCTTGAATCGTTGTTGTTTTTACTTGATGGTTCTCGCTTAATACCGCCACCATATGATCCACTAACGTTTTATTTAATCGTCCTTCCTTTGTACCGTATTTTTCATGTCCATTTATAATAAATATTTTTTTCATCGTTTTCCTCTCCCCTACTCTATTCCTCGCTTATTAACCCAAGTTGCTGTTTCAACGTAAGATTATCTTCTAAATGCCAGTCTTCCGTAATCTTTCCGTCTTTCACATGCAAAATATCTATTGCAGAAAAGCTAATATTTTTACCGTTATGCGTTCCTGTAAAAGAAAGACGAGCTGTTACTTTATCACCGACGACTAATAAATCTTCAATCTCGCAATGTATATTAGGAACGACTTTACGAAAATTTTGTGCTGCAAACTTTAACCCTTCAACACCTTGTGGTCGCCCTTTTGGCAACGTATTATCGAAAAAATCTTTTGTAACAGTCTGCGAAAGAAGCTCCTCTTTACCTGTATCCCAAAATGCATAAAAACGCTGCGCTGCATGAACCATTTCGGTCGCTTCCATTTTACTTAGTGAAGGATCGATTGTCATTTTTTTTGCCTTTGGCATTTCTTTTAATAACTGTACTTCAGTTTTTCCCTCCACGCCACATGCTACAAGCACAATACAAATAACAAACAAACTAAGAAATCCAAACAACTTTTTTACCCCCATGAAAATCACCTCCCCCTCATAAAAAACTTTATATTTCGTATTGCTATTGTATATACACTAACTTCCTTTATGGAAGTAGTGATATTTTTTTCATATAGTTACCAAAAGTATAGTTTTGTGATACTATAAAGCAAATTCATCAAAAAAATTTTATGGAGGCTAGTTCCATGAACAATATAGATCCAGTTGAATTAACGAAAGGTTTACCTGGCATACCTTGTCCTATCGCTAAAACGCTTGATGTAATTCGTACGAAATGGACGTTTTTAATCATTCGCGACCTTCTTATCGAAGGAACATTACGCTTTAGTGATTTACAAAAATCAATGGACGGGATTAGCCCGAAAACATTATCGCTTCGACTAAAAGAATTAGAGTCTCAAGGCATTATAACGAGAAAAGTATATCCAGAAGTTCCGCCTCGTGTAGAGTACACATTAACGGATAAAGGAAAGCAATTAGAGGGGATATTTATTGAATTAAAACGGTTTGGATTAAGCTTATAAACCAAAAAACCTTACCATCGTTAAACAGGCTATAATTAGAAGTAATTATAGCCTCATTGAAACGTAAGATTAAGAAGTTAGCAGAAGAGAAGAAACAATTACGTGAGCAATTGAAGATTGCTTATGCAGATATATACAAAAAGAATTTAGAATATGAGGGGGAACTTTGTCCACCTTTATTCTGTCAATAAGTAGCGTATAAATTTATATTTTATTAGTTTATCTTCACACTATTAAACGTCTCCATATGTGTGCATCAGCTTAAAAATTTTATAATGCCCCCACAAGATAAAATCTATATTTTTTCTTGTGAGGGTATACACGCAAAGCAACTAAATCTTTGGCTTGTTATTTACTAGTTCGTTGCACAAACCCTACATTTCTAGCAGGATCTCGTAAAATATTAGAGGATAAAAGAATTGAATTTCTTGAGTAAATAGTTAAGAGTTCTCTATATTTTTAATTATTTCTTTTCCAATCTCTTTTAAAAGACATTTCAATTACATTCTAATATTCTCGACTACTTTTACAATTTTTTAATCTTCTCAAGTTATTTTATCTAAAATATGATTAATGTGCGCCACTTAATTTAACTAAAATTTTTGCTTGCGCTTTATCATGAATTAACGCTTCAAAACCTTGTTCAGCAATATTATCTATATCAACTTTACTTGTAATAATGGATTGTGCAGGTAATCTTCCATTAGCGAGTAATTGAATGACCTCATTATAAGTTTCATTACTGTATCCCACAGATCCCATTAATTTTACGCCACTAAAGAGTAAGGAAGCAGGAGCATTAAATTGGATATCTTGAGTATGGAAGCTAATAACCATCATTGTGCCACGAACTTTAGTTGATTGAATGGCTTGATTAAATGTTGACTCAACACCCGCAGCTTCAATTGTTACATCTGCTCCATCTGGGAATAATTTACGAATTTCTTCTACAGGGTTTACTTCTTTAGCATTAAAGACATGCGTCGCACCCACTTCGGTTGCTTTGGCAAGCCGACTATCAAATAAATCAACAACAATAATATTAGAAGCACCTGCAGCTTTTGCACCTAAAACAGCAAATAGCCCAATAGGACCGGCGCCATAAACAACAACAGTATCTCCTTCTCCTACATTTGAATCCTTAATTGATTGGAATGATACAGCTGCTGGTTCTACCATTGCTGCTACTTCTAGTGGTAAAGTATCTGGAATTTTAAAAATCGTTTTTTGTGGAAGTATCACGTATTCAGCAAACCCTCCGTCGATTTGTGCACCTACTGCGTCTAAAGTGATAAAACGTTCAGTTTCAGCATTTGAAGGATCTTTAAGCATCATTGGATAAATACATACTCTGTCCCCTTCTTTAAATTTTGTTACATGAGCACCAACCTCTGCAATTTCACCAGAAAATTCATGTCCGATTATCATATTCTTATTCATTGGTACTGAATCTGGATGCAAGTATGCATGTAAATCAGAACCACAAATACCAGCCCATGCCACTTTAACTTTTACATCATTGGGTTGTAACTCTTTTGTTTCTCTTTCCTCGATACGAATATCTTTTTCACCATACCACACTGCGGCTTTCATAAAAAATCCTCCCTCAAATAATTGGAATATTATATATAATTTTCATTTAATATTAGATCGTAATTCGTTTTTTAAAGCATAACGGTAATTCTTTTGCTCTTTAACCTTACTCATGCCTCCTTTGCTATGTTCAATAATCTATCATAGGTTTTTAAGGAAGACGATGAGCAAAAAATAATATACGTCTCGAATTGAGACATTTGTTTTAATTTGGTTCATTTATCAATAAGTTCTTAGAAATCTGAATCAAATCTTCTTTTGTATAGGAATATTCATTGCTTAACCATTTTTTTATAATCTCAAAAAAGCCACTACAGTAAAAATCACACAGTACCATTGGATAATCTGAGTTTTGGATTTTTTTCGAAAGCGGATCATTATATTCCATTGAGTTTTCATATAAATTTTCTGCACCAAATCGAATCAATTTTTCGTATAACTCAAGGCTATTATTTTTACTAGTAATATTAAAAAACAATGCACGATTAACATCTATGTATTCAATTATTTCCTCAAACAATGTATGTTCTAAATCCAATCCTTCTTTTGTTTGTTCAAAAAGATTGATTGCGATGGAATTTGATACATCGCTAAATAATTCATATTTATCCTCATAATGACGGTAAAATGTGCTTCTATGAATCATTGCTTTTTCACAAATATGATTGATTGTGATGGATGAAAATGTTTTTTCTTTTAATAAATCCATAAACGCATCTTTTATTATGTTTTGTGTGCGTAAACGTGTGAAATTACTCAATTTTAGTATCCTCCTATATTGAATCTAAGTACTGCATGAATTTGTAATTGTTTTCCTAATCCTTATCTCCTTTTAGTATGCCTAAATTAATGATAATCTGGCATTTCCCCACGAATATAATCCTTTTATGAAACTGAGATGGATCATATAAATTTGGCTCTGGCGCGAATATACCAGAGCCAAAATATTTAATTTAGTTCACTTTTTACAGGGAAAGAATGTAATCCATATATAGAACTACTATTTGAGATAGGAACAGGAAGATCCTGGTCAATAAATGAAAATGATTTATATCTTTTTATTAATTCCGTTAATACAATTTTCGCTTCTAATCTAGCTAGAGGAGCACCTAAACAAAAATGGATGCCATGTCCAAATGTAAGATGAGGATTACGTCTACGATATATGTTAAAACTATCGGCATCTTTGAATTGATGCGAGTCACGGTTAGCTGATCCAACCCAAGCTGAAATGATTTGGTCTACTTGTAAAGTTTGTCCTTTTAATTGAATCTCTTTTTTTACTCTGCGTACAATTCTTTGAACTGGTGAACGATACCGCAATACTTCTTCAATTGCTTTCGGAACAAGAGATACATCCTGTTGTAATTGATCATAAACATTTGGATGTTCTATGAAGCAATATAAAGCGTTTCCAAGTAAATTGGTTGTTGTTTCATTTCCCGCTACTAAAAGTAGTTTACAAAACGGTACTATTTCTTTTCCTGAAATATTTTTGTCCGCTTCACTTTGAACTAATAAAGAAATAATGTTATTTGAATCTTTTTTGGATTTCCCTCGATTGGATTGTATAATTTCTTCAAAAAACTCTCCTAATTCATTTTCTGCTTGTAAACGTGTATTAAAAAATTCCTCCAAATAATCCGAATCATCATGACTCGGTGAACTTACGATAATATCAGACCATCTCTTAAACCTTTCCATATCCTTAGCAGAAACACCTAACATTTCAGCAATTACTATAACTGGTAACGGATAAAATAACTCTCTAACAATATCAAAAGTTTCACGATTAGATAATTGATTGAGTATATCGTTTGTGATTTGCTGGATTCTAGGTTCCCATTCCCTTAATGCTTTAGGAGTGAAAGACCGATTTACAATAGACCGAATTTGCGTATGCTTTGGCGGATCCATCCCAAGAATACTTTGTGGAAATGGAGACTTTTTCTTCTCAGGCATAATACTAGAAAAGTACTCTTTATCCTCTAAGACAGTTTTTACATCTTCGTACAAAAAAACATTCCACATGTCTGCCTGATGATTAAAACAAATAGGCTCCTTTTCTCGCATCTCTTTATACCATGCAAATGGTTTATACGGATCTTCTAAAGCCTTTTTTCCCATCAACTTATTTGTAGGAATCATAACAACTGATTGATAAGGTGTTTTCATATACAACAATCTCCTCTCAAAAAAATTTCATTACATCGAATAACATTCACCGAATATCATTCGGTGTAATGAGGATTATACAACAAGAACCAAAATATTCAAACTACTTTTTCGGTTTTAAAATATCCGTTAATATATAAATAAGGGGGAATAGACATTGCACAAAAAAACTCTGACAAATAGAAAACAACAAGCTTTACTAACACAGAACAATATATTTCATGTGTTTTTAAATTTAATGAAAGAAAAGAAATTTGAAAATATAACAATTGAAGATATATGTAAAAAAGCAAATGTATCAGTAGGAACTTTTTATCATTATTTCACTTCCAAAGAGGATATTTATAAAAAATTATTTCAACAAATTGAAGAAAATCTACATGTTGAATTAGAAAATATAGATCAACATACAACAATGCAAACAACTATTTTAACTTTCTTCCAATGCATAGCTGAATATACAACTAAATTAGAGTTACATATAAATCTTCTTAACGATTTCAACAAAAGGTCATTTATATATGAGCCTTCACTCATTTACGAAGCTCTAAATGGCTTTGTTTACAAAGGACAACTTGAAAAAGAATTAACAAATGATATGAGTGTAGAAGAAATAACAACGTATCTTTTTACAATTGCTAGAGGACTTATATTAGATTGGTGTCTTTTAGATGGAAAATACTCACTAGAACAGAGAATGAATACTTATATGAATTTAGCATTGAAATCTTTAAAGCCTTAAATTTTAATCAAGCCCTACGCTTTGTTGCTTCATTTTGTACATTTCATTCAGTTTTATTTTTTCTAGGTGTTACGCAGCTGGAATAAAAGAAAAAGCATGCCCCTTCTTTATACTGCGAGAAGGGCATGCTTTTTCTTTTTTTACAATACAACTTATAAATCCCACATCAATCCATTTCAAGATAGTTAATTTCCCTTTTCCTATCCCCTCGGAAAAGGAGAATAACAGTCAAAATACATATGAAAAATCAAGAAAATGAATATTTCATACAGGCTAGTTTTAGCACTGTGTATACTTTATATCGTTAAAAATCCATTAAAAAATGAACCACTTTGAGATATATGTCGCATTTTGAAACACATAAACATTTTTGATTATCGTTTTCCTCTAATGCCTATGATAAATTGCTATACATAGCTAGCTTACAATTATATTTCTAAAAATAATATTTCACCTTTCATAAAAAATAAAAAGGAGTTTTTAAAATGAAGAACCGAGTAAACCCAGCATTATTACCAGGCTTAGAAATGTATCCAGATCAAGATTTACGCCCAGAGTGTTTGCCAGTAATGAGAGAAGAAGCATCAAAAGTCTTCCCTCCTACCATTGTTGATGAAACTCTTTCTGTAACAAATGAAGTCATTGAGGGACCTGATGCAAATCCATTACGATTAAAAATTTATCGTCCAAAATCAAATAATGAATCCTTACCTGCTCTGTTGTGGATACATGGTGGCGGATATATCTTGGGATCTATAAATGATAACGATGATCTTGCTGTAAAAATTGCAAAAGAGGCTAACTGTATGGTCGTTTCTGTAGATTACCGTTTAGCTCCTGAACATCCTTATCCAGCTCCAATTGAAGATTGTTATGCAGCATTAAAATGGATTGCTGATAACGCGGAGACATTGAACATTGATTCGAATCGAATTGGTGTTGCAGGAGTGAGCGCTGGTGGCGGACTAACAGCTGCATTAACATTATTAGCCCGTGATCGCCAATATCCTTCTATTTGTTTCCAAATGCCGCTTTATCCAATGATTGATGATCGTAATAACACACCTTCTGCCAATGAAATTAAAGAAGGGTTTGTTTGGAATCAAAAATCAAATGAAGCTGGCTGGAAAATGTATTTAGGAGAATTACATGGAACGGATCATATTCCCGCTTATGCAGCCGCTGCTCGAGCAGAAGATTATCGTAATTTACCACGTACCTACACATGCGTTGGTCAATTGGACCCATTCCGTAGTGAAACATTAACCTATGTAACCAAACTTGCAGAAGCTGGTGTTGATGTCGAGTTCCATTTATATCCTGGAGCTTATCATGGGTTCGAAATGATGCATCCGGATACTGATATATCTATTCACGCTTGGAATGATTATGTGCGAGCAGTTAAAACTGGTTTCGCAAGAAAGTAACTAAGGTAGCGACAAAAAATTTCATAATAAAGGAGAATTTTTAATGAAGAATAGAGTTCATCCAGAATTAAGAGAAATGTTTTCTGTATTACCAGAAGTAGATAATAGTCCGGAAAATTTCCAGCAATATAGGAAATGGGCTAAAGAATCTTTTACTGCAACAGTTCTATCATCGAATGATGAAGTTACTGTATCTAATCGATTTATACCTGGGCCTGAAAGAGCGCCTGAAGTTAGAGTTCGCATTTATGAGCCAACTAAAAAAACAAAAGCTTTACCTGGGGTCCTTTGGATACACGGTGGTGGATATCAAGTGGGATCACCCGAAATGGATGACAAACTTTGTGAAAAGTTCGTATTGGAAGCCAACTGTATAGTGGTTTCGGTTGACTATCGATTAGCACCGGAAAATCCATTCCCTGCACCACTTGAGGACTGCTATGCAGCTTTACAGTGGGTTTCTAATAAGTCGGAAGATCTTGGTGTCGATTCTTCTCGAATTGCAATTGCCGGAATGAGTGCGGGAGGTGGACTAACAGCAGCCCTTGCCCTTTTAGCAAGGGATAGAAAGGGACCTTCAATCATATTCCAAATGCCACTATGCCCTATGATTGATGATCGTAATATAAAACCTTCTGCTTTTGAGATAACGGATTCAAAATTATGGAACAGAAAAGCTAATATCTCTGGCTGGAAAATGTATTTAGGTTCAGTTTACGGTGATGAGGTATCCCCATACGCTGCTCCAGCTCGTGCAACTGACCTTACAGGACTTCCACCAACTTATACAATGGTGGGTGAAATAGACTTATTCCGAGACGAGACAATTGAATATATGAATAGATTAATGCAAGCTGGAGTACCAACAGAGTTTCATGTTTATCCTGGTGGCTACCATGGATTCGAATTAATAGTGCCCAATGCTGAAATTAGCCAAAGAGCTGAGGAAGAATATATCGGTGCATTAAAGCGAGCATTACAAAAAACAGAAGTTTAAATATATATGAGGATTTTATATAGCATATAGTAAAAAATAAGAGAAAGAGTCTATGAAGAGAGCAGCTCCTCTGTCACTAGGTCTTATAGAGATAAAAAAGTACTGGCAATGCCAGTACTTTTTTATTATTATGCTCGCTGTTCAACATTGACTCTTTTAATAAAGAACGAGATTATTAATCCAACAATTACTACAATGATAGCAAAGATAAAGGTATTTTGAACACCGTTTGTAAAGGCCAGAACTTGGTTTAATGGATTTTCTTTATCAGATACTGTCTGAAGGAAGCTTCTTGAACCTGAGGAAAGAATTGAAATTCCAACAGCTGTTCCAATAGCACCAGCAACTTGTTGTAAGGTGTTCATAATCGCTGTTCCATGCGGGTATAGTTCAGGTGGCAGCTGATTTAATCCGTTTGTTTGAGCTGGCATCATAATCATTGAAATTCCAACCATAAGTGCAATGTGTAGTGCAACAATAAATCCTGTAGATGTTTCCAATGTTAAAGTTGAGAAACCATACAGTGCACATGCTACAATGACAAGTCCAGGAATAACTAGCCATTTAGGACCAAAACGGTCAAATAATCCCCCCATAACAGGCGAAAGAATTCCATTAATAATTCCTCCCGGTAGAAGCATAAGACCCGCTGCAAACGTTGATAACGCTAATGATGTTTGTAAGTATAATGGTAAAATCATCATCGTACAAAGCAGCACCATCATGCATACTAAAATTAAGAGAAGTCCAATAACGAACATTGGATATTTAAAAGCCTTAAGGTCTAACATTGGCTCATCCATCTTCATTTGACGAAGGGAAAATGCAATTAATCCAACGACTCCAATAACAAGAGAAAGAATAACGTGTGAGCTTCCCCAGCCTCCACTTTCTCCAGCGCTACTGAAACCAAATACGATACCGCCAAAACCAATTGTTGAAAGAATGATTGAGAAAATATCGATTCTTGGCTTTGTTAGTTTTGTTACGTTTTGCATGAAGAATGTACCAAATACTAATGCGATAATTAATAATGGGAGTGAAATCCAAAAAATCCAGTGCCACGTTAACGTTTTTAGAATCAACCCTGAGACGGTTGGTCCAACAGCTGGAGCAAACATAATGACAAGCCCGATAATTCCCATAGCTCTTCCACGCTTATGTGGTGGAATAATAACAAGAATGGTGTTAAACATAAGTGGTAAAAGTAAAGCTGTTCCTACTGCTTGTACAATGCGGGCAATCATTAATACGCTAAATGTTGGTGCAATAGCTCCAATTAATGTTCCGATAATGGAGAATACAAGAGATGCGATAAAAAGCTGTCTTGTTGTAAACCATTGAAGAATTAAACCTGAAATTGGCACAAGAATTCCTAATGTTAATAAGTAGCCGGTTGTCAGCCACTGTGCTGTTGTCTCTAGAATATCAAAACCTGTAATTAAATCTTTTAACGCCATATTTAAGGCTGTTTCACTAAACAAGCCGATAAATCCAGCAATAAGAAATGACGTAATAATCGGGAGAGCTCTGATGTTAGAGTTCTCTGCTGTTGTTTGTTGATTCCCCATATTAAATTGTCTTCCTCTCTCTTACCTAATTCTTTTATTTGAATTTTTGATTTTAATAACCTTTCCTTAACACCTCGTGGCACTCCCAAATCAGCTCTTCTATTCCCGTCTGGCCTTTCAGCCTACGGCGAACGATTTCTGAGGATAGATTCTGGACTTTGAGCGCTCTTGGTGCTCTTCTTTCGAAGTATGCCTGAAAGGCTGCTTCAATGTCATTATTGTTTTTGAGCTCTTCGGCGAGAACGATTGCATCCTCAATAGCCATGGCTCCTCCTTGCGCAAGAGTCGGAGCTCCGACGTGGGCGGCGTCTCCTCCAATGACGACGCGGCCTTTGTACCATGGCTCTTGCACTGCGACTTGTTCCAATTTGTTAAAAATAACAGGGTAATCTTTTGACATATGCTTTGTAATAAAATCAAGTCCCGGAAAGCCTAAGAGAATCTCTTTGACTCTATTAAACCGGGTATCTTCCTCATCCCAGTAATCGCTGGCGCAAGGCTGGAGCACAAAGACATAGCCGGCGCGTTCAGCTAATGGTACGACGCCGATTTGCGTTTCTCCGCTTATATACATCAATGACGAATCCTCAAATTTGTAATCAGGAAGCTCGAAATAAAATCGCCACGCTCCCATACCGAGATGCTCTTTTTCTATTTCCTTTTGCAGCATCATATTCCTTACAGTTGAATGAATGCCGTCAAAACCTACTAAAATATCAGCCTTTATCTTTTCTCCGTCGTCAAATATGGCAGAGACCGATTCAGCCCTTTCTTCATAAGCAACAACCTTTTTCCCCCACTTGATATCTACACCCGCTGCATCAGCATGCTTGATGAGAATATCACTTAATGTTTTTCGCGGGATATTATTGCGCCCTGGAAGTGTGTCGTCTAAAAAGGATTCACTGACTTGAAACTGCAGATTCCCCTGTGCATCAAATGTTTTCAGCCATTTTGTTTGAAAGCCATGTTCACAACACTCTTCGAATACGTCCAATTCTTTCAAGACAGCCAGTGCGTTTTGCGGCATAAGAATCCCCGCACCGGTTTTGCGATTTTCTAAAGCCGCTTCGCACAAGGTAACAGAAAATCCTACTTTACTAAGGGAAATAGACGCTGACAATCCGCCAATTCCCCCACCAGCTATCAAAATATGTTTCATATAAATAACCCCTTTTAGTTCTTTCGAAAATAGTTAGGCGCCTAACTACATTACTTTACTACATCCTCAGAAAAATTGTCAATCATCTTTAAGTCAGGTTGTATTATGATATTAACTCCTTTATAATCGTGTCATAACTAACGAACGGGAGCTTATTTTAATGGAATTAAAACATTTACCTAAATATAAATATTTAACAGAACACACCGAGACGTATTCCAATATAGATGCCAGTTCTCTTGAATTGTTTTTATCTCTATTTGATATATCAAAAAAAATGAATCATGTGATGGAGCGTTACTTTGCAGGCAGAGGGCTGTCTGAAGGAAAATTCAAAATCCTGATGCTACTCTTCGACGCAAAAGACCACTCGTTAAGTCCGACAGAACTTGCAAAGCAATCAAACGTTACGAAAGCAACGATTACAGGTTTGCTGGACGGGCTGGTGAGGGACGGTTTTGTCAGCCGCACGCATCAAAATAAGGATAAACGAAAAATCAGCATTGAACTGACAAAAGAGGGAAAAGAACAACTGAAACAATTTCTACCCGGTCATTTCAGTAAAATCTCTGCGGTAATGGAAAACTACAGCGATGAGGAAAAAGAAATGTTTATCAATATCCTGGGAGATCTATTTGAAAAACTGAGCGTGTTTAAAGACTAAAACGCATTTTTTTGGTCCCGCCACATCGTTATTCAGCTGAAATTTTATAGTATATAGTACCCCTAGAACGAAATTTTGTACTAACTTGTAATAAAATATTCATTTTTTCATTTTGAGGGTATTTGTATTGCTTAGGTTGATGGCGGTGAGGCTAGTTCCATGAACGATATAAATCCAGTTGAATTAACGAAAGGTTTACCTGGCATACCTTGTGCCCTATCGCTAAAACGATTGATGTAATTCGTACAAAATGGACGTTTTTAATCATCCGTGACCTTCTTATCGAAGGAACATTACACTTTAGTGATTTACAAAATCAATGGACGGCATTAGTCCGAAAACATTATTGCTTCAACTAAAAGAATTAGAAGCTCAAGACATTATAACGAGAAAAGTATATCCAGAAGTTCCGCCTCGTGTAGAGTACACATTAACGGATAAAGGAAAGCAATTAGAGAGGATTTTTATTGAATTAAAACGATTTAGATTAAGTTTATAAAACAAAAACCCCTTACCGTTGTAAGGGGTTTGATTACTTCGCAAAACTTTCAGCTAACTGTTTCTCTCTCCACATAAATGTAATAGCGAGACCAACTATTAAGACAACTCCTGAAAATGCATATGGATAATGAATATTCATATCAAATAATATTCCGCCCATCGCTGGTCCTGCTATATTTCCTAAACTCGTATAAGTCGAGTTCATACCAGCAACGAATCCTTGCTCTTTTCCAGCTGCTTTTGATAAAAACGTCGTTAAAGCTGGGCGAAGCAAATCAAATGCAAGGAAAATGAAGCACGTAACGAGAAGTACAATCCAATAATTAAAGACTACAGTTGAAATGAACGCTAATACTGCACCTACAATTAAACAGATTTGAATTAACACTTTTTCACCGAACATATCAACTAATTTTCCAAACATAAATACTTGCACAACTACCCCAAAGATTGAACTAATTGTAATAATTGCCGCGATATCTTTCGGTGTGAATCCAAACTTATGATCAGAAAACAGACTGAACACCGTTTCATACGCCGATAAACCGAACGCAAGTACAAATACGATAATAAATGCAATTGCATACATTGGATGTAATGATTTCTTTAAATCACCAATAAAGCTTGATTCTTTCGTATTAGAAGAAATCTCTGCAAGCTCTTCTTTCGTTAACGGTTCTTTTAAAATAAAGATCGAAATGACACATGCTATAAAAGCAATTGCAGCTGCAACGAAAAACGGTACACGTATACCGTATTCTGCAATAAATCCGCCGATTCCAGGTCCTATAATAAAGCCGGTACTAATAGCAGCAGATAAATATCCCATCGCCTTTGGACGTTCCTGTATAGATGTAATATCCGCAACATATGCCGTAACACCAGGCATAATAAACGCAGCACTAATTCCGCCTAACACCCTCGCTGCATAGAGCATCCATACATCTGTTCCTAATCCAAAAAGAAGCTCTGAAACACCAAAAATAAATAATCCAATGATTATCATTTTCTTCCTACCATAAAGGTCGACCCACCGGCCTGTAATAGGTGAAGCAATAAGCTGAGCCATTGCAAACACTGCAACGAGATATCCCATCGTCTTACCTGTTAAACCCATATCATTCATAAAGGACGGCATAACCGGAATGATTAATCCAATCCCTAAAAAAGCGATAAATATATTACTCAAAAGAATGACCAATACCATCTTTTGTTCTTTTATCGGTTTCTTCACTTTCAACACCTCTTCCCGTAAGCTCCCCTCAAAAAAATAATGCCCAAGAAGCTTTTTCTTTATCCTGCTATTTGTGGGCTAATCATGAGTAGAGATGCCCCTACTCGTTAGAATTTCGCTGTATCCTTCCACACATACATACGCATTAGGTGAATGACTATCATTCAGTTTTCCTCAAAAATGAACCTACCTTCTCAGACAGGTTCATCTCACTATTTCTTTATATGTAATGCATGTGTTAAAAAATCTAGTACTTCTGCCTTTTGTAACTCGACTTGCTCATCATCTTTATGATCATATAAATACACTTGCTCCGCTGCTGATTCAACTAGAGCGATAAATAACTTCGCTGTTCGCTCTGCGTGAACCGAATCACGAATTTCACCCGCTTCTTTCGCCTCATTTAAAAATTCACTTAGCCACATATAAAGAGGCTCATACACAGCTTCCCATTCTTTTATATGTTCTGTAGATGCAAGACCCGCATACATTAAAGCTTGTATTTCACGATATTCCTCTATGAAGTGAAACACCGCATCTATTACTTGCGTTACTTTACTTGAGAAAGGCGCATCGTTTTGCACTTTTTCTTTTACTGCAAGTATCATCTTTTCAACCATCACTTCTGCTATTGCAGGCATAACAGATAACTTAGAAGGAAAATATAAATAGAAAGTTCCTTGTGCAATGCCAGCTAATTTCACGATATCAGAAATCTTCGTTTTTTCAACGCCCTTTTCCTGAAACACTTCAATCGCTGCATAGACAATTTTCTCTTTTTTATTCATCATCTAAACCCTTTCACACGCGTATTGAATGACTGTCACTCATTTTATAAGATAATCGATTGTACTGTCAATGATAGTGAACTTTGCGAGGAAATCATTTTTTTCATAATAAAATCTCCTAACAAAAAATTAGGAGATAAAAATGCCAAATACCTTTAAGAAAGAGCCTTTAACCCTGTCACGCCGCATACAATAAGAGCTACACTAATGATACGTGCTTTACTTTTCGACTCACCAAACAGGAACATGTTTAATAAAACGGCACCTGCTGTTCCAATACCAATCCAAACCGCATACGCGACACTTACTTGTAAAAATAAGAAAGATGTATACAAGAATGCAAAGGATGTAGCAAACCCGCCTATATAAAGAGCCCCATTTGCTAATGTTTTATCTTTACTATACATTTTAAGACCGATTACACCGACTATTTCACTAATTGCAGCACAAAATACGAAAAACCAACCCATCTTTAAGCAGCTCCTTCCATAGTATCTTCTTTATTATCAGCTAGCTTTAAACCGATAACGCCAGCTACAACCATCACGATAAAGAATAATTTTCCTACACTGAAACTCCCGCCGAAAAGGAATACATCCATTAAGAAAGTACCTACCGTACCAGCTCCGGCGAAAACAGCATATACAGTCCCTGTTGCAAGATGTTCACACGCTTTAGAAAGGAAGTGAAAATCAACAGCGATAACTCCTAAAATAATAATCCAATGCCACCAAGTATTCGCTGTATTAAAACCAAACACCCAAAAAATTTCAAAGATACATGTTAATATGACATATAACCAAGCTTTATTTTTCATACCTCTCACCTCTTATGACTGACTATCAGTCATTTTTATTTTAAAAAAATATGCTCTTTCATCCCTACTATATATAAACAACTATCATCCTCATTTACTTTTATATTTATTCCGTTTTCAAACTAACTACATCCTTCCAAAGAAGAAATGACTGAATGTCATTCATATATATTGTACATGAATATTTTAAAAACTGTCAATGCCGAAAGTTTATTTAAAATTTCTTTCATCCGATTTGTATATTTCCTAATAATCTGTCAATACTGCTAGTAACATAATATTTTCTCCACTCCCCCTTGGAGAGATCCCTTGAATAGAGCAGTTAGCTTTTGCTAGCTGCTCTTCTTTACATTTATTTCACCTAACATACCGAATCATCGCCACCTCATCACAATAATCAACCTTTGGACAATGTCTACAATCAATCCATACTTTTTCTGGTAATGCATCTCTATTCACAAAAACAAACCCGCACTTTTGAAAAAATTCCGTTTCATATGTTAAAGAAATAACTCTACTCACTTTTATTTTCGCCGCCTCATTTATTACATGGTTTACTAACATACGTCCGATCCCTTTTCCTGCATATGTATGCGAAACGACTAAAGATCGTACTTCTGCAAGATCCTCTCCTAACACATGTAAACCAGCAACTCCGACGATTTCTCCCTCTTCTTTCATAACATATAAACATTGTAAATATTGATAGAGAGACAAAAGAGAACGCGGTAAAACCACTCCCTCTTTTGCATAAATCTCAATAAGACTATAAATTTCTTTCACATCACTCGTAACCGCATTACAGATTTTCATATGCTATCCCCTTGCCCCCGATATTAATATTTATAACTCGAAATGAATTTTAATACATAATTTTATATAATAATACATCTCTCTTTTCTTCTCGTCAATCACTTTATACAAACAAAAAACCAAGCAATCTAATCGATGCTCGGTTCCTCATTTCGTATCGGTAATACCGTCGAATATTTAATTTCACGAAGTGCTAAACTCGTCTGTATCTTTGTAATACCAAGCTTATTCAGCTTTCTAATAAACTGCTCTAATTCTTTACGATCACGATTTGCGACCTTTAATAAATAATCATATTCTCCTGTTAAGCAGTGACATTCTAACACTTCAGGCATCGCTTCTAATTCTTTTTCCAACACTTCCAACTTGTCAAATTGATGAATATTCGTACTCATAAAAATGAAGCATAACAAGTCAAAACCAAGCTTCTCTTGATTTAAAATAGCTACTTGCTTATCAATGAATCCTTCTCCATCTAATCTTTTTATTCTTGCATGCATTGCAGCTGGTGATAAATTAACACGTCGTGCAAGCTCTGCATTACTTACTTGTGACTCCTTCTGCAATATATCTAAAATTTGGACATCTAGATCATCCAACACTTTAATAACAGACGACTCCATTATAATTCCCCCTTTTTTCTTACCGATGATTATTCGAAAAAACACCTTATAACTTATATAAAACTGAACATCCTTCTTTAAATATCATTCACAGCAAAACATTTTATCGATTTTTATCCATTATACAAAAGAATATATTACACAATAAAGAAAAATGCTAAAATTATTTACAATTCACATTGATTACAACAAAGGGGATTTTAATATGCCTTATTTTTATGTCTTTTTACTATTACTAACGAGCTTATTATGGGGAGGAAACTTTGTCGTTGGAAAATCACTTGTTGATCACGCATCTCCAATGACACTTACAAGTTTAAGATGGATGATTGCGATTGTTTGTTTATTACCAATGGTATGGTTTAAAGAAAAGAAAATCATTCCACCACGCGCTGCGATACTTCCGTTAATATTGATGGGAATTTCAGGGGTTGCTCTTTTTAACATCTTTCAATTTTTAGCATTAGAAAAAACATCCGCAACAAATGTAGGGCTTATTTCTACATTAAACGCGATTTCTATTGCACTATTTTCTGTCTTATTTCTAAAAGAAAAAGTAAATACACTTCAAATTCTATCCATGATTCTTTCATTCTTTGGAGTTATTCTTGTCCTATTAAAAGGTAACTTTGCACTTTTATTTTCACTACATTTTAATAGTGGTGACTTATGGATGATTGCCGCTGTTTGCATTTGGGGAATGTATTCTGTTTGTAGTAAATGGGCAACAAAAACAACGACACCGCTTATGGCGACGCTTTACTCTGGTATTTTCGGCGTTATTTTATTACTGCCATTTAACATAGGAAGCTTCACTGTTACAAATATCAACACTTCTTTTATAACATCACTTTTATATACTGGACTCATTTCCACAGTTCTTTGTATGGTATTTTGGAATGTTGGCGTACAAAAATTAGGAGCAACTACATCCGGCATTTTTCTAAACTTCAATCCCATTTTCACAGCTATTTTAGCATTCCTTTTCCTCGGAGAAGAATTAACGTGGATTCAAATTTTAGGGACAATGATCGTTGTGACAGGATGTTATTTATTTTCCCATTTCAAAACAGTTGCTGTTCAGCCAACTAGAGCTTTAATGCGAAAACATTCTTAATCCAAAAACATCGCCAGCGAAGTGGCGATGTTTTTATTTACGTTTCATTTCTTTCACATATTGCTTTTCTTCTTCTGGCGATAAACGTTCTGTCGCCTTTCCAGTATCACCACCTTGAATTTCCCACAAAAAGTTATGCTCCTCAACCGTTTGTGAAAAATCCCCTTTCTCCCAGCGCTCCAAAGTAGAAAGTAACTCTGACTTATATTTAAAATTCGTACCGCTTTCTACTGCGTTCTTCGCACCACGAATTTCCTTATTTGTCATTTCAATAAATCCCCATTTTTCAGAGGATTTCACTTTTTGATGTACCATCCTATGCATTGTAGAAATAATTTCAGCTTCACTAACTTGTTGCTTCTCTTCCTCTGCTTTCTTTCCTTGTTGTCCCATTACTTTTTGCGCTTTAAGACTCTTCTCCTCTTCTTCTATATAATTAACACCTTTAGTAACACCGAATACAGCTCCTATCGCAATTACGATCACTGTAATTGTCCCTATAATCCATTTTTTCATATTATGTATTCCCCATTCCCCTAATAATCACATAAACAAATGGAATCGCCTGCACACAGTCGATTCCATTTGTTTCCTTATTTTATTTTAAACCTTAAGCGCTTCTCGCACAATATAACTATCCACACATTGCTTGAATTTTATGATTTTTCCATTTTCAAGTTGCCATACATGAACAAATTCTGCTTCAAATGATTTTCCCGTTTTTTTATAAACTCCAGAATATATACCTTCAGCAATAATTACATCTTTTCCGTTTACTTCATGGTATGTATTTACACTTGCTTTATAATCATCCCATTCTGATCCTAATCGGCTAAATACATTTTCCATAATCGCTTCTACACCTATATAAGTCCCACCGTACGGGAACCCTTCTGCCTCTGTCCATTCTACTTTTTCAGAGAGGGCTTCTGCTAAATGTTTTGCATTCGAAGAAGCTGATCCTTCATACGTACTTCGAATTATTTCTAAATTTGATTTAGACATATTACTTCCTCCCGTTTCATTTATTTTCGGGCAAGTTGTAACCAAAATAATTACAACCTACCCAAAAAAATATTTAAATTGTTTTATTCTTAATCTACACGTTGTAATCATTATAGTTACAATGATCCTTTAAGTCAACAATTTATAAATAAAATCTACTTCGTTTTCATTACTTTCTCTTTTATGAAACGGTCTACATATCCTTCTGCTTTTACAACGAATAAATACGCACCCATTGATAATAATGCAAGGTCTAATTCATATCCTGGATTCTTTCCATCTCCTAATAAACCTGCTGCTCCATTTACCTTTACGATAGCTCCAGCTAAAATAAGAGCGAATAACAATCCTACATACTTTACGCCTAAACCGATAATTAATAATATACCACCAACTAATTCAACTGTTGCTACGCCATACGCTAGACCACCCGGTAAGCCAATGCTTGTAAACCAGCCTGCTACGTTATCGATACCTGATTGAAACTTCGCTAAACCATGTGCAAAGAACGTTACTCCTAACACGATACGAATAATTAAATTCCCAATATATTGATTCATTTTTTTCTCTCCTTTTTGTTTTGTTATGGTGAACTTTTATTTACAAGTCAAAACAATACGGTATTTCATTTCATTCGTCAAATACTTTTTTAAAGAAAACAAAAAACATTATCCCTTTTACGGATAATGTTTTCCTACAAAGTAGCGTTAATTCAAGCTTTTACTCTATCGCACAAAAAAGTTGAAACATTTTTCCAGCGCCAACATACGGCAATAAAGAAATATCCTCTTCTACAACCATGCCAACAACGTTCACTTTCTCATCTACAGGCAAATCATGTATAGCAACTTGCATCTCTCCTGCATATCTACCGTACAATTCATTATCAATTGTAATGCTGCCTTTCTTTCTTACAATTGCATTCATTGGCTGTAAAATCACTTTATGTTCTTCTCGTGATTCTACAGACCGAATGACATCACGGGCTGGATCCAGCCTATTTGTATGCACTTGCTCCACCACTTTTAATACTTCATTATCAGTTATAAATGATTTGTAACGCAATGGAATAATCCCTCTACTCGCACTCGCTATCTCTTGTACACTTTCTACACTTCCGCTTATATCCCCGATTAACACTTTATCAACACCACAATGTTGTACAAGTTCTAAGTACGCTTCGAGCGGTCTCATATAACGATGCTTTTCTAGCGTCGGTAAGCCTTCATATAGTGGACCACGCTTTTCACCATCTCCCGGAATAAATGCCATCGTTTTTATTCCGCACTCATGCAAGTATTGGTTTTGTTTTTGTAAAAAGGACTTTGCTAGTCCTGTTTCTGGACGCGGGTAAAAATTATGCCACGCTTCTACATTCTCGACCCGTATCTTTTCAGTAATTAACTCTTTCCAAAATGAATCTGTAATCGTGCTCGCATTTAAAGCTACTTTCATCTTGTGAGATACGCGTGCGATTTCTTTTGGCGCAATGCCGTAGTCCATTCTTAAGCCTGTAATACCCCAGTCCAGTAGATCCTCCACATTTTCATACGTCATCCCTAAATGGTGTAACGATTTTGGAGAAACATCGACCATTAATTCCATGTTATTTTCAAGAGCTTGTTTCCCAAGTATTTGAATTAGCTCTTTATACGTACCAGGGTCATCTTCAGGAATGTGCAATGATGTAAAAATAGATGAAAACCCGTTTTCCTTCGCTACTTTTAGCCACTCTTCTTGCTTCTTTACTCGTTCTTTTGCAAGGTAAATTGAAACTCCAATCATATGAATCTCCCTTTCTATAAATAGAAAAAGAGAAAGGAATCCCTTTCTCTATATGTTTTCTGCCATTTCTTCTTTAAATCCGAAGAAGTACGTAAAGATGAATCCGAACGTATATGCCACTACTAATCCAAGGAAATATAATAAATATTTATTATCAGCAATTAACGGAATTAATGATAATCCTGATACACCAATTCCGAGTGCAGCTGTTTTCATAACTGCTTGGAACGCACCGCCAACTGCTGCTCCTAAACAAGCTGTAAGAAACGGTTTTCCCAGTGGTAATGTAACCCCGTATAATAACGGTTCACCAATTCCTAAAAATCCAACTGGTAATGCCCCTTTAATTACGTTACGCAGTCGTTTGTTTTTTGTTTTTACAAAAATAGCAATCGCTGCTCCTACTTGCCCAGCGCCAGCCATTGCAAGTACCGGTAATAAAGGCGTTACGTGCGTTTGATTAATAAACTCCATGTGAATCGGTGTTAAACCGTGATGTAATCCGACCATAACGAGCGGTAAAAATGTTCCAGCAAGTACTGCCCCAGCAAACGCTCCGCCAATACTTAAAATACCATTAATTCCGCTCGTAATTCCTTCAGATAAGAAACCTGCTACCGGCTGAATTGCTAACATCGTTACGATACTTACGACTAACACAGTAATAAGTGGCGTTATGATAATATCAACTGCATTTGGTACAGCTTTTCGAACTTGTCTTTCCACTACAACCATAAGCCACGCTGCAAAAATAACGGCAAACAATCCGCCCCGTCCGGGTACGAGCGCTTCACCGAATAATTTTACATTCGCCATCGCCGGGTTAAAAATTAAAATACCAGCAATCGCCCCAAGAACTGGAGTCCCGCCAAACTCTTTCGCTGTATTCCAGCCGACTAAAATGCCTAAGAATGTAAAGATACCGCCGCCAATAAGTAATAACATTTGTAGCCACGTTGCATTCGGATCAGCACCTGCGTTTTTCGCAAAGTTAGCAACCCCGTTTATAATACCTGACGCAACAAGACCCGGAATTAACGGAATGAAAATACTTCCTATTTTTCTTAAAAAGTTTTTCACCGGTGTATTATTTTTCTTTTTAATCTCTGACTTCATCTCTTGCCCAAGATCTTCAAGGTGATGATCTGCCACCTCACCAATTCGCAGTCCCGTTAAACCTTCCATCTCTGCTGCTACTTTATTTACCGTTCCCGGACCA
Organism: Bacillus sp. FF-1; assembly: GCF_028548245.1. Taxonomy (NCBI): domain Bacteria; kingdom Bacillati; phylum Bacillota; class Bacilli; order Caryophanales; family Bacillaceae; genus Bacillus; species Bacillus sp. FF-1. Next base: position 207,083 of record NZ_JAQQGG010000006.1, read on the forward strand.
ACGACAACTTGAAGCGTCTCATCTTCAATAACGCCCATAACCCCTTCAACCTTTTTCAAAAGGTCCATGTTCACTTTACTTTCATCATGAAGCGTTAATCGTAGTCTCGTCATACAATGAGCAATGCCACGAATATTTTTTACTCCCCCAAGTTGCTCTGAAATTTCTCTGGCCATTCTCTCTTCTTTCTTCATAATAGAATCCCCCTCCCTATTATTTTATAGTGCCTTCTTCACAAACCCTTTCGCTTCTTTTAGTTTCTCCAGTGCTTCCCCATACTCACACTGCAATAACACCATAACAATCGCAGCTTTCACGTTACGTTCTGCTTTTTCATAATGCTCTGCCGCTACTTCATAACTAACACCTGTTGCTTCCACAATAATTCGTTTTGATCGTTCTATTAACTTTTCATTTGTAGATTGAACATCTACCATCAAGTTTTTATATACTTTCCCTACACCAATCATAGATGCTGTTGAAATCATATTGAGCACTAGTTTTTGCGCTGTACCAGCTTTCAAACGCGTTGATCCTGTTAAAATTTCTGCGCCTGTTTCTACTTCCACGTTTAGTTTTGCATATTTACTTATTTCAGCATTTTTATTACAGGAGATACTAGCTGTACTCGCTCCTACGCTATTCGCGTACTTCAAGCCACCAATAACATAAGGAGTTCGACCACTTGCTGCAATTCCAATCACTGTATCTTTCTCATTTAATCCAATACTTTTCAAATCTTCTTCTGCTAATTCTTCGCGATCTTCTGCACCTTCTACCGCTTTAGTAAACGCTTTCAATCCACCTGCTATAAATCCTTGCACCATTTTATCGTCTGTGCCAAATGTCGGCGGACATTCCACTGCGTCCAAAATACCTAAACGGCCACTCGTACCAGCCCCAATGTAAATTAATCGGCCCTCTTCTTCGAAAGATTGAATAACAGCCCCTACAACCTTTTCAATTTGTTCTATTTCATTTTCAACTGCTAATGCAACAGTTCGATCTTCTTCATTCATACTTTGCAAAACTTCTTTTATGCTCATCTCATCTAAATTCATCGTCTTCTCATTGCGATGTTCTGTCGATAAATTTTCTAACATATTCCCACCTACTTTGAAATTTAATTTCATACTTTCATTATAACTTTAAGAAATTTAAAATCAATATCACTTTATTATTTTATGAAATTTAATTTCTTTTCATGACGAATTTATGTCCGTCCGTATGCAAAAAAGATGGGTTTCCCCATCTTTTCATTTCAGCTTCCGTAATCGCAAAGCTTCTTCTCTTGTATCCATAAATTGATCTAGCACTTTATTACCAATGCGATTAAAGGTAATCACATATAGAGCATCTATCATGTTCAATTGCGTCATTCTTGAAGCAATACTTGCAATACGATGATCTTGTTCTACATCTGGCATACAAAGGCGAATATCCGCCTCTTTATATAACGGTGATGATTGATCAAGCTTTGTAATTGCAATAACTGTTGCACCTTGTCTCTTCGCATATTGCGCCATTTCAAGTACATCTTTCGTACGACCAGATGTTGAAATCGCCACAAATATATCGCCTTCTTTTAAATTCGTCACAAGCGGCAACATCATATGAAAATCAGATAGCATCATCGCTGTAAATCCGAGTCTTGTAAATTTATAAGCCCCGTCCATTGCTGGAGTTGCTGATCCACCTACTCCGTAAAATATAATTTTATCCGCATTTACAATACGATCCGCTGCTTTCTCAAGCTCCTTCTTATCAATAGCCGTAACGCTCGCCTCAATTGCAGCTTTATTCACATATGTAACTTTATTAAACAAGTCGTACGGGCCATCTTCCGTATTCATCACTGAAAAATCATTAATATTATAATCAGCAATCGTTAATTCACGAACGAGCGCGATTTTAAATGCTTTAAAGCTCCCAATCCCAATCGACTTACAAAAACGAACAACACTCGCTTCACTTGCACCTGCATTCGTTGACACTTCTTTCGTCGTTAAGTTCGGAACAATCTCTGCATTCTCCATTATGTACATGGCAACCTTTTTTTCAGCTGGTGAAAATTGATCCATATTACTTTCAATTTTAAATAGTAATGTTGAAGCTTTCACTATTTAACCTCCACTTCTTACGGTTGCGTTCACTTATTTTCTCTTGCTTCAAGAAGGTAAAAACCATCATCGCCAGGAGGATGAAACACATTTACAATGCGATTCCCTTTTTGATAAACAGTTCTTTCCCCTTCTGTCCACTTCTTTTCCCAACCGTTCATCCAAATCGCAACATCAGGTAAAAAAGCAGTATATTTCAGCTTCTGATCGTACTCACCATCTGCTTCTTCCGAGAAAATAGAAACCGGAAAATCTTTCACTTTTGATTCTTTCCATGCAGTAAATGGTATGCACAATAAAAGAAGTATAATTACACCTATAATCTTTTCCTTCGTAATCCTCAAACACATCCCTCTCCTTGTCATATCACATACATAGATTTTACCATAATTACAAACCTTTCATGCCACATGACTATTGCTTTTCCAATAAAAAAAGAGCTTACCCACATCAGATAAGCTCTTCCTCTCTATACAAAATACTTCTTCAAAAGCGGCGGGGTAATAATCGTTGTCAATATAACAACAATAACAATCGCTGTGAAATTTTCTTTCGCTAATAAATTCGCCGTAAGTCCATTCGCTGCGATGATAAGTGCTACTTCACCACGCGATACCATTCCCGCACCAATACTAATAGAAGATTGAAGATTGAATCCTGTTAGTCTTGCTCCTAAACCGGATCCAATTAACTTTGTGAAAATCGCAATAAGCGTCATGATGATAATGAACCAAAGTTGGCTTCCGATACCTTGAAATGTAATTTCCATTCCGATACTTACGAAGAACACCGGTACAAATATTGCATACGCAATCGGTTCAATTTTATGTTCTACTTCGTGCTTATACTCTGTTTGAGAAATGGCAATTCCGGCTGCAAATGCTCCAATAATGCCTGCAATTCCCATCATTTCACTGTAATAAGAAAAAGAGAAGCAAATAATAAGAGCCGCGCTAATTAACGCTTCTGTTACACGAAGCGGCACGAGCATTTTCATAATCCAAGGAACAACTTTCCATGCAATAAAAACAATGCTAACAAAGAAGATAATTTTCTTTACGATAACAAGTGTTATATTCACATCTTGCGTTCCTAAAAAGCTCATAACAAACGCTAATAAAATAACGACGATGACGTCATCAAATACGGCAGCACCTAAAATCGTTGTACTTTCTCTCGTATTCATTTTCCCTAAATCTCTTAGCGTTTGCACTGTAATACTAACTGACGTTGCGCAAAGTAATAATCCTAAAAAAATGGCATGAGATTGTATTAATCCAAACAGCAATCCTGTTACATAACCACCTATGAAAGGAAAAATAATTCCACCAGCTGCTACTGCAAATGACGATTTCAAATTCCGATTTAACTCTTCTAAATCTGTTTCAAGTCCAGCCATAAACATAAGTAGCAAAACACCAATCTCACTCAGTTCATCGATTAATTCAGAACTATTTATAATACCAAGTACAGCTGGACCGATAATAATACCGATAATTAATTTACCAAGTACAGAAGGCTGGCCAAGCCTCACGCTAATATCACCAGCTAATTTCGTACAAAGTAAAATGACGACAAGTTCAAAATAAAATAACATAACATCTTCTCCTACTTTAACTTTGATCAGTGGGGCGTTAACCCTCGTCCATTCCTGCAAGTAGTTTCTCCTATTCATCCGCATTTTATTTGTCATATTTTCATTTGACAAAATATTCTGAATTATATTAAGATTAATCCAGCAATTTTAAAAAACTATGCACCATAACTGTACCTCCATTTACTTACATACTCTTTTCTAGTGGGCTCATACTACATTCGCAGTTATGGAAATGAAAAAACGGGGGGAGAGTCCAAAGTGAAGTCATTATTACGAAAAAAAGCGCTTAGTACTGAATCACCAAAGCAGCTAGATAGAACATTAACTGCACTCGATTTAACGTTTTTAGGAATTGGCGCCGTAATTGGGACAGGTATATTTGTATTAACAGGTATTGTTGCAGCGAAACATTCTGGTCCTGGTATTATGCTATCATTTCTTATTGCTGCATTTACTTGTGCTTGTGTAGCCTTTTGTTATGCTGAATTTGCTTCTTCTATTCCTGTCTCAGGAAGTGTGTATACTTACGCATACATGACAGTCGGTGAAGTCGTCGCCTTCATCGTCGGATGGTGTTTAATGCTCGAATATTTACTTGCAGTCGCAGCAGTAGCTGTCGGTTGGTCTGGTTATTTACAATCTTTACTACAAGGATTTAACGTCCATCTGCCCGCCATAGTCGCCTCAGCACCTGGCGTAGGAAAAGGTGGTCTCATCGATTTACCAGCTGTTTGTATTTTACTCATCATTACGGGGCTTTTAAGTTTTGGTATACGCGAAAGCGCACGCATTAATAATATTATGGTTCTTATCAAGTTAGCCGTTATTATCGCCTTTATCGTAGCAGGCGCAAAATATGTAAAGCCTGAAAATTGGACGCCGTTCATTCCATTCGGATACGACGGTATTATTACTGGAGCTGCTACTGTATTCTTCGCCTTCTTAGGCTTTGATGCAATCGCAACCGCTGCGGAAGAAACGAAAAAACCACAGCGCGATTTACCAATTGGCATTATCGGTTCCCTTCTTATTTGTACTGTTTTATATATGATTGTATCTTTCGTTTTAACAGGTATGGTTCCTTATACACAATTAGATGTTTCTGATCCAGTTGCATTTGCCTTACATTTCGTTGGCGAGGATACAATTGCAGGACTACTCGCTGTTGGAGCGATGACTGGAATGACAACCGTTCTCTTAGTCGTTATGTATGGACAAGTTCGCGTTTCGTATGCGATGAGCCGTGACGGTTTACTTCCAAAAGCGTTAGCACGTGTAAATAAAAGAGTGAAAATCCCTTTATTAAACACGTGGATTACTGGTGTTGTTGCCGCTTTATTAGCAGGACTTTTAGATCTGCACGTATTAGCGAATTTAGTAAACATCGGGACATTAACAGCCTTCACATTCGTTTGCTGCGCAGTACTTATTTTACGAAAAACACACCCTGACTTAAAACGCGGATTCCGCACACCTTTCGTACCTGTACTACCAGTTGTCGCGATTCTTTGCTGCTTATATTTAATGATCAATTTGTCTAAAACGACATGGATTAGCTTTGCCGTTTGGCTTATAGTCGGCTTATGCTTCTATTTCTTCTACTCTAGAAAGCATAGTCACTTAGCTACCGAAAAAACGAATGATGAAAAGAAAAAAGCATAACAAAATAGCTCGCCGTTTTAGCGGCGAGCTATTTTTCTGTACTATTATATTTTTTCGTTAACGATTGTAAAATGAAAAATATGCCGATGCAAGCTGTAAACGATGCCCAATTTCCTATTGGCGTTGCGTATTTCACAATTCCAATACCTACAAGTAATAGGAAAATAATCACCTGATATATGAGCTTCCACTTTTGCATATATTCCCTCCTTTACTTCGTTCCCTTCTTTTTCTTCTTCCATGCATTTAAACTATCAAAGAAGAAATTAATAAATAACGTGCCTAAACCCGCTAATAAAAACGTCATTAAAAATAGAACCCATATACTTTTTTCTTTTAAGAAATAATATCCTACAAGGAGCACAACCGCGATCCATACATATTCAAGAATTCTTTTTAGCTTTTTCTCTTCCAAATTATTCGCTCCTTCATTCTATGCTATTTTTAGTATAACAAAAAAGAAGCCTATCATGATAAGCTTCTTTTCTTCTCTCTTATTTGTTTATGCTTTTTTCAACAAGTGAAATCGTATACTCTAATGTACGATTCATCGTTTCTACTTGTGCATCTTTTACTTTTACATCTTTCACTACAGCTTCGGCCACTGTAATTTTTTGACTCAGTGCTTTCACTGAACCGTCCGTTACATTTGCAGCTTGCGCTTTTTTCACTACTGCTTTTGCAGATTCAATATTGATTTGTAATTTTTCTTTCGGTGTTTTCGGTTGTTCTACTACTTTAGATTGTACAAATGTTACATTAGCTGTTTTTAATTCGTTATACGTTTGAACGATTTGCTCTCCCGTACTCCCTACATTTTCAAATGCTTGCTTTGCATTATTATAGCTTTTCTCTAATTCTTGAAATGCTTCCTTTGAATATTGACCTGGCTTATCACCAAACTCATACGTACCAGCTAGCACTTCTTTTACTTTTCCAAGCTCTTCAAATAACGCATTTACTTGCTCTAATTTCGTACGGTTAGAAAACTCATTGTACGCCGCTAATACTTCTGAAGAACTTAACGCTTTACTATATAATCTTGCAAGTGCGATTTGTCCATTTAACGGAATACCGCCATTCCCATTGCTATCAGGATCCGCTCCAAGTGCAAATGGTACATTTGGATGATACACTTTTCCTGTAGCCGGTTGGCTATTTACTTTTTTACCATCTACATAAATAGCTACTTCACTTCCGTTATACGTTCCTGTTAAGTGATATGTTTTGTTTGCTTCTAATTGAACGCCAACGCGTTTATAACTGCCGCCAATGTGAGCCCATAATTCAACATATCCACTTCCTGTAGATTCAAAACCAATTCCGCCACTCTCTGTATTTTGCAAAATACCTTGTCCGCGAATTTCATTCATTGAAAATACAGTTTCTAGCGTGAACGTATTTGCTACTTTCTCTTTTTGTGCTGCTGAAAATGGAAGGTATCCAAATGTATTAGCTTGTCCATTCAATTTCATTACATTTGTTTTTAAAGCTTTATCGTATGCAATAGATACATTCCCTTTCACATCGCCCTTCGTTCCAAACGATGAATTATCTTTAAATGTACCATCTAAGAAATTCACATCAAAAACATCTGCCTTTGGCACTTTTACATTCGGATCAATATTATCTTTTTTCGTAGTAACTTCTGCCGTTAACGGCTGCGCACTTTCATTACCGAACGAATCGATTGCAACTACTTCAAGCATATATGTTTTTCCACCATCTAATCCTGCAAGCGTAAACGTAAGATCTTTTGGTACTGGATCACGATAAAACTCTGAGAATGCTAACAATTTATTCTTTATTTCGCCCGTTTGCTTATCTCTAGCTTGTACACGATAAGAATGTACAAGAAGGTTGTCCAATGCTTGTGGAAATGTTACTGTTGCCGCATTTTCTGTTACATTTGATACCGCAAGCTTTGCATCCTTAGCAAAGTATGGCTTTTCTTTATCACGATCTTCTATATGTGTAAATGTGTCTTTCTTTGCTGGTAATTTAATTTTCCAAGGCTCGCCTGTCCAAGAATTTGTATGGAAATCACGGCGATTGATCGTTACTTCTTTATCGTCTACTTCTACTAATAAGCCTTGGCTTAATGTGCTAGCTCCTGGCGGGATATTCCCTTGTACTTTACCACCTTCAACTTCCATGTAACTTATAGAAGATGTACCAACTGATGTAAAGTCTTTTTGATGAATCGATCTTGGATCATCTAACGGATAATGTGAATGACCTGAAAACGTAATAGCCTGCGGATATTCTTTTAATACCGTATTAATTTTTGCGCTATCTTTTGTTCCCCATTCATGACTACCGTAAACTGTCTCTTTAATGTGTTGGTGTAAAAATACGAAAATTGGTTTTTCTGGATCATCTTTTTGTGCCTTTGCCATTTCTTCTTTTAACCAATTAATTTGCTTGTCCGAATAATATCCATGAGTTGTCCCGTCCTCTGGAGACATAACAAGGAAGTGATACCCTTTTACCACTTTATGATAATAAATTGATTCCATTCCTGTCTTTTCTAAGAAACGCTTCTGTGCGCCCTCTACAGATAAACCGTTCCAATAATCATGATTTCCTAGAGAATTCATTCGCACTGCATCTTTATTTGCATTTTCATTATACACTTGCATGAAACGATCATATTGTTGCAGTGATCCTGAATCAGTAAAATCTCCCACAATTACAAACGCATCTTGTTTAGGTGCAAGTGTATTCAGTTGCTCGATTGCTCGTTTCCAGCGAAACGTATCATCTGTTCCACTATTCTTAATATGTACATCACTTACAACCGGAAAAACGATCTTCTTCTCACTCGGTGCCTTTTCTTGCTTCTTCTCTTCCGCTTTAACTGATGTACTCCACGGAAATGATACAAATGCTAATACAAAAACCATTAATAATCCAATAAGACCTTTTACTTTTCGCAAAACCATTCTGTCCACGTGAATCCTCCTCATAATAATCGATTCATTACAAGGGATATTTTATCTAAAGCATATTAATGTCGTTTAAATAACAAATGAATTTTATTAGATTTTTGTAAATATACAGTTAATTAAAGGTTAAGTTCAACTTTCTTCTTACTATTGTATACAACCACTTTTTGTCTAAAAGAGTCTGAGCATTCTTTTCCCATGTCTATCCACATATAATCTTTTCTATAACATGAATAATAATTTAAGGTTTCAGCCTATTAGACAATCTTAATTTTTAACAATTTCTTCTTTTTTTTAACACATCGGCCATGCTTCCACATTTAATAGTAGTAAAAGACTACTTAAAAAGGAGGGGGTTGTATTGAAGAATAAAAAAAACATTGGCTGTTTTGCTCCTTTGTCTATCATTTGCCCAGATCCTTGTCCACCTCCCCCTCCTCCAGATCCAGATTGCGAGCGAGTAACAAATGAATTTGCAGGAAATTTCCTTATAACGAATAACAACATTCCCTCCGCCAAAGATGAATCACAATCGATGATACTGTGGCAAAGTGATGGAATGCTGCCTATATCAGGCACTGTCTCGGTTTACAATAGTACTAGCAGCACAGAAGCAATTACCATTGAAATCGTTGGAGCAGTAACCAATATTTTCACTGTGTTTCCTGGTAATACAATATCGTACACAGGAAAAGACTTACAGTCAGTTAATATTGCTAATATCCAACATAATCCTTCACTATATTTAGAAGGCAAGTACTGTTGCCAATTTACATGTTGTTTATAAAATACCAATCTTATTACTTCCTCAATTAAAAAAGCATACCATTTGCGGTATGCTTTTTATGAAATCGGATAACGTACTGTAATACAAAACTCACCTTGATTAACAGTTGTTCCTGTTGTAGTAATTCGAACAGTCGTAAAATATCGTACAGTGAAAGTACCACTACTTTGTGGTTGTACGGTAATTGTATCAATTACTGTAGCACCTACTAAAAAATCAACTGTAATTGGAGCCGCACCTACATCATATTTCACGTAACCTGAACCATATACTTCTTGCGTGATATTATTTGTATATACAATTTGAGTACCAGCACCTGTAATAGACCAGTCTGTACATACTTGATCTTGTACAAGCGTTTTATTAGAACAACAAGACAAACTGGAACTTCTCATTCCCATTTTAATCCTCTCCTATTCTGCTATGAAAGTGGATAACGTGTTGTAATACAAAATTCTCCCTGATACGTTCCAGCAGGTGTTGCAGGTAACACAACTTGTATAATGTCAAAACGCCGATACGTAAACCCGATACTCGTTCCTGGGTTTAATGTTTGTGTATCTATTACAGTACCAGCAGAATCAAGCGCCTCTACAGTAATTGGTCCTGGTCCAACATCATATTTAACAAAACCAGTCCCCACTACGTTTTGGTTAATATTATTTGTATAGAGAACATTATCAATTGCTGTTGCAACTACAGTAGCAGACCACGGACTACACACTTTATCTTGCACATAATTTTTATCTGGACAACAAGTTAAAGCTGACCCTGAGCAATCACAAGACATAGTTGTTTCCCCTCTCTCTTTTATATTCCCTATATGTGTATGTCCCTCAGAGTCTTTTGCCTGTACTATTCATTTATTTTCAAAAAATATTCAAATGACTAAATAGATTCCGTTCTGTTCCTTTTCTTCATAAATTTATAGATTAAAATACCACCGACAACGATAACTACGACTAGTAATATCGGTAACATATATTGCCCCACAACATCCGCAGCCTTTTCCCAATGTGGACCTAATTTCATTCCAAAATAGACATATAAAGTCGTTAACGGGAACATTGCTACAAATGTATATATACTAAATTTCCATATGTTCATTTTCGCCATACCACATGGAACAGAAATAAGCGTTCGAACGCCAGGTACAAAGCGTCCAACAAATGCTACAACTGGTCCATATTTCTCAAAGAAATCATCTGCTTTTTGAATTTGTTCTTCTTTAATAAAGAAGTATTTCCCGTACTTTATTAATAGAGGACGACCACCGTAATAACCGAGTGCGTATAACGTTAACGGTCCTGTCGTTCCGCCAAGTGTTCCAGCTAATACAGCTAGCCAAAAATTCATATCACCCTCGTATACCCAATACCCAACCATAGGCAAAACGACTTCTGCCGGAATAAATTCAAACGTTAAAGCTAATACAACTCCAAAATAAGAAAACTGCTTTAAAAACTCAATTATATCTAAAATAATTTGCTCCATATTTTAACTCCTATCCTACGTTTACGTTATGCTTTTCTTGTAATTGAACTGGAGCCATTTTTACAATTCGGTTCAAAATAAATAACACAATTCCAATATCATCTAAAATACCGATGAACGGTAAGAAGTCTGGAATTAAATCGAGCGGCATCGCTACATAACCAACTAAAAAAGCAATGGATAAGATTTTCTTCTTTATTGAAACCTCTTTTGAAGTAAAAAAGTCAAATAGGAATGGAACAAATCGGCGAACATGAAATACAACTCTTAATCTACTAATAAGTTTTTTCATTTTTATATCTCCTCTCCTTGTATACAAAAAGGCCCCTACCAAATATGGTAAGGGTCCTAAAAAAGACAATAAGGGGCCTTTACCATTGCTGGTAAAGGTCTCACTAACAACGAAACGTTGCCAATAAAGCCGAGGGTTTCTCCCTGTAATGACGACTTTACTGTAATAAGTTACTCCCCTTTATATACACAATTTTATACAATCACATTAAAATATTTTAGAGGGCTTGTCAATATATTTTATATTCCAATCCCTTTTGCTTACCCTTCCATAAAAAACAAAAAACGTATAGGAAATTTCTTACTATCTCATAATATACATAATCATTTTTGAATGAAAGGAGAGATTTCATTTGCATACCGTATGGAAAGGTGCACTTTCACTTGGACTATTAAATATAGGAATTAAACTATATAGCGCCGTAGAAGAAAACGACATAAAATTTTTAAGCCTCCATAAAGAATGCTTAACACCTATTAAATATAAAAAATTCGCTCCCGATTGTACAGATGAAGAAGTCGATGATAAAGATATTGTAAAAGCCTATGAATACGCACCTCATAAGTACATTATTATGGATGAAAAAGAATTATCTGCGTTGCAAAAAGCTCACGAACCGCGATCTATTCGTATTATATCTTTTATCCAAAATAACGAAATTGATTCTGTTCTCTATGATCGTTCTTATTTTATAGGCCCTACTCCAGGACACGAAAAATCGTATCTATTATTAAAAGAAGCTCTTGAACGTACGAATAAACTTGGTCTTATCCATATTTCCATTAGAAAAAAACAACATTTAGCTATTATCCGTAACTTTGAAGATGGACTTATGTTGCAAACCATTCACTACCCTAATGAAATTCGCGATATAACAAATATACCTAACTTACCAAGTAACGAAAATTATCCGATTCAAAAACAAGAACTCACCGCAGCAATCAACTTAATTCACCACCTTACAAACCCTTTCGAACAAGAGTTATATACAGATGAATATAAAGAAGCCCTTACCGAATTAATAGAAAATAAAATTGAAGAACAGGAAAAAACGGAAACCATCTCTCCTGCTCCAAACATCATCAATATTATGGAGACATTACAGGCAAGTATTGAACAAGCAAAAATAAAAAGAGACAATAAAACAGAAAAAGAGGCCAAATAAAATTGACCTCTTTTTCTTTAAAGCGGATTACATTTCGGCATTTCAAGTCCAGATGATTGAGCTAATTTTAATAAATAATAACATTCTTCCCTTGCCATATGATCTGCCATTCTCGCTGATAATACACTTAATACTTCATTGGACAACTCGAGTTCTTCCACTTCATGTAAAAAATGTGAAAATAATTTCAATTCAAGTGAAACATCTTTTGTAAACTTCTTTAATGCTGGAAAATGATGAAGCTCCGTTCGTAAATATCCAGTCATCTCAACCGCCTTTAAGTAAAATTGTTCAAAATGCTTCGTAAATTCTTCGCTTTTCTCTTTTAATCTTTTTTCAACAAGATCTAACCCACCAGAAATAGAGCCTGCATGACCAGCTGCATCTGTTAACCAAACGAGATGATAATGAAGTTCATGAAAAACAGGTGGAATTTCCCCCTTCTTCAAAAACTCTAAAACCGTTATATACTCTTCCACTTCGTTTACCATATGATTAATAAAAGTCGGCGTAAAATGAATAGTAATTTTCCCTTCCAACTGTTTCTGTATAATATTTAATTTAAACGTCCGAATCTCCTTAGCTGCTTGTTCCGCCTCTTTGGAAAATGCCACGAGATTCACATTACGAACTTTATTTAACAGATTCGTAAATGTTTCAACAAAATAAGTAGCTTTCTTTATATCTTCTTTTTCCTTTGGAGCTAACGCATCAAGTAAAAATTGCGCATGATCACTCAGCACTTTTAGCCAAAATTGATGCTCAAACAACGCACTTTCTTCATAATTTCTCTCCACCAAATCCCCTCCGTCTATTCATCCTTCTCTACCACTTGAAGTTTATATCCATCTGGGTCTTGTACTACAATACTCTTTGCATATTCATTTTCTGTATATAAAATTTCATAAAACGCTAGCTTCTTTTTCAATTTCTCTATGTCAGAAATCGTAAATGTTAAATCCTCACATGAATCTGTAACACTTTTTTCCTGCCCACCTAACATGCGATTCATAACAAAACTAATTCTCGTTGAATCGGCATCATACCAAACCCCCGTTACATCTAATTGTGGTCTTTCTAAACTAGGTTTAATTCCTAAAATCCCTTCGTAAAAATATAACGTTTCCTTTAAGTTTTTCACTTCCAATACAATGAATTGTTTCACAGTCTCCACATTCATTCCCCCCGTACCTATTACTTTTTTATATGTGTCATAAATGCTCATTATGTCTGAATACAATACGTAGTAATGAACATGTAAGGAGGTTTATTCGTGAATAAATATATGAGATCATTCGTGCCCTATCATAGTCCTCAAGATCCTTGCCCTCCTATCGGAAAAAAATTTTACTCTACTCCTCCTAATTTATTTTTAGGCTTTCAACCGCCAAACTTACCACAATTCACGCCAAAAGAAGCGCTACAAAAAGGGACTTTATGGCCTGTTTTTTATGACTATTATGAAAATCCTTATAAAAAAGGGCGGTGACTACTGACGTGACTCAATCGCTACCAGAAGAATATTATAAGCTGTTACTGGAGCTTCAAGAACTAGACTTTGTACTAGTCGAACTCACTCTTTATTTAGATACACATCCAGATGACACTGCCGCGATTAATCAATTTAATGACTTTTCCTATAAACGAAGAGTATTAAAACAAAAGATGGAAGAAAAATACGGGCCACTCCAACAGTTTGGAAACAGCTATTCTAATGCCCCTTGGGAATGGAGCAAAGGTCCTTGGCCATGGCAAATATAAAGGAGAGAAACTATGTGGATTTATGAAAAAAAATTACAATACCCTGTTAAAGTAGGAACTTGCAATCCAGCACTTGCAAAATTATTAATTGAACAATACGGCGGTGCAGATGGAGAATTAGCTGCTGCACTCCGTTACTTAAATCAACGTTATACAATTCCTGACAAAGTCATTGGCCTACTTACTGATATTGGTACAGAAGAATTTGCTCATCTTGAAATGATTGCTACAATGGTTTATAAGCTGACGAAAGATGCGACTCCTGAACAAATGAAAGCTGCTGGTCTTGACCCTCATTACGCTGATCATGATAGTGCACTCCACTACCATAACGCTGCCGGTGTTCCATTTACTGCAACCTATATACAGGCTAAAGGTGATCCAATTGCCGACCTATACGAGGATATTGCGGCTGAAGAAAAAGCACGCGCAACATATCAATGGCTTATTAACTTATCAGATGATCCAGATATAAATGACAGCCTACGCTTCTTACGTGAACGAGAAATCGTCCATTCACAACGTTTCCGAGAAGCGGTTGAAATTTTAAAAGAAGAACGTGATAAAAAAATATTTTTTTAAAACACGTATCCTAGTGATATGTGTTTTTTTACGCTATAAGTTAAATCCTTCCTATTAAACATATAAATAGTATATTTATTCGATTTAATGCATTATTTTTTAATTTTTTCAAAATTCCCTATTGCTTTCTAGTCATCAGACCTTTAAAATAATAACAGTTACTCGACAAATTATTTGAATTTTCGACAAAAACACTCATTAGGAGGATTTTCTTTATATGCGTACAACTTTAAAACCAGCGCAAATACTTTCGATTAGTTTACTACTATTCGCAGTTTTCTTCGGTGCTGGTAATATGATTTTCCCGCCCCTTCTCGGTCTTTCTTCCGGAGAAAATATGTGGATTTCCATTACAGGATTTATTATTACAGACGTCGGTTTATCTTTACTAGCTATCGTCGCTGTTGCCCTTGCCGGTGGTAGTTTTAACACTTTAGCAAGCCGTGTTCACCCAAAATTCGCAGCAATATTTGCTATCATTATTTATCTTTCAATCGGCCCACTATTTGTTATTCCACGAACTGGATCTGTATCTTACGAAATTGGGATTGCACCACTTTTCCCAGACCAATGGTACTCTATGTTAATCTTTAGTGCGATTTTCTTTACAGTCGTCTACTTCTTATCATTAAATCCATCAAAATTAGTAGATCATATCGGAAAAATATTAACACCAATTTTACTTGGAATTATTGCGATTATGGCAACAAAAGCAATTCTTTCACCAGGAACGTTTGCAGAACCTGTTGGTGACTATAAAGAAATTCCGTTTTTCAAAGGATTTCTTGAAGGATTTTTAACGTTAGATGCAATCGGTGCACTCGTACTATCAACAATTGTTGTAAATGCAATTCGCCAAAACGGTATACAAGAGAAGAAATCTATCGCTAAATATACAATTATTTGCGGAAGCATTGCAGCTCTATTTTTAACAATTGTGTACTTCTTACTCGGTTATATCGGTGCTTCAAACGGCAACTTAGGACAATTCGAGAACGGTGGTCAACTATTAGCGACTGTTATGTACCACTTCTTTGGGACAAGCGGTAATGTTTTATTAAGCATCGCCATTATCTTCGCTTGTTTAACGACAGCAATTGGTGTTGTAAGTGCATTTGCCAACTATTTCGCAACAGTATTAACAAATGTTTCTTACAAAAAGCTCGTACTATACGTTTGTATTTTCAGCTTCGTGATTTCAAACTTAGGTTTAAGTTTATTAATCAAAATTACATTACCTGTATTAATTATTTTATATCCAATTACGATTATTTTAATTTTCGTATCATTTATAGATAAATATACGAAACGTAAACCTTCTGTCTACATCGGAGCAATGATCGCAGCATTCATTATTAGTTGTATTCATGCACTTGATAATGTGGGAATGATACCAAGTTTTATCGCTAATATCGTACACACGATTCCTTTTTATAACTTAGGAATCGGTTGGATCGTTCCGGCAATAATTGGTGGTATAATCGGATACTTTATTCCGCAAACAGAAGCTGAAGGCGAAGTTTCTACAAAATAAAGTAAAGAAGCAAGCATGAAATACATGCTTGCTTCTTTTTATTTTCACATCGTATGCTTAAAAGTAAATAACTCTTCTTTCGACTGCACAACAGATTGTTCCTCTTCTACAACATCCTTCTTTAGCTCTCCTCCTAACCTTACTTTCATCATCGCCTCTTCGATACTTTTTACAATCATATTTCCTGAAAAAATAGTAAGTCCAAAAAATGTAATCGGAACGAGAGGGATCCACGGATTCACTGTTAATGATCTAAAATAGACTCCAATTAACCCTGACCATTCATGTGTGTAAGATTCTATTTCTTCTATCGGTCCTAAAAACTTAATCGTTCCGCCAAAGAATATTTCTAGTAACCCTAAGTGCATTAAAATAGTAAGAGTCTGCGTAAACTGCTGAAAAAATACAAGTATAAACGTCATATAAAGGTGCGGAAAAAGATGTTTTATAACAATATGTCTTCTCGATCCACCTAATATGCGCGCGGCATCAACAAATTCCTCCGTTCGCAATTTACGAACTTCCTTCGCAACATACAGTGCAATAACTGGCATTACAAGCATTACAAGTAAGACAACTTGAAACGAAGCCCTTTCAAAAAAGGTTGTTGTTTCCTCCCCACTTCCAAATGTACTTGCAAATTGAAGAAAAAAATACGCAATCATAACTGTCGGAATAACTGTAAAACTATCAAAGAAAGCCTCAATTTTTGAAAATCCTCTTTTTATATACGTTCCGAGTACGACACCGAAAAACACACCTATTACCATTCTAAGTGCCGCAATTAAAATAGATATACCAATCGTCCACTTCGCGCCCTCAATGACTAAATGTAACAGGTCATACCCTTTCCGGTCTGTCCCGAGTAAAAATTGTAATGAAGGTGGAAACGGTGGCACTTGTGGATTTTCATCCGCATCATATTGCAATGTAACTTGTCTAATATGTCCATCATTCCATAACGTATTTCCGATGCTCAAAAGAACTAATAGGAGAAGAAACCCAATACTTATCCAAAATCTTTTATCACGTTTTATATACGTCCACATATTATAATCTCTCCTTCATCGCAGCCGGAATGAGATAATGAAACAATTTAAATAAAATAAAAATCGGAATATATATAAGAAGTACACTAACAATGAAAACCTCAACTCTAATACCGAAATACGATTTCAAAAACATAAAAATACCACCCGTATTAAAAATCCATTCTATAATATATAAATTAGATAACATAAAAAAGATATTCGTTTTCGCAAAGAATAATGTACTAAGCAACACATTTCGTAAAATATGGCGATTTAAAATATGAAAGCGCCCCAGCCCTTTCGCCTTAGCAAATAGTACATAATCTTTTTCTAGTTCATTTTCAAAACGAAGCACGATCATTTTTACAAACATAATCGTAGTCGGGATGCTCAAACACAATATTGGCAACCCCCTAATCGACTCGCCTCCAATTGAAGCAATTTGAAAAGGTAAAAAACCTGTTTGTTTAAAAAACCATACAACTAAAATTTGTGATACTAAAATAAGAAGGATATCTGGAATGGATTCTAGGAAGATAAGAAATGATTTAATTCGATGTTGTATACGCGGTGAACTACTCATAATTACATAAACAATACAAAATGCTACAAATAATGAAATGAAAAAAGCAGCTAAAAATATAATAATTGTTTCTTTATAATGGACAAACAACTGTGGAAATAAAAATTTATCTCCCACATATTTAAAATTGGAGATGTCCATTAAATTCACAAACACTTCTTGTAAACTCTTTATGTACTGTGATGCATGCAGCTCAAATCCATAAAATAGTTTCGGCAATGTCCCTAAACAAATAATACCCAAAATCGAAATAAGAAATTGAAACGTCACTTCCATCCCATTCAAAAATACTTTTTTGACCATTTTCGCCCTTCTCTCTCTATAATTTACCTCTTAATTTTATTCTTAATTTTCTGAATTGTAAATATTTAATATATAAAAAATCGCTAGGTTATGACCCTAACGATTCTTTGTGTAACTGTTTTTCTCTTTTCGCAAACGGCATATACAAAATAAAACATCCAATAAGCGCAGCTATTTCTAATGAAATAATATAGTAAGGATGTGGTCCTAACATATCAAGTAATGAAGCTGTTTCTGGCTTATGAGCTAAAAACATATAATTACCACCTGTTTTGTAATTTACAAACGAAACAATCGGAATCAATATGTTTAAAAATATCATTGTGCGTTTAATAGATTGTACTGTCGGACGATATCCTTCCACCCAAGTCATAAAGAGCGGTGCCCAAATGAGCAATATATGCGCGATAAAATATTCAATGAACCGAAAATGCGGAAAAGCATACTGCAAGTTTGGCGTTAAAATGGCTTGTGATGCACCAATAATTCCTGTAAAAAATACAATCTCATATATACGGTAACTTTTCGTTATGATCATAATTGACGCTAACAACAAACTAATCGTACATAACTCAAACGGTAATGAAGTGGCTAGCTCAAAAATCCCTGCTTTCCACTCCCACATATGAAGTCCAATTTCACTCCCTATAAATAGAAATGCAATCGCATATCGAACCGTTATATTCCACTCATTTTGACGTAATACATCTTGGTATTGATATAAAAAAACGATTCCCACCAACAGAATAAATAATATAATGGCATGTTGCCTTGAGTAGGGAATAAACGGTTTTAATGGATGCGCACTAAAATAAGCTTCCATCTTCCTTCCTCCTCTCCTTCATACAATATTATTGTAAGAAAAAAAACACGCGTCAATTCATTTGCTTACACTGGGACAAGCTCTACCTTACATTTACATATTCATACCTTACAAAACTGTAAGGTTATTGTAAGCTAAAACGATTTGTCAGATTCTTTCCCTCTTCTATACTTAATGTAGATACTAAAACGAACGAAAAGGTGATAAATAGATGAAGAAGAAAAATAAAGTGTTAATTACTAGTGTAGTAGCAATCGGAATTGCAGCTGGATCATACTTTGCATTTGCTGGCGGCGGTTCAGAAGTAGCAATGGCATATAGCGGATATAAAGTAACAGAAAAACAGATTGAAAACGCGCAAAAATTTGGCGGTGAAGTCATTCCAAACGGAATTGAAACAATTTCATTTGATCCAACAAAAGGTACGTATGAATTAGCTGTAAAAAAAGGTGATGAAGTAAAAAAAGGGCAGCTTCTATTTAAATACAATGACCCAACTGCGAAACAAGGTGTAACTGAAGCAGAAATGCAAAAGAAAATCGCCCAAAAAGAAGTAACATTATTCCAAAAACAAATTGATGCAGCGAAACAAAAATTACAAAAAGATAAAAATGCAGGTCTTCCTGCTGAAGCATTAAAAGCATCAGAAATCGAGGTACAACAATTAGAATCACAGCTTGAAATGAAAAAGTTTGAAGTTGAAAAAGCTGATGAAATGATTAAAGCAGCAAAAGAGAAAGTAAACACACTTTCTGTAACGAGTCCTGCTGATGGCGTAATTGATGATATCGTAAAAGTCGCTGACGAAAAAACAGGTATGAGCGGTATTACACTTCGTCATGCTGGTCCATTTAAAGTAAAAGGTCAACTTTCTGAATATGAGCTTGCTAGTATGAAAGTTGGGCAAGAAGTTACTGTTTCATCAAAAACCGTTGCTGGTAAGACTTGGACAGGAAAAGTAACAGAAATCGGTTCTACTCCATTAAAGAGTATGGACGAAAACAAAACAGTTTCTAACTATCAATTCACTGTCACTTTAGATAATAGTGAAGAATTACAAAACGGCTTCCACGTTTACGTAACAAGTAAATCTGGCGAAGCAACTGGTACAATTGTTCCGAAAAGCAGCATCGTGAAAAAAGGTGATAAAAATGTTGTGTTTGTTGTAAAAGACGGTAAAGCGAAAGAACAAACAGTTACTGTTGAATTCGAGACTGATAGCGAAGCAAAAGTTTCTGGAGTGAAAAAAGGAGAGGAAATTATTTCTAAACCTGAAAAAGACTTAAAAGATGGTATGGAGGTTGTCGCCCAGTGATTAACTTAAAAGGCATCACGAAATCCTTCCAAAATGGTGCAGAGTCCGTTCAAATATTACACGGAATTGACGTAACACTGAACCAAGGAGAATTCACTTCGATTATGGGACCTTCTGGTTCTGGTAAATCAACATTAATGAACATTATTGGTTGTTTAGATAAACCGACGACAGGTACGTACGAACTAGCTGGTCAAAACATTTCAAACATGTCTGAAACAGAACTTGCACACGTACGTAATAAAGAAATCGGATTCGTATTCCAAAACTTTATGTTATTACCGAGACTTTCAGCACTTCAAAATGTAGAGCTCCCTCTTATTTACGCTGGAGTCGATAAAAAAGAAAGGCGCGAGCGCTCATTAGCTGCTTTAACAAAAGTAGGTTTAGCTGATCGTGCTACTCACCTGCCGAACGAATTATCAGGTGGACAAAAACAGCGTGTCGCTGTTGCACGCGCAATCGTAAATAACCCGAAGTTTATCTTAGCCGATGAACCAACGGGGGCACTTGATACGAAAACAAGTACACAAATTATGGACCTCTTTTACGAATTAAATAAACAAGGCTCAACAATCATTATGATTACCCATGATCGTGAAATTGGGGAAGCAGCAGCACGTCAAATTGTAATTCGTGACGGAAATATCGTCCAAGATTGGAGAGGTTAATTTTGAACACGAGTGAAAATATACGCATGGCCCTTTCCTCTATCTTTGCTCATAAAATGCGTTCTATTTTAACGATGTTAGGTATTATTATCGGTATTAGTGCCATTATTACTATCATTTCAATGGGTGATGGTACAAACGCAAAGTTTAAAAAAGAGTTAGGCCAAGGGAAAGATAACGAAGTAACGATTTACTACAACAATCCTGACTATGGAACAGATAATGCCAAAATTACAGCTGATATGCTAAACCGACTGCAAACTGTACCAGGCGTTAAAGATGTATATCCAGATGTAAGTATGAAAGTAAAAGCATCTGCTGGTTCAAAAGATGTAAATCTTGATTTAAAAGGCGGAACAGGCGCCTTTATGACAGATTCGAAGATAAAATTAGTTCACGGTCGTGAATTAAACGACAGTGAGCTAAACCAAGCAATCCCTGCTGTTATATTAAATGAAGAAGCTTTCAACAAATTATTTAGTGGTTGGGAATCAAATCAATACGCAGATATAAAAGGAAAGCCGTATAAAATAGTCGGTGTATACGAAACGAAAAATGACTTTGGAATGCCTATGCCTGAGGGTTATACATCACTTGAAAACGCGCCTGTCATTTCAGGAGTAACTGAGTATGACTCTGTAAGATTAACAATGACCTCTCCGGCCGAACGTAAAAGTGTAGAAAAACAAGCCGTTTCTGTTTTAAACGAAATGAAAGCTCCTAAATTTGAGCACAAATTCGAAGCACAAGACTTAGGTGAATTTACGAAGCAATTAGATGAATCAATCGGTATGATGAAAATGGTATTCGGTGGTATTGCCGCTATCTCCTTACTTGTTGGTGGTATCGGTGTAATGAACATTATGCTTGTATCTGTAACAGAGCGTACACGTGAGATCGGTATTCGTAAAGCTCTTGGTGCAACGCGTGGTAAAGTATTAACACAATTCTTAATTGAATCTTGTATTTTAACAGGACTCGGTGGTTTCATCGGTTTCATGCTCGGTATCTTCTTCGCTTGGATCGTCTCCATCTTTGCTGGATGGCCACTCGTTGTCTCAAAAGAACTTGGACTTCTTGCAGTAGGTATCTCCATGTTAATCGGTATTATATTCGGTCTACTACCAGCTAACAAAGCTGCAAAACTGGATCCAATTGAATGTTTACGATATGAGTAAAAAAGAGGTTGCCTACGTGCAACCTCTTTTTCTATACCAAAAGAAATGAACAACTTTATTATGTGCATCATCTAAGCAAATCTCAAATAACAATATTCGTGTATTAAAAGATTAATTAAGAATTCTTATTTTCACCTTTTTGCGTCCCCACTTAATAGCTTCTCTTTCAGTCGGGAAAAGTACATCAATTATTTTCCCTTTAATAGCACCACCCGTATCACCGGCAATGGCTACACCATAACCCTCAACATCTACTTGCGTTCCTAATGGAATTACTTTAGGATCAACAGCAATTAACTTGATATTTGGGTTTTTCCCTATATCAATACCATATGCAGTAATGCGTTCATGTGGAGGACTGTTCTCTACACTATACGCTGTAGACTCGAAAACCATTTCAATGCCACCGTTTGGATTAATCCATTTTTCCCCTTCATAAGAAATAATCTTTAACCAGCCACTTGTTGTACCATCAATAACAAGCACCTCTTGTGCTGAAAAAGCTTGGCCTCCATTTCCTTTTGTGGATACAAATGATGGTTCATTGTACGTGTAGAATGATTTTTCTACATACTTTTTCTCACCATTTGGATTGATCCATTTTTCTCCTTCATAAGAAATAATCTTTAACCAACCACTTGTTGTGCCATCAATCACAGGTACCTCTTGCGCTGTAAAGACTTGGCCTCCTCCTCCTTTTGGGGATACGAAAGATGGCTCATTATACGTGTAGAATGATTTTTCTACATACTTTTTCTCACCATTTGGATTGATCCATTTTTCTCCTTCATAAGAAATAATCTTTAACCAACCACTTGTTGTACCATCAATCACAGGTACCTCTTGCGCTGTAAAGACTTGGCCTCCTCCTCCTTTCGCAGATACGAAAGATGGCTCATTGTACGTGTAGAATGATTTTTCTACATACTTTTTCTCACCATTTGGATTGATCCATTTTTCTCCTTCATAAGAAATAATCTTTAACCAACCACTTGTTGTACCATCAATCACAGGTACCTCTTGCGCTGTAAAGACTTGACCTCCTCCTCCTTTTGGAGATACGAAAGATGGCTCATTGTACGTATAGAATGATTTTTCTACATACTTTTTCTCACCATTTAAATTAATCCACTTCTCGCCTTCCCAAGTTTGAATTTTCCACCAACCATTGTTTCGTTTTTCCCTTATAAGAATGGTTTGAGGCGGATATTCCACGCCTCCATTTGATTTAACTGATGTAAAAGAAGCTTCATTATATGCATAAAATGACTTTTCTACATTTTCCTTCGTATCCGCATTCGCTAATACACCCGTCATTACACTATGTTTTAACATATATATCACCTATATCCTTTCGTATATTTCAATTAATAATCTCTGAAACAATGAATATTTCATTTTAGAAAATTCATTGTGGTTTTTCATAACTATCAAAAACAGCTATCAAAATTGATAGCTGTTTTATAATCTATTAAATCACTTTATTTAATTACCCTTATAAACATCTTAAAAGATGTTTATATGCTAACGTTGCTAACTTATTTTTGAAATCTACCATAACCAAGGAAATGTTTTTGATTATATGAACTAAACACATTTCCTCTTACAACACCCGTCTGTTCACTTCCTGCATGAATGAACTCACCGTTTCCAAGATAAATCCCCATATGTGATGGGCCAGGTGTATATGTGTTTTGTAAAAAGACTAAATCTCCAGGCTGCGGATCATTAATTTTAATTACCATCGGCCAATATCCTGCTACACTATTCCTTGAAATACTATACCCATTATTTTTATATACATAGTATATGAAACCACTACAATCAAAGGAATTAGGCCCCGATGCTCCAAAGACGTATGGCTTCCCTAATTGTTTTAGAGCTAATTCAATTACTCCTGAGACCTCAGAAGCATTTGGATTAATCCATTTTTCTCCTTCATAAGAAATAATCTTTAACCAGCCACTTGTTGTACCATCAATAACAAGTACCTCTTGTGCTGAAAAAGCTTGGCCTCCATTTCCTTTTGCAGATACAAATGATGATTCATTGTACGTATAGAATGATTTTTCTATATACTTTTTCTCACCATTTGGATTGATCCATTTCTCTCCTTCGTAAGAAATAATCTTTAACCAACCACTTGTTGTACCATCAATAACAGGTACCTCTTGCGCTGTAAAGACTTGGCCTTCTCCTCCTTTTGGGGATACGAAAGATGGCTCATTATACGTGTAGAATGATTTTTCTACATACTTTTTCTCACCATTTGGATTAATCCATTTTTCTCCTTCATAAGAAATAATCTTTAACCAACCACTTGTTGTACCATCAATAACAGGTACCTCTTGCGCTGTAAAGACTTGACCTCCTCCTCCTTTTGGAGATACGAAAGATGGCTCATTGTACGTATAGAATGATTTTTCTACATACTTTTTCTCACCGTTTGGATTGATCCATTTTTCTCCTTCATAAGAAATAATTTTTAACCAGCCACTTGTCGTCCCATCGATAACAGGTACCTCTTGTGCTAAAAAGGATTGGCCTCCTCCTCCTTTTGCAGACACAAATGATGGCTCATTATACGTATAGAATGGTTTCTCTACATACTTTTTCTCACCATTTAAATTGATCCACTTCTCGCCTTCCCAAGTTTGAATTTTCCACCAACCATTGTTTCGTTTTTCTCTTATAAGAATTGTTTGAGGCGGATATTCCACGCCTCCATTTGATTTAGCTGATGTAAAAGAAGCTTCATTATATGCATAAAATGACTTTTCTACATTTTCCTTCGTATCCGCATTCGCTAATACATCCATCATTACACTATGTTTTAACATATATATCACCTTTCCTTTTCTTCTACTTAATTTATATAAAGTAACGATCCCATTAATTTCAAATAATACTTAATAAAAAATACAAAAGGCCACTTAAATAAGTTGGCCTTTTGTATTATCTAATTACTACATGTTCTTCACGAATCCAACGATTCCCACCAATATCAACATGTCCATCTTGACGCCCAAATAATCGATACGGCTCGCTACCATCGACAAAACCAGTATCTTTTCCATTCGGTCCATCGTAATGTCTAATTTGATAACCAGAAGGATATTTTGAATAAGCATAAAACCATTGAACATCGAAATGCTCTAATTTTGCCCATTGTTGATCCCCGCCGAAATTAATCATATATTCTGGGATCCACCAAGCTTTATAAATTAAATATGGGTTTTTATCTTTAATAGAATTACCTGAAAATATAAAATCAGTTGGATTTGTATTTAAGTTCACCTCATATCCAACAGGATATTTTGAGATAGCGATCCCAATACCTACCGGTCGACTTTGTTGCCCATTGTTATCACCATTTCCATCAAGAAACCAAGATAATGACTTGTTACCAATTAAATAATTCAAATCACATTTACCAATACCAGATACATTTCCTGTCTCAGTATACTGCCAAATGTCACAAGGATAAGCTGGTTTATTCCCGCCATAACGTGGAATCCATGTAAAATCAGCTTTAATATTTGCTGCACCAAACGCTTCATAAGTATGATGCCCTACGTATAAACCAACTTTTTTTGCTCCTAAACGGCGTAATTCATCGATAAATGCTTGCGTCCCACTTTGCATATCACCCATTGTCTTAACCTCAACGTCTGCAACCCAAAATAATGCACCTTTGTCACCTCGCGCCCAAAAATCTTGCGCTTCTTTCTTAGCATCCGCAACAGACGTAAAGCGGCAAAATGCGTAATTTCCATACGGTACTTTATAACTTTTCATAGCTTGAACGTATTCTTTATACATAGGATCTACGTAATTTGAGCCATCTTGCACCCTAGCAATAACTAAATCAAGCTGTGGAGCCGCTACACTCCAATCTATATTACCGTTCCATTTTGAAATATCTACAATGTGTCCCATTACTTCATTTCTCCTTTTTATGTTCTTGTTTTTGTTCATTATTTAAAACTTCAACAGCACTGATTAATATTTTCGGAATCTTAATCCCTATACGACCAGCATTTTCTAAAACTGATAATGCTTCATTTCCTATAAAGAAAAAGATTGTTGCTTCTCGAATTCCACTATTACTACCAAATAATGAATCTAGCTGTGCTGCAACTCCAATTAATAAAAATAACATCACCTTTTTAGCAATGCCCTTAAAGCCAACTTTACTTTTCAATTCTCCGCTATACCCTGCTGCAATCATTCCAGACAGATAATCAATAACTGCTATTATTACCAATACTTTCAATGCAACATCAAACCCTCCAAAAAAATACCCACAAAAAGCTCCGAATGTCGCTCCAAATATCTTTATTAAACTAGCAATATGAGCCACGTTCCTTTCTCTTTTTTCAAATAAAAAAGAAAGACAAATGTCTCTCTTCGCTTTTTATTAAATCACTAAGATTTATTTGTATAGGAGGGATAGTTTTTATCTTTAATAACCTTTTCCATACTAATTAATTTTTAATTAGGCTACGCTTTGCACCTTTATAGTTACTTACTTCTATATTTTTCCAAATTTGTTGATTCAGGAGAAGTGTATACATATTTTCTTCCTTTATCATACCTCCTTGTACTACTCTTTTACCTAATACACCAAAAGCTATTTCGCTACTTTAAATGTATTAAGTTTGAGAGTATATAAACTTATTCAACCCTTAAAAATACTATCTTCTCATTCCTAAACTTGCTTAAATGTAGGAGGTTAAACATACATGAAATAAAAAATATTCATTTGTATATTTAGCTCAGATAATATCTACAAAGTTGAGTAATACACACACCACACAGGAGTACTCTTACCTCCAAGGCCCCGCTGGTTATCTACGCGAACAAAGTGCATGGTGACCTATGAAAGCATCACTGTACGATAACCCGAGTGCGTCCTATTCTGGTGGAACGCTTATTCACCAGAAGGGATTTTGTTTTCCCCTTCTGATACTAAGATTATCATTCATCCATATTTATAAATTCCCCTTAATTATCCCTCTCTTCATCGGAAATTTCTCCTTCTACTATCTTTATTGATTATGTAAATCTATTGAAAATATCTCACTATTTTCCCATTCGGATATAGTAAACCTTTACTTATGATGCTCAAATCACCCCTAAAGCCGTAGCAATTAAGCGAAGAGCATTCTTCTTCTTTTCATAATAAGAGTCTTTCTTTATTAACAATTCATTATAAATATAATCATCTCTTAATTTTTGATCGCTTAAATACTTCATCTCAATAATGTTTCTCTCGTCCTCATCTAAGCTATACTTTAAAGCTTTTTCAACCTGTCTATACTTCATTTGATTAATCTGCTTAGTATTACAAATTTCAGGAAACAAATCAATTTCCCCCTGCTGTTGCACAACATCATCTCCAAAACGCACCTTTAATGCACGATGTTCCTTCAAAATACTTATAACTACTTTTTGTATTTTCTTTTCTGTTTCTTTATCCATAATTGATAATAAAATTGGTTGTTCCAAATTAAAAACCTCCTAAGAATATAATTTATTTTTGTATAAAATTCTTCTTACTAAAAAAACAATCTATATTTATTGGAGAACATAATTCAATCTGCTTATTAAAACAAAAGCATTTTTCTAATGAGAATCTATTTCTCCTAGCTTAGTTTCATACAGTGAAACCAAATACTTAAAAATTTTTTTATGCTATGAAAAGTTTTGTATTCCCTTTCTTTAACCTTACGTATTTCACAAATTGAAGGATCAAACAGTTCTTTACATAGCTTCAAATTATATCAACCCTTTCCTCTTTACGTTTTCTATCTGAAAACTTTATAATAAAAATAAGAGTTATTTTTGGAAACTCGTTTAAAGGGGAGACAATATATAATGGAAATAAAAGATAGATTAAAACAAATTAGAATACATAATAAGCTAAGCCAAGAACAATTCGGGAAAGAGGTTGGCTTAACAAAAGGAACTGTTTCTAAATTTGAAAATGGGAAAGCCTTTCCTGGACGAGAAACATTAGAAAAAGTTTCAAAAAGATTTAATGTTACTATTGACTACTTATATGGAGAAAGTAAAGAAATAGATTTAAATGCACACAAATATAAAAAGTTTAAAGAAATCATGGAATGGCTAGAACCGTTACCAAAAGATGAAAAAGATATAGCATTAGAACAAATGCTTTCTATCGCTCAGGCGCTAAATAAAAATCATACGAAACCTGAGAAGAAATAGCCTATTTATTTAGAAGAATGGCTATTTCTTTTAATTTTTTCTATGTATTCATCTAATTTCTCTGGGGCTATCTTTACTATCGTATTTATAAATAGCTTAACGATTTCCTCTTTTGTCATCTCCAAAATCCTCCATCACCTTTAACAGGATAATGATTTCTTACTGAACTACTTTCCAACTTATCATTACTAAATTTTCTTTATTTAATCTCCCTCCTATATATACTCATTTTCATAACTATTTGTATATGTTAAACCACGCACCTAATTCCCAAAAAATACTACAAAATATCTTTATGAATATTTTACCACCAATCGAACTTTTGTTCTATATTTAGTTTATAATTCTTTAAAAAACAGCGTATAATCATTCTATTATTTGTAATTCGAAGCAAATCTCCACTATTTTTTATTGTATTGAAGAATAATTCAATTTTATCAACGTTTTATTAAAAATATGAATCTACAGGAATTCACGAACCAATTCATAACAATATCGTCCCTTTAAATCATGTTTCTTCTATTATATATGTTTCATGTTGCGATTATCTTTTTATCCTTGCAACTTTCATTTCGCATTACCACTATCCTACAATCCTATTATTGCAAAAATAATATGTGACACCCTAAAATCAAGGCGTAATTTTTTCCATACCTCGACTTATTTTGTAACAATTATAGCGATATTTTATTAAATTTCACCTCATTTTTATTTCTCCACAACTAAAATAGTTATTTTTACATAACTAATTTTCTGTTCCGACAGCAAAATACGCCATTTTTGTAATGATTACGAAATAATTACGTAATACTATAGAAATACTATTAACCTATCAGAAATTGAAATACTACCTTTTTTATGCATCATGTGCTCTAACCTCCCCTAAAAACTATAAGAAAGCGCTTTTAGGATATTACTGGAATTATTACAAAATATTAATGACCCGTTACGAAAGCTTTGTAATTTTATGTTTTTCGCAAATAAGAAAATAATGGTTGCTATAATGAGGTCAACGAAAACAAATGCAATGGAGGCTATTATGAAAAAATTTATGGGTATAGCAACAGCAGCGGTTTTTGGTCTTGGGATTTTCACAACATCTGCTAAAGCAGAAACAATCGTAACGACTGATGTACTAAATGTACGAGAAAACCCAACTACTGAATCAAAAGTTGTAGGAAAATTATTAGATGGATATAAAGTTAACGTTTTACATACAGAAAACGGATGGTCAAAAGTGAAATTGAATAGCGGTAAGGAGGCTTTCATTAGCGCTGACTACACAAAAGACACTTACTACGTAACAGCTAACGTATTAAACGTACGTGCTGGTGCAAACACAGACTCAGAGATTCTTGGGAAATTGAAACAAGATGACGTAATCGAAACAACACACCAAGTTGAAAATGGTTGGATCCAATTTGAATATAACGGAAAAACAGCTTACGTTCACGTTCCTTACTTAACAGGTAAAGCTCCAGTTAAAGTTCAACCAGTAGTTAAAGCTGAAAAAACAACTACAGTTCAAGATACAGCTAAAGCCGTGGCAACAACTAAAGCTCGTGAAGTAGCTGAAACGCAAGCAAAAGCTAAAGCGGAGGAAGCAACTAAAGCTCGCGAAGCAGCTGAAGCTCAAGCAGCGGCTAAAGCTCGTGAAGCAGCTAAGGCTCAAGAGACAGCTAAAGCTCAGGCAGAAGCTAAAGCTCAAGCAGAAGCTGAAGCTCAAGCAGAAGCTAAGGCTCAAGAAGCAGCTAAAGCTCGTGAAGCAGCTAAAGCTCAAGCAGCAGCTGAAGCTCAAGCAGCGGCTAAAGCTCAAGAGGCAGCTAAAGCTCGTGAAGCAGCTAAAGCTCAAGAAGCAGCTGAAGCTCGTGAAGCAACTAAAGCTCGTGAAGCAGCTGAGGCTCAAGAAGCAGCTAAAGCTCGTGAAGCAGCTAAAGCTCAAAAACCAGCTACACAACAACCTGTTGCAAAAGAAACTGAAACAAGTGCACCATCATCTTCTCGTGAGTTACGCGTTGTAGCAACAGCTTACACAGCAGATCCACTTGAAAATGGTTATAAAGCAGGCGACCAAGTAAAATCAGCTTTAGGTCACAACTTAACAGCTAATCCAAACATGAAACTAATCGCAGTTGATCCAAGTGTCATTCCATTAGGTTCAAAAGTATGGGTTGAAGGTTACGGAGTAGCAATCGCTGGTGATACTGGTGGAGCTATTAAAGGAAATAAAATCGACGTTTTAATGCCTGATAAAGGTACATCAAGTAACTGGGGACGTAAAACAGTTACAGTTAAAGTATTAAACTAGTTTGTAAAAAAAGAGTCAGTCTCATTGAGGCTGACTCTTTTTTTGATGCTTACATTCTTTCTCTTGGAAGTAAGCAATATTATCTCGAAGCCACTTCCTCTCTAACATAAACAAGTTCCCACGTTTTTTGTGCACTTTGTCAAACGTCTGTAAAACTTCTTCATGATTAGCAAACTTATGTAAAAAATGAAGTGCAATGATAACCTCTGATTCATCTGTAGACTCTACTTCATTTTTACGTCTCCTAGAAACAAGAACAAAGCGATAAATCATTTAACTGCCTCGCTTCTTCATACGCACATTGCCGAACTCCTGCTTCTTCGTCAGCCATCCGTCTTAATAAATCATCTATATACTCTTCCATCTCCTTCTCTCCCGTCCAAATTAAGTCTATCTCTTTGCATTCTATATACGATAAACCACTATTTCACCAAAAAAAAGAGGATGCCACGGCATCCTCTCCTTGTACTTCCCTATTCCACACAAGTAAACTGCGTCCAAGCTCCTACATAATCTAGTAAGAATAACTCTTCTTCTGCAATTGTACCGACAATATTTTTTCGTTCATCTATCGGCATTTCTTTTAGAATGATTTGTAATTCGCCTTTATACTTACCAAATGAGTTGTTACCAATTACAACTTGGCCTCTTTCCTGTCGTACACTTTCGCGCACCGGGAAGTCATAGTCTTTGTACTTTTTACGTACTTCTGTAGAACGTACCATATATTCTGTTATGTCACCGCGTCTTACGTGTAATTCTTGCAGCGTGGCTCTCTTCTCTACTTCAGTCGCCTCGTCTACAAAGTTTACTTTCAGCTGTAACATGTAACGATTTAAGTTTCCTAGTTTCTCTAACTCTTCTTCACTCGCATAAGCATTTCCGATAATAACGTCATCAATAAGCCCTGTCGCCCATAAATGTTTCGCTTGTACTTCAATCGGTAAGTTACGATGCTGTTCTAATGTACATAATCCGTCGTTAATATCCCATGGGCCGATGTTAGCTGCATGTGACGTAATAAACGCTGCCGTGCGAATACCATGTTTTTTAAAGCGTTCACTACAGCGAATGAAATAGTCGTACGGAAGTCCAGTAAATTTTTGCGGATAGAAGTTATGACAACCGATTAAAGCTGACTTATTTGCCTGATGCGAAAGAATATTTTCTAAGTAAGCAATATCGTTACTTACGTTCAGCTCAATTTTTAAGCCGTACGGATTATTCGTCATTTTCGCTTCAGTTAATCCGTCAAACCCTAAATCTAATCGAATACCGTCTGCACCTAACTCTGCGAAGAATGATAGATCACTATAACTAATACCGAGCTGATCAAAGACAGCTGGAGCTACATCTAAAATAACTTCCATATTGTTATCTTTTGCGTGATGAATAATTTCTTTAAATTCAGCTACAATTTCTTCTTTCGGACGATTCACAGACAATAGGCATGTGAATATTCTTGAAAAACCGTGGCGTGCCGCTGCCGAAATGTATGCCATATCTTTTTCTTTCGTTGAATGCTCTGGATAAAGTGAAATTCCTAATTTACGCTCCATGCTTTTGCATCTCCTTCACACGTTGTATTAATGCCATGCTCGTAAATCTATATTTTGCAGATAAACATGTTGCACATAAAATCGTTGGTACAATAATTACGTACGGTGATTGTAAGCTTAGCATTACATAGGCACCCATTGAACTACCGATAAATACAATTGATACTAGTAGTAAAACTAATAAAGATTTACTTTGTACCCATTTTGAATAATGTGCAATACACTGCCCCGCTACAAATGTAATTAAGATGATAATTGCTCCGAGCATTCTGTTTTCTCCTCTCCTGCTAATTGTTGTTTCTCATACATTTTGAAGAACGGATAGTAAATAACGAATGAGATAACAAAGTTAACAAGTACAAGTACACCAGCCATAATTGTCCAGTCCGTACTAATAATCGCTGCAATTGGCGCTAACATCGTAAATGGCAATTTCGCCATCATCATCGGAATCATACCTGAAACAACTGCGAAATATGATACTGTCGTTGTAACTAACGGTGTAATTACGAACGGAATAATTAAGATTGGGTTCATTACAATTGGTGCCCCGAAAATAATTGGTTCATTAATATTGAATAAGCCTGGCACGAATGATAATCTACCTAACTCTTTTAAGAACTTAGATTTAGAGAACATAAACATAATTACTAAAGCTAACGTTGAGCCTGATCCACCAATCCATACGAACCATTGAATAAATTGCTCTGTAAATAAGTTTGGTAATTGATGTGCATTTCCTGTAGCTGTGAATACTTCCATATTTTCAAGAATTGCAGAATCCCACATTGGACGAATGATCGGTCCTAAAATCGCAGGGCCATGTATACCGAATGACCAGAAGAATACGATTAAGAATACTGTTAATAAACCGCCGAATAAATTATTTCCTACTAATACTGATTTTAGTGGTGCGATTAAATATGTGATTGTTGTATTTACATCAAATTTCAAACCGTAGCGAATGCCCCAGAATAAAAGAATAACTGCTAACGTTGGAATTAATGCTGCAAACGAATTTGAAACTGCTGGTGGTACACTATCTGGTAATTTAATTGAGATATTATGCTTAATCATAAAGTGATAAATTTCTACTGCAATTAAAGCTGTAACAATTGCGCCGAATAAAGATGTTGCACTTAATGTTCCTACTGAAATGTATCTACCTGCATCAATAACACCTGGTACGGCTTTCGTAATTTGAATGGGTTCAACTGATGCTAGTAAAAAGGCGAGTACAGATAATAACCCTGCACTTAACTGATTGAGCTGATAAAAGTTCGCGAGCGAAGCCCCTACCCCAAATGCTGCGTATAACGCCATTAGTCCTACTGTAAATCGGAATGGAATATCTAAAATATGGCGAAACGGTGCAATCCACTCCATATATGCATCAATTGGTAAGTTTAAAAAGATAACGAAAAATGATCCGACAATCGTTAACGGTAATGTAGAAATAACCCCGTTTCGAATTGCTAATAAATGTCGCTGTCCGGCAATCTTTTGTGTTGTTGGCATAATCTTTTGTTCCATAAAACTCATAAAACCATTCATCAAAACCCCTCCTCTTTCTCTTTTCTATGAAAGAATGAAATAAAGTTATAACATTATAATGTTTATATTTAAAAAAATATAATTATGCTAAAACTAATTGTTCTGCTTGTTTCAATACTTTCAAACCATCACACATGCCATAATCCCGTTGGTCTATAATCGCAACTGGTATATTGTATGAATTTGCAAGAAACTCTACGGCTGGAAATAAATATTTCACTTGCGGACCAATTAAAACAACATCAGCATTTTTTATTTCCAGTTTCACAAGTTCTGAATCAACTGCTTTAATTTTATAATCCTTCCCTTGTTTCATTGCCTCTTCTTGCATTTTTCTTACAACCATACTCGTTGACATGCCTGCTGCACAACATAATAAAATGTACATCTTATACTGTCACTTTCTCTTCTATTCGTTTATGAAGAGTGATAAATTCTTCAGCAAGTTCTTTCACTGTAATTGCATTCATTAAATGATCTTGTGCATGCACTAACAGTAAACTGATTTCTGCATGATTTCCTCCTGCTTCTTCTTGAATTAAGTCTGTTTGAATACGATGAGCTGCTGAAATTTCTTCCCTAGCAAGTTTCATCTTTTCACTCGCATTCTCAAAATCTCCTTGTCTTGCAAAAGCAATTGCTTCAAGTGACGCGCTTCTCGCGTTGCCACCATGTAAAATTAACGCAAATGGAGTTTGCATATCAGTCATTTTAAATTCCCCCAAGCCATCTTTTTTCTATATTGTTATCTTATTATGAAAACGCATACAATTAAACATAAAAAACTTCCGTTGTGTAACGGAAGTTTTTATATACTTCTCTTATAACGATAATAATATCTCTTGAAAATCTTCAACCACTTCAGCCTGAGCTAATTTCTCTATCGTATTTTGATTAGACATAATATCATATAAAAAATCATAAAGCTTTTGTAAATCTTCATTATTATTGCGCTTTACACTAAATAAAATAATAACTTGTACTTTCTTATCTCCCCAGTCAACCGCTTTATTAAGTGTACAAAACATCAAAAATGTTTTCTCACTTAATAACTGCATCGGATGTGGAATCGCAACTAAATTCCCAACCGCTGTAGGGGATGTATTCTCTCTTTCCATAACAGAGTCATAAAAGTGTTCTGGGACATAGTTTTTCTCAGCAGCTTTCTCACATAAAAATCGGATAACCTCTTCCTTCGTAGAAGCATTGTGATTTAAAAAGATTAAATCTTCCTTCATATATTGCTGTACACTAGTATTCACATGCGTAAATAACTGCTGACCAATTGACTTAATCTCTTTATCATCAAATATTGAGTTTACTTTTATAACAGGCACAGGTAAACCACTTGGTATATGAATCGTACTAATAATACAATCTATTTTATCTTTATAAAGGTCTTCTACTTTCAATTGATAATAACCGGTAATTCCCACAATCTCTAATTTATCTCGGAACTGTGATAGAATTTTATATTTCAATAGTTGGGCACTTCCTTGACCAGTTGCACAAACTAATAAACATCTTTTCTTTTGATTCTGTTCCTGTAAACGGCTCATCGCTCCGCCAAAGTGAATCGCAATATAACCAATTTCACTTTCCGGAATCGATTCTCCCGTATATTCACCAATTATATCTCCAACGAGAACCGCAATTTCAAAAGCATACGGATAATTCTTTTTCACTTCTGCCAAAAGAGGATTTCTCGTATTTAACTTATACTTCAAACGATTTAATAACGTTTTTAAATGAACACCAAACCCAAATAATAATTCTTCATCATAATAAAAAATAAGATTCCGTTCTTCCGCTACTTTAAAAAGAATATGTTGCATGAATGCATATAGATCTTTTCCTAATAGTTCTTCCACATTTTCATAACGATCTTTCGCTGTAACAGCAGTACTTAATAAATGCATCGTCACATATAAAACTTCTTCTTCTGGAAATGAAAGATGCAACTCTTTCTCTAAATCCCCTAAAATCTCTTTCGCAATTGTATATTCTTTCTTTATTATAAGTTCAGCTTGCTCTACATGTAGTCCTTTCATATAATGTTGATCTTCACAACGCTTTAATGCAATTGCAATATGAATGACTAAATTATCAATTTCTATATCTGATAAGTATATCGTTCCTCCTTCGATATACTTTAATATAATCGAACGGATAAGCGGTATATGAGGTAGCGATAAGTATGTATCATTCTGCTCAAATTGCTCATGAAACGGAGTATGGTCATAACGCGGTAAACCATATTGTGATAAACAAGAACGAATATGAAACTCCTCTCCGACAATACGTATACCATAATACGGTCTCTTTTCAATTTGTAATTGATAGCGACCACATATATCTGTCACATCTTTCATAATTAAATTTACAGTCGATTTACTTACATAAATCTCCTCTGCTAACTGTGAAAGCTTCACATACCCATCTGTCGTTAAAATACGTTGTAGAATGTAAGCTATCCTTTCTTCGTAAGAAGTTGGGATCTTTTCCGTCTGTTTTTGAAATAGACTCACGCAAAACTCTTCAAACTTCTTCGCTTGTATAATTTCTAGTTCGTATCCAGTCCCTCTTTGCGATTCAATTTTCGCTCCATTTTCTTCCAATATATCATTTAATAATTTTATATCTTTTTGAATCGTCTTCGTTGATACATGTAAACGGCTCGCTAAAAAAGCTCGATTTAACATCGATTTCTCTTCTAAAAACTCCTCTAAAATAGAAACTAATCGCTGATGCACCTTTGTCATAGCTCTTCCTCTCGCAATTTATATATAAAAAGGAAAAAGCTGCTGAAATCAGTAGTTTTTCCCTTTTATTTTATCTATTTCTTTAATGTAAATCCGAATTTATCCCATGCTTGCAAATAATCTAATAAGAAAATCTCTTCTTCTACAATTCGACCAACTACATTTGTTTTTCCTGTATTCACCATATCTTTTAATGCAATTTGCAATTCACCTTTATATTGGCCATATTGCTCATTATCAATTAGAAGATCGCCGCGCTTAATTTCACGTGTATGATGAGGTTTAAACTCTTCTTTTTTATATTTCACACGGCTTTGTGTAGAGCGAATCATATATTCAGATACATCCCCGCGATAAAAATGAGGTTCGTCTAATACGATAATTTTTTCTAGTTCTGTCGTTGTATCATATAACTCTATATCAAATGTTTGTTTCTCTTTATTTAATGCACCTAGTGCTTGTAATTCTACTTCTGATGCATAAGCATTCGCAATAATAACATCATCAATTAATTCTGTTGCAAATAAATGCTTCGCTTGTGTTGTCATTGGTAATTCACGATGTTGCTCTAACGTACATAATCCTTCTGTTACTGGCCAAGGTCCATATGTTGCATCAAATGATGAAATAAAAGCAGCCGTTCTCATACCGTAATCTTTAAATTGTTTCGAGCATTTCATAAAATGATCATATGATAATCCAGAATAACGATGCGGATAAAAATTATGGCAACCAATTAAATTTTCGCGATTTGGTCTATGACTCATAATGTTATCTACATACTTCGTACCGTTACTCATATTGATCTCAATTTTTAAGCCATACGGATTGTACGTCATAATTGATTCTTCTAATCCTGAGAAACCAACATCTAAACGAATACCGTACGCACCTAGTTCATGGAAAAACGATAAATCGTTATATGAAATACCTAATTGCTCAAAAACAGCTGGACTAATATCAACTAACACTTGGAATCCTAATGCATTTGCATGAGAAATCGTTTCTTTAAACTCTTCTATAATTTTCTCTTTTTCACCATCTACAGATAATAAACATGTAAATACACGAGTAAATCCGTATTTACTTGCTAATGTTAAATACTCTTTATCTTTCTCTACTGTTGAATGTTCTGGATAAATAGAAATACCTAATCGTCTCATATGTACACGCCTCTTTCTTCATCATATTGTAAACCTTTTCAAATATATGTAGCGAAAAAGTATATATCCCCTTCTCATTCACTACTTTTTGAATCCGCTTTCTTTAAAGAAAAAACAATTTCTATCATTCATAACAACTACCAGTCTATACATCTATACTTTACATCTTTTTTTCATAGTTGTGTAGTCTTTCCACAAATTTGTCAGTTTTTTACCTCGAAAATTGTTGTACGTTTTCAAGGCACCTTCCTTGACTGTTACATTGGCCAATACATATACTCGAAAGAAAAGAGAAATTTTTTATATAGGGGATGAATATATGGGAGAAGCAATACTCGTAAAACGAGAACCGTTATGGACGAAAGAATTTGTCGCGCTAATTCTAGCAAACTTATGTATGTTTTTAGGATTTCAAATGTTAATTCCGACTTTACCTGTTTATGTGAAAGAAATTGGAGGTACAAGTTCCAATATTGGATTTGTTGTCGGTATGTTTACTGTTGCGGCACTTTTTGTTAGACCGCTAACTGGAAATGCCTTGCAAAAATTCAGCAAAAAAATCATTTTAATGATCGGTACTGCTATTTGTTTACTCGCTATGGGTAGTTATCTTTTCGCTTCAACTGTTTTCCTATTGCTTGCCGTTCGAATTTTACACGGAGCTGGTTTTGGTATTACAACGACTACATATGGAACTGTCGTTTCCGATTTAATTCCGCAAGCTCGCCGCGGTGAAGGCATGGGATATTTCGGTCTTTCTGGAACGATTGCAATGGCGCTCGGTCCACTTATCGGACTTTGGCTTATGCAAACATATAACTTCACGATTCTTTTTTTATGTGCACTTTCCTGTACAATTGTTTCATTAATATTAACGAAACTACTTCAAATCAAAAAATCGCCGCAATCACCACAGCAAACATCTGGTACCTTTCTCGATGGATTTATTGAGCGCAAAGCTTTACTTCCTTCATTATTAATATTATGTATTACATTAATGTACGGGGGAATCGGAAGCTTTATTACGTTATTTGCTACGGAAGTCGGCATTGCTGATATAAGCCTCTTCTTCTTATTTAATGCACTTGCAATCGCTGTTACTCGTCCATTTTCCGGAAAGTTATATGATGCGAAAGGTCATTCTTTCGTAATTATTCCAGGAGTTATTATTACGTTTACAGGGATTATTTTATTGTCGTATACAACTACCATTCCAAGCTTAATTATTGCAGCAGCATGCTACGGAAGTGGTTTCGGAGCGATTCAACCTGCACTACAAGCGTGGATGATTGACCGAGTAGCACCGCACCGACGAGGAGTCGCAACAGCTACATTCTTCTCAGCATTTGACCTTGGAATTGGTGCTGGCGCGATTATTTTTGGATTCATTGCACATTTTACAAACTACGCAACTGTATATCGTTATTCCTCTCTACTACTTATTGCTTTCCTGTTCATTTACATTACAAGTGTAAGAAGACAAAAGCATGGAAATAAAAACACAGAAAAAGCTGCTGGATAATTCCAGTGGCTTTTTTATCTTATTTTTGATGTTATAAAACTACATGCATTTTCCTACATATTTTTTAAATTTTCATCAAAAAATATACGATGAACTCGCAGACGCTTTCCTTGATATTCAACCGAACAATACTATTCTAAAAAGTGTGATTTCTTTACAAAATTAAGATTTATATAAGATGAAAACCAATAAAATACAGCTGTTTCTTTAAGTAATTGTAAACTTTTCTTCTCTTTGTAAATTTAGTGTAAATTTTACTAGCAAACCGTTTACACTGCCTCACGGTTCAGTTAATAATTACATCGTACATGAAATTTAAGGAGTGGAATGCGTGGAATATAATGTTCAAGATATGATCTTCCAGTTCATTGGTGGATTAGGTATTTTCTTATTCGGAATTAAATACATGGGCGATGGACTGCAACAAGCTGCTGGAGATCGTCTTCGTGATATTCTAGATCGCTTTACAACAAACCCACTGATGGGTGTACTAGCAGGTATGTTAGTTACCGTATTAATCCAATCAAGTTCAGGAACAACCGCTTTAACAGTCGGACTTGTAAGTGCTGGGTTTATGACATTAAGACAAGCAATCGGTGTTATTATGGGTGCGAACATCGGCACGACAGTTACTGCATTTATTATTGGAATTAAAATCGGAGAATATGCTCTTCCAATTATGGCAGTTGGAGCTATCTTACTATTCTTCTTTAAAAATAAAAAAGTACATTCTTTAGGTCAAGTTATATTCGGTTTTGGTATGTTATTCTTCGGTTTAGAACTAATGAGCACAGGTATGAAGCCTCTTCGCTCTTTAGAATCATTCCAAGAATTAACGGTTAGCATGAGTGATAATCCAATTTTAGGTATTGTTGTTGGTACAGTCTTCACTTTAATTGTACAAAGCTCAAGTGCAACAATCGGTATTTTACAAGAACTATTCGGTCAAGGTGCAATCGATTTACAAGCTGCCCTTCCTGTATTGTTTGGTGATAACATCGGTACAACAATTACAGCTGTATTAGCAGCAATCGGTACTTCAATTGCTGCAAGACGCGCAGCATTAGTTCACGTTATCTTTAATATTGTCGGTACAATCATCTTTACAATTTTATTAATACCTTTTACAAATTTAATTCAATACTTCCAAACGTCATTAAACTTAAATCCAGAGATGACAATTGCATTTGCACACGGAACATTTAACGTAACGAATACAATTATTCAGTTCCCATTCATCGCTGTATTAGCATGGATTGTAACGAAAATTATTCGCGGGGAAGATGCTGCTATTGATTTCAAACCGCAACATTTAAATCCAATCTTTATTGAACAATCTCCAGCTATTGCTTTAACTGAAGCACAAAAAGAGATTATTCGTATGGCTGAGTTTTCATTACATGGATTAAAAGAAGCAAACCAATTTTTAAACACACAAGATAAAAAACACGCTGACATGGCTACTCAATTAGAAGGAGCTATTAACAACTTAGATAAAAAAATTACCGAGTATTTAGTTTTACTATCAGAAAAGCCGCTTTCACCTACAGATTCTGAAAAACATTCCGTTTTAGCAGGTGTCGTTGGCGATATTGAACGTGTCGGTGATCATGTAGAAAACCTTGTAGAACTTGTTGATTTCCAAATTTCAAACCGTGTTTCCCTATCAAACGAAGCACTAGCTGAATTAAATGAAATGCTTGAGTTAACGATTTCAACATTACAAGACGCAGTTGAAGCTTTAACAAACTTCGATACTGAACTAGCTCAAACAGTTATTGCAAAAGAACGTAAAATCGATCAAATGGAACGTGTTCTTCGTAAACGTCACGTATTACGTCTGAATGAACGTAGCTGTTCAGGTGATGCAAGTATCATCTTCGTTGATATGGTAAGTAACTTAGAGCGCATTGGCGATCACGCTGTAAATATCGCTGATGGTGTTTTAGGTGAACAAGGTAAAGTCCATTTAAAACAATCATTATAATAGGAAAGAGACGCTAACATGAGCGTCTCTTTTTTCATTTCATATTTACAACCGTTCTACCTTTTAACTTTCCTTGCAATATAAGTGTAAACTTCTCATCTAATTCTTCTAATGTACATTCTTCTGTATAAGATAGTAACTCTTTGTTTTCCCATTCATTTGCTAGGAGCGTCCATACATCTCTTCTCACATCTACTGGGCACTGTACAGAATCTACTCCTAACAGGCTTATGCCTCGCAAAATAAACGGATATACCGTTGTTTGTAATTCCTGTCCTGCCACATTACCGCATGTCGTTACGCACCCGCCATACTTTACCGTTTTTAAAGCTGTTTCTAACATATGTCCACCTACAGTATCGATAACCCCGGCGTATATTCCTTTAAGCATTGGTCTTCCTGATTCATCATTCAATTCTGCGCGATGAATCACCTTTTTCGCTCCTAGACGTAGTAGCATCTCTTCCTCTTCCATTTTTCCTGTCGCTCCTACTACGCTAAACCCTAACTTACTTAAAATACTAACAGCTACACTTCCTACGCCACCTGTAGCACCCGTTACTAGTACATCTCCCATACTAGGCATTACTCCTGCTCTAATAAGTTTATATACTGATAAAGCGGCGGTAAAACCGGCTGTCCCGTACATCATACTTTCCTTTAATGACATTCCCTCTGGTAAAGGGACAACCCAAGACGCTGGCACGCGAATATATTCTCCGAAACCACCAGAAGTATTCATCCCTAAATCATATCCCGTTACAATGACTTGATCTCCTGCCTTAATGGTAGCATCTTTACTACTCACAACCACTCCTGCTGCATCAATTCCTGGCGTATGAGGATATGTTCTCGTAACACCTTTATTACCAGTAGCTGAAAGAGCGTCTTTATAATTTAGTGAAGAATAATGAACCTGTATGAATACGTCCCCTTCAGGTAAACTACTTACTTCTCTCTCGACAACGTTTCTTACAAACTGCTTATTTTCTGTTTCGTTCACAACGATTGCTCGGAATGATGTATGATTCATTATGTTCTCTCCTTTATCCGTCAAATTCTTCTTTATTATATAGAAGAAACAAGTAGACCTATTCATTTCTTCTTGGCTATATTTCAACAAATCTTACTTCTCTATTACTTTCTCACAATACATATTTTCATTTCTACTAAAAAACCTTATACTTATTCTACATCTGAAAAATAAAATATAGAATATCTGACTTTTTATAAATAAATTGAATTTTTACGAAATGTAAATGATTTGTAATGTTTTTTTTCGCTAAATTTCATTATAATAAGTGGATATGAGTGTCGTATTTCAATCCAAATGAAGGAGTACAGGAAATGGAGCAAAACCCATCTTTGCAAGAAAATACACGCAGTAACCCGAAAAAAAATAAGAAAAAAATAAAAGTTATTATAAGCGCTATACTATTCGTTTTATTAATAGGCGGCGGTTATACTTGGTTTTTAGTAAATAAAGCATCTTCTGCTGTTCGAAATGCCGCACATGATTTAGCACGCGGTGATAAATCTGATTTACGTGATAGAGCTGTAAAACCTATTACAAACAATGTCTCTGTCTTAGTAATGGGTGTTGATGAAAGCGATGTCCGAGGAAAAGAATATGGTGAAGCTATTAGAACAGATGCGCTGTTGCTTGCAACGTTTAATAAAGATAGCAAAACTGTAAAACTATTAAGTATCCCACGTGACACATATACTTATATTCCAATAGAAAAGAAAAAAGATAAAATTACACACGCTCATGCATTCGGTTCTGCTAAAAATGGAAAAAATGGTGGACCACAAGCAAGCATTGATGCAGTTGAAAAATTAATGAATGTTCCTGTCGATTATTTTGTGAAATTTAACTTTAAATCATTTATAAAAATCGTCGATGACTTGGGCGGTATTGAAGTTGATGTACCAGTTGAATTTACTGAGCAAGATAGCAATGATAATGCAGAGGCAATTCACCTAGAAAAAGGTGTTCAAAAGTTAAATGGCGAAGAAGCTCTTGCTCTTGCTAGGACAAGACACATCGATAGTGATGCAATGCGTGGACAACGTCAACAACTCGTTATCGAGGCTATTTTAAAGAAACTAACAAGTGTTGGTTCTGTAACAAAAGTTGGCAACATCATTGATGATATTAACGGACAATTCGTTACAAACTTAACATTTGATGATATGCTTTCATTCTATAAGTACGGATCGGATTCAGAAATCGAGAAATTACAAATTCAAGGTGACGACTGCTATATGGAAAAAGGTGACGATACATGTAGCAAATCCGCTGGTGGCGGCCGAACGTATTACTACAATCCAGATAAAAAAGAATTAGCAAAGGTTACAAACGATCTTCGTACTCATCTTGGATTACCTGCATATACAAAAACAGACTCTGATTCGAAAAAAACAAGTACAGAGAAAACAAAAGAATCTAAGTCTGAAAATACAAGTGAACGCGAATCAAGTAACAATGAAATGAAAAATAAAAATAGCAATGAAGATACAGAAACATCGTCTAACGACAATGAATAATAAAGAAGCAGTTCTCTATGGAGGTAGAGTACTGCTTCTTTTTATTCCGTCACAATTAAAAATCAGAACTTTCTAACTATCTTTTTTAATATTTTTAAATTATAATAAATAGTAGCAATCTATTCCAATTATCAGGGGGCTCATACATATGAAAGCTGCAGTAAAACATAACATCTCAGATTTTAAAGACTACTTAAAGTCAAACGATATATACATGGAAGAAAATATAGATGAAAATGATGGTTCTGTTCATTTTTCAGTAGGATTAGAGACAGAAGCTGGCGCAAAAATTCAACTTATCGCTGCTTTCCAAAACGAACATCCTACTGTAGATATATACTGCTTCAATGTTGCTCACGTACCTAATGAAGCAGCAACAAATGATGTTTTACATACCATTAATGAATTAAATACATCTTATCGATTTGCAAAATTCACATTAAACAAGCAAAATGCAATTGATATTTCAACATCTCTTGCATTCTCAGAGCCAAACTTTAATCCAGCACTTGTCTTTGAACATACGAGAATGCTATATAAATTAGCAAATGACGAATATAAAAACTTAATGAAAGTGATTTGGGCATAAATAAAAGGATGGGCTGCAAGCAGCGCCATCCTTTTATTTCAATATCATATCAATCCACATCTTAATAGCTGTACCTACAATCAAAATCGATAACATATATTGCAGTGCTTTTTGATTGATCTTTTTCCCTACTCGCGCTCCAAGCGGTGCTGCAAAGATACTTGCAATCGCAATAATAAGAGCTGGAATTACAACTACTTGTCCAGTTATTACTTTTCCAGTTGTAATCCCTACTGAAGAAATAAACGTAATAGCGATAGATGTTGCTATCGTTGTACGTATCGGCAATTTTAAAATAACTAGCATAAT
This sequence comes from Bacillus sp. FF-1, assembly GCF_028548245.1. Taxonomy (NCBI): domain Bacteria; kingdom Bacillati; phylum Bacillota; class Bacilli; order Caryophanales; family Bacillaceae; genus Bacillus; species Bacillus sp. FF-1. Next base: position 251,466 of record NZ_JAQQGG010000006.1, read on the forward strand.
CGGAACTAAAAGGAACGAACCTCCAGCACCTATAATGCCTGATGCTCCGCCTACAATAAATGCTAACAAACTTGCTATCCATTTATTATATTTCAATTCATCACCATTATTTCGTTTCGGTACGAACATCATAATAGCAGCAATTGTTGCTAACGCTGCATAAACAACATTGACCGTATGTTCCTCTAATGCATTAGCACCAAAACTACCTATGAAACTTCCTATTAATATACTAGCTCCCATATACACAACGAGCGTTTTATCCATATCATTACTTTTCCGATAAGCCCATGCCCCTGCAAAAGTTGCAAAGAATACTTGCACCGCTGTAATACCACTCACTTCATGTGCAGTATAGCCAGTAAATCCTAGCAATACCGGAATGTATAAAATCATCGGATAATTAATAATTGCACCGCCAATTCCAACCATTCCTGATATAAACGATCCTATAAATCCAATTATAAAAAGTAATACGACTAAACTCATCTTATATCCCCCACCTTCTAAAAAGAAGGTCATTTAAATGAATAAGTTTACATTCCCATCCGAAGCATCAGCTAAATAAGCTCCTACTCCTGCAAACTCTACCCCTTCCATAATCTCTTCCTCTTTTAACCCTAATAAATCTACTGTCATTTGACAAGCTACAAGTTTAATCCCCTGCTCTTTCGCCAAATCTATTAAATCTGGTAACGGCATCGCATTATGTTTTTTCATAATACCTTTAATCATCTTTGGTCCCATACCTGCAAAATTCATTTTCGATAATCCCATCTTATCAGCACCGCGTGGCATCATTTTTCCAAATACTTTTTCGATGAACGTTTTCTTTACCTTCACATGTTCATCTTTCCTTAAAGCATTTAATCCCCAAAAAGTATGAAATATAGTTACCTCTTGATCATACGCCGCTGCACCATTTGCAATAATATAAGCAGCCATCGCTTTATCATAATCTCCGCTAAATAAAACGATTGTTGTTTTCTTCTGTTGTTCCATGTTGTTTTCCCTCCAATTACCTATAGGGGTATTTTTATTTTTATAAAAAATTGTTTCGCCCTATTCTACTTTACCTTCCCACGCTAACATACCACCTACCATATTGATTGCTTGAAAACCGTAGCTCTCTAAAAATTGAACAGCTCGTGCACTTCTTCCGCCAGAACGACAAACGATAATATACTCTTTCTTTTTATCCAACTCATGCATACGGAACTCCAATAATCCTAGTGGAATGTTACACGCTTCTGGAATTTTCCCTTCAGCTACTTCTTCTACTTCACGTACATCTACGATATTTACTGCTTCTTTACGTACCAATTTTTCTTCTAATTCTTTTGCTGTCATTTCTTTCATTTTACATTCCCTCCTCACAAACCATTCATACCGCCTGAAACATTGATAACGTGCTGAAATCCTAATTTTTTTAATACTTTTGCAGCCTGCTTACTTCTCATTCCACTTTGACAAAGAACAATAACTTCTTTCTGTTTATCTAATTGTTGCGCCTTATTAGCTAGTTCATTTAATGGGATATTCCGAAACCCTTTAATATTGTTCCCTCTATACTCACCAGCTGTTCGCACATCAATAAATTGTTTATTATTTTGTCCCATCATACGTTTTAATTCTTTTCCGGAAATGTTTTTTACTCCTCTAGCTGGTAAGAATCGAGAAATAATAAACCACGATACAAGTACAATTAAGATTATATTCAATATTGTCTTCACATCCATAAAGCTATTCAAACTCCTTCTATACTTTTTTCCTATCCAAATACATACTATAGCTTTGAATATGGAACCCCTTCTTTCTTAAAAAGCGTATACTTAAATTCCGATCCACTTTATTATGAACAATAAGATGCAAAGGCTTATTTGGTATTTCATGATAATACCGTTTTAAATACGCATATGGTATACACATAATTCTAGAATTGTTATCACTGTCGCTCTCTGTATAATTTCGTACATCTACAATAACACTTTCAATTTTCCTTACTTGTTCTAACGAAATATATGCAACATTTAAAACGGGAATGTAACGTTTTACTAAACTTCCCAGCACCAATACTATTAGGGGTATAACTATATAGAACATATATGATTATCCTCTTTACTTTCAATAATAAGCAGATGATTTGCTCCTCCGCCTATTATTGAAATGCTATGCTTTCTTGATCCAGAACTTTAATTCACCATCTTCTTCCGTGTGTTTTAACACTTCATGACCGCCTGTTTGTGACCATGCTGGAATATCTTTAATCGCACCTTTATCTGTTACGTGTACTTCTAACACTTCTCCTGATTGTAATGCTTCCATTGCCTTCTTTGTTTTTACAATTGGCATTGGACACGCTAATCCTTTTACATCTAATACTTGCTTTACATTCATCTCATATACCTCCTGTTTTTATCATTAAGCCTTCTTAATCCAGAACTTTAATTCGCCTTTTTCTTCTGTATGCTTTAACACTTCATGACCGCCTGTTTGTGACCATGCTGGAATATCTTTAATCGCACCTTTATCTGTTACGTGTACTTCTAACACTTCTCCTGATTGTAATGCTTCCATTGCCTTCTTTGTTTTTACAATTGGCATTGGACACGCTAATCCTTTTACATCTAATACTTGCTTGGCATTCATTTCATATACCTCCTGTGTTTATTTCATTTGAAACCGAATTAATTATGAACAGCACAACGGTTTGGACCAATCTCCATTTCACGCTCTTCGTCTTCATTTGGATTTAATTGTCCCATATTTGTTTGACGAATTTCTTGATATGCATTCGGTTGAGGTGGTAAATTCTCTGTTACAACTTTACGGAACTCTCCCTCATCCTCAATATTTAAACCTGCATTATGCTCAAATAAATCTTTTAATTTTGCACTAACAATACCACTTTCGTCCATTTCACTTATTTTTGAATAATGAGCCGGTAACACAATTAAACTTTGAGATAGTTCTTTATATCGGCTATACAAAGTATTACGTAAATCACTTACCCAATCTTCAGCTTTCCCAGCAAGATCTGGACGCCCGATTGAATCTACAAATAAAATATCGCCTGATAATAAATAGGAATCATCTACAATAAATGACGTACTTCCAATCGTATGCCCTGGTGAGTATAATGCGTCAATTTCAATTTTAGTACCCCCCACCGTAATAACAGATCCTTCAACAAGCGGTTCGTATGAGAAAACAACTTCCTCCGCATCTTTTGGCGGTAACCAATACGTACCACCTACTTTTTCCGCTAACTTACGTCCTCCAGAAATATGGTCTGCATGTAAATGTGTATCCATTACATTCGTAATCGTAACAGCATGCTCTTTCGCAAATTCTTCATACGCTTCAACTGTTCTTACTGCATCAATAACTGCTGCTTCACCGTTTGAAACGACCATATAAGATAAACAGCCTTTTCCAAGACGGTTAAACTGATACATACTTCCGCCATTTTTTAAATCTCCAACTTTTACAGGCTTTACATATTCACTCCATGCCTTCATACCACCAGCTAAATAATAAATATTTTCTAATCCAGCCTCTGTTAATTGCTCTGCCACAAATATAGAAGACCCTTCTTTTGCGCATACTACTAAAACATCTTTATCTTTAGGTAATTCACTTACAATATGATCTACACCATCTAACAAATCAAAATACGGTTTATTTATAGATGAGATTTGTTTCCCTTCAATTTTCCAATCTTCATAATCCGTCTCATTACGAACATCTAAAATAAACAACTCTCCGAATAAAACTTTCTCTGCAACATCTTTTGCTTGTAATGATTTAACACTCATCTTTTTACCCCCTATGGTATATTTACATTTAAAAAAATTTAATTCTTTATATTCCCTTGCCACTCTAACATACCTGGAATGACATTTTTCACATTTTCATAACCTTTCTCTTTCAACATATGGCAAGCTACATCACTACGGTTACCAGTTCGGCAAACAACATAAATTTGTTTCGTCTGATCTAAAACTGCACTGTCTAACTCTCCTAACGGCACCGAAATGGCCGATGGAATATGACCAAAAGCGAATTCCGCTGCTTCTCGAACATCTAATACAATACACTCTTCATCGCTTAATAATCTCTCTTCCAACTCCGTATTCGTAATTGTATGAGGATACTTTGCTACTTCGTTCACTTCATGCTCATGTGCTTTCCTAATGTAATGCATCAAAACATCGCCCTCTTGTTTCGTCCCGATATATTGATGCCCTACTTTATTTGCCCAGCTTTGTATATCTACTGTAGATCCTTTATCTGTTGCCTTAATTTCAATCACTTGTCCTGATGCCAATCCTTCTATCGCCTTCTTCGTTTTCACAATCGGCATCGGACAAGCTAACCCTTTACAATCTAAACTCATATCCACTTTTATACTCATAGTGATTCCTCCATAACTTATATACATATACCTGTAGGGGTATATTAAAATGTTTTTGAAAATCTGTCAACACTTACGTTTGACAGATTATCGGCTTTTTACAAGTAATTGAACAGCTTCTTTAATTAACTCTTCATTTGAACCATTACCACTTTCAAACTGTTCACGCAAGCATTGCTCTAAATTCGTTCCAACAACAAGTCCAATTGTACGATCAAGTGCAGAACGAGATGCCGTTAACTGTGTAATAACCTCTCGGCAATCTTTTCCTTCTTCCATCATACGAAGCACACCACGAACTTGCCCTTCAATACGTTTTAATCTATTTTTCATGTCTTGATTATATTCCATTGTATAATCACCTCATTACCATTATGTCACCATTTATAGCTTATGACAATATATTATACCCTGTAGGGTATTTTGTAAACCCCTATTTTAAACTTTTACCTTATACATTCACAAAATACAAAGCGAAACCTTCATCTATAGGCTTTCATCTTCCACCAAATTTTGAAGTGGAAGATGAAAAAATATCAATATACAATACGTTCTGGTAATACTGTTCCATACAATTTAAAACCACCATCTACATTCTTTACCTTATACCCTTTTTCCATTAACATGCGTGCTGCTACATACCCTCTCATACCAAGTTGACAAGTAATATATATTTCTTTATCTACCGGCACCTCATCCAAACGATCACGTAATTCATCTAACGGAATATTAATAGAACCTTTAATCATTCCTTGTTTTAGTTCATTAGGCTCTCGAACATCAATAAGATATCCACCATTTTCAACAATATGATCTATTTCATGCCATTGGACTGTTTCCACAAAACCATCTACTATATTACTTGCTGCATACCCTACCATGTTTACAGGGTCTTTTGCAGAAGAATATGGCGGGGCATATGATAATTCTAAATCTGGCAAATCAAGTACAGTTAAATTTGCTTTTATTGCCGTTGCGATAACATCCATACGCTTATCTACACCGTCACGTCCTAGAGCCTGTGCTCCGTAAATTTTCCCACTATCTTTATTAAAAATTAATTTTATTAGCACTGGCGTAGCATTCGGGTAGTATCCCGCATGCGAATTTGCCTGTACATGCACTACATCATAGGGTATATTTAATCGTTTTAATATTTTCTCATTTACTCCAGTCGAAGCAACTGTTAAATCAAAAACTTTAGCTACAGAAGTTCCGAGTGTACCTTTATATACAGAATCTGTATGACCATGAATAATATCTGCTAACATACGACCTTGACGATTAGCTGGCCACGCTAAAGGAATCATCGTTTCTATTTCTGTAACAAAATCTTTCACTTCTATCGCATCACCAATTGCATATATATGTGGGTCAGACGTTTGAAATTTCTCATTTACTTTTATCGTCCCTCTAACTCCTAATGCTAATCCTGCATCCTTCGCTAAACTACTCTCTGGTTGTACACCAATTGCTAAAATAATCATATCTGTTTTTATAACTGAGCCACTTTTTAAACGTACAACAGTCCCGTTCTCTTCTAATGCATCTACACCATCTTCAAAAACAAGCTCAACATTGTGCTTGTTCAAATGCTCATGCACATATGCCGCCATTTCATAATCGATTGGTGGCATCACTTGATTTGCCATCTCTACAAGAGTAACATCAATTCCACGTTCTCTTAAATTTTCAACCATCTCCACACCAATAAATCCGCCACCAATAACCGTCGCATGACGTGGTTTCTGCTCATCAACGTATGCTTTAATACGATCTGTATCCGGTACATTTCGTAACGTAAACAGTGCCTTCGCTTCTTCAATCCCTGGAATAGATGGAACAATTGGTTTTGCCCCTGGTGAAAGAATTAACACATCATATTTCTCGTTATATGTTTCATTTGTCGTTACATTCTTTATCGTAATTGTTTTCTCTTCTTTATTAATCTGTACTACTTCACTCAATACACGTATATCTAAATTAAAACGCTTCGACATTCTTTCAACAGTTTGTACTAATAATTTTTGTCTTTCTGTAATGACACCGCCAATATAATATGGCAATCCACAGTTTGCGAATGAAATGTATTCACCGCGTTCAACCATAATAATTTCATCTTCCTCACTTAAACGACGAAGCCTTGCAGCTACTGAGGCCCCGCCGGCAACTCCGCCTACTACAACTATTTTTCTGGACATATTTTAAACCTCCATATTATTTATTATTTAATTTTCTCATGCACAACAAACACAAAACCTATACCTGTATGGGTATATAATAAATTATAAAAAAGTTAATTTCAATTAATATGGCTTTCTTTCACAAATTTGAAACAAAAAAGAACTTAGATCTCTCTAAGTTCTTTTACGTATAGTTCTATAGCTTTCTGTACGATTACATCTGCTGTATTTTCCTCCGGTGGCATCAATAAATTCGTAACCGTTCCATACACAACAGGACTTAATTCTACTTCATAACCACCATATGAAATTTCTTCCTTTGTCGGCAAGTAACCAATATATCCGTTCATATATCCACCAAAGAAAGCCAATTCATTTTGAAGATTCTCTTTCACTTCTAATGCCGTTTCCGAAAAAGGTTCCATCGGTATACCTGAAAACATACCATCATTCACTTGAAACAGTTGCACTTCTAAATCAATAGTTAAATGCCGAATACCTTGCTTATATTTCTCTAAAACGATAGTAAGCCATTCATCCGTATTCACGCCCCACTGCTTCTCAGCTAACCAAGCCATGCTTCGTATCTCATCAATTTCAGGGATATTCTTCAACTTCATTTGCACCATACTCGAAATCGTTCTTACATTTACAATTGGGCTATATGTAACTGTCGGTAACATCGTTAATACATGTCCACTAAGCGTATAAGCCATTTGTGTTAATGCTTCCTTAGAACCTCGATACTTCGCATTCACATTACCAGCAGCACCTTGAACAATAATAACAGGACAGTTTACGATCTTCTCAAGAATCTCTCTTGTCATCCCCGGATAGTCCGCTGATAATGCATCGCTATCACCTTTTAAAACATTCGGATGGGCCGTACAAAATACTATAATCCCAGATAACGCCTTCGTTTCAGCATCTTTTATTGCTAACATCCCAATTCTTTTATCTACAACGCCCTCTATATTTGTTCCCATCTTCGCTCTTCCATCAGATGTTCTCTCTCTTCGGTTGACCCCAATATCACCTGTCGTAACACCCCAGCCAACTTCACATCGCTTCAAGTTGTTATTCGCAGTAACAGCACCTTGCACCACATTATTTACTAAAATCGTTTTATACGATCTTACTAAAGGTTGCTCACCAACAGTTTCTGGACCAGAATGTGTATGTGTATAAACAACTGTTATTCGCTCAAATGGAACATGAAGCCTACTTGCTACTCGCTCACGAATCATATTCGTATCTTCTACTAACATTCCAATATTATCAATACTTATAAATACAGTTTTCATTTCATCTTTTTCAAATACAAAAACCGTCCCATAAATACGCTCTTCAACATTATTTATTCCTGTCTCTCTATGATATCCGACAAAATCAATACCTAACGGCGGCGTAATATCAACCTTACATACCCCTATTTTGCTCATTTGAATCGCTCCATTTCTCTATGTAACTCCCTTTTTTCAAGAATAGCATATTTGACCTTGTTCCAAATAAAAAAAGAACGAACATAGCATCCTATGTCCGTTCTTCCCCTCACACATACTTCCGATGCACCATCTTCCCATCATAAGAAAACACAACACCCTTACTCTCCACAATCGACTCCATATGCACCGTTCTTCCCCACAGCTGATGAAGATATGGTAATACCTTTTCTAAGTATTTTAAATCGAGCTCGATTCCTTCGTAACTATGTTTAATGTACAATTCTCCGTTTTTTAAGTAGTCCCCGTCTTCTACTACTAAGTACGGGAAGCCACCATTTGTACGCATATTTACGAGTTGATCACGTACATGTTCCCACTCTTTATCTATTACTTTATATTCTTTTCCTTGGCGCTGGAATAAGTACATATCTTCTCGCATAACAAGATCTTTATTTAAATAGTTTCTTAGGAACGATACATCCCATTCGATTTCGCGTACTTCAAAGATTTTGTCTCGACCAGATCCTGGTTTTACGCCGCGTCGTTTCATTTCTTCAGTAGGGTTATTGTAGCGCTCCTCTATATCTTCAAACATTTTAATACCGAGGTAGTATGGGTTAATACTCGTTTTTGATGGCTGAACGACGCCCGCATTTAATTTTGCAAATTCGATTGCTTCATCAGATGTTAAGTCCATTTCGCGAAGTATGCGTTGATGCCAGAAGGATGCCCAGCCTTCGTATTGCTAAGGTGCTTATTACACCCAGAAAATCTCATCTCATTAAATTTTGAAATACTTATATTCATATTTTGATCCTGTTAGCCATCTCTATATGATTTATTAAGCCCTCTAAACGTTCCTTTAATTCCTCATTTTGCTCTACAAATTCTTGTTTCCAATTATCAGAGACATAATGTGCAATTGGAACTTTAAGTTTTACAATCGCATTATAAACATTTCTTTCTTCATCCTCATTTAAAGCTTGTCCATTTTTCCCTGTATACATATTTGCAAAGTATTTGCCAAAAGACTCATACAAGTTTATATTCTTTTTTAGTAAACCTGTATCCCGTTCATATTTGCGGACCTTATGAAGTTCTTCTATAGCTTGACTTAGCAAATCATACGGCACATAATTTTCAATTTCTTTCACATTCTTAGTAGCCCATATATAACAAAAATCATCTAATTCCCTAGATGTATTCAGTTCATTTTTTATTCTCTGAATAGCTGTATTTTCTTTTTCTTGCTGTAATTCTGATGTACCATCAGAATCCGCTATTATAGCTACATATCTACTTGATTTCAATATTTTTATCCAATCTTTATGGTCCTCCGCGTCCATTAAAGTATAATGATAAAGGTTTTTCCCCCCATACATAGCAAAAATAAAATGTTCATTTTCTCTAAGGTTAGATCTTGTCTCTATCCATTTCTTTAAATAAATACGATCAGTAGGACCTTCAATCCATATTACACAGTTACTTAATAACAGTTGTGAAGCAGTCACACCTAAATCATCTAACAAATGGAATTTATCTAAATTTCTTAAACATGGAGAAAATCTAGAGGCTCCCCCACTTGTCTTTTGCACCCTATAAACAGCACTTGATCGAGTAGAGAAATAGTCTAATAATGCATTAGAATGTGTTGTTACAAAAAATTGATACTGAAACTTATTTTCTAACAACTTCATAAATCTGATTAATGTATCGTTATGTAAATTACACTCTGGTTCTTCAATAAATAAAATCAAATTTTTATGACCGTGAATTTTCGCTCTTAACCAAAGAAAACATAGTATTATAATAACTTGTGTAATGCCTGTCCCTAAATCATTTAAATTTAAAGGAATCTTCTCATTTCTTCCTTGTTCAATAATAATTTGTATTTTCTGTTCTTTTTCAGCCATTTCCTCTAAGTCTGCTACGTCTGGAAAATGAGCCCCCTCGCTATCCCTACCATCAAGATTCTGTTTTGCTTTGTTCTTAGAAAAATATCTATCTGGGTTTACATCTAAATTAGGTAGAACCTCTATTTTCTTTACCATCGTTTGTTCACCTAATATATCTGTCAAATAAGTTGTCAAATCATTAGATAATCCGCTAAATTCTTCAGGTTTCAATTTATCAAAATAGCTAATTAACTGCGAACCATCAAATCCAATTGTAGAGTCATTTGCAAAACGATTATAATCTCTTTGAGGTACTATATGATCAAACTTATCCATTAACATTTTCCAGCATTCATAAGATGCCTTGGAATTCTCTTCGAAATTTTTAACCTCTTCACCTTGCTGAAGGCTCGCCTTAAATTTAGCTTCGGTATTTTTTGGATGAATCACCTCTAACGTCCAGACTTTTTCATTCTCTAAGTCTTCAACTACTATAGAACTGCTAATATTACCACCTAGTAAATTCCATGAATTTTCTTCCTTGTAGTTTTCTTTAAGTTGATCAAGCCATTCTTTATATGGTACATAAAAAGAAAAATCATAGTATATATACATAAGATAATGTATTAAGTTTGATTTCCCCGTATTATTTGGTCCAATAATGATGTTAAAATCTTTTAATTCACTTAAATGTACACCTTTTTCATCGTAAGATTTCCAACCTGCTATAGAAATTTCTTTTATTTTGATCATTTCATCAAAATCCTCCCATTAAGATGCCATTTTCTTTATTCATATGGCTACTCTGATTGACTAGAATTCTCTTTGGTTATTCGAAAATTATTCTTCTTACTGATCCCTAAACAAATCGTATACCATACACCCGAAGTTCCATCCTCTTGTCCTCTTTTGATACATTTCATTGCTATCGACAGTATTAACCTATACATTCCGTTAATCAATACATAACTTATTACTAAATTAACTAATAAACTAACAGTGCTAACACCTATTTCTTTTCTAATTTCTGGATAATATTTCCCCAGTGCTTGGAACACCGTATTTCCCACTAAAAAATGTATTAAATCATAGTCTAGTCGAGATAAAATAGAGAAAATCATTATTATCCCTACTAACTTAAATAATGATGTCCGCTTAAACTTAGTTTCTTGTTTTGCTCTTTCCCAATCATGTTTCAAAAGAATACTTCCTAAGTATTTTAACTGCTCTTGATAAGATAAATAATTCTCCTTACTACCTACTTTCATATGTTCATATATTTCATCCATACATTTTATTATCTTGATATCTTCTGCATCATTAGGATTCAACCTCAATCTAATAAAAGTTCTACATTGATCTACAATAGATAAATCTTCCGTCGTACAAATATCAATTAATTTATCTCTGATCTCATTTCTCCATTTTTGCCGTTCTTCAATAATGTATTTTGCTTGATGATTTTTTTCATTAAAGAATTTGGTATATAGCATTGTAATTAAGGCGCTTAATACCGTTGATCCAATAATTGCTGTTAATATTTTCTCCATAGCCTGATTCCCCTCTCAATCTATATTATAACGAAATATAGATTTTCTAAAAAAATATCTCGAACATTTTAGCCGTATACAACAAAGAGAGTTATCCCAAACAACAAAATGAGTTTGAAACTTATAAAATCGTTTCAAACTCATTCATTAAATCTCCTTTAAACGCTCTCCTTTAATAGCTTTTCCCCCTCGTTTAATCTTAATAATATCTGATCCTCCCTAAAAGCAGAATCGTATAAATGCTCTTCTTCAATACTACCAGTTAAAATTATTTGTCCGCTTTCACTCGCACTTGTTATCTCTAAAAATCTTCTATATTTATTCTGATCCAAATCTTTATCCTTAGGAGAATCAAGTAAAATGAAACCTAAATGGTTAATATCTTCTATATCTTTCAATTTGAATAGTGATACTACATAAGCTAGTCTTATCGCCACTTTTAAACTAGCTGATGCAATGGTTTGAGCATTGTCTCCATTAATAATAGGTATATAATCTTTAGTAAATGCTATTTTACACTGCTCCCCGAAAGTAATCCCTAGTACACTACTGAATAAATACTCCCAATGATTGATCTTACTTATATCTTCAACAGAATTATGATTTTCCAATGCTGTTAACTCATCTTTCAAAGTTTTTATACAATCATTAACCTCTTTCATTTGCCCTTGAATTAATTCTCTAAATTCTAAATGTCTTAAGAAATCACTATAGCTATTCTCCATTTTAATTAAATATTCATATCTTTCTTTAATTGATTGTACCATCTCATCCAACGGTGTTTTCTCTGCTTGTACATTTTCTATGTATATATTATTCATTTCTTGAATTTCAGAATCTAAATCTTCTTTCATTTCTAAATGATGGGTTAATACCTCTTTCAACTCTTTCCTCAATTGTAATGATTCCTTTAACGACTCTTGTAACATTTTTTTGTATTTTAATGAATTCTCCTCATTGTCAGCATTTGGATTATGATTGCAATATGAACAATTTTCTTTTACATTCCCCATAGAAATTTTATTTAAACATACTGGGCAAGAATCTATAGGAATTTGTGTGAATATTTGACGAGCCACCATCATTTTTCTCAAATCTTCTAGCTCTTTTTCAAACTGATCGATTACCTCTTCTATATCCATTAGTTCTAACTTTAGTTTTCTTATGTAATCTACATGAGATTCTCTTTGATTCTTTTTATCCTTAAGCTTTCTATCAAACTCATTATCATTTTGAATTTTAATATCAAAAATATTTTCTACCTTTGAGGTGGATAAGTTATTTTTCTGCACTAAAATTTCTTCAATTTTACCTTTAATATACTCAATTTTAGGAATTAAATCTCTATCATTCTCGGATTCCTTCTTAATAATCTGATTAATTACATTTAGAGTTGATTTAAACTCCGCTCTTTGTTTAATTAAGGATTGCATTTCGAATCTCATTTGTTGAATTCCTTGATTCTCTTTTCCTAACAACTCTTCAATGATCGCCTTTTTAATCAATCGTTGATTATTAATAAAGCCATTGGTTCTTCCTCCAATATTGGCTAGCAAAGAAATCGCATTAGTATTTTGGTCGACAAAGACTGCCCTTAATAAGAAATAAAACCTTAAGGCTGCATGTTGTTTACCACTAAAAGTAATGTTTTGGGGTTGATACCCTTCTTCTTTTAGTAAAAAATCAGAAAACTCACTTATATTAAGCATATCCATTTCATCTTCTAATAAATTTTCATCATTATCAAAAGGGATTACCGTTACAGCTTCAGAGTAAGGCAACCCCCTTATAAAGCGATATAAGTTTCCACTTTTACAAAGCACATCCAATTCTACTTGCTGACACTTCCCCTTTTTTATCTCAGTAATAAAGTCATCTACTTTGCTTCCTAAGGCATAGATAATTAGATTCATTAAGGTTGATTTTCCTGCGTTATTCTTCCCTAAAATAACATTTTTCTCTCGAAATTCTAATTCTAATTGTAGCTTTCCCTTTACTTTAATTTTTTTTATGAACATTTTCCATTTCCTTTCTGAATTCCTCTAACGCCAATACCCCTTTAGGAGTTATATATAAAGTAGAAGTACACATTTTTTTAGCATTATCTTGAATTCTAATAAGCGATTTACTCGATAATAATATAATTGCTTTATCAATACTTTCTAAAGACTTTTGGCTTTTTTCATGCTTTAACTTGCCTATTATATCCAAGCGACTATACTCTAAACCCATCTTAGGTCTACTAGATAATCTCTCCAACAAAGTAATCGCCACATAAAATGGATCATTATAAACATCATTAAATACAAACCAATTATCCATTCTATTAATAACCATCGTTGTATTCATGATGCCTCATCCTCCTCTACTTTCCATCTCAAAGCACAGTTAGATGTAGCTATATACAGCAATCCTTCAATAAAGGATTCATCTATTTCAATTAAATCATCATATTTCCTGACCAAATCTGTAAATTCAACATACATCTTATCCATGCTTGTTTTTAATAACTCTCCCTCTTCCATTTTCGCCAAATATTTCATATTAATAACCGTCATTAAATTCGCATAGATATCAGCTACTATTTGTCTTCCTTTTTGTGTTTTACATATTTTAAGCAATAACTGCAAAGACTTTATTTTAGACCCTATTGCTAGGGTCCTGGATGTTGCATTTACTTTCCCATCTTTTAACTTTTTTATTAACACCGTATTTTGACCATCTGCTTCCATCTCAAAACCAATATTTTCTCTGATAGGTTCAGCAGCTCTTGCAATTTCTTTCTGAATATATACCTTCTTATCTCCAGCAATTAAATCCCCATCAACGCGATTATTATTCTGGACGATTTTCTTTGTGTTGATCATTTTTTCCTCCAGCGGTAAGATCTCCTCCAACAACGTTATTGTTCTGAGTAACCTTGCTACTTTGACGATTGATTGCAAACAATGTGAAACCACCGCCAGTTACGCATCCTACAATAAAAGTTCCTATATGTCCCAATACATCTGTTAATGTCATATTGACTTCCCTCTCCCCAAGAAAATATATACAAATATATACTTATTATACCACCTTGTAAATCCATTAGGAGCTATGAAATTAGTAAACTAAAAAAGGTTGTCACATAGTAGAAAATTCAACTACGCGACACCCTTTTCCTCTTGAAATAGATAATACATTCGATCTCTTAATTTAAGCTTCCCTTTAGATTACACATTCCTACTTTATTATTGTGATATGCGCAATTTCAGAAGTTCTATAAATTTCAACTGCTCCATCCGTATCTAAATACCAAATATCTAATTCTAACATTTGCAATACTCTTTCTAGTGTCAATATACCACTTGGATACTCATGAATAATACCACTCTTCAAAGTAATGCTTAACAATAGGCATCTCTCCAAATATATTTATATACTAAACATACTTCCTATGCACCATCTTCCCATCATAAGAGAAAACAACACCCTTATTCTCCACAACCGACTCCATATGCACCGTTCTTCCCCATAGCTGATACATATAAGGCAATACTTTCTCCAAATACTTCAAATCAAGTTCAATTCCTTCATAATAATGCTTTAAGTATAATTCACCAGTTTTTAAGTAATCTCCATCTTCAACCATCAGATATGGAAAGCCACCGTTTGTTCTCATATTTACGAGTTGATCTCGTACATGTTCCCACTCTTTATCTACTACTTTGTATTCTTTCCCTTGCCTTTGGAACAAGTACATATCTTCTCGCATAACTAATTCTTTCGTTAAATAATTACGAATGAAGGATGTATCACTGTCCATCTCACGCACTTCAAAAATCTTCTGCTTACCTGATCCAGGTTTTATTCCTCTTCTTTTCATTTCCTCAGTTGGATTGTCATATCGCTCTTCAATATGCTCAAACATTTTGATTCCGAGGTAGTACGGATTAATGCTTGTTTTTGAAGGCTGAACTACACCCGCATTTAATTTTGCAAACTCAATTGCTTCACTTGAAGTTAAATCCATTTCTCGTAAAATCCTTTGATGCCATAGACTTGCCCAGCCTTCATTCATAATTTTCGTTTCCATTTGTGCCCAAAAGTAAAGCATTTCTTCGCGCAACATCGTTAAAATATCCCGTTGCCATTCTTCCAACTCACGACTATATTCTTCGATAAACAACAATAAATCTTTTTCTGGTTGCGGTGGGAATTTCTTTTTTTTACGGATAAGTGGAGATTCTCTCTTTTTCTTCGCATCATCTAAACCCCATAAATCATCATAAACCGTTTTTCTTGTTTCTTCTTTTTCTTCCACATACATATCATCTATTGTCCACGCTAATTTATTTCTTACCAATGAAGGATCAATGTGTTCTTGAATCGCCAGTACCGCATCTAAAAACTTTTCGACTTCCTGTCTTCCGTATTCGTGCTCATATGCTTTTATTCGTTCTGCGGTCGCAGCCATACTTTCGACCATGTCTCGTTTAGTATTTGAAAATCTAATATTATTTTTGAAGAAATCACAATGTGCCAGCACATGTGCAACAATCAACTTATTTTGAATAAGGCTATTTGTATCTAATAAGAACGCATAACATGGATTCGAGTTAATTACCAACTCATAAATTTTGCTTAGTCCTAGATCATAATGAAGCTTCATTTTAAAAAATTGTTTTCCAAAGCTCCAATGTGAAAAACGAGTAGGCATTCCATATGCCCCGAATGTATAAATAATTTCAGCAGGACAAACTTCATATCTCATCGGATAAAAATCCAGCCCAAATCCCGTCGCAATTTCTGTAATTTCATCGATAGCATATGCAAGTGCACGATCTTGACTCATTACGTTTTCCCTCCTCTTCTCCTATACAGTAAATATATGAGACAAGAATAGAAAACATGAGACAAGTTTATCTTACTTAATGTTTATAATTCTAAAAATTGGAAAAAATTACTTTAAGAAGGGTGTTACACAAAAAAAAAAGAAAACTAAAATTACATTTTAAAAGGAGGACAAGCCGTGCTTTCTAGGATTGTAAGTAATTTAACTGGTGGAGTTGTTGGAGGAGCCTCTGGGGCATCTTTATTAACAGGATTAGGGTTAGTATGTGGCGGACCTGTAGGTGCAGCAATTGGTTTTGGTGTTGGTTCAATTACAGGAACAGCTGCAGGTGCTATTGCTGGAAATGAACTTGCAAAACAAATTGAAGACTGTAAATAGTAATTCAATATAAAATAATAGAGGTGAAAAACATGGAATGGGATAAATTTTCTGAAGGTGCTTCTGTAGGTTTTGATAATTTTATTGAAGTAGCAAAAGGTGAAAAAGACCTCCCTACTGCTATGCAGGACATTAAAGATCATTTTACAGAGGATGAAAACTAAATTCAACCTCAAAACCAAGCTATATCAAGCTTGGTTTTGAGGTTATATACTATGCCATCTTTCTTAGAATCTTAATAATATTACCTAAGCAAATTTACAATAGTAATGCTATAACAGTAACTTTATCCTAGTAAATAATAGAAAGGCATATTTAATCATTATAATCGAATATACCTAATAAAAATCGATTCTTTTCTACAAATCTTTGAAAATAGGACAAGACCGAACAAGCTCTAAAACCGAAAGAATTATTTATGTTTTCCCTAAAAACCGAGAGCCCTAAATTTTGAAAATGTAGCAACCACATGAAATGGACAAGAACCCTTGAAACCACTAGGGACAAGCACTCCTTGTCCCCTTTTTCTCGGTAATAACAAATAACAGCGATCGCTAGCACTTGTTATTACCGAGAATTCCATCAGCTGTATGTATCTAGCATTGCGCTAAAACCGAGATTTTTTTTATCACTTCAAGTAGTTTCATAGAAAATATAAGAACGAGTTTTAGCGAAGTGGAGCATAATTTGATTGCAACTCTTTATTGACTTTCAATTGAGTTAGCCATCCTCCGCCTGTACAAATTAATAAAAGCTTGTCCATTTATTGATACTACAACTTTTCGATCATCTTTATCTTCTTACTGATTCGATAGCTTGTACACACCTGATATATCAACACATTAGATTATCTATTTTTGTTCATTTCTCATTACAATCCTAAGAAGGATTGTAATGAGAAATGAAGTAAATGTATCGTCATCTGCCATCACAATATACCCTTCTCATTTATTGTCTCACAAATCCAAACTGAAGTGGAAAATTTATTTTTGATATGCAAAAGATTCCCACACAGAAACAAATAAACCACCTATTTATATATAAAATAGATGGCTCATCCACTGATTAAATTTTCATATATTTTGTAATCTAAGCGCATATCCTTTGATACATATACCGCCTTAACAAATTGTAGTAAAAAATTCCGCATGGACTGTACATTTTCTGGATCGAATGAAAAGTTGAGTAACTCATCTTGATATTGATTTTTCAGCGCATTCATTGCGATGTTTAATCTTTCTTGTTTCTCCTCTACCAGCTGCTGTTGCTGCTTTATTCCCTCCAAATCATTATGCTTCTGTGATCTTCCTGTAAGCAATATTTCTACAAGCTTGCTATTCCAATCATCTTGTTCATCCTCTTTACCTAATACATCTTCTGTATGATTCGCTTTAAGACCCTTTCCCGTTGTTATGTCCTTGTATAATTGGCTAATCCTTTTATCTAACACATCAATATTTTCAATGAGTTTTATTCGTTTATTCGTTAATTCTTTTTGAACATTAGCAATTTCTTCATGTTCCTTTTTTATCTGTAGTTGTGTTTGTTTTATCAAATTTTCTCGATGGTTTTCTAATAATTTTTTTAAAACTCTCCCTACATCTTCTTTAAACTTGTCATGAACTTTTTCTGCTTCCAACTTCAAACTACAATTTCTACATTCGTATAGAATTTTTCCATACTCTACTTCGTCACCATTTTTACGTTTACTTTTCGTTTTTTGATTTTTTGTTTTGTACGGCTGTTGACACTCGTTACAATGTAATATATCTCGTAACCAAAAAGGGGTACTGCTTTTTCTTACCGTTTGACTTTTCCGTCTCTCAACATATAAATAGAAACAATACTCCCATTCATCTCGTGACATGATTGCTGGAATATTTTCTTGTTTTTTAGACCACGTCCATGTCTCCATTTTCAACTGGAGCTTACCTTTTACATAACGATTCATCGTCATATAGCCTGCATAGAAAGGATTCGTAATAATATATTTGATTTTGTCTTTGTACCATTTCTGCCCTATATCCCGCTTATCTGTAGTGAGTTTATTTGCAATTTGCTGGAGCCCATATCCTAATTTAAATAAACGAAAAATCTCCTGTACAACTTCCGCTTTTTTATCTGTAATTTCAAAAAGTTCCGTTTCTTTATCATAAATATATCCATACGGTGCCTGTCCACCAGTCCATTCACCATTTTCTATTTTACTGCTAAATGTATCTCTTGTTCGTTCTGCAATTAGTAGAGGTTCAATTTGAGTCAACGCATCCTTTATTGTCAGAGGAACAATTTCTCCTACTGTATATATTTCTCTCGTACTACTTAAAACAACTGGCATTCCGAGCCTTTGCATTTCTGTTCGAAGCTCATTATGTTCTTGCGTATTCCTCGCAATTCTGTCATTTTTATAAGAAACAATACAATCAAACTTATTTTCCTTAGAATCTTTTATTAATCTCTGCAAATCCTTCCTTTGATCCATCGGCACCTTAACAGCAGACGTCTTCGGATCAATGTATATATTATCGTCTAATAATTCACAGCCATAATCCGATAAAAATTTTCTTACGTCGTGGATTTGCGCATTCTCATCTTGTTTACCCGTGGAATATCGAGCGTAAAGCGCTATCCTACTTCCCTTTTTCAATATGTCTTCGAGACGTTGATAAGTTATTTTTTGGCTCACAATAAACCTCCTGTACCATCATAAAAGGATGCTTAAAAATAATATGATACTCATAATCACTGACATAAATCACTTCAATTATGTCACGATAAAATTCTTTTCGTTTTTCTTCGCTTAATTCCAAAATGACATTTTCATATTTCAAGTCATTACACCATTGCTGCGCTTGTTCTTTAATATGCTTGATCTCATATACTCTTGTTTGTAACTTCACTAATCGATTTTTCTCTTCTTTCAACTCATCATAAGTCAAATCCATTTCTTTTTTATGATGAACACTTTCGTTTTTTAACCATCGATCAATTTTTTTCGCAAGCTGTATTTCTTGATTACTTACTATTCTTTCCTGTTCTTTTATCCATTTTTGTAGCTGTTCAACACTTTTCTGTTGACTACGTTTATATAATTTTTCAAAATCGCTTTGAAGCATCTTTGTAAAAAACTCTTTTCCATGTCTTATAATATCTTTTTCAATGCTATCAGCTACTACAAATACATTATGCTCTTTACATTCATAAACTTTATAATTTTTCCCATTTCGCATTCTTTCATTCGTAGTCAAATCTTTTCGGCATTCATAACATTGCAGGATTTCTTTTAACGGAAACCGAAATTTAGCTACATTAGGCTTTCGTTTAACTAGCATACCTAAAATTTTATCGTTGGCTTCATTCCACTCTTCTTCATTAACAATCGACAATTCAGTTAAATACCTAGGTATCGACTGATTATTTGAATTCATTTTTTGCGTTCCCATGTACAACGGATTAGACACAGTTTCAAGGATAAGTTGTTGATGCCAACTTGTTTTCCTCTTCAGCTTTCCTTGTGCATTAAAATCACGATACAGTTCCTGTAATGTTTTATATTTATCACTCAAAATTGCATCATATATTTCTCTTACCATCTTTAGCTCTGATTCTATACGTTCAATAAATGTACTACCGTTATCTCGTTTTTTCGTTTTATAACCAAAAGGCACATTACCTGATGATTTACCTGCTATAAAATTCGCAATTCTAGTTTCCATAATCCGTTCAGCAATTTGTTTTCCTTCATGCTCATTCATGGCACCTAAAATACACTCAAGATATTCACCTATCGCAGTATATGTCATAGCAATTTCATTTTCAGATGCAAAACAAACTTTAATATCGTGTTCTTTGAATAACTTATACAATTCTAAGTGTTCATTTAAATTTCTAGCTAACCGATCTCGTTTATACACAAGGAGTCGTTCAATCGTTCCCTCTTTAATACCTTGTATTAACCTCGCCATACTAGGACGATCTAACAACTTAATCTTTCGAGATGATACATATTCATCTTTATATTCTTCATGAATTGGAAATTTCTTTTGAACACTGTAATGCACCACCTTAGAGCGTTGCATTACAATCGAATTTTCTTGAAGCGTTGTTGAACTTCTATAGTAAGCAACTGTCCGTTTCAACGACAGGACTCACCTCCCTCTATATTTTCAATATACGCTTGTCCATCATTTTTAGAAGTTTCTTGTAACATCTTTTCTTTTACACATTCAATATATAAATCAAACCATTTTTGCGCCGCTTCAGGATCATGAACATATTGTACAGAGCCAAGTGTTAACTTTTTCATTTCTTTCATCTTTGACATTTCAATCATTTCCTTTTCATCTATATTTTTTATAAGGAGTTGAACAAAATTGTTAGAACATGTAGGAGCAACCATTCGAATATTACGCGAAAAAAAAGGCATTAGTTTAAATAACTTCGCAGCTATACTTGATGTCTCAGCAGGGTATTTAAGTCATTTAGAGACTGGTAAAACAGATAACATTCCTCTTCGACTTCTTCCAAAACTACAAGAAGAATTAGGGTTATTTAGCTCAATCCACTCATTAAATGAAACCGAACAAAATTTTGTTTTACAGGTAAATGCCATGCAAGAACCTTTATTGAATTTACATCAACAAAACCCAGAAGCTGCTGCTTTTTTACTTGAAATGTTAGCGAAGGGACTCAATATTTTCCAACAAAACTTGAAATAATTTCTATGCATAGTATAGACATCTATCGGAAAATTATTCATAAATAAAAATAAAATGTTCATAAATATGAATACAAACAAGAAAAAAAGGAGAGTTTATCCAATGAAGGATGAATTCTCCTTTTGCTGTTTCATTTTGATTTGAACTTGCTCTATATTACATTTACTTTCATTACATTTGAGGAGGTGAACGGCTGCTAAACTTTTCAATTGCTTTTCAAATTGAAAAAACTTCTCGGACAACTTACATAAATCCGATTCACTCAGAAGTTCTAATGAATTGTGAATATACGTCTGTTCATTTTTGACTCGAATCGAGATTGTGACGTTTCCATCTGTCATTTGCAAATCCCCCCTATAGAACTATATCTATGCGGGGAGGAAACGAGGACAACCCTATAACTTGTATCTATCATGTTGAACTTTTTCTTTCATATACATATGGACAAGGAGGTGTTTTTTATGAACGAACAGTCTTCCCAATTTATTGCGCTATACTGCCGCGTTTCTACAGATGACCAAGTGAAAGAAGGCGTTTCATTAGAGGAACAACAAGAACGCTTAGCAGCCTATTGCCGCGCAATGGGTTGGGGTGAAGACGTCTTAGTTTATGTTGAGGATGGCTTTTCTGCAAAAAGCATCGATCGACCCCATTTAACAAGGCTCATTGAAGATGTAAAAGCTGGTGACATTAAAAAAATTATTGTAACTAAACTAGACCGAATGAGTAGGAAATTATTAGACTTGCTCACATTAATTGACTTATTTCAAGAACACGACGTTTCATTTGTTTCTATTAGTGAATCATTTGATACAAATACACCATCTGGACGATTAACTCTCCAAGTATTAGGAGCAGTCGCCGAATTTGAAAGGGAACGCATTCGCGAACGTGTCTTTGAAAATATGTATCATGCTGCTTCTAAAGGAAAATGGCTTACACAACACCCTTTTGGTTATCGATTAGAAAATAAAGAACTCGTTATTTATGAAAATGAAGCAAAAATTGTCCGAGATATATTCATATGGTACACACAAGAAGGTCACGGTTTCTATGCAATTGCTAAAAAACTAAATTCACTTGGTATTCCTTCTCGGCAGAATAAGCAATGGTCTATTCGTTCCATCAAATTACTACTATCTAATCCCGTCTACAAAGGGACTGTCGTATGGAACCGAAAAGATCGCTCAAAGAAAAAAGAGCAATTCAAAAAAGAAGATGAGTGGGTTATCCAAGAGAATGCTGCTCCAGCCATTGTTACAGATGAATTATGGAATGAAGTTCAAAAACGGATGCAAACTTCTTCCCTTGCTCCACGCGCCCAAACAAGTCCACATCTTCTTGGAGGGTTATTAAAGTGCGGAAAATGCGGATCTGGAATGAGTATCGGTTGGTCAGGTTCAACAAAAAATCGATACAGAGTATACAGATGTTCGGCTAACAAAAATAAAGGAACTTGTACAAGTAAGCAATATAAAGCACATCAGTTAGAGGAACTTTTCAAAAAAGGACTATCCAATCTATGTGAATCATTTAGCTTTTCATTACATCCTTCATTATCTTTACAGAAAAGACAAGCAGACGTAACAAATCAGATGAAACTGACAACCGCAAAAAAGAGATATAAACGAAAAGTTGAAGCTTTTACTGCAGGGTTAATCGAGTTAGAGGACTTACAAGAAGAAAAAAGAAGACTAGAAACTTTAGAACTCGCATTACAACCTACCGCTGAATTAAACGAAAACATCAATTTACTTCAAATAGAAGAATGGATGAAAAGTAAATTAAAAAACATCTATGATGCATTATCAATCGTTCCTGTTGAAGAAATAAAACCACTCATACAAACAATTATTGAAAAAGTGATTCTACATAACGAAGAAGAACTAGAAATTGTGTTACAACCTATTATATAGATATGGAGGCTTCATCATGAATACACATCATTTATCATCAACGAGCGGCAAATGGATTCCACATATTCAAATGCCGCATACTCCTCCTAATAAGGAAGTTCTATTAACAATGGCAAAACAATTAAACATCCATCCAATATTTTTGTATCACTTACATCTTCATGGTTATGAGCAATTTGAAACAATTGAACGATTTCTTGTTCCAAATTGGAAACATTGTCATTCTCCGTTTCTTTTACAAGATATGAAAAAGGCAGTATATCGAATTCTCAAAGCAATTCAAAACAAAGAACACATCATGATCTTTGGTGATTATGATGCGGATGGTATTACGTCTTCAACTTTATTATATAAAGGCTTAAAGAAGTTGAATGCCAATATAACAGTACGACTCCCAATCCGTTCAGAAGGTTATGGATTATCCGCAAAAGTGATGAATGAATTACCTTCAAATGTTTCACTTGTTATTACAGTCGATAATGGTTCATCCGCCCACGAAGCTATGCAAGTTGCTAAACAAAAAGGAGTAGATGTCATTGTTACAGATCACCATGACATTTTACAAGGTCACCCTGATTGCTATGCATTCATTAATCCCAAAAGAAATGATGACACATATCCCTTTCCATTTCTTGCTGGGGCTGGCGTGGCACTCAAAGTTGTACAAGCCCTATTTGAAACAATAAAACAACCTTTTTTAAAATATTGTAGTGAGTTAATTGAGTTAGCCACAATTGGAACGATTGCCGATTTGATGCCATTAAAAGATGAAAACCGTATTATTTGCTCATACGGATTAAAACAAATGAACAATGATCCAAGTCCTGCCTTAAAAACACTCTTCAAACTTTTAAAAGTGAAAAAAGTGGATAGCAGTACGATTGGATTTCAAATTGGTCCTCTTTTCAATGCGACAGGAAGAATTGCTGACCCTAATATTACAGGTGAAATGCTTAGAACTAACGAAACAGATAAAGAAAAATGGAACGAACTATTATGTATCAACAATCGACGCAAACAAATGACAAAAGAACAATTCCAACTTGCTGAAGAAACAATCTCGCAAGAACAGTTACATAAGGACAACGTGATTGTAGTTTGGGGTAACTTCCACCCTGGCGTAATCGGATTGATTTCATCTCGTATTTCTGAAAAATATAAAAAACCATCCATTGTTATTTCTAACACTGGGACAGGCTCTGCACGAAGCGTTAATAAAACAGACTTCTCCATCGTAAAAGTCATTCAAGATTGTGGAGATTACTTGAAGAAATACGGAGGGCATCGAGCTGCTGCTGGATTATCAATACCAATGAAAGAACAGCACCTTCTTTTATTCCGTTCAGCAATTCAAAAAGCTGCAAAAACACAAACATGCCTAATCCCACCCACCTATTACTTATCGAAATTACCAATAGACAAGTTTTCTGAACAGCTCTTTCATGATTTATACACACTCGAACCTTTTGGAATGGACAACCCTAAGCCTGTATTTTTAAGTCAGAATACTAAACCTTCTTTTATTAAAATGCTTGGTGAAGATCACTTATTATTTGGGATTTCTTCAAAATGTGTATTTGGTTTTCAAAAAGGGGATTTGTATGAACAAATAAAAAAAGCTCGAAGCATGGATTTTCTATATACAACAAACTGTTATCATCAACAGAACTTTTTAATTCAACACCTTTCTTTATAACATTTGTTAAACTTTCTTTTCAAATATTTATGAAATCGAGAGATGTTATAATGAATTTATATGGAATATATGCTAAAGGGGAAAAAACATGCAAACAAAGTATTCATTAAACGAACAAACACTCTTATTCATCCAAGAGTTCGAAAAAAGTGTAGAATCAGGCAAAGTTTATACAGCACAAGAATTAGTCGATATCTTTGAAAAATCTTCTTTTAACAAGAAGCAATTCGAAACTTATAAAAAGCCAAAAAATAATTCAATATGGTGGGC
Organism: Bacillus sp. FF-1; assembly: GCF_028548245.1. Taxonomy (NCBI): domain Bacteria; kingdom Bacillati; phylum Bacillota; class Bacilli; order Caryophanales; family Bacillaceae; genus Bacillus; species Bacillus sp. FF-1. Next base: position 276,768 of record NZ_JAQQGG010000006.1, read on the forward strand.
ACTAACTCGTAGCGGAAACTGGTCGATGATAAAAAGAGGAACCTACAAGAAAAAGTAAAATAACATATACCTGCAAGAAAAGAAGGGTAAGGAAAGTATCCCCTTTACCCTTTTATCGTTTCATTTAATATTTGATCGGATATTCCCTCATTTAAAGATTGTTTAATTTTACACTTAATGAAAGGCATCCATTTATCATATTCCTTATTTGCGAAATCACAGTAATATCTTTGATTTTTACCTTTCATTTCTTCTTTCAATTCACCATCATCAGTAAATAGTTGCTTTAAAAAGTAATCATATAGCTTTTTCTGCTGCTGTTCATTCCATTCTGAATCTGAACACTTTATCAACGCCTGCTTAAAATCAGGTAATGTTAACTTGTCTTCTGTTTTATTTCTAGATTCTCTTTCCTGTATCATTCCTTTTTCATTTGGAATTATCCCTTTATTTATCTCATTATTGAATTTCTTTTCTAACAACAAATTTCGCTTTTCCTCAAACAACTGCGCTTTTTCTTCGATTAATAAACATAGGTCCTTCTGAAGAAATTCATTTTTCTCTCGCAACTTTTGATTTTCTGTCATTAAAGATTCCACTTGTGCCAAGAGTAATTCATTCTGTTTTTGTGAAGATTGAACCTGCAATTTCCAATCTTCGTACACATTATTTTTCGCTGCTGCAGGAACAACTTGTTCTCCACGTTCTAATTTATTCATTTTCTCCTTTAACTGCTGCAATTCATTCTGTAAATCTTCATTATGAAAAAATAACTTTTTCAAACCTGGTCGCATTTTCTCGATAAAATCCTCTAAATCATTTTCATGAATCCGCCAACCTTCCTTACGATTCACATTCACCCCACCCACAATCTTTCCCTCCCGTAACCATCTAGTAATCATTTGCTTCGAACTCGTAATATCGTAACTCTTCAATACCTTCAATGCTTCATTCACGTTATACCAACGTGTCATTACGCATCTTCCTTATCTTTGTAATGTTATGAGAATAAAGTTATATTTGTAAACTACTATTACTGTATGCGAGTAAAGTTACAGGTATAACAAAAGGGCATCTGGAATTAGATGCCCTTTCATTAGTTTATTTGATTTTTTCTTGTAATACATCTTTGAGTAGTTCAATTGCGCTTTCTTCGGTTGGATCGTTTGTGCCAAGTTCGCCGCAGAAGGCTTTTGAAAGAATAGACTGCTGGATTCGCTTGAGTTTATCCATCTCTTGCATTTTTTCTAATATCTTCTGTTCTTTCGATAATACATTTTCTAAATCAATAACAAGTTGCTCACATTCTTCTTTAGGAGGGATAGGAATCCATAAACTCAGTAAACTACCCTGGCTAATGGTATTTTGTCCTGCTGAAGATACAATCTTACTTCTTAATTGTTCGCGCATAAAAGGTGATTCAAAAAAATATGAAATATATCGTGAATTAACCTCATTTGACTTTATGGTCGCCCTAATAAGATGATCACAGTAAGCTGCATCTAATGGAATATCAAAAACAATAGCTTTTCCAACCAAATCAAAGCTACCATTGACACGAATAAACATTAAATCATTCATCTTTAGTTTATATTTCTCAGTCTCTTTTTCAGTTAGCAAAATTTCCCGAAGATCATTTGTTACAATCTTTCCATTTTTTATATCTGCAAGCCGTAAGACGGGAATATTCTTTCCTGTTGTTCCTCTTCGCTTAGATAAACCATTTTGCATCTCTAAAATTTCACCTAATTGAATCCACCTCCAACTTTGTGGAATTTTAAAAGGTTCATTTAAATATTCCACATCAATATTTTTTATCGTGTGCTGTCCATGCCATTCTTTAGTTAATTTTCCACGGAACGCCTTATCTAAAATAGCTGCTCGACGAAGTTCAAACGTTTCTTTTGCTTCTTCAATCAACGTTTTTGCTTCTTCAATCTTTTTCAACAAGTTTTCCACTTTCTCTGCAATACGTTTTTGTTCATTTAAAGGTGGTAATGGTAAAGAAAGATTGCTCAGTATCTGAGCATTGGCTCCTGGCTGTGCGCTTCCCTTTTTAACAACCATTATCTGTTTCCAGTACATTGGACTTTTCATATAATTCCATAGATATTTTGGATATATACCTTTACTCTTTCTCAATCTTATTAAATAAGAAGCAAACACAGCAATAGCTGGCTTATTAATTAAATAACTTTTTCCCGTTGTAGCACCTGTGCGTGCTACAACAATATCATCATCTTTTAATAAATATTTTTTCAAATCTTTTTCATTTATTTTACAATATGGTACACTATTCCAATCTACTTTATCATTCTGGATATCGGTAATACGCAAAAATTTCGGTCCGATTTCTTCCGATGAAGCTGTCTCGGTATAACCATATTGAATGCTTTCTAAACAACTACCTAAATTAATCCAAATCCAATTTTCAGGTACTTGATAAGGTTGTACTTCCTCCACTACTAAAGATTCTTCCAATAATTCCTCAATGGTCTTTTTCTTCTTCCCCATTACTTAACCACCTCAGCTGCTTCCACCACTTTCAATTCGTCTACAACTTCATTTAATAATGTAATAGCTTGCTGTAACTTACCAATTGCTTCTTCTGCCGATTCAATTGGATCTGGTAAATTCTCATATGCAGACAATGATTCATCAGCGATTAAGCCGATATCTAAGCTATCATCCTTTTTAGCAATCTCTTCGCGTGTAAACACATTCCATCTTTCATCTTCTACATTTGAACGTTTTTCAGCATGATACGCTTTCATAAATCCATCAAAATGTTTTTCCGTTAATGGAGTACGCTTTCCGAATGAAGGCATATTTGTACGAAGATCGTATACCCATACTTCTTTTGTACTATCTCGATCTGTTTTTTCTCTTGTAAAGAATAGTACGTTTGTTTTTACACCTTGCGCGTAGAAAATTCCTGTTGGCAGACGTAAAATTGTGTGTAGATTACATTTGTCCATTAAATCTCGACGAATTTGTGCACCAATTCCACTTTCGAATAATACGTTATCTGGTAAAACAACTGCTGCACGCGCATTTCCATCATCTTTTAATGCATTATAAATAAGCTGTAAGAAGTTTAACTGCTTATTCGATGTTTCAAATGTTAAGTCATCACGCGTTGCACGTTCTCCACCTTTTTTCGTACCAAATGGAGGATTCGTTAAAATAACATCAAAGTTCTTTAACCATTTACCATTACTAGATAAAGTATCTCCTTGCTCCAAACGTCCTTCGATTCCATGAAGTAAGGCATTCATTAAAGCTAGACGATGTGTATCTTTTACAAGCTCCATTCCTGTAAATGCTTCTGTCTTTTGAAACTCAGCTTGTTCTGGATCAACATCAAAGTAATCATCAGTTTGATTTTTTAAGTATTGATCAGCTGCAATCATAAATCCAAATGTACCTGCGGCTGGATCGCTGCATCTTTCTCCTATTTTTGGATCAACAAGTTTTACCATTACATCAATTAATACACGCGGTGTAAAGTATTGCCCTGCCCCTGACTTCGTTTCACTTGCGTTTTTTTCTAGCAAGCCCTCGTATAAATCACCAAGTCCTTCTTTTTCCGCATTATACCAATCTAAATTATCAATGGATTTAATAATTTTCTCTAAGTTCTTCGGTTCAGAGATGCTTGTACTTGCATCAGCATAAATTTGTTTTAAAATGCTATTATCCGAACTTCCAAGTTCTAAAAGAAGGCGTTGATAATGTTCTTTTAATTCTATTCCCTCGCGAGAGACTAGGCTTTTCCAACGATACTCCTCTGGAATAACATGCTCTATATTTACTCTGTCTTTAGAAGATGAATTTCCTTTCTCATTCATCATCTTCAAAAATAAAATGTATGTTAACTCTGTTAGGTATTGTTGATATGTAATACCATCATCACGAAGTACGTTACAAAGATTCCATAGTTTTTGTACAATTTCTTGGTTGTTCATTTATTTTCCCTTCCTTTACATGAAAAGTGTGCCTCATAATAGAGGCACATTGTTAGCTAATATATAAGTAATCATTTATAGTATACACAATCTTGTCAATCTCTTCTCCAAATTCGCGTTTCAGCATATTGTAACCACCTCGACTACGGAATGGTTCTTCTGAAAATGCCTCTTCTGGAGTTGGTGCTAACACTGGTACTTGTAATAACTGTTTTTCAATCCGTTCTAACCATTTTTCTTGGCGCGGTGTCCAATCATGTAAGCTATATACCTTTTGCATTGCATGTTTAATGCGTGCCTCATGATCCACTAACGCATCGCCGAGAGCTGCTTGACGAATAAATGTAATAATGTCTGCTGCAATATCTTCATTTTTCGTCTGTTTCCACGCTGTTTGTAAGTGAGATTGCTTGAACCCTTTCGTTTCAAGGATCGTAATTAACTCGCGCAAATCTTGACGTGTTAGTTCTTTTGGGCGCGTACACACAATTTGCAATGCAGGAATTAAGTTGATGTTTTCTTTTACAAAACGCTCAAATCCTTCAAGATAATCTTCAGGGCGATTATTCCCTTCCCCATATCCACGCTCTACTTTCGTTACACGATCATCGTGGTTGGAAATATATATTTTTTCACCTTGGGTACGATATTGTGAAACATATTCAAATAAAAGTTCTTGTTCTCTTGCTGCTTCTGGTGTTACAGATTGTAATTCATGTGCCCAATCATCAATGCTTTTGCCACTCGTCAATTCTGTAAATTTCTGCTTTGCTTCTTCTGGCAGGCGTTGTTTCTTGCGTTGTATTTTTGCAATAAGTTGATCACGATAAAAACCCACTTCTTTTTCATCATTAGCGTTTGCTAATGACTGATACAAATCATCAATTGAATAATTTTGTTGTTTCACAACAGGTTTCATGTCTGTGTATGATTTTAAATTATCATAAATACCAACTGCATCATAAATATTGAAATGTGTTTTTCCAATATCCGTACATAAACGAGTTGCTCGTCCTAACATTTGATCATACAGAATACGGGATTGCACGCGACGTAAAAATACTAAGTTTGTAATAGCTGGTACATCAACACCTGTCGTTAACAAGTCTACTGTAACAACAACATTCGGTAAACGCTCGTTTTTAAAACGTTTAATCGCTTCAAGTGGTTTATGAATATAACCTGTAATTTTCATAATAGCATCATCTTCCACTTCATCACCACGCTCTTTGTAAGCCTCTTTTAATAGACGTACAATCGTATCAGCATGTGCATCATTTACTGCAAAAATTAACGTTTTCTCTTTACTAGTTGGATCAACATAATCAGTTAACTTGTTTAAAACAGCACGATTGAAAGGCTCGGTAATTACCTTTCGGTTGAACTGTTCTACTTCAAATTGAACCGTATCTTCCATCTCTTCTAACTTTAGTTCTTGTTGGTCGACATCGTACACTTGTACTTCATCACCCTTCTCGAACTTAATCCCTGCTTCCATTAGCTCGGTTTTAAACACATACGGTGGCTCATGATCCACTAAGTATCCATCTAATACTGCTTCACTATACGAATACTTATAAATCGGCATACCAAAAATATCTGTCGTATGAAGGGCTGGTGTTGCCGTCAATCCTAAGCATGCTGCGTCAAAATAATCGATCACACGACGATATTGACTAATATAATCATTTTGATCACGGAATTCCATTTCCTCTTCTGACATCTCGCGATCACTTGTATAGCCACGGTGCGCTTCATCAACAATAATAAAATCATATTGTCCAACTGTTGGTAAGTTTGCATTGTCACTATAAAACAGACGCTGTACCATACCTTGTACCGTTGCAATATGTACTTTCGTTTCTATCTCAGGTGATATATGTTCTAATGTTTTCACATCATATATATCCGTAAATGCAAGCCCCTCAAATTTTGTATCTTTCAAAGAGTCTTCTGTTTGTGTCCCCAATGATTTACGGTCAACTAAAAATAGAATTCGACGACACTTTTTCGTTTTTATAAGGCGATACATTAATGCAATCGCTGTACGAGTTTTTCCCGTCCCCGTTGCCATCGCAACTAGCATTCTCCGCTTGCTTTCCTTTAAACCACTTTCTACAGACAGCACGGCATTTTGTTGGTAAGGGCGTAAACTAAATTTTTCAATACTTTCTTCTTCTAGTTTCTTATCAGCATCCTGGTCATCTTGTTCTAACAGCATCTGTAAATCCATAGGAGAGTGCCATCCTTCTAATGGACGTGAATGCTCTAATCGTTTACGAGAATCCCAGAACCAAATACCAGATTCATCTTTTAATTGTTTTAAATACGGACGTCCATTTGTTGCGTATAAAAATGGAGCTTTGTACTCACCCGTTGTTGACATTAAGGTTTCATCTTCATGCTGATAAACATTACGGGCGTAGAACTTCGTCTGGCTATCTAATACAGAAGCAATTTTTTTATGCTTTGCTTTAGCCTCAATAAAACCAACAAGTTGTTTACCAATAAATAAGGCGTAATCTGCTCGACCACCTTTAACAGTCCACTCAGCAATCGCCATATTTCGTCCCTTTTCTGGACGTATGCCATTTTGGAAAGTGAGATTAACACTATCAGCTTCCCAACCAGCTTGACGTAACTTTTCATCAATAATTGTTCTCGTCTCTTCTTCGGATAAAAGTAAACGATTCACATATTTTTTTGAAATACGACTACGTCTTTGCTTGTCCTCTGATGTATCATACTGTGATTCTTTACGAACCTTTTCTAATTCTGCTTCTAACTGTTTTACTTTCTCATCATATTCCTTTTGCAATGCCGACGCATCTACTTTTTCTTCCTTTTCAGGTTCAACATACTCTGGCGCTTCAAAGTCCCAATCACCGTACACTTCCATAAACCAAATACCTAAACGGAATGACATAAGCAATAACGCTTGAGCTTCTTTAACCGTTCCATATCCAGCTTCATGCGCTGCGTTATTTCCTTTTTTACGAATTGCGTCAAACATATCGTAAAGCTCTTTTTCTAGTAAACCTTCTCGACGTAATGTTTGTATACGATCAACCTGACTCGTATTATATGCTTCTTTAATATTTTCCATTGCCAAAATAACTTTAGCTAATGTTTCCCCAAACAAACGGAGTTTCATCAATGTTGTATGAGGATCATGGTGCATATTCTTCTCAGCCGTCTCACCAAGGTTAGCTAACACATCCCACTTTTCTCGAAAGAACGAAAAGTTACTTTTACTCATCTCCATCACCAACTTCTAAATATTGTATACTCTTATTATACATATGCAGTAAAATTTTTACATTCATTTAAATATAGTTACGATATTTGAATAAGATTAAACACCGTAACTATATTTTCATCATCTAACTTCTTATAAGTGACACAAATACTTTTTCACTTATTGATATTATTTTGTCCAATTTATTAGTCCTATTTGTTCATATAAACCTAGTGTTGATTCCACCTTGGCTTTATACGCCTCATTCAATGCTTGTTCGTATGTTTGATTTATTAATTGATACTGCTTACCTACCTGAATTTGTGCTTCCTGCGTTAAGCTTGGTACACGAATCTTTTTCATATCGCTTAATTTAATTAATTGAATCGTCGTACCTATTTGAATCTGTTCCATTTGCCATATTCCAAAAGGACTCTCTAGAAACGTTTGAACGAAATAAGGATCTACTCCTTCTTTTGGGCGAATAATCATTAAGTTCATAGAAGCATATGCATTTCCGATACCTTTTGGTACTACTGCAAATTTTATAGATGTTCCGCGGCTAAGCAATACAATGTCTCCTGCTTGAACCTTTGCTTTTTGTATCACTGAAAGGTCTGCAACTGATACAGACTCTAATTCATCTACACTTATCTTCCCACCTTGAATATCACTAGCTTTGATAATCTGAATAGAATGTTGACCATCACTTGATTTAATATTGATTCCATTTGTTAATTCAGCAATCTCACCTAGCTCAACCGTTTTCTCTCTATCCATCATTTCTATTTTATTTATAGTTCTTTCACCGATAACAGGTAAACTAATTCTCTCGGACATCGTATACCGTTCTGGAATGAATTCTCCATTATTTTGAATGACATCATCTATTGATACAGTGCTCGCTACTCCATTTACATTTTCGGTACTTTGATACAATGATAAAATACGTTCAATATGTTCACTTTCTAATACTTTAGCTCGACCTTGTACTCCTATAATTTCACTCGCATCAACCATTCTAATACTAGGTGATACCTCTAGAGATTGATTACGATTTAAAAATAGTGCATAGGGTGCTACCGCAGTATTCAGGAGAATTGAACTCGCGAACTTGATTACTCCCTCCACTTGTCTGCTTTTTGCAATTGCTGTTCTAACTTTCTCCTCTACACCGCCTCTAAATAGCGAACCACCTAAAGTTAAAATTATAGCTCGACCATTTGCCTTTGTTGATGCAAGGGCATGGGAGACGTAGTCTAAAGTAGCATCCCGTTTAGAAGATCGTCCAAATAAAAATCTACCAAATTCATCATATTCTCCAACATTTGAGCTAATGGGTCCTATTGCTGGGATAGAAATTACACAATCAAACTGTTGAAGATTTCCCTTCTCTAATATGAAAGTCGGTTTCTTTAATACGTCTCCCTGTTTAATTACAATATTGGATATTCCATATGCATACGCACCTAATTGCATCATATCAAATACATCTAAAGACATTGTATCTGCATGAACCGCTAGCTTCGGATACTTCTTTGCAATAACAAGTGACCAAAATGGATCATCGTTATTTCCTTGAATATATATATCATTTAATGTCTCTTTTATCATTTCTTTTTCAAATAACAATTTCATTGATGAAGGAATTTGTTGATTAGTTTTTTTCGATGATAAATTATCTAACTTACAAGTAATCGCATAAACTTCCTCAATAGTACCTGTCACATCATTACTCACTGCTTGTAAAAACATACGAAGTGCATTTTTGTCTAAGTTCTCAGCCAAACGAGCTGCTGCTTTTCCGATTTCCTCTTCTTGATGTTGTGAGAGAAATGTTTGAATAGCTATCGGTGTACTCGAATGTGATTCCAACACACTAGGTAACAAAGAGAGTGGTTTGTTATTTTTTTCTAATGTTTTACTTATTACACCAGCTAATAAAATCATTCCTTTGTAGTTTTCCGCTCTTTCATAACCTCGAATACTTTCTAAAGCTGCATAAATACTTCTTCCATAATTAGTTTTCACATTATTCACTCCTTAGTTATTTAATAACTTTTTCTTCTTGACTTAAATTTACCAGTTATAACTTCACTTGTCAATTAGTTATTTGATAACTTTTTAAAAAATATTAAATAACTAATTTATCTTCTTTATAAAAAAAGATACCAGAAGCCTACTGAGTTCTAGTACCTTCCCGATATAAGTATTTCTTATTCTAAATAACCTTTTCGAAAATCATCTCTTAATATCGCATACTTAATTAAATTAGCAACAAACAACTTCACATCTCGATACTTCCATTTAAATTCTCTAGAATAATCTAAAATCCCCAAGATAATTTGATTATCTTCATTTACTAACTCAGGTGCCCTCTGTTTCATAAACTGAATTACCTTATCTCTTTTAACAGCTCCTTTTTTTCCAGCCGTTAAAGTACCATCGTGCCATATTGTGCATTTCGTTCCTTCTATAAAAACATATCTATCGATGCTTAATTGCAAAGAATTATGACTCTTATCAAAATCATCTATTGCAACAACCAAATAAGTTATCCCTTTTCGTGTTCTATAAACTGGATCATTTACGGTTTTTGCTGTAGCGAATATAGACATACTAGCAATCTGGTGGTTCCCTTCTCCGTCTTCAACAATAAAGTATCGATAATCTCCTGGATAAGTTCCACCTGCTGCATTTCCATAGGACATGTAACGCAATCCACCATCTTCAATTAAATTAACACCATTAAAAAATTGAGAGCGTAAAAGGTATCTTTGATCTTGTAGTAAACCCATAAAGTTAATAATAAAATTATGTAATTGACTAGGAGTATCTTCTCCAATCCATCCCCAATCTTTCGATTCCTCTACTATTTGCGAAGAATAATTATCATAAAAGGCGGGTCTCTCCCACAATTCGTCCACTTTCTCCTGGACAATTTGAAGATTCTGTCTCTCAACTAAATCTTCATAAGATGGGATAACAGATAAATTTTTATATAATTTGGTACTTGTACAATATGCTTGAAAAATAGTTTCGATACCATTAGTAACCATAATCATGTCCGCAAAGATCATTTCATCATAACGAATAACTTGATTAAAAACACTTTCCGTTAAGGGAACATGATTTGCTTTGCATTCTATAATTAACAAAGGGATAAGTTGATTATCCCTTTCACCATAAACAATAATATCCGCTCTTCCTTTTAAACCTTTCTTAAAATAAGACATCGGTACTTCAACCTCAATATATTCAGTCGGAACTTGCATATCTTTAATTAAAAACTGAATAACCTGTTGCCTTACTATTTCTTCTGGAGAAATTAAAATTAATTTCTTTCTAATTGGATCAAAAAAGCATTCTCGTCCATTTCTTATAAATATTTTTGGAAGTTCATATTTGTTATACCTTACAGATTGATACATTATTCCCACCCAATTCAATCGTTTTAGATTTCAGACATACATATAGAATTCTATGTTAGGTTGATAATATCGTATTATTTAAATTATATTTATATTATAGGAAAAATTTCTCATGAAGGGAACGATTTGAATGCCATTACCATTTATTCCATTAGCTGTTGCTGCTGGTGCTGCAGTTGCCACTGCAGTCGCTGGAAAAAAAGGACATGAATCATACAAAAACATGAAAGAAACAAAGAATATTGCTGAATCGATGGAGAATCAATACAAAACTGTATTTAATATATTTGATCAAGCACGGCAAGATACAAATACTCAATTTGAAAAGTATGGAGAATTAAAACTGAACATTCTTAGTGGAACAATGAAAGAATTCATTTCAGAATTCAAGAAATTAAAAAATGTTGATTTTACAAATAAAACAACTATTGATTCCCTTGAAGATGTATCTGATTCTAAACACTTCATGCGAGAAATAGAAAAACAAATCATCGCTGCATCTGATTTGTTAAAATCTGGTGTTTCTGCAATTGCTGGCGGTGGACTTGCAGCTTTCGGAGCACTCGGGGCTGCAACAACATTTGGCGCTGCTTCCACTGGAACTGCTATCGCTTCTTTAAGTGGAGTAGCTGCCACAAATGCAACGTTAGCATTTTTAGGTGGTGGATCACTAGCTGCTGGTGGATTAGGAATGGCTGGTGGCTCTGCTGTGTTAGGTGGTATTGCTCTTGCCCCTGCCCTAGCATTAGGAAGTGTGATTTTTGCTGCATCTACCAAAAAGAAACTAGAAGAAATGAAAATTAAAAGGGAAGAAATTAACGTAGAAATCGAGAAATTAAAAAGTGCTATTTCTATTTTAAAAGAAATACAAACTTATACTGTTAAATTATCAGATTTAACAACTGAAACAAACAACCTTTTTGGTGACTATATTGCAACAATGATTTCTATCATCGATGAGAAAGGTATCGACTATCGTAACTTCTCCGATGATGAACAACTTGCAATCCGTTATACTGCTGAGCTTGCGATTATCTTGAAAAGGTTATTAGATACACCCGTTATTGATGAGAACGGTGAACGATCCAAAATCTTAGAAGACGTCCTTAAAAACACAGAAAAATCAATTCAACACATGTACTAGGTGATTGCCATATGAAAAATAATCTAGACATTCTCGCAACTCAAATTGTAGCCGAGCAAATTGAACGATATGGTAATGCTACTATTGAAACATTTGCAGGAATGGACACACTAACAAAAGTAGCAAAACAATATATGAACTGTTCACCTACTATTACACAAGGACGGCTTTTTGAAATTATTGAGGCAACTAAATTTAATAAAGATGCTGCCTTGAATGGTGAGAGTTTGCGTGCTTTTACGACAGACTCTTTAGGAGATCCACATGCTGCCGCTGATATCGTAGTAAAGAATGGAGATACATTACTTAAAGAAGTACAAGCAAAGTCTAGTGCTAAAGCTTCACGATTAGCAAGAATGGTATCGAGTGAAAAATATGGAGACATGGACCGTTTAGTTAACAGTGAAAAAGCAAATAGAGTAAGAGAATTAGTTGAAAAACGCGCAAATTCCCAAGGGATTTACGCCAAAGACTATGAACAAGCTGGTCCTCATATAAAAGGAAAACTAGAAGCAAACAATATTACAAGTGGTGGTACTACATATGAGGAAGCTTTAAAGGCTGCAAATCAACCACAAGCATACGCACTAAAAGAAAAAATATATACATTTGCTGAAGGAACATTCTCTTCTATGATGAATGGTGCTTTAGCAGGGGCATGTGTAGGCGGCGGAGTATCACTTGTACAACAAACTGTTGAGATTTGTAAAGGCGCAACAAATAAAAGATGGATTTATACAAATAGGAACAGATAGTGGGAAACAAGCTGGAAAAAGCGCCGCTGTTGCAGGAATTGCCCACGGCATCAAATTTATCGGTAAAGATAGTGTAATGATGAAAGGGAATGTCGCAGCAGCTCTTGCTTCTTCAGCCGTTAGATTAACAGAAAGCTCCTACCAACTTATAAAGGGAAAAATATCTATTGAGGAATTTTTACAGACAGTTGGTGAAAACGCTGTTACTACTTTTTCAGGAATTGTATTCAGCGCAGCAGGAGCAATGCTTCTCGGTCCTGTCGGTGCAGCTGTCGGCGCCACCGTCGCAATGCTAGGAATGAAACAACTATATGGGGCATTTACTCGCGCTCAACAAGAATTGGAACTAACAATTGAGGAACGAAAAAGGGCTGAAGAATTAAGTAAAGTCCTTATAGATTATATTAAACAAGAAGAAGAACGTATTTGTAAGTTTTATCAAGAAACTGGTGCTCAAATAGAAAACTTAACTGTGCTGGTTAAACAAACGATTCATACTGGTGACAATATAGAAGAGACTATTCATCAACTTGCCGAAACATTAAATGTATCGTTTAAATATCAGACCCAAGAGGAATTTAATTCGTTTATGCTAAGCGAGGAGTCTTTCACTTTATGATGACTTTTCCTTGTACCAAATGCGGAATCTGTTGTCAAAACATACAAGGTATTGACTCCTTATCTCATTTAAACAGAGGTGATGGTTGTTGTATTCATTATGATACTGACAATCATTCATGTACAATTTATAAAGAACGTCCTCTTCTCTGTAATATTGAGCTAGCATATGAAGAGCTTTTTAAAAAATCTATATCAAAAAAGGATTTTTATCTGTTAAATGCACAATCATGTAATGAATTACAAGAAATGCATAGCATCCCTTCCACATATAGAGTTGATACTAAGCAAATTGATGAATAAATAATAAAAAACAAGCACATCCTAATTCAGGCATGTACTTGTTTTTTATTATTCTCTCTGCACCCATTGGAATTAATTACATCTTTATGACGACTAGGTAAAAACTTACCCTTTAATCTTTCTTAACATAATGTAATGCAGCATTTCTCCCTTTTCCACTCAAATAGTCTAAATAACCAATTAGCATGTTTCTTAAAGAGTTTGAATATCCCATTTCTTTCCGTAAGTCTTTAAGCATAATATCTGGATTTTTTAGTAATAGCTCTTGTACCTTTACCATTTCCCGCATATCAAATGTTTGTTTATGTAAGAAAAACTTATTAATGTATGGAGCAAGATGTACTTGTAATGGCTTTTGCTCAATTCCATCCCATTGGAAGATTTTAATTTTTGTTTGGAAATGCTCTAAATTACATTTTTCAGCCAGAAAACGATATACTAAGTCACTTTTTACTTTTGTCACAACACTATCGTTTTCATACGTTTTCTCCATTAAAAATACTACAATTCCCATTACCAAATCTACGAGCTGTAAAGGAATGCTCTCTTCTGATTTCTGAGACGAAGCATGAATAACTCGATATTTCATATTCCGATATACAGCATGTGCATTCATTTGTTCTTTCAATTTAGAATATAAACGGATTGTACGATATTCGCTACTACGATCTACAAAGATACGCACATTTGAATTTTGTTCAATGTTTCTTGTCACACCATAAAATAAACGCTCAGGTATCTTAATATAAAACATCTTTCGCAAATCTTGATGTGTGTATTTAAATTCCTCAGTAATTGCAAAAGCTTGCGCATTATCCACGATAAAAATATTAAAATTTACATCTTGTTCGAAAATAGTTTGTAGCACTTGATAATATTTTGCCACATGCTTATCATCTTTATATTCACGAAAATGCAATTCTTTATTTGAATGTGCATAGTAAGGTTTTACAGCCTTTGTTAAAGAAGATAAATCATCGGCATTTCCCCCAAATGCCCCATAATAAGAATACTGTTTAGTTAAATCCAATTTATTCGATTCATCAAAATATATATGATAGTTCATTCTCCGTACTCCCTAAAAAAGGATTTTTTATTGACACATCGAATATATCATATTAAAATTACCTATACCATATAATATTAGTGGATATTCTTCCTTGACCGCGTTGGATAAGCTGGAATATTCAGTACGGAAACCTTTCTCCGCCGCGTTGGTGGAGCTGGGACTATCCCTCTTGGACAATCCAAGAGGGATTTTTCTTTATATAATAATATAATATCTTTATATGCATAAAAAGAAATTATATTACCTCATAATACGATACATGGCTATTTTTTAACAATAGATGCACAAATTTATATTAAAAGCACCTTAGCAATACGAAGCCCAGCCTTCATTCATAATTTTCGTTTCAAGCTGCGGCCAGAAATATAACATTTCCTCACGCATCATCGTTAATATGTCCCGCTGCCAATCTTCTAGCTCACGGCTATATTCTTCAATAAAGAGAAGTAAATCTTTTTCTGGTTGTGGTGGGATTTTCTTCTTTTTACGCACATTGGAGCGTTCCTGTTTTTTATTTCGATTATCTAAATTCCACAAATCATCGTATTGCGATGCCTTTTTCTTTTCTACTTCTTCCTCTTCTAAATCATCAATACTCCACGCAAGTTTTGGACGCATAAGCGACGGATCAATATGCTCTTGAATGGCAAGTACGGCATCTAAAAATGTTTCTACTTCTTCTTTTCCGTACTTATGCTCATATGCTTTCACCCGTTCAGCTGTTGCTGACATACTTTCTACCATATCTCGCTTCGTATTTGAAAAACGAATATTATTTTTAAAGAAATCACAGTGCGCTAACACGTGCGCTACAATTAATTTATTTTGAATTAACGAGTTCGTATCTAATAAAAAGGCATAACATGGATCAGAGTTAATAACGAGTTCGTATATTTTACTAAGACCTAAATCGTATTGTAATTTCATTCTGAAAAACTGTTTTCCAAAACTCCAATGTGAAAACCGCGTCGGCATCCCATATGCACCAAATGTATAAATAATTTCCGCTGGACATATTTCATAACGCATCGGATAAAAATCAAGCCCAAATCCAGTCGCAATTTCCGTAATTTCCGCAATTGCATATTGCAGTGCTTTATCGTCACTTGCTCTCATTATTTTCCCTCCTTACACTTTCCCTTAAGAAAGTGTATGATTGAGAACAAGCTTTCATGAGGATTGATTGCATAATAAAAAGACACCCTCATAAAAACGAGAATGTCTCATCTATTAACCTTCAATAATCTCCATCTTCTCCGTAATCGGTGTACGAGCTTTTCCTTCTGGTGCTTTATCGAAATAGCCAAGGTGAAGAATTCCAACGATGCGTTGACCTCTAGTTAAACCAAGTCCTTCTATAAATAATGGATTGTAGTTTAATCCACCTGATTTCCAAACACAACCTAAACCGCGTTCCCAAGCAAGAAGTTGGAAGTTTTGCATAAATGCACATGTTGCAGCGTAATCTTCGTCACGTTGAATTTGACGTGGATCTTCATTTATGTAAACAACAATTTGTGCTGGCGTGCTTAAGAAACGATCCGATAAAATTTTACCGCGTTTCGCTCTTTCTTCTTCTGTGAAAGAGTTTAATACTGCGTCTACTAATTTCTGACGACCTTCTCCAATGTATAATTTACAATTCCATGGTTCACGATGTTTATGATTCGGTGCCCACGTTGCGTCGTTTAATAGTTCAATTAATAACTCTTTGTCTACTGCTTTATCTGTAAATGTACGAACAGAACGTCTTTCTTTAATCACATTTGCGATGGAAGTATATGTAGTCATATTTTTCTCTCCCTTATTTTTATCTATATGTATACGTTTATTGTTGATATTGATTTTCAATTTCGATTATACCTTAGTTTTTTACTATTAATCAATGTTTTATGTTGGAAAACTTCCAAAAACTTCAGTTCATACTGTGAATAAAAAAACTTGATTTGTTCACAAGTATTTCACATTTTATGGAAATGATATGTGTACAGTTTTCCACATTATCTATCTAGGAGGAGTTTATATGTACAAAAAAATCGCAGTAAGTATGTCTATGGCAACATTATTATTCGGTGCAACCGTCTTCCCTACTTTCGCTGCTACGCCAAAAGAAGTAACATTGCATCATCATAAGCCAATTTCAGAAGAAGAAATGCAATCACTCGAAAAACTCGGCTATAACAAACATGAAATTTGGAAAGCTGCCCACATTGCAAAAATGAGTAAAAAAGAAATTAAGGACGTTTTAGCTTACTATAAGCAAAATAATTCTTGGGAGAAAACAGCAGAGCATTTCGGGGTAGACCCAAGTAAGTTGAAAAAGCATCATATGAATAAAGAAACAAAAAAAGCACTACTGCAACAATTAGCAAATATGCAAAAATCTACACCAGACGGGCTAAAACAAAAAATGAAAGAATATAATATCGGATTACGTCAGCTCACGGTATTAACAATCATCTCTCAAAAAAGTAATACTCCCCTTGATGATGTACTAAAAATGAAAAAAGACGGAATGGATATGAAACAAATTGCAGAAAAATTAAATGTAAAAAAAGAAGATATACGAGCAGAAATGATTAAATTAGTGAAGTCTATTAAGGAAAAGAAAACAAATTAATATGCCAAAAAGGAAGAGTTTTTCAATACTCTTCCTTTTCTTTATGAACTTTCAATTTTTAAGTATAAATTCCCGTCTTTCCCAAAAACTAACACAAGTAAATGATATATGTTAGGGGGTGGGAAAATGTTTCGTTTATCATCTAAAAAGAAAAAACAAACCTTCTGTTCTATTCCAGATTTTATCCATACGATGAAAAAATCAAGCGACTTTTCTTCTTATAACATTATAGAAGATGGGACATTATGTTTGTTTTATTATAAATCTACAGTAGAATCACTTATTATTAAGCGATTCATTTTAGCACCTATAAAAAATAAATTAGAGGAGATTCAACATATTGATGACATCTTAAATGTCGTATCTATTGAAGACATCCTCATCAATCCGTCCATTGATGATATTCGTGAGAAATTATTAGGTGGATACGTATTATTACAACTAAAAAAAGGTTCAGGGCAAGCAACGTATGCACTTCTACGCGCCGAGAGTACCGTTTTAGGAACTCGTTTAGTAAATGACACGGAAAATGAATATAGTGTTATTGGCCCTAAAGTTGGTTTTGTTGAAAATGTTGATATAAATATACATTTATTACGCCGAAATATCGTAACCGAGCAATTAATCTTCAAAGAAGTTAGCGTTGGTTCTATGTCAAAAACCAAAATCGTAGTTGCTTACATCGAAGGCATTACAAATGAACAGCATATTAACACCGCAACGCAACGTCTACAAGATATTGATTTTGATTACCCTTTTGATGCAACTATGATTGAACAATTCATTAGTGATAATAGTAACTCTCCATTCCCTGTTTTACTACCTACAGAGCGTTTAGATCGTTCTGTTTATGCATTACTAAACGGAGGAATTGTCATTTTAACAGACGGTTCACCATATGCATTAGCTGGACCAGCAACATTACTCGATTTTTTCGTCTCTCCAGAAGACTATTATTTACCATGGATGGCAGGGTCATTTCTTAGATTAGTTCGCTTTTTTGGAGCGGCATTCTCTCTATTTTCATCAGCTATTTATACAGCTGTATTAACGTATCACTATCAAATGATTCCAGCAGATTTACTCGGCCCTATTATTTATTCCAGAGCCAACGTACCATTTCCACCTGTTTTGGAGGCACTTTTTTTAGAAATCACAATCGAATTACTGCGCGAAGCTGGGGCGCGTTTACCGACTAAAGTTGGTCAAACGATTGGTATTGTTGGTGGTATTGTAATTGGGCAAGCATCAGTTGAGGCTGCTTTAACGAGCACCATCTTACTAATTGCTGTTGCGCTGTCTGCACTAGCTTCTTTTACAACACCGACAGTAAAAATGTCTTCTACTATCCGGATATTACGCTTCCCTCTTATTATTTTAGCCGGAGCATTTGGAGGTGTAGGTCTTATCGTCGGATTTGTATTCATATTGGCTCATTTAATTCGCTTAAAATCACTTGGATCACCTTATTTATTACCTTTATACCCATTTCGCGGTTTAGGTACAGCTGAAGGACTCCTTCGTCTTCCATTTAGTCAAACTGCGGGACGAGCTTCTTTTTTAAGGCCCAAAAAGAAATGGCGCTATGATCCAAACAAAGCGAAAGAAAAACGTGACGGTGAGGAAAAATGAAAAATATTTTTTTATGCTTTTTCATTATCATTTTAATTTTCCAATCTGGTTGTACAGAAGCTCATATAGTTGATACACAGCGAATGATTCACGTAGGTGGATTCGATATAACAAAAAACAAAAAATTTCGCGGAACAATTTTATATCCGGATTACACAAAAGGCGTACAATCTAAACCAGAAACTCAATCCACTCATGCAGGTACAATTGAAACAATCTCTTCCCTTCTAAACGCCAAATCTCCACATACGATTGCTGTAGGTCAAATGCGTGTTGTCCTATTTGGAAAAGCATTTGGCGAACATGGACTTGGGGATGTTATTAACAACTTACAACGTGACCCTAACATTGGCCGTGATGTACAACTAGCACTTGTGGATGGTTCAACAGAAGAATTACTTAAACATGTGAAAACAAATGGATCGCTATATCTATCTGAATTACTGGAACAAAATATAAAAAATGAGACAATCCCTCGGACAGCTTTAAATATTTTTTTATATAACTTCTATTCATCTGGATGCGATGCATTTCTTCCTTACATTCAAGTATCAGAAGACAAATCTGCTTCCATTAAAGGACTCGCTTTTTTAAAAAAGGATAAAGTGGCTATGTATACAGACAGGAAAAGGTCTTTTTTATTTAAATTACTCATTAATCCAACGAAAAATGGGCGTTACGAAGTTCCGATACGTCAAGGTAAACATAAAGGAGTAATTGCTACTCAAAACTTATCTGGAAATAGTGAGTGCTCTCTTTCGCCAAACGGTGATATTCCGAAAGTTAACATACACTTGAAGTTAAATGGACTCGTAAAAAATGCTCCCAGATGGCTGGATTTATCAAAGAGTAAAAATGTAACTTACGTAAAAAGACATATAGAAAAAATGCTTGAAAAGGATTTAAACGAATTAATAAAACAATTCCAAGAAAATAAAATCGATCCAATAGGAATACGTGAAGAAATTCGTAGTCATTCAAGAAAATGGAGCATGAAACAAATTCAAGATATGTATCCTAACGTAGACATTGCTGTTAATGTGAAAATTAATGTCGTACAATCTGGTATCGGTGAATAGTGAGGTGCTATCATGACTGGACAAGATAAAACACATACTGTTTCCCCTTATTTCACATTCCTTCTATTACACTCTCTTCAAATTGGAGTAGGAGTGTTAGGATACCAAAGGATAATTGCGCAATTTGCCGGTTATGATGCTTGGATTTCTCTTATTATTGCAGGTATTGCAACTCATATCGTTTTATTTTGTATGCTTAAAATGTTAGAAAAAGATAATGATTTAATGAATATTCATACGACATGTTTCGGAAAATGGATTGGGAAAATTTTTTCCGTATGCTTTGCCGCATACCTTTTATTATTTTGTCTTACTGTTCTTCGTACGTATATTGAAGTTATTCAAGTTTGGGTCTTTCCTACAATTAAACCGTGGAAATTAACTTTCCTATTTTTACTTGTAGCCTATTACATAATTAGAGGCGGCTTTCGTTCTGTAACTGGAATTTGTTTTTGGGGCGTTATTATACCGATTTTCGTCCTGTTATTCTTAGTTTTTCCAATGAAATATGCGCATGTCCGTAACATTTTCCCAATTCTAAATCATTCACCTTTAGAAATTCTAACTGCAACCAAAGCATCTGCATTAGAATTTCTTGGATTTGAAGCAATCCTTGTTTTTTATCCATTTATTAAAAAAGGAAAATCGTTAAACAAATGGGCACATGGTGGTATTATTTTTACAACAATTCTATACGTAATACTAGCCATCGTTTCCCTTATGTACTATAGCCCTGGGCAACTACATCATACTATTTGGCCAACATTAACGATGCTAAAAATCATTAAAGTTCCTTTTATCCAAAGGTTTGAGTACATTATTATTTTTCTATGGTATCTTATTATTTTACCTAATCTTTGTTTAACCATTTGGTCTTCTTGTTGCATTAGTAAAAGATCTTTTCACATACCATTTAAAATTACATTGCCACTTTTTATCGCAGTCATATTTATTTCATCCTTATTTTTCACAAACCGTGAAAGTATCAACACATTAAACACAGTACTATCTCAAGCTGGTTTATACATTGTATACGCTTATATCCCAATTTTATTTCTATTCCATTCAGTTCGATGGCATTTCAAAAATCGGTCAAAAAAATCTTCACCCGACACACCGTAATCTCTGATACAATTTGATTAATACATTTGTAAAGGGGACAAGCGAATGAAAAAGTATGTATTTTCTTTACTTGCAGTACTGAGTTTAATTCTTGCTGGATGCGGAAGTACTAGTACAAATGACCAAAAATCTTCTGAATCAAAAAAAGAAGAACATGACCACGCATCGCACACTCAGCAAGCTGACATTCAAGAGAAAACAAAAGGAGTCGACACACTTCCTACCTTCCTAGACAAGCTTGATCCACAAATGAAAGATATCTACACTGTCGCTGGACAAAATGCAGAACTATTAGATTGGATTCCATGTTACTGCGGTTGCGGTGAAAGTGTAGGACATAAAAATAATAAAAATTGTTTTATTCGTGAAATTAAAAAGAATGGTGAAGTTGTTTGGGATTCTCATGCAACGACTTGCGTCAATTGCCTAGAAATCGCAGTTGAATCTGCTTCGATGAAACAAAAAGGAAAATCAACGCTTGAAATTCGTAACTATATCGATAATAAATACAAAGAAGGCTATGGCAAACCAACACCTACGCCAATGCCAAAAGCTTAAAAACGAGGACATACCTCGTTTTTTTCATT
Organism: Bacillus sp. FF-1; assembly: GCF_028548245.1. Classification (NCBI taxonomy): domain Bacteria; kingdom Bacillati; phylum Bacillota; class Bacilli; order Caryophanales; family Bacillaceae; genus Bacillus; species Bacillus sp. FF-1. Next base: position 298,334 of record NZ_JAQQGG010000006.1, read on the forward strand.
CACTTTTTTTCTTAACAAATTCTTTCAAGTGTATTTCTCCTTACTTATCACACACTATATATAACTCTCGGTAAGGAGGGTACACAGTGCAAACATATAACGACTATGATAAAGCTCTCTATTACACGTATTGCTGTAATTGGGATAAATTACTCGTTCTCATGGTTCAAACGAACGATCAATTATTTTCTAAGCGTATTGAGCATTTTTTACACGCTTATCAATACAGTAAAGAACTTCCAGAAGTTGATAAACAGTTGCAGCTCCTATTTCAATATATTGACCACGCATCCCAAAAGTCACATATAGAAGAAGTAGAGCAAATTCAAATGTAAACTATAGCGCTATTCTCTTCTGGAGAATAGCGCTTTTTTAAAATGTTCATATCAATAAAAGTTTCCCCGTATAAAACTTTTATTGATAAACATATTTTTTCTTTCTTTTCTGTACCACTTCATACTATAATTTAGTATGTAACTATTATAAGAGAGGTATAAAATATGGGACGAGAAAAAAAGCAAGAATATGCTTTATTTACCGCGTGGGGAGCTTCGTTTATTGCTACACTAGGAAGTCTATACTTTTCCGAAATCATGAAATTTGAGCCTTGTGTCCTTTGTTGGTATCAACGCATTTTCATGTATCCATTCGTTTTATGGCTCGGTATCGCTGTAGTAAAAAAAGATTATCGCATCGCAAGTTATTCTTTACCGATCGCAAGTATTGGTGCTTGTATTTCTTTATATCACTATGCAATTCAAAAAGTCGCAGCATTTTCGGCTGCAGGGGCAGCTTGCGGCCGTGTACCATGTACGGGAGAATACATAAACTGGTTCGGCTTTGTGACAATCCCGTTTTTAGCACTTATCGGCTTTATTACAATCGCTGTTTGTAGCTTTATTGTCATCAAAAACAAATAAGGAGATGAAAGAATGAAAAAAATGCTTATATTTGGCGGTATTATTATCGTCTTATTTGCGGCAATCTTTGCTGTAACTCAAATGGAAAAGAAAAACGCATCGACAGATGAAAAAGGTTACTACTCAAATAAAATTTCTCTTGAAGATCTCAATAAAAATATAGAAGATAAAAAAGAACAAACGATTTACTTTTATCAAACCTCTTGCGTTCATTGTCAAAAGGTCTCTCCTATTGTTGTACCTTTAGCGAAAGATTTAAATGTTGATATGAAAGTAATTGATATTGAAAATTTAAACGAGCCTTGGGATAAGTACGATATTAAAGGAACGCCAACGATTATTCATTTTAAAGATGGTAAAGAAGTAAGCCGTATTAGCGGAGAACAATCAAAAGAAAAGTTTAAAGAATGGTTTGAACAAACGAAAAAATAACGAGAAAAGGAAACTCCTTCTACACATGAAATGGACGTAAAATTCCAAACTAATGTATAAGGAGGGGGTTTTATGCCAGAAGTAAGATGCTCTGTTTCCAATTGTTCATTTTGGGGACAAGGTAACTTTTGTCAAGCAAGTGCGATTATCGTTCAGCCAGATGCGGATGAAACTGGTCAAACTGAAAATGAATCGTATACAAGTGCAGTTTTAACGAACGAGACGCTAGAAAGTTCTGTAGCAACAAGTGTAGAGACTTGTTGTCATACATTTAAGCCAAAATATTAAACATAAAAAGCATACGACTAATCGTATGCTTTTTACATTCCCCTCCAAAAATCATGCATAATAAAAAAGTACAAAATAACGAGAACGGCTGTCCCGCATAACGTAATACGCCGATATATACTTTTCTCCCCTTCCCTTGCCTTAACAAACGCCCAAATAAATCCGAAGAACAATATTAAATCAACGTATGGAACATAAAACGAAAAGACGAGAAAAGCATACAAATACACGATAAATAAACAGGTCGTTACTAAGAAAACTTTAAACGCAAATTCACTTTTCATAATGTAACCGCCCCCTATCTGTACTGTATTATATTCAGCAAAGTACAATAGTTGCAGTTAAACTGGAAGTAGAAATAAGCTACCGTCTATAATACGGTAGCCTATTACGGAACATTATATTTTCGTTTATATATATTACTTAAAATCGAAGAAGGAATTTTCTCATAACGAATTTTTTCTCCTGTTTCATCCACAATATACAAATTGTTTCCTATATAATATATTCCATCTTTTCGTTTTGAGTACACTGCATATCTTTCGTTTGGCAATACCATTTTCACTTTCGTTAGCTGTCCATTCGGTTCTTGCCAATATATATCGGCGCGATCTACTAACGTAAGCATACCAATTTGCTCTTCTTCTACTTTACGACCATTCCAGCTCACAACACGATAACCAAGCTTATTCGCTTCATATTCCGGGCTCGTATGAAACCGAGAAATGATTACTTTCGTCTGTAATTGAACTCGGTCATATAACCACTGTATATCCCTGTCATGCATACGAATACAGCCATTTGATTCCCTACTTCCAATTGTCCATTCCCGATTTGTCCCATGAATCGCATATTCATTTTTATCTAGTCCAAGCCATCTCGTACCAAGAGGGTTATTTGGTGCACCACCAGCTATTTTTTTTCGATGGTATTCTTTATTTTTATATTTAGTTATAATACAAAAATTACCTTCAGGCGTAGGTGTACGATCTCTTCCAGTTGTTACGGGGAATGTTTTTGTATAATTTCCATTTTCAAAAAAAGACAACTGGTTTGTCGTAAGATTCACTAATATTAAATGATCTGTACTAGCAAAAGCACTAACCGGTAGAATGAAAAATAATAGTATGACGAAACATAGCTTTTTCATCTATACCCCCCTAGCGCTCACTATAATAAGTGGAATTAACTTTACTTTGCTCTTATAAATGAAAACTATCCATTTACAATAACGCCCCCATTTACATGTATCATTTGCCCGGTAATATAGGATGAATCACCAGACGCTAAATATACATATGCTGGCGCTAATTCATATGGTTGACCAGGTCTTTGCATTGGAACATTGCTTCCAAACTGTGATACTTTTTTCTCATCAAAGCTCGATGGAATAAGTGGTGTCCAAATTGGTCCTGGCGCAACACCATTTACACGAATCCCTTTTTGCACTAATGACTGAGAAAGTGATCTTGTGAAAGCAACGATTGCCCCTTTCGTTGCGGAATAATCAATTAACGTTTCATTTCCTTCGTATGCAACGATAGACGCGGTATTTATAATGACATCCCCTTGCTTTAAATGAGAAAGTGCGGCTTTCGCAACGTGAAAATAAGAAAAAATATTAATACGAAAAGTCTTTTCTAGCTGTTCTGCTGTAATATACTCTAGTCCTTGCTGCGGATATTGCTGCGCAACATTATTTACTAAAACCTGTAAACTACCTAGCTGCTGGACGGTCTCTTGAACAACATCTTTACAATGCTGTTCATCACTTAAATCACCCGGCAACAATACACACTTTACACCTTCTTTCTCAACATACTGCTTCGTCTCATTAGCATCTTCTTCCTCATCTAAATAAGCAATCGCAATATTTGCTCCCTCTTTCGCAAAAGCGATGGAAACAGCTCGTCCAATCCCACTATCTCCCCCTGTAATTAATACATTCTTTCCTTTTAACTTTTCGCTACCTTTATAATTTGGATCTTCAAACTGTGGTAGAGGATTCATTAATGATTCAATACCAGGTTGTTTATTTTGATGTTGCGCTGGCATTGTTACAAAGTTTTTTTGCTGCGGCATAATTTCTTTCAACTCCTTTTTCTTATCATGTGCATAATAAAAACTGAAATTCGCACATCATATTACGATTAATATTCGAATTTAAGACACAAAATATGAATTGTTGTAAACTTTTTATGCAAAACTATTGCAAAATAGATAAAAAACGAATATTATATATAACTGTTGTGAAAATTATTCGTAAACAGAAAGGATGTTTATATGTTTAACCTTTCAAAACATAAAACTTCTATTAAAACTGAAATTATGGCAGGTATTATTACCTTCTTAACAATGGCATATATCATTGTCGTAAACCCAGTTATCCTTGGGGATGCAGGTGTTCCATTTGAACAAGCATTTACAGCAACCATTATCGCTGCTGTTGTCGGAACATTATTTATGGCGATCTTTACAAACTTACCAATCGCAATTGCACCAGGTATGGGATTAAATGCTTACTTCTCTTACTCTGTTGTAAAAGCTCATGAAGGCATGACTTTCGCAATTGCATTCTCTGCTGTATTCGTAGCAGGTATGATTTTAATTTTGTTATCATTCACATCTTTCCGTACAAAATTAATGGAAGCAATTCCTGAAAACTTAAAACATGCAATTACTGCTGGTATCGGTCTTTTCATCGCCTTTATCGGTTTACGTTTAACAGGTATCGTTACAAAAAATGAAGCAAACTTAGTTGGACTTGGTGATCTTCACTCTGCTCCAGTACTACTAGCATTAGCTGGACTTGGAATTACGATTGTTCTTATGTCTTTAAATGTAAATGGCGCACTATTTATCGGGATGCTATTAACTGGTATTATCGCTTTCTTCACGGGACAATTATCATTCTCAAACGGTGTTACATCAATGCCTGGATTACCAGAAGGAATTATCGTTTCAAATCCAATTACTGCTGTATCTGACGTAATTAACTACGGATTATACGGCGTTGTATTCTCATTCTTCCTTGTTACATTATTCGATACAACAGGTACATTACTTGGCGTTGCTCAACAAGGTGGATTTATGAAAGATGGAAAACTTCCAAAAGCTGGACGAGCTCTTCTATCTGACTCATTCTCAGCAACAATCGGTTCTATGTTCGGAACAACACCATCAACAGCTTACATTGAATCTTCTGCTGGTGTTGCAGCTGGTGGTCGTACTGGTTTAACAACTGTTACAGTAGCTGTTCTATTCGCTCTAGCAGCATTCTTCGGACCATTAGTAAGTGCCGTTTCTGGTGTATCAGCTATTACTGCACCATCATTAATTATCGTTGGTAGTCTTATGATGGGTTCAGTTCGCCACATCGATTGGGACGCATTTGATGAAGCATTCCCAGCATTCTTAGTAATCTTAAGCATGCCACTTACATCAAGTATCGCAACAGGTATTGCACTTGGATTTATTTCATATCCACTTATGAAAGTGGCAAAAGGTAAATTCCGTGCTGTTCACCCACTTGTATATGTATTTGGAATTTTGTTTGCTTATCAATTGATATTCTTACCACATTAAAAAAGTAGAGCATCGGATTTCGATGCTCTACTTTTCTTTTATAACAATCATTCAAACTATAACGGTCCCTCCAAAATATGAAGGAGCTTATAATCTTTTAATATTTCTCTTCTACCTGTAATTCTTTACTATACTTTTGAATGAAAACTGACGAAACAACCATTACCATTCCTACACTAAATCCAATAAGCTGATCCAGTAGCATTTCATCATGAATGAACCAGCGCAGTAAAAATACCCCACCAAAAATAAGCATCATAATAAATCCAGTATGTCTAAGCCCTTTATATACATTTTCCATATGTATCACCTCTCTACATACTTTTATCCATATTATACCATAATCTAAAAACGTGTATAACCAACATTCGGTATCGAAACCAATAATAAAAAAGACTGCAGAGAATCCCATCTCCACAGCCTAATTATTATTTTTGCAAGAACGCTTTTAAATCTGCAAACTGTCTCTTTGCATCTTCATAGCCTTGCTCATATAGATTTTGTAGTTTTGCTGTATCTTTTTCCATACGGTCTACTTGAAGCGGTACTTCTGGACGAATAACAAATAAATTACCCGCTTGTTCTTCTTTTTCAATGTAGTGAAGTGTTTCATTATACACTTCATAGCGATTTAGCATCGTGTTAACAAGATTCGGATATTTTTTATAAGCTTTCGCAGCAATCCACCCAAATCTTGATTTTTTCTTTGCGTAACCGTGATTTCTTGTTAAAATTACGACTGATTTTTTAAATCCATCTTCCTGTGCTTTACGAACTGGAATTGGATCTGAAATCCCGCCATCTAATAATTGCTTACCACGATAATTTACTACTGGTGCAATGAAAGGTAATGAACTAGAAGCTTGTAATAAATTTAGTGCATCGTCATTCGTTCCCTCTTTTTCAAAATAAACAGACTGTCCTGTTTCACAATCCGTCGTTCCTACAAGGAAACGCTCTGGGCTATTAAAGTATGTTTCAAAATCAAACGGCACATGCTTTTCTGGGATTTCATGAAAAATAAAATCCATATCAAATAGCTGACGTTTTCTCCATAAGTTTTTATACGATAAATATTTCGGATGTGATGCATAATCAATATTTACTGTTTTATTTCTATTTCTTTGTCTGGAAAGATACGACGCTGCATGACAAGCACCAGCTGATACACCGATTACATATGGAAAATATAAATCTTGTTCCATAAAGTATTCTAATATCCCGCCCGTATATACACCACGCATACCGCCGCCTTCTAATACTAACCCTGTATTTTCAAGCATGTTACTCTCTCCTCTATATATATTGACTCTTTAATTATTCACCATGTTAAGTATCTGTTTCTATTATATATGAGTTCTTTCAGAAATTATATTTAAAAGACTTGAGAAAACGGAATTTTTTCTTCCAATTATATTTCCAAATGATCAGAGACATCCTTTATAAACCTCTGAATAAAATCTTGTTCTTCTTTCGTATATCTATCTAAGAGTAACAGCCACTTTTCTTCAGCTTGTTTATGCAATTTATCATGAGCTTTATATATTTCATTTCCGCTTTCCGTTAAGCGAAAGAAAATTTCTTTTTGATTGTCTAACATTTGCATCTTCTCAACGAATTTCTTTTGGAACAACTTTGTACAAACTTTAGAAATCGCACCCTTCGTCATTCCCATTTCTATCGTAATTGCCGTTACATTCATCAGACCATTTTTCCCGATACACTCGATTACATGTAACTCAGATAAAGACATACCACTTACACCTGTCTCACGAAGAAACTTCTCATTTTGTCCTTTCAAATGTTCTTCTCTTTTATGCAAAAGTGTACGAATGTCCGAAAGTATTTCCATTTGTTTCGTTGCATAATCCAATCTGTTCACCCCCTAAGTTTCCAAAGAAACAATTTAGCTATATACCATTTTAAAATCATTTTTCCATATTTACAAGTGAGAAAAACATGTTAAACTAAATTTAGTTTCCAAGGAAACTAAAAAAGAGGAGGTTAACATAATGAAAAAATCCAAACTACATTTCAGTTTATATGTTGTCTGTATTAGTGCCTTACTTGGTTCCTTCGCTCAAAATATTTACACACCTATCTTGCCCATGATTCAAGGTTCTTTTCATACTTCTCTTTATCTTGTAAATGTAACAGTTTCACTTTTCACGTTCATTCTTGCAATTATGCAGCTCGTATATGGACCTTTCATTGATACAAAAGGGAGAAAATCTGTCCTTATCCCTAGTTTAGTCATTAGTACAATTGGTTCAATCGGATGTGCTTTTTCGGCAAACATTTATTTATTTCTCTTTTTTAGAGCTGTTCAAGCCATAGGAATAGCGGCTATACCTGTAGTTTCAGCAACGATTATCGGCGATTTATTTGAAGGAAAAGAACGCGGAGAAGCGATGAGCCTATACCAAATGTTACTTGCCCTCGCACCTGCGATTGGTCCTCTCATTGGTGGTTATCTCGGCAGTATAAATGGCCACTTATCTGTATTTCTATTTTTATCTATACTTGGCATTCTTTTATTAATGATAAACCTTTCACTACTTCCAGAAACAAAACCTACTGTAATGAAGCAACCGCAAGCAAAAAAGAATTACTGGTTTATCTTAAAAAATAAAACTGGATTTTCTATTACTCTTATTGGCTTCATTCAATTTTGTATTTACTTTTGCTTTCTCGTTTTTTTACCGAGTATTTTAACAAATTCATTTCATTTAACTGTAAAGGAAATTGGTCTTATGTTTGTACCAATGTCTCTTTCTATCATGCTGGGAAGTTTTTGCTACAAGTTTTTGCAAAAACGCCTCACAACAAAGCAAACTTTATTTATTACGAGTTTCTTCAATATTATATGTGTCGTTTTATTCTCTTTCACATATAGCATTAATATCCCATTCATCATTATCGTTACATCTTTGTACGGTTTTAGTATAGGACTTTCTATGCCAACTCACACTACTTTGTTAACGGAAGAATTCGTACAAGAACGCGCAACAGCTATCGGTATGTACAACTTCATCCGCTATCTTGGTATGGGCACAGGCCCACTTATAGGTGGATTTCTTTTATTTAACCAAAATTACTTTTGGATTTTCTTCCTAGGCGCAATTATATTTTTACTTGTAATCTTATATGCAATGAAAATGCTACGCTTCCCTGCCACACAAAAAGCAAAATAGAGACCTACAGATGGTCTCTATTTTAAACTCTTTGATCCGCAACAATATGAATATCAATATGTTTCGTCTGTCTCATAATTTCATTTACAATAGAACCTTTTCGAATTTCTTCCCACCGCGTTCTCGCTGATTGCCCAAGTAAAATTTGCGTTACTTGCAATCTTTTCGCGACTTCAATAATAACATCCGCAGGCTTTCTCCCTTTTGCTTCTTCTAATACAAAACTTGCATCAAATTGATTCGTGAGCGACTTCCACTCTTCAATTGTTTGTTTTTTACTAGCTGAAAGAGAGTCTATATTTTCTCTTTCAACATTTAATACATACAATTCAGCGTTTAAGCGATCAGCCATGCGCCAGCCCCGTCTTATTAATTTCTCTGCTGTTGAACTGTACTGTACACAAACGAGAATTTTTTCTTTCACTCCGATTGGTTCTATCACTGTTTGACTAATCTTTTCGTCCATATCGTCAGCGACTTCCCGAAGTGATAATTCTCTTAGTGCTCCTAAATTATTAAGCGTAAAGAAATTTTGTAAGCTTTGCTGAATTTTTTCTTCTTTATATATCTTTCCATCTATTAACCTCTTCCGAAGTACTTCCGGCGTTGCATCAACGAGCTGAATTTCATTTGCTTTTTGTAAAATAAAATCTGGAATTCGTTCTCTTACTTTTACATTTGTAATTTGAGCTACAATGTCATGAACGCTTTCTAAATGTTGAATATTAAACGCTGACAATACGGATATACCAGCCTCTAACAATTCTTGTACATCCATATAACGCTTCTTATTTTTAGAGCTGGGAATATTACTATGTGCAAGTTCATCCACTACAACGACTTGCGGCGCACGCTTTATAATTCCTTCCACATCAAGTTCATAAAACACTTTCCCTTTATACTCTATTTCTTTTAAAGGAATCTTTTCTAAATCAGCAATTGCGTCTTCTGTCTCTTTTCTCCCGTGCGTTTCAATTAAACCAATTACAATATCCATACCGTCCTTTTTCATCTCTCTAGCATCATAGAGCATTTTATAACTTTTCCCTACTCCTGGAGCAGCCCCTACATATAGCTTTAACTTCCCACGATTTTGCTGACGAATATATTCTAAATATTCCTCTGGCGTTCGCCTTTGAAACGTCGGTTTATAGTCATCTGCATACAAAACACACACAACCTTTCTTTCGAAACAACACTACCTCAATCCGTTAGATTGAGGTAGCACTGTTACTATTTCAGTAGTTTCTGTAATTCTAAATTTAACTTTAAGACGTTTACGCGGGTCTCTCCAAATAAACCAAGTGCCGCACCTTCTGTTTGATCTTTAATCAATTGCTCTAGTGTTTCTTTCGAGATATTCGTTAATTTCGAGATACGCTCTACCTGTACGGAAGCTGCCTTCGGACTAATATCAGGATCAAGCCCTGAACCTGAATTTGTCACTAAATCGATTGGTACTTCTGTAACTGGAACGCTCGGATTTTGTTTCTTCCACTCTTCAATACTTTTCTCTACTCGTTTCTCTAAATCTGGATTAGACGGTGCATAGTTATTTGAACCAGATGCCTCTGCTTTATATTCAATACTAGAAACACGCCCATGAAAATAACGTGGATTTGTGAAATTTTGACCGATTAATTTAGAACCAATCACTTCATTTTTATCATTATATATTAGACTTCCATCCGCATTATCCTTCATGACTGCTTGTGCAATACCAGTAACAATAAGTGGATATACAAGTCCGCACAACACTAAAAATGTAAAAGTAATACGAATGATTGGTGATAGTATACTTTGTTTCTTTGCCATCTCTTTCCCCTCTTCCTTATATGAACAAGCCGACAATCATATCAATTACTTTAATTCCAATGAACGGTACAATCACTCCACCAAGCCCATAAATAAGTAGGTTTCGGCCAAGTAGTGCATTCGAACTCATCGGTTTATATGCGATACCTTTCATCGCCAATGGAATGAGTAATGGAATAATAACTGCATTAAATAGTAATGCTGATAAAATCGCTGACAGTGGTGATGTTAATTTCATAATGTTTAATGCTTCCATTTGCGGAATCGCAAGTGTAAACATTGCTGGAATGATTGCAAAATATTTTGCGATATCATTTGCAATACTAAACGTCGTTAACGCACCGCGCGTCATTAACAATTGCTTACCGATTCCTACAACCTCAATAATCTTCGTTGGATTCGAATCTAAATCAATCATATTCGCTGCTTCTTTCGCAGCTGTCGTACCACTATTCATCGCCAATCCAACGTCAGCCTGTGCTAATGCCGGCGCATCATTTGTACCATCACCTGTCATCGCTACAAGTTTCCCTTTATCTTGCTCTGCTTTAATAACTGCAATTTTATCTTCTGGTTTGCACTCAGCAACAAACTCATCTACTCCTGCTTCTTTTGCAATGGTTGCTGCTGTTAATGGGTTATCCCCTGTACACATAACCGTTTTAATCCCCATTTGACGTAACTGTTCAAAACGTTCACGCATACCAGGTTTTACTGTATCTTTTAAATAGATTAAACCGTAAATACGATTATTCACTGCAACTACAAGTGGTGTTCCGCCCTCTTTTGAAATGAAATCTGCTTTTTGATTTACATCTTTCGGAATTGTTCCACCTTGTGACTGAACCCATTCAATCACGCTACCGACAGCACCTTTTCTCACTTTCGTTCCGTCCTGTAAATCAACACCACTCATTCTCGTTTCTGCTTTAAATGGAACAAACTCACCTTGTTCCGCAAGTTCTCTATTATATGATATAGATTTCGCTTGCACATACTCGATAACAGATCGACCTTCTGGTGTTTCATCTAAAACTGAGCTAATCGCAGCCCACTTTCCAACTTGCTCAATCGTTTCATTTCCTACAGGTAATAATGTATGAGCCATTCTGTTCCCGAAAGTAATCGTACCCGTTTTATCTAAAATAATTGTATTAATATCGCCAGCAGCTTCTACTGCTTTACCCGACATTGCTAACACATTAAACTTTGTCACACGGTCCATCCCGGCAATACCTATCGCTGATAATAATCCACCAATTGTCGTTGGAATTAAACAAACTAACAATGCTACAAGTACAGCTGTATCAATTTGAAACCCTAAATAATTTGTGAAAATCGGCAGCGTCACAACAACGATTAAGAAAATAAGCGTTAAACTCGTTAATACTGTATTTAAAGCAATTTCATTCGGTGTTTTTTGGCGAGCAGCCCCTTCTACTAAAGAGATCATTTTATCAATAAATGATTCACCAGGATTACTCGTAATGATAATCGTAATCTCATCACTTACAACCATCGTACCGCCTGTTACGGAACAAAAATCACCGCCAGCTTCTTTTATTACAGGAGCTGATTCCCCTGTAATCGCAGATTCATCAACAGATGCTAATCCTTTTATGACTTCCCCATCACTTGGAATCATTTCTCCTTGTTTTACAATAACAACATCACCTTTTCTTAGATCCGTTGCTGAAACTTGAACAATGTTCCCATTTTCTTTTACAACATTGGCAAACACATCTTTCTTCGACTGTTTTAAAGAATCGGCTTGCGCTTTCCCCCGTCCTTCCGCTAATGCTTCTGCAAAATTAGCAAATAAAACTGTAAATAAGAGAATGAAAGAAACTGTTATATTAAACCATCCTGGTACACTACTAGAATGACTTGGAAGAAACGATAAAATGAACGTAATGATAAATCCAATTTCTACAACAAACATAATCGGATTCTTTATCATGACTTTTGGATTCAATTTCGCAAAGGACTGTTTCATCGCATTTGTTACGATATCACGATCCATCGTTTTCGCTTGTCTAACTTCATCTTCTACAACATGCATTTGTGACTCATTTACTCTTTTTTCTTTTACTACTACCGGTCTCATCATTTACCCTCCATTACTTCAATGTAAGAAATTCTGCAATTGGACCGAGTACCAACATTGGGAAGAATGTTAATGCACCGACAATTACAATTGTTCCGATGAAAATGCCGCCAAATAAACTATTATCCGTACGGAACGTTCCGACTGTTTCTGGCACAACCGTCTTCTCTTTCAATGAAGCTGCAACAGCTAGCATCGTAATTAAACTGAAATAGCGTCCTAAAAACATAACTAAACCAGTTGTAATATTCCAAAACGGTGTATTATCTGCTAACCCTTCAAATCCAGATCCGTTATTCGCAGCTGATGACGTATACTCATAAACAACTTGTGTTAAACCGTGGAAGCCCGAGTTAGAAATCGCTTCTGTTCCTAAATGTGTAGAAAGAGCTAATGCCGAAAATCCTAAAATGAGCAATGGATGAAATAGTATCGTTACCGCAATTAATTTCATTTCCTTACCTTCAATTTTCTTACCTAAAAACTCTGGTGTCCGTCCAACCATTAATCCAGATATAAAAACTGCGATGATCGCATACATAATAATGTTCACAAAGCCTGCTCCAACGCCGCCGTATACTGTATTTAACATCATATTTACGAGCGGAACTAGACCGCCAATTGGTGTTAACGTATCATGCATCGTATTCACCGCTCCAGTTTCAGCAGCTGTCGTTACTGTTGCGTATAGTGAAGAAAATACGGTTCCGAACCTTACTTCTTTTCCTTCTGTACTTCCTTGTACATGTTCAATACCCATTTCATTTAGTGCTGGATTCCCGTTTAGTTCAGATGTCGTAATTGTTATAAACCCTAGTAAAAACACCATGAATAGTGAAACGAAAAGGATGCGACCTTGTTTTTTATTTCCTACCATTCGTCCGTACGTAAATGGAAGTGCTGTTGGCAACAACATCATAAGCATCATTTGCAAAATATTACTCATTTGCCCTGGATTTTCAAAAGGATGTGTAGAGTTAGCTCCGAAAAATCCACCGCCGTTATTTCCAAGTTCCTTAATGGAAACGAATGATGCAACTGGCCCGCGTAATATACTTTGCTTCGCGCCATCAATTGTTTGTGCTGTAATGGCACCGTCTAACGTTTGTGGTACGCCAAGTGCAACAAACACTAGTGCCGCCATAAATGCGATAGGAAGAAATACTCTCGTTAGTGCTCTCGTAAAATCAACAAAAAAGTTACCGAGTTCTTTTCCAGCAAGCGCTCTTATAAATGCCATAACGAGCGCTAAAGTCGTTGCCGGTGCTGCAAACATTAAGAATGTAATTCCAATTAATTGTGATAAATAAGATAAACCATTTTCACCGCTATAATGCTGTAAGTTCGTATCAGCCATAAAACTAATTGCTGTATTAAAAGCGAGCGTAGGCTCCATTCCTTCAATATGTGCTGGATTTAATGGCAATACTCCTTGTAGTCTGAAAATGAAATATACGACAACAATCATAAATCCATTTAATAAAACTAATGATAATGCGTACTGTTTCCACGTTTGATTGTATGCTTTTACACCCGTAATTTTAAAAATAAGTTTTTCAAAAGGCCCGAATACTTTATCTAGCTTTTTACTACCTTGAAAGGCTTTCTCTAAATAAATTCCCGTTGGCTTTGCCACAAGAATAAACAATAGCATTGTAATAACGACTGCAACCCAGATCATAATGAATGACTCCCCCTAATTAAAACTTTTCCGGATTTAATAATGCATACACTAAGTACACCGTAATTGCTGCAACAATAATCGATAAGGCAATCATCATGATTGCTTCCCTTCTTTCACAACTTTATCTGACCAACTTGCAAGACTTACCATTGATGCAACTAACACAACAAAAATCCCGATCATTACAACATCTAACATAGCTATCCCTCATTTCTAATTGTTAAAATTTACCATTAAAATATTAAAAAAGAACACTGAGCTCTACTCAGTGTTCAAAAAATGAACAACAAAAAGTAAACCTCCTCTCTAAACGCTTACGAGGTTAGCTGTCGGATTCGGGCCTAAAGAGTAGCCCTACTTTCAAAACTGAAAGATTCACCCCAAGTGACAATGCACAAAATTGGTTCCCCCGCTCCATTTCTGGAACTCAGCGATTTTAGGTTTTTTTGGAAATTTTATGAATGATTTATGAGAGTAAATATACTCCTCTATTTTTCACTTGTAAAGAGCTAAATTACTGAAAATAAGAAAATATCCATCTATTTAAACGCTTACATTGAGTGTTATTAATATTTTTTCATCTGTTTTCTCGTCTTTTCTTTCTTTTTCACATAAATGATCTTTTAAATACGAAATAAAAAGAGCGAATGACATGAAGTGCATAGCTTGTTGCACTTAGCATTCGCTCTATTTTTATTCACTATTTATTCTCCTCGTAAAAAAGCACGTAAATTTCTCCCGCGAATATAAACTTGTGACAATTCTGCATGTAGCTGCTCATATTCGATAACATCTGTTTTTAAATATAAAGCATCTTTCGATGGCAATATGATATAGGGCCTTGGAAAAATAGGATCAAGTACCACCAATTCTTGAACTCGCTCTACCGATACCGCCCAACGATTCGCTATATCTCCTAGTAACAACACCTTCATCTTCTTCTCCCCCGCCCTATTCAAAAAATAAAAAAGAAATATTATCACAATTCGTAAACACGACAAATGTAGCTCCAATTGTTTCATAGAGCCTCGCTGGGTATCGTTTATTCCTTGTAACAACAGTAATAGGTGCTTGAAAAGAAAAGCGAATGTGTTCTGTAAAGAAGCTAATAATTGGAAGCTCATCCCCTAGTAAAATCACCTTCTTAATACACTCACAAACACTAGCAAAATCCTGCTCCTTACTACAGCTATACGTCCAATCAAACCCACAATTCCTCACTTCAGCCGCTATCTCTTCGTTTGCGGTAAAAATAATTAACTCATGTTGAAACGCTACTAAATCTATTAAACTATTTACCTTGCTTTCTTCTCCAACACAAATAAGTGTTAGTTCCATGTACCTCATCCTCCTTAGTATAAAAGAACTCAAACATAGATTGATATTCTCCTATACTAATCAGATCGATGAAGTGATGTATCCATCATGGCACCGTCCTCTCTCAAGACGCTTACGAAGTTAGCTGTCGGATTCGGACTTTGAGAGTAGCCCTACTTGCAAAATTGAAAGATTCACCCCTAGTGACACTGCACAAATTGGTTCCTCCGCTCCATATAATTGGACTCAGCGTATTACAAAAAATATATTCTGGCTGATATATTACTCCTGCATTTAGAAAAAGTAAACAGAAAAAAAAGCCAGTTATACAACTGACTTTTGTCTACTTATACATGTGCTTTATTCAATTTATATGCAAAATGATTCGTCGGTCCATGACCACTTCCAATATGTAGCGGCTCTTCAATTGCTATACTAATAAATTGTTTTGCTTCTTGAACTGCCTCTTCAATTGAGTATCCTTTCGCAAGTCCAGCTGTAACCGCTGAAGCAAATGTACACCCGCTTCCATGCGTTTGCTTTGAAGGAATTCGTTCACTTCTAAATTCAATAAACTTTTCTCCATCAAAAAGTAAATCAATTACTTCATTACCTTGATATTCTGCATGTCCGCCCTTCATAAGTACATATTTCGCCCCTAATTCATGCAATACTTTTGCAGCCTCTTTACTATCTTCAACGTTATGAATTTCTAGCCCCGTTAACACTTCTGCCTCAGGAACATTCGGCGTTACAACTGTTGCTACTGGCAATAAATATTCTTTTAACGCTTGTACTGCTTCTTGCTGTAATAATGATGCACCGCCCTTAGCAATCATAACAGGATCTAGTACAATATTATTCCAGCCAAATTTATTAATATGTTCTGCTACAATTTGAATAATTTCGCTGCTAAATAACATTCCTAATTTCACAGCATCTGGTGTTAAATCCGTACCAATTGAATTCAACTGTTCCGTAATACCTTCTAACGAAACTGGATATACCCCTTGAACGCCAAGCGTGTTTTGAGCAGTAATTGCCGTAATAGCCGTCATCCCATACACACCAAGCTCTTGGAATGTTTTTAAATCTGCTTGAATGCCGGCACCGCCACCGCTATCAGATCCTGCAATTGTTAAAGCTTTATTTACTTTCATCCCACTCATCCTTTTCTATCCAAAATAACGATGATAAACTGTTTTTGCTTCACTTATATCTTTCGTTCCATGTACAAGTACACGACCATCTTTAAAAGCAACTAATCTCTTTTCTTCCACAGAAAATGATAATAAATATGGATTTACATTTAAATCATTTACACGATCATGCAGCAGCTCTTTGTATCGTTCAAAATCCATTTCCTCTTTATGAGGTGGTCTAATTTGAACTGTATTTCTCCCGCATAAAACTGCTGTTTTCGATGTATTTTCTTTGTTTAAATAAGGATATAATGCATTCTCTCCGCACGAAGGGCAATTATGTTTACGAAGCTTTTGCACATTCATACATGAATATTCATTCTTCCATACATCAAACGATACAAGTCCATCTCGAAGTGATTCGTAATCTTCCACTAACAGTTTAAGAGCTTCCGTTACTTGATGAGAAACGACGAGAGATACAGCAGGTGATATAATCCCCGCTGTATCACATGTCGCTCCGCCAAGCGGAATCGATTGTAATAAACAAGATAAACATGGCGTTTTACTAGGAAGGATTGTGTAAGAAAGACCGTAACTCCCTACACATGCTCCGTAAATCCATGGAATAGCATATTTTTGTGCTATATCATTCACAATGAAACGCGTTTCGAAATTATCAGTTGCATCAATCATTACATCAACGTTTGTAACGAGTTCTTCTAACTCCTCAGCTGTTACATCTTGAACGAGCGCTTCTACTCTTACTTCACTATTAATCTCTTCTAGACGCTTCTTCGCTGCTACAGCTTTCGGAAGATTATTTTTCACATCACTCTCTGCATACAATTGCTGCCTTTGTAAATTACTCCAATCGACATAATCCCGGTCAACAATCGTTACTGTACCAACACCAGCTCTTACAAACATTTCTGCATTTGCACTACCTAGTGCGCCTGCACCGATAATAAGCACATGCTTTTCCCTTATCTTTTGCTGTCCTTCTTCTCCAATTGGAGAAAATAGTTCTTGGCGAGAATATCGATTATTCAACTACGCTCATTCCTTCTAAAGGACTACTTGCCGTTGCACAACGTTTACGTGCAATACGACCTGCTTCAAAGCCTAAACGGCCTGCCTCAATACTTAATTTCATTGCTTGTGCCATTTTAATAGGATCTTTTGCTCCTGATACAGCTGTATTTAATAACACACCATCTGCTCCTAATTCCATCGCAAATGCCGCATCAGCCGGGCTACCGATACCAGCATCAACGATAACTGGTACTGTCGCTTGTTCAATAATAAAACTTAAATTTAATGGATTTACAATACCAAGCCCTGAACCGATTGGTGATGCTCCTGGCATAATCGCATGCACGCCAAGTTCTTGTAATTTACGTGCTAATACAACATCATCAGATGTGTACGGAAGTACGATAAATCCTTCTTCTAGTAACATTTCAGATGCCTTTAACGTCTCTACCGGATCAGGTAATAACGTTCTATCATCACCAATAACTTCTACCTTTATCATGTCGCAAAGCCCTGAAGCTTTTGCTAATTTTGCAATACGAACAGCTTCTTCAGCATTTTTTGCTCCGGCTGTATTCGGTAATAACGTATATTTTTTCACATCAAGTTTCTCTAATAAATTAGGTTGCTTTGCATCAAATATATCCATACGACGTACTGCGAACGTTAAAACTTCTGCCTCAGATACATCAATTGCCTTTTGCTGCACATCAAAATCAGGGAATTTTCCTGTTCCTAATAAAAGTCTAGAATGAAATGAAAATGGTCCAATGTTTAACATAATCAACCGCCTCCTACGAAAGTTACAATCTCAATTTGGTCTCCATCAAAAACAGATGTATCTGTATGATCATCTTTTTGTAAAATATCTTTATTACGCTCTACTACAACAATTCTGTTATCTAACTCTAAATGTGTAAGTAGCTCAGCTACTGTTTTCACACTCTCTGGCACTTCAATTTGATTACCATTAATTTTTAAATTCAAACTTCCATCCCCTTTCTAAACTGTTTTAGAAAGCAATGAATCTAGCAAGTGATTCTCCTGCTTTCCTTCTATTAAATCAGCCATATATTGACCAGAAACAGGACTTAATAAAATGCCGTTTCGATAATGGCCTGTGCAAGCATATAAACCTTTTATTTCTTCATGCTCTCCCATATAAGGAGCTTCATGATTCGACTGTGGTCTTAATCCTGCCCATGCGCTTTCCCATTCCGCTTCTTTTAATGCTGGCAATATTGTATACGCGCGCTCTAATATAGAAGTAATACTCTCTGGTTGCACAGTTTTATTGAATGTACGGGGCTTCATCGTTGCTCCAATTACGTAACGTCCGCCGCGCTTTGGTGCAATGTAAAATCTTTCTTGGAAAATAGGCGCCTTTAAAAGTGGTTTTCTACTTCTGACCGCTACTACTTCTCCTTTAACTGGATATGTACCCCATTCGCGGTGAAAATAACCTAGTAACTTCGTGCTCCATGAGCCACCCGCAATAACAACTTTTTCGCAAGTGATCATACCTTCGCTTGTCACAATTCCAGTCACTTTATTATTTTCAATACGGATATCAAATACTTCTGTTTGCTCATATATATCAGCACCCGAGAATGATGCGGAATGTGCGAATGCTTTCGTAAGCTCTGGTGCAATAACATGACCATCTTTCGGATAATATACAGCCCCTATAATTGACTCAGATAGATACGGCTCTTTCTCTCGCAAACGATCTCCCGCTAGGAAATAAGAATCTTCACCGGTTTTCTGCTGCCAATCCATAATGTGAAGAATTCTTTCCTTCTCATCTTCATTTTGAGCAATGCGATAAATGCCTTTCTCTTCATACCCAATATCGATGCCTGTTTTTTCGCGTAAAACTTCTGCAAGTTGTGGAAATATAGCACGGCTTTCTCTCGCAAGTTCAAATAGCGGGTCATATTCATCCCATTCTGCCTGCACCCCAAGTAAACCAGCGGCTGCTTTCGAGGCTTCAGATGCAATCTGTTGCTTCTCTACAATCGCTACTTTATGGCCTCTTTCTGCTAGAAAATGTGCAACTGAACTACCAATTACACCACCGCCAATTATCGCTACATCATACTTCTTACACATGTTTTTCCGCCCACTTTCTTATTGATTCCTTATAAGATTTCGCTTTGCTATACGGGTTACTACTACTTATAATCCCAGACATAACAGCAATACCACTGACGCCGTTAGTAAGAACATCTCCAGTGTTTTCCGGAGTGATTCCTCCAATTGCTGTAATCGGTATGGATAAACACTTTGCAATGTCTGAAATTTCTTCAAGCCCTCTCGCTGGCACACCTTTTTTACAATCTGTCGGAAATACATGACCATAGACGAGTGAATCCGCGCCATTCTTAAATGCATCAATCGCCTCTTCTAAAGAATGCACAGAATAACCGACATGCAAATAAGAAAACTTTTCTTTCACTGACCTTACATCAGCGCTTCGATATCCTAGCTGCACGCGCGGAATATTTAATAAAATAGCAATATCAATTCGATCATTTATCACTATTTTCGATGCTGGAAAGCCCTTCTTCAAAAGACTTTCCACACCTTCATACAATTCCTTCGTACTTTTCTCACGCTCACGAATATGCAAATAATCAATTTCACTTTCAATTTGCATCGCTACATTCACTAACTCTTCGAATGACATGTGACCATTTGAGATTACATGAAGCTCATTTTTCATATTCATTCGCCTACTTTAAAATGTTTTCGAATAACTCATCGGCCGGAACGATTTCTTTCGTCATTCCTTTATCTTTCAACCATTTATTTTGTTTCTCCCATGACTCTTTTGAATCTGATAAAAATGGCTCATCTTTCGTTTCCATCTTCTCTAATAAAATTTTCATACTTTCCTTTTCAACTTCTGGCACAAGTGGGAAGTTTTCTTTTTCTTGATGATTTAATAAAATATTCAATGCTTCATCTGGGTTTTTCTTCATAAAATCATAGCCTTTTTTCGTACCACGCAAGAAAGCTTGCAAAGCTTCTTTATCTTTTTTCAATGTTTTATCACCTGTTACAAATACGAGCTCATGATAATTCGGTACACCATAATCTGCTGGATTAAAGTATGCTGGTTCATGACCTTCATGACGCATAACAGGTACTTCGTGGTTAATATATGCTCCTGTTACCGCATCCACTTTTTTCGTAATTAATGCTGGTACTAAATCAAAACCAACATCGACTACTTTCACTGTATCTGGATTACCACCAGCTTCTTTTACCATCGTTTTTAAATACATCTCACTTAAAGGTGTTCCAGAATACCCAACTGTTTTACCCTCTAAATCTTTTGGCGATTGAATGCCTGCAGACTTCAGCGATACAACATGATTTAATGGTGAACGTACGACAGCTCCAATTGATTTCACTGGAATTTGTTCATTTGCTTTTGCCATGACAACATCTGGCTGATAATATAAGCCAACTGTTACTTTTCCTGCAGCTGCTAACGTTAATGGGTCAGTCGGATTAGAAGGGAATTTAATATTTACCTTTACTCCTTCTTCTTTAAAGTAACCTTTTTCAATTGCCGCATAAATAAAGCTATGTACCGCATTTGGGTACCAATCAAGCATGACCGTTATTTCTTTTTCTTTTTTACTCTTATCCGATGCTGAATTACTAGAACATCCAGCAACTATTGCAATTAATAATGTAAACACAAAGATGCGTTTAAAAAATTTCATGAATGCTTCCTCCAACTAATGAATTTCTTTTCTAATACCGAAATAAGTATGACGAAGAAAATAGCTAATAATGATAACAATACAATGGGTGCAAATACACCTGCCCCGTCTAATTGCGTCATCATTCTCTTACTGAAATATCCTAGCCCCGCTTGTGCACCTAGCCATTCACCAATTGCCGCCCCAATTACACTAAGCGGTACTGCAATTTTTAAAGCTGAGAAAAAATAAGGAAGAGCAGACGGCAATTTTAATTTAAAAAAAACATCTTTTTTCGTTGCCCCATACGTAACTAAAAGCTCTTCCCATTCTTTTTTCGTACTGCGCAGTCCATCATACGTATTAACCGCAATTGGGAAAAACGTAATTAAAACCGTAACAACAACCTTACTCCAGATCGTATATCCAAACCATAAAACGAAAAGCGGAGCAAGCGCTGTAATAGGAATCGTTTGTGAGGCAACTAATAATGGATAAAATGCTCTCTCCATCCAATCACTCGCATTCATTAACATCGCTAGCCCTACCCCAAGTACGATAGAAATAGCCACCCCTATTAAAACGACATATAATGTTGCTGGCAAATGAACCGTAAATAATATGTCTTTTAGTTTCCATATCTTCATTACAATTGCAGACGGTGACGGTAAAATGTACATTTCATCTACAATTCTTGCGCCTACTTCCCAAAGAGCAAGTAAAATACTAGAAAGTGTAAGAGCAGGTAATAGCTCCTTCAACCGGTTCATCATACGAGTACCTGCCTTTGCAACATACTAAGAAGCTCATCTTTCAGCGCTAATACTTCCGGTTTATATAAATCTTTTCTTGTCCGATTATGATCAAGCGGTACAATCCTCTCGGTTAAAGTAGTTATCGGTTGCTGCTCTACCACTAAAATTCGATTAGAAAGAAACAATGCTTCTTCCACATCATGAGTGATAAATAAAATTGTTTTTTTCCACTCTTTCCATTGTTCAAACAACCATTCCTGCAAAGATGCCTTCGTTAAAGCATCCAACGCGCTAAACGGTTCATCTAAGAGCAATATCTCTCCGCCTGTTAATAAAGTTCGAATGAAAGATACGCGTTGCCTCATACCACCAGATAAATCTTTTGGATATTTTGTCTCATATCCTTGTAAACCAAATTTGTGTAACAGTTCCTTTGCCTTTATTTGTGCTTCTTTCTTCTGTACACCTTGGCACTCTAGCGGCAGGGCCGCATTCTCAATAATCGTTCTCCATGGCAGGAGCATATCTTTTTGGGGCATATACCCTACAGGATGGCTCTTTGTTTCTGTTAGTTCTATCTGTCCCGTACTCGCTTCTTCTAAACCTGTAATAAGGCGAAATAAAGTACTTTTCCCGCATCCACTCGGTCCGATAATGCTTACAAACTCTTTATCTTGTATAGAAGCATTTAATTCATTAATGATTGGCTTCTCATCATAATGAAAAGAAACATTATGAAACTGTAGTATGTTCTTGCTCCTCAAATCCCCACATCTCCTTACGATAGGACATATCCCAGAATAAATATTCAAATCGACTGGAATATAGGAAAATCTCCTCTAATCGGTCTAGCTCTTTTTCAGACTTTCCAACTGCCATTTCATTTAATAAATCGATTAACCAAATACAGAGGTTGCCGTACTCTTCAGAACTATATCCTTGAATCCACTCACCAAAAAATTCATGGTCCCTTGCTCCAGGAATATCATTTAAACGCTTTCCAATTTCCCAGTAGCTCCACATACACGGAAGAAGTGCTGCTATTAATTCTGCAAGTGTGCCATTTTGAGATACAGACATCATGTAATTTGTATAAGCTAAATTTTTAGCAGATGGCTTTGCAGACTCTATCTCCTCTATAGAAATTCCAAGTCTTTTTGCATACTGTTTATGAATTGTCATTTCTCCATTTAATATCCCATCAATTTGTTCAGCAAATTTCCCCATAACTTGTGGATTTGTTGCCTTTACAACACCGATCGCATATAACTTTGCATAATCTAACAAGTATAAATAATCTTGAATAATATAATACTGAAACTTATCTTTTTCTAACGTACCATCCCCCATACCTACAACAAATGGATGATTATGACTCATCTCCCAAACTGGTTGTACAGTTTCTAATAATCTATCGCAAAATTTCATTTCTCTATCCCCTTTCAATTTATATATCTAAATAAAAAACCACTTCTAAATAAGAAGTGGTTACAGCAAATAAAATTATAATTTATTCGTTGCTCCACTTCCCTTCGCTAGTATTATCTAGATCAGGTCTGTAAGGGTTAAGGATTATTCCTCTCTCAGCACAACAAGCACCCCTAGTGGTTTCAATATGAAATTTTCAAATAAAAAAGCCCCGTTTCTATACGCAAAGAAACGGGGACTCATTATTAGTGTCCGAATTGCTTCCCTACGCTAGCATAATCTAGATCAGGTAATAAAAAGGATCAAAGACTTAAGGTCTTACTCTCAGCTGGCAACACCAGCTCTCCTAGCAAACTATAAAATTATCACTGTCAGTATAACACCGTAATAAGACATCATCAACTGTTTTAATTTTCCCAATTGTCAACAAAATAACAAAACCATATAATACTTATATTCTATCTTAGAAATTATTATCCTAATGAATTGGATAAAAAGGAATCATTATCCTCGAAAAATTTATTTTTATATTGATTTCATATTACATTTATGTGAATACACCCACTATATTATATCTTTATACTATAATAAAATTACAACTATACAACTAGAGGAGGTCTCTATTATATGAATATGAAAGCTACTGCTTTAACAGCAACTACTGTCGCAATTGCTTCTTTACTTCCTTCTATGGGAGAAACAAATGTACAAACAGCCAACGCTGAACAATTATCTAATGTGAAAACTGGATATGTCAAAGTCGATCAAGTAGCCTTACATACAAAAGATAACACAAATAGCTCAGCAATTGATACAATTCGCTTTAATACGAAAGTGAATATACTTGAAACAACTAATGACTGGTATAAAGTATCTGTTGATAATAAAGTAGGTTATGTACAAAAAGATTCTATTCTACTAAAAAACAAACTTCAATCTAATAATCAATATATCGTCAATGCCAATGCATTAAACGTTCGTTCTGAACCTGATTTAGAATCTTCAATTTTAGATGTATTACCAAATGGAAAATTCGTTACCATTCAAGAAGAACAAGGCGAGTGGTATAAAATTTTACATAATGGCAAAACAGGTTACGTACAAAAAGCATTCGTATCTAATGGTTCACAGCCTTTAGTAAAAGGCATCACAGTTCAAAATAATACGAAATACACAGTTGCAACACCTAAGCTTAATGTACGTAGCAACGCTAGTACAAGTAGCGCACTACTTGGTTCATTGCAAAATGGTACACAATTACAAGTAGTGGAAACTGTAGGAACTTGGTATAAAATTCGTTTTGGCACAGGATACGGATATGTGGCAAAGCATTATGTGGTGCAAAATCAAACGCAATCACAAGCTCAAACGACTCAACCTACTTCCATTCCAGCAGTTTTCAAATTCCCTACTCAAGGAAGAATTAGCTCAACCTTTGATATACGTTGGGAACAAATGCATTATGGTATAGATATTGCAGCTCAGGGTAATGTCTCTATCCAGGCTGCTGCGGCAGGTAAAGTCGTGAAATCATATTATTCAGCTAGCTATGGCAATGTTGTGTTCATCGCCCATCAAATAAACGGGAAATTATATACAACAGTCTATGCTCACATGAAAGATCGCACTGTACAAGCTGGTGATCAAGTACAAGCTGGACAATTAGTAGGTCATATGGGAAACACAGGTCATTCATACGGGCAACATCTTCATTTTGAATTACACAATGGAGAATGGAATTTTGAAAAAACAAATGCAGTAAACCCACTGCCATATTTAGTTAGGTAAATTGTATGCCACGCAATATCAATATACCTCTCTTAATTGAATACTTAGCCTTTTTAGGCTTAATCTGTTGCTTAGTAATTTATAATACAAATACTGTATTTTTATCTATTATCATTGCTTTTGTTGCTTTAGAAATTATGATGGAAGCTTTTCAAGTTCAACTAAAACAAAAAATTGCCCATATTTATAATGCCATTTTTCTATTAAGTGCTTTAATAACAAATATTATTAGTAATGGTTTTTATTTATCTACCGTATTTCCCGTATTTTTTATGGCTGTTTTATTATTCATAGCTAGATACATTCATGTCCCTAATAACAAAAAACACGAACAAGAAGCTTAGAAAGAGGAGACACTGTGTACCAATCTTTCAAAGATAATCCGATAAAATATATATTGAATTTATCCCAAAAAACAAATACTTTTTTTGGGATACAAGGAAGCTATACGGCACAATTTCTCCTTTATGGAATGTTATTTCTCGTCTTAATTACATTCTCCTTGCTTTACTAATAAAAAAAGGGTCTCACAATTGAGATCCTTTTTAATTTATATAGAAAGTGCCCTTTATCCACAAGCATATTTTTCATAAATAAAGCTAAGATTATATTTTTTCTCTAAGCTCATTCTTTGTTCATCATCACACCAATAGAACAGAATATCATGAATCGTTGCATAACGCTTATTTTTAAGAAACAGTTTAAAGAAAGATGGTAAACAGTCATGTAATTGTATAAATATATAATTGCGTAATATTTCTTCTTTATATTTAATGCCCTTACAAATATACAATAATTCTTCACAATAATATGCATGTTGTGGAACTTGGATCATTTCAAAAAATGGCACATATGATAATAACTTTCCAATAAAATGATCATATCGATCCATTATCCCTATCGTCATATGCTCCATCATATCTTTCATTACATATAAATAATCATCTACATGAGTAGTCTTGAGTGGGTCTAATCGATCTGAAATTTGAGAAAGTACAGCCCTTTGGCAAGCTAACACCGCTTGACTAGGTCCATAATATGATAGAAAGTCTGTACACTTACGATACTTTCGTAATAAATCATATGTATATAAGTCATAAACAAAAGTATTACAATACATCGCTAAACTCATCATATCACTATTTAATTGCTCTTTTGATAGTGACTTAGCTCTCTTACACATATAAAAAAATGTAAATTCTAATACTTCTTTATGGGATAATAAATGTTTACAGTCTGTTATACATTTCTCATTAAATTTAACTCTATCCCAAATTTCTACATCTCCATCAGTTAATTCACCAATACGATATTTAATTATTAAATAGTTTAAAGCAACCGCCTGCGTCAGAAGATCCCACGTTTCATATTCCAATGAAGTATGAACAAACTCAGCTAGCCCTTGAGTTACCATAAAAGTATTCGCTTCTTCATACCAACCAATTTCTTGGCATAAGCGAAGAATACGTACTAAAGTTGGAATTTCGTCTTTATGAAATTGCGGTAAATTCTTTGCTTTATTCATTCCATATACGATAAATGCCGCTAAATTTTCTTCTTTATAAAATTCTTTTTCTTTCCACACTAATATAGTTCGTTCTTTCCCTTCACCTTTTGGATGACAAGGTACAAGCAAAGAAAATAATTCAGCGAAATTATTTGGTTCTATATATGTATCTGTAACCAAATTCCAATTTGGATCGCGCTGTACAGCCTTCATATAATTCCCCTTCCCTTTTATCTACATAGGAAATATTAATCCATTATCACATCATTAACAATAAATATTGTTATATTCGAAATCAATCATAATACTTATATCTATCAGTATATCATTTTTTCTCTTATTTATAATTAGGAATGACAAATTTAAATAAACTGTCGAAATTACTAACTGTATACTTATTATATAATGGCTCAGATACATCATGCTAACATATTAGCTTAACCCTATATACTAGAATAATGTATCTGATTTTTATACGTAACGTATTACACTAATTAAAGTCTCACTTCATTCCGTATGCTCTGATATTTCACTTAAAGCAAATCCCGCTTGATCATCTGCCGATTCTTTTATAGCTAAATCTCCTAGTGCTAACATCCCAACGAGTTGACCACTCTCAACTACTGGCAATCGTCTAATTTGATGCTGTGCCATTAACTCTGTAGCCTTTTCAATAGGATCATCTGGAGAAACTGAAACAATGTTTTTTGTCATTACATTTGTAATTTTATTAGATCCAGGATGTTTTTCAGCAATCCCTCGAACAACTAAATCTCGGTCCGTAACAAGACCAACAACTTGTTCATTTTCAACAACCGGGATCAATCCAATCGATTCTTCTTTCATCTTTACAGCAGCTTCATATACATTGTCTAACGGTGTACACTGTACAATATGAGTGCTCATCAAGTCTCTCACTCGTGTCATTTGTATCTCCTCCTTTTTATACATACCATAGCTTTTCCTAAATCCCTTTATTTATTTCAGGAAAATCAGTTGATAAAGGAGAATGAACGCACAATAAAAAAGAGTCAGCATATTGCTGACTCTTTTTTTATGACCCGTACGGGATTCGAACCCGTGTTACCGCCGTGAAAGGGCGGTGTCTTAACCACTTGACCAACGGGCCATGGCTCCGCAGGTAGGACTCGAACCTACGACCGATCGGTTAACAGCCGATAGCTCTACCACTGAGCTACTGCGGAATAATATATGGTGGGCCTAAATGGACTCGAACCATCGACCTCACGCTTATCAGGCGTGCGCTCTAACCAGCTGAGCTATAGGCCCATATACTTTACAGGGGCAGTAGGAATCGAACCCACACTGGAGGTTTTGGAGACCTCAGTTCTACCTTTAAACTATGCCCCTAAAGGATGCCGACTAGAGGACTTGAACCCCCAACCTACTGATTACAAGTCAGTTGCTCTACCAATTGAGCTAAGTCGGCATAAAAAAATGGTGGCTCGGGACGGAATCGAACCGCCGACACGAGGATTTTCAGTCCTCTGCTCTACCGACTGAGCTACCGAGCCAAACATAAATGGCGGTCCCGACCGGGGTCGAACCGGCGATCTCCTGCGTGACAGGCAGGCATGTTAACCACTACACCACGGGACCATTTGGTTGCGGGGACAGGATTTGAACCTGCGACCTTCGGGTTATGAGCCCGACGAGCTACCGTGCTGCTCCACCCCGCGATGATAAAATATTTACTTTATAAAAAATGGAGGAGGTAGAGGGATTCGAACCCCCGCGCGACTCTCGCCGCCTGTCGGTTTTCAAGACCGATCCCTTCAGCCGAACTTGGGTATACCTCCATGAAGGAAAAAATATTTTATTATTTATGTCTAAACCATTTTAAAAGAAAATGGAGGAGGTAGAGGGATTCGAACCCCCGCGCGATTCTCACCGCCTGTCGGTTTTCAAGACCGATCCCTTCAGCCGAACTTGGGTATACCTCCGAGACATATAATAAATAAAGTGGAGCCTAGCGGGATCGAACCGCTGACCTCCTGCGTGCAAGGCAGGCGCTCTCCCAGCTGAGCTAAGGCCCCATGTTTTTGGGAATATCGGGAAGACAGGATTTGAACCTGCGACCCCCTGGTCCCAAACCAGGTGCTCTACCAAGCTGAGCCACTTCCCGTTATTAAAAGCGCGCCCGAGAGGAGTCGAACCCCTAACCTCTTGATCCGTAGTCAAACGCTCTATCCAATTGAGCTACGGGCGCATATGGTGCCGAGGGCGGGGGTCGAACCCGCACGGTGGTCACCCACCGCAGGATTTTAAGTCCTGTGCGTCTGCCTGTTCCGCCACCCCGGCATGTCATATTGAAAATTGGAGCGGAAGACGGGATTCGAACCCGCGACCCCAACCTTGGCAAGGTTGTATTCTACCACTGAACTACTTCCGCAAGACATGTATGAGTTATTTTATTAAAAGTGCGGGTGAAGGGAGTCGAACCCCCACGCCAAAGGCGCTAGATCCTAAGTCTAGTGCGTCTGCCAATTCCGCCACACCCGCATATTTTGTTAAAATGGTGAGCCATGAAGGACTCGAACCTTCGACCCTCTGATTAAAAGTCAGATGCTCTACCAACTGAGCTAATGGCTCTTAATGGCTGGGCTAGCTGGATTCGAACCAGCGCATGACGGAGTCAAAGTCCGTTGCCTTACCGCTTGGCTATAGCCCATTAATTAAGAATGGTGGAGGGGGGCAGATTCGAACTGCCGAACCCGAAGGAGCGGATTTACAGTCCGCCGCGTTTAGCCACTTCGCTACCCCTCCGACATATATGGTGGAGGATGACGGGATCGAACCGCCGACCCCCTGCTTGTAAGGCAGGTGCTCTCCCAGCTGAGCTAATCCTCCATTTTGCCTGGCAACGTCCTACTCTCACAGGGACAAGGTCCCAACTACCATCGGCGCTAGAGAGCTTAACTTCCGTGTTCGGTATGGGAACGGGTGTGACCTCTCTGCCATCATTACCAGACTGTATTC
>NZ_JAQQGG010000007.1:0-262706 GCF_028548245.1 Bacillus sp. FF-1
CCGTCCGCCGCTAACTTCATAAGAGCAAGCTCTTAATCCATTCGCTCGACTTGCATGTATTAGGCACGCCGCCAGCGTTCATCCTGAGCCAGGATCAAACTCTCCAATAAAGTTAGTTTGTCTAGCATCTAAAATAAAAATTGACGTTTCACGTTGTTTGTTTCGTTCAGTTTTCAAAGAACTTGTCCATCGCTTCAGAAGCGACCTCATCATATTAACATCTTCATTTTTCGATGTCAACTAAGTTTTAAAATTTCTTTTTTGTCGTTTTCTACGTTTCCGCATCAGCGACGTTTATTAATATACCATCATGATTTTTAAATAACAAGTGTTTTTTATAAAAAAACAAAAAAAATATCTATCCTCCTTTCTTCTATAGTAAAACCTTTTATTCTCTCTACTGAAAATAAGTATTTTGATTTTATACCAATACACTCTAATTAACCAAACTGCCTTTCATAATCCCTCCCACCTTTTCGTTCTCTTCTACATTAAAGTCCACATTTAAAAAGAAAATAGCTTCGCCACTTTCTAATAATGCGCACATGTTGATTTTTTGTCCCTCCACACAAATCATTACTAATTGAAAGAACCGGTTGTTGGCAGATAGCTCCACCCCAACCGAATTCGAGGTGAGAATCTTATCGTCCGACCAACGGCGGGATAGATAACGAAATTTCAACAAAACATCAACTTAAGGTTATTGTTAGAATTTTTTTACATTTAATTAATGAAAAATATCCATTTTTTGTTATATAGTAGAAAGGACGTACTCAACTATAAATAACCCAATGGAGGAATTACTTTATGGATAGGTTAACAAAGTTTTCATTAAAAAACCGCGCCGCTGTTATCATCATGGTTTTTCTCATTTCCATACTCGGTGTTTATTCCGGGTCTAAATTACCTATGGAATTTTTACCTAGCATCGATAATCCCGCAGTCACCGTCACAACCTTATCTCCAGGACTCGACGCTGAAGCAATGACAAAAGAAGTAACCGATCCCCTTGAAAAACAATTTCGCAACTTAGAACACATCGACAACGTCACCTCTTCTACTCACGAAGGATTATCACGCATCGATATCGCGTATACATCCAAAGCAAATATGAAAGATGCCACACGTGAAGTTGAAAAGGCCATTAATACAATTAAATTACCTAAAGATGCAACGAAACCGATAGTTAGCCAATTAAATACTTCTATGATTCCACTCGCTCAAATTGCAATCCAAAAGCAAAACGGATTTTCAAAAGCAGATGAAAAACAAATCGAAAAGGAAATCGTACCACAACTCGAAAGCATTGATGGCGTTGCCAACGTTATGTTTTTTGGAAAATCAACTTCCGAATTATCTATTATACTAGACCCAAACCAATTAAAAGATAAAAACGTAACAACGGAACAAATATTAAAGGTTTTACAAGGAAAAGAAACTTCCACTCCAGCTGGAGCTGTTACCGTTAATAAAGAAGAATATAACCTTCGTGTCATCGGGGATATAAAAAATGTAGATGACATTAAAAACATCACTGTTGCACCTCAAGTTAAATTACAAGATGTTGCTCAAATTGAACTTAAACAACACTATGACACAATCTCACATATAAATGGCGAAGAAGGCACTGGATTAATCATCATGAAAGAGCCAAGTAAAAACGCAGTTGCAACCGGAAAAGAAATCGATAAAAAAATTAAAGATATAAGTAAACAATATAAAGATCAGTTTTCTATTAAACTTTTAGCATCAACTCATGAACAAGTTGAAAATGCTGTTACTAGCATGGGAAAAGAAGTAATCCTTGGAGCAATTGCTGCAACTCTAATTATCTTAATCTTTTTACGCAATTTCCGAACGACACTCATCGCTGTTGTCAGTATTCCATTATCTATTTTATTAACACTCTTTTTACTACACCAATCTAACATCACACTTAACACTCTAACACTTGGTGGTTTAGCCGTTGCAGTTGGACGTCTCGTCGATGATAGCATCGTTGTCATTGAGAATATTTTCCGCCGATTACAAAAGGAATCTTTCTCTAAAGATATTATTCTCGATGCAACGAAAGAGGTCGCCGTCGCAATTACTTCTTCCACCTTAACAACGGTTGCTGTTTTTCTACCTATCGGCCTCGTATCAGGAGTAATCGGAAAATTAATGTTACCTATGGTATTAGCGGTCGTATATTCTATACTGTCGTCCTTAATCGTTGCACTAACAGTTGTTCCACTTATGGCTTTTTTACTACTCAAAAAAACAAAACACAAAAAGCCAAGTTATTCACCACGATATGTGGCTACATTAAAGTGGTCTCTTTCGCATAAATTCATTATTCTACTTACTTCTTTTTTATTATTCGCAGGATCGATTGCTGCCTATGTATTACTACCGAAAGCGAATATAAAATCTGAAGACGACACAATGTTATCTATTAATATGACTTTCCCAGCTGATTACGCTCCTGAAACACAAAAACAAAAAGCCTTTGATTTCGAAAAGAAGCTACTTTCTAATTCAGATGTAACGGATGTTATTTTACGAATGGGATCTAGCGCAGAAGATGCACAATGGGGGCAAACGACGAAAAATAATCTTGCCAGTATATTTGTAGTCTTCAAGAAAGGCTCTGATATTGATCAATATATTAAAGAGTTAAAAAAAGAACATAACGCTTTTGAACCCGCTGAACTTGATTATATAAAAACGAGTTATTCAAGCTCTGGCGGCGGCAATAATTTGCAATTCAACGTAACAGCCACTAACGAAACGAATTTAAAAAAGGCTGCTACTATCGTCGAAACAAAACTAAAAGATATGGATGATCTTTCTAAAGTAAAAACGAATTTAGAAGACTCTAAGAAAGAATGGCAAATCCATGTTGATCAAACAAAGGCCGAACAACTAGGATTAACACCAGAATTAGCAGCTCAACAAGTAGCATTCCTTATGAAGAAATCACCTATTGGTGAAGTTTCAATCAATAACGAAAAAACTACTATTATGATAGAACATAAAAAAGAAAGCATTACGAAACAAGAAGACATTTTAAACACAAACATACTATCACCTATTAATGGACCAATTCCTTTAAAAGACATTGCAACTATTTCAGAAAAGCAACTTCAAACAGAAATCTTCCATAAAGATGGAAAAGAAACCATTCAAATTACCGCAGAAGCTTCAAATGAAGACTTAAGTAAGGTAAGCGCAGAAGTGAGCAAAGCGATAGCCGACTTAGATTTACCTAGCGGAGCCAAAGTAAATATCGCAGGCGCCACTGAATCTATGCAAGAGAACTTCACAGATTTATTCAAGATTATGGGGATTGCAATCGGGATTGTATATTTAATTATGGTTATTACCTTTGGGCAGGCGCGTGCTCCTTTTGCAATCTTGTTCTCCTTGCCATTAGCTGCTGTCGGCGGTATTTTAGGATTAATCATTTCAGGAACACCAGTTGATGTAAATTCCTTGATCGGCGCATTAATGTTAATCGGGATTGTCGTTACAAACGCTATCGTATTAATAGAAAGAGTACAACAAAACCGAGAACACGGTATGGAAACGAGAGAGGCCTTACTTGAAGCAGGTTCCACTAGATTACGCCCAATTATTATGACAGCTATTACAACAATCGTCGCTATGCTACCACTCCTATTTGGTCAATCACAAGCAGGAAGTATGGTATCGAAAAGTTTGGCAGTCGTTGTCATCGGCGGTTTAGCAGTCTCAACTGTCCTTACATTAGTAGTCGTTCCTGTAATGTATGAACTATTAGATAAAATCGGGAGAAAAAGACGCTCTCGTAGAAAAATAAATACTTCTACAGAAACACCTGATATTTAAACGAAAAAGCGTTATCTTCACGAATGAAGATAACGCTTTTTTCTCTACCTACTCATATAATTCATCATTTTTTCTGCATACCGCTCTAGAGGTTCACTAGAATTCACAATAAGATATTCACTATTTAGAGGTCTTTTACTACCATTTAACCACTTTTTAAAAGCTACTTCTGACTCCACCTTTTCAATTTGACTGACCAGACGCTTACGTGTTTGTAGTCTCATATTAATCTCTTCTATATCATTCAGATAACACTCAATATATTTATATTTCACACCATGTTTATTAGACAGCTTAATTCCTTTTTCAACCATCCCTTTATATAGACATGGACTATCCAATATCACACTATGTCCTTGTTCTAAATATGAATCAATCAATGCCCATTCAGCATCATACGCAAGTCCACCAATAATCGTTGATTCAATACCTTTCACTTCTAGTGATCTTAACAATGCTGATTTCAAAACGTCATGATCTACAATTATAGCACCTGTTAACTCCCCTATATACTTAGAAACTGTAGATTTTCCCGATCCTGGAAAACCTGACATTTGCAGAAAAAACAAATTAAACCCACTCCCTCATTTTCATCTTTTTATCCCACTATTTGTGAGCAGTAAAACCCCACTGTTTAAAATTTCACTTTATCTATATAACGAATTACAAATTCAACAATCGCTATACCTTTTCCTTCTATATTAAAACGCAAAAAGAACCCCCTACTTATAAATAGAGAGTTCTTCTTTATAACTTATGCCGCTTTTACCTTCTTCGTCGTTTTACTTTTTCTTTTCGCTCCTGTAAAACGTTTGTGCAATATAGATGCTACTAAGCGTGAAATAACATTGAATAGCAATACCATAATAATTAATACAGCTGCAGACTTTGTCGCAATTAACTTCGCATCCGGAATAATTCCTTCAGAATTTAACTTCCAAATGTGAACCGCTAACGTTTCAGCTGGTCTAAATGGGTTTAAAGGATGAGCAGGACTTGAGAAGTCCGCTGCTGAATTTAAAATTGGAGATGTTAAACCCGCTGTATAAATTAATGCCGCCGCTTCACCAAATATACGACCTGCCGCTAAAATAACACCTGTAATAATTTGTGGTAGTGACGACGGAATAATAATACGAGTGATCGTTTGCCACTTTGTTGCACCTAATCCAAGACTCGCCTCTTTCACATTAGAAGGAACCTCTGAAATCGCATTTTCACAAACACGAGTTAAACCTGGCAAGTTTAAAATTGTTAAAGCAAGGGCACCACCCATTACTGTGTATCCCCATCCTGTCATTGTAACGAACACTAACAAACCGAATAAACCAACAACAATAGAAGGTAAAGATGCCATTGTCTCAATACATAAACGAACAAAGTTTAAAAAACGTCCTTGTTTTGCATACTCTGCTAAATATATTCCAGCGCCTAATCCGAGAGGAATAGATATAATAAGCGTTATAACAAGCATATAGAAAGAATTGAATAACTGCGGACCAATCCCACCACCAGCTCTTGTATTACTTGGTTCTCCAAACAAGAAATTAGGATCCCAAAAACCCCATCCCTTTTGTAAAATCTCAAACACTAAGAACACTAGTAAAGCTACAACTAAAGCCGCAACCGCATAAAAGATACCTGTCCAAACTTTATTTACCGTTCTTGCATTCATTATTATCGCTCACCTCTTTGCCCAATTGCTCGAATTACTAAAATAAACAGGAATGAAATAACAAGTAAAATCATTGCTAAAGTCCATAGCGCATTGTTCCAAGCAGTTCCGTTTAATGTATTTGTCATGTCCATTGTCAAAATACCAGTTAACGTTGCTGTCGGGCTATATATGCCTTCTGGTAATTTAACCGTATTCCCAATTACCATTTGAACCGCTAATGCTTCACCAAAAGCACGCGCTAAACCTAAAACAATACCTGTTAAAATCCCCTTTTTCGCAGCAGGAACAATCACTCGGCTAATCGCTTGCCATTTCGTTGATCCTAAACCATAAGAAGCTTCTAAATAATCAAATGGAACAGAGCGTATTGCATCAGAAGCGATACTAGCAATAGTAGGCAAAATCATTATACTTAATACAACAATACCTGCAATTAAACTAAAGCCCACTCCTCCAAACGAATCACGTAATAGCGGTACTAAAATTGTAACCCCTAATAATCCGTATACAACCGAAGGAATACCAACTAATAATTCTAAAACAGGCTTCAATACTTTATTTCCAAACTTCGGCGAAATTAAATTCATGAATATAGCAAGAGCTATAGCAATTGGCGCACTAATAATAACCGCACCTAACGAAACCACCGTTGAACCTACAATAAAAATTACAGCCCCGAAAGTTCCCTCATCAGCATTTGGACTCCATTTTGTCGATGTTAACATTTCAGTAAACGAGATACCACTTTGCGTAAATGATTGAATTCCTTTACCGCAAATAAATGCAATAATAGCTAATGTAACTAAAACAATAAAAATACCACAAAACGTAACAAGTGATCTTCCTATATATTCACTTTTCACGTAATTAATTTGTTTTTTCCCCTTCATCACAGGACAGACCCCACTTCATAAATTGAAATGAACAGGACTGGCCTTGCAGCCAGCCCCATAAATTTTATTACTTATTTAATTTAGACATTGGAATATAACCCATATCTTCTACTTGCTTTTCAAAATCTTTACCTTTTACATAGTCAATGTAAGCTTTTGTTGCTTCTTTTGCCTCACCTTTCGTTACCATGTACTCGTAAGACCAGAATGGATATTTACCAGACGCAATGTTTTCAACTTTTGGTTCAGCACCATCAATTTTCACTGTTTGTAGCGCACCTTTTTTCTCGCCAACCATGTAAGACATTGCTAAATAACTTACTGAACCTGGAGTAGAGTTAATCGCTTGTTCTACTGCACCGTTAGAATCTTGTGTAGTACCAGTTCCATCATTAATTTTCGCGTCTTTCATAATTGTTTTTTCAAATGTAGCACGTGTACCAGAAGAAGCTGGACGGTTAATTACGTTAATTTTTTCATCTTTCCCGCCTACCTCTTTCCAGTTTGTTACTTTTCCAGTGAAGATATCTTGTACTTGTTGTACTGTTAAATTATCAACTTTTACATCTTTATTTACGACAAGTGCGAATGCAATACCCGCTACCTTGTTATCTACTAATTCTTTCGCCTTATCAGCATCTTTTATTTTATCTGCAGATGGAACATCTGAGTTACCAATTTGGACCGCACCAGAAGCTACTTGGTTAATTCCAGTTCCACTACCGCCACCTTGCACTTGAATAGAAACGTTTGAATTTTTCTCCATAAATTTCTTTCCAGCTTCCTCTGCAAGAGGTTGAAGTGCTGTAGAGCCTGCAGCTGCTATCGTACCTGACAATTCTTGTTTTGCATTATCGCTTCCTTTAGCCTCTTTACCTGATGTCTCTTCTGCTTTTCCACATCCCACTAATGAACCCGCTACCACTAAAGCTGCTAAAGAAAATTTAATACCCTTTTTCATGACCATGTCTTGTACCCCCATTTGGATTATCACTTTTCACATTTATCTACTTCTTTCGAACACAAATTCATTGTAGGACAATAATATTATGTGAGTGTTAAGCAATTTTTAATTTTAAGTAAATGACGATAATACCCCTTAAAAACTAGAAATCCCAACATTTATAGTTGAAGAACCCAACAAAATCCACACTAATTAAGCTGTAATGTAAATTTACTCTTAACAATGTAAATTAAATGTAAATGTTTTTCGCTCTTTTTCCCTTTTAGTTAAAGTTACATTTACAATTCCGTTATATTTTGTTACTTTTACGCGCCTAATTTATGTACATTACACAGAATTTCAGTAATATTTTTTAGTACAACTAAATAAATTGGAACAATTCTAAAAATAAATGAATATTTTTAAAGTACCAATTGACAGCATCATCCAATGTAGTCTACTATATTACTAACAAAAAGTTTACCTAAGGAAACTTTTTAAACTCAAACTAACAATATAGAGATGAGGTAACTTTTATGGTATCGGCTAATAAAAAACCACTTTCCGAATTTAAGACTGGAGAGTTTGTACAAATTGAGAAGATACAATTAGAAGGAACTATGAAACGACGTTTATTAGATTTAGGATTTATCCCCGGCGCAACAATTAAAGTATTACAACGCAGCCCACTTGGAGATCCGGTCGCTTATCAAGTAAGCAACACAACTATCGCACTACGCAAGGAAGAAAGTTCCCTTATTTTCGGGGTATTAATAGGAGATGATTTCAGATGAGCAAATATCGCATTGCTTTAGCTGGCAACCCAAATACCGGGAAAAGTACATTATTTAATACTTTAACAGGTTTAAAACAACATACTGGAAACTGGACGGGAAAAACTGTTTTAAAAGCTGAAGGAGAATATGAACATAACGGTAGTAAATATACATTAATAGATTTACCTGGGACTTACTCACTATATTCAAATTCTGCGGATGAAGAAGTAGCAAGGGATTATATTATATTTGAAAAACCAGAAGTAACTGTAGTTGTTGTAGATGCAACAGCAATGGAAAGAAATTTAAATTTAGCACTTCAAGTGATGGAAATGACGAGTAACGTAGTCATTTGTATTAACTTAATTGATGAAGCTGAGAAAAAAGGCATCGTTATCGATGAAAAAAAATTAGCAAAATCACTTGGTGTACCTGTAGTTAAGATTTCCGCTCGTAACCGAGTAGGCATCGGTCATTTACTAAATGTCATTGCTAAAGTAGCAAATAAAAAGCTAATTCCAGCACCAATTAAAGTTACTTATAGTGAAAAAATCGAAAATATGATTCGAGAATTAGAACCACAAATTTATAAAGTATTCGGTGATACGTATCCAGCACGTTGGATTGCATTACGTATATTAGATGGAGATAAAAATTTCTTAACTGCACTTGAAAAACATCATAACGAACCACTTGTAAGGGAGGTCGTAATCAATGGAATCTCACTCAGCCAGTAAAGCTCTTCCATTAGACTATATTATTCAACACGCTCAAACACTTTCAAAAGAAGATATACGAGATGATATTGTCGGAGATATTTATCGAACATCTGCAAGCATCTGTAAAGAATCTGTTCAATATACAAATACGGATAAATTATATCGTTCTGAAAAACTAGATAAAATTTTCACATCTCCAATATGGGGATTCCCAATTATGCTCGGTATTTTATCTATCATTTTTTATCTTACAATCGCTGGTGCTAACGTACCATCTGATATGATTGCTGAGTTTTTCGGATGGGCCGAAGGATATTTAACTTCTTGGTTCCAAGCAGCACACGCACCTGAATGGTTACATGGCATTTTAATACTTGGTTTATTCCGTGGTATCGGCGCTGTTATTAGCGTTATGTTACCACCTATGGCCATCTTTTTCCCTATGTTCGCACTATTAGAAAACTATGGATACTTACCACGCGTTGCGTTTAATATGGACCGCTTATTCAAACGCTCTGGTGCACACGGTAAACAATCTTTAACAATGGCAATGGGCTTTGGTTGTAACGCTGCAGCTATTATGTCAACACGTATTATTGAATCACCACGTGAACGTATGCTTGCAATCTTAACAAATAACTTCGTACCTTGTAACGGTCGCTGGCCTATGTTAATTTTAATGGCCTCATTATTTATGGCTGCTGGTTATACAGGTAGTATGCAAACACTTGTTACTGCCGGCGTTGTAGTTGGAATGGTTGTAATTGGTATCGTTATGACATTAACTGTTTCTTGGGTACTATCCAAAACAGCTTTAAAAGGCGTTCCAACCCACTACACACTTGAGTTACCGCCGTACCGTAAGCCAAAGGTTTGGAATACAATTGTGCGCGCAACACTCGATAAATCAGTTTATGTTTTAAAACGAGCTGTTGTTGTAGCTGCCCCTGCGGCTGCATTAACTTGGTTACTAGCTAATATTTTCATCGGTGACACAAGCTTACTTATGTATTTTGTAAATTTTCTAGATCCATTTGCTAAAATGTTAGGACTTGACGGCTTTATTCTAGCTGCTTTCATTCTTGGACTACCAGCGAATGAAATTGTTATCCCGATTTTATTAATGTCTTACTTATCAACCGGAGCTTTAACTGAAATAGATGATTTTAATCAAATTAAAAATTTATTCTTAGAAAATGGTTGGACTTGGTTAACAGCGTTAAACACAATGTTGTTCTCACTTCTTCATTTCCCATGTGGAACGACACTGGTTAACATATATAAAGAAACAAAAAGTGCAAAATGGACATTCTTATCGTTTGCAATCCCTACCGTTATCGCAATTGTTGTGACATTCCTCTCTACACAATTGGTACATTGGTTAGGGCTTGTATAAAAACAAAGCATACATAGAAGGTATCCCCCTTCACATATGCTTTGCACGAAAGAAACCTGAAATCATTCAGGTTTCTTTTTTTGTATATCAGTATTCCAAGGCTGTGCTCCATACGTTGTAATTTTTTTATGAATGTAGTATATAGCTCCTGGAAGAACTGCCATTAATATTGTGCAACTAATCCCCAATCCAGTAAACACCTTCCATCACCTTACTTTACTCTTTTTGGTAAAGCTGAACCCGTATGTTCAATTGTTGGATGAACATGAACAGTAACCTCAGCATCACTAAAGTAATTTTCACCTTGATCCCAATTCTTACTTATTTTTTTCCACTCTTTATAATTATGCCGCTTATACACTTCCCCTAATTCTAATACATCTACCTTATATTTTTTTTGAACAAGCTGAACGGATTTTCGGATGCGCGTCTCCATTTCCTTCGAAATATCCTTCTCTAAACGTTTTTCATTCAAGACCTTTTTATGATCACTAAAGTGTAACTCAGCTATTGTACCTTCCAAAAATAAGTGAATATTAAACTTTGGTTTTGTAACATTTGTTGTAGATACTTTAATTTTCCGACGCAACTTATGAATTTCATATGTAATAAGTTGATTCTTTTTGCGGATAGTAAAAAAACCTCCAATTTTTTTACCTACTATATAATTCATTCCTAATGTTTCTTCCCCATTCAAACTACCTACACACTTATTATCCTTCCCACGAAACAACGCTGCCCCGTTCATTTGTACACCTTGCTTTGTTAATTCAAGAATAGGTAATACGAAGCTTCGGCTCGCAATCATCTTTTCCTGAACCTCACCAATTCTTGCAGCCTCAATCATTTGGGCATTTTTCGGAGGATGTTCAGCTAACATATCAATATACTGTGCCGGTAAATTTTCAGGTTTTGCACTCTGTTTTAAAATAGATTCGGCATTCTTCTTCGAAACAAACAAACGAATATTTCTCCTCATTTCATGATCGCGAATATATACATCTAACGTATTTTGCAAAACATACGGATTCGCCAGTAATTCTTCCGAAAAAATAATGACTTGTATATGCGGAAAAAATAATGTTCGACTAATTTTTTTAGCAATAATTCGGATTTGCTCAAAGACACTATCTGCTTTCGCACTCACATTAATATAATTTTCACTATCTCCACCACCTTGTCCCCCTTGTTGCGCTAGCTTACTGGGAAGCACCATCTGATACGTCCCTTTCATAATCGGATTCGATTTCTTTTTTTTCACGATATCATAGGCTGCACCTACTACAAATCCTCTTTCTTCTATTTCTTCTAGCTCAGAACACCCACTGATAGATCCAACTAAAACCATAAGCATTATAATTTTAAGAAGGTGTTTCATTTCTACCATTCCTTCTTCTTATTTTATATACAATAAAAACTAACAAAGGTGCTAACACG
The DNA here is from genome assembly GCF_028548245.1 of Bacillus sp. FF-1. Taxonomy (NCBI): domain Bacteria; kingdom Bacillati; phylum Bacillota; class Bacilli; order Caryophanales; family Bacillaceae; genus Bacillus; species Bacillus sp. FF-1. The sequence goes on from NZ_JAQQGG010000007.1 coordinate 11,695, forward strand.
ACAAACCCCATATCTATCCAAGCTAAATAAGTTCCATAATTTGATAAAGCATTTAAACTACTAGGCATCATATTCACCATAAAAATAATCGGGGCACTTACAAAAATGAAAATATGTTTCTTCACTTTGGGAAACATAGCGCAAAATAATAATGATGCGACATCATAATACATGGCCGTAGTGTTATAAATAGTAATAATCCAAGTTGTAAAAAAAATTGCATCAAATCTTTCTAAAAACCCTCCACCAATTTCAATTTCTTTCCCTAATTCAATTGTTGGGTACGTCAATCCACGAGTTGTCATATACGTAAAAACACTAATACAAGTTACATAAATTAAAATGTACGACAACACATTTACCATTACCGCTTTCGCAACTGCCATTGGTGCTTTTTTTGCCGCCTTATCATTCAGCAACACAGCATAAAACAGAGCTACTTCAAATCCAATAAACGTAAAAATAGAATTTTTAACTCCAACAGCATATTGACTCACTTCCGTTTGAAAGGCTGGTAGTAAATTATTTATTTCCATTAAATTTATATTCAATAAAGAAAGAAGCACTATCGCAATTAAAACAATAGGTAAAAATAGAACATTTAACCTTAATAAAGCTGCTCTAGATCCTGCTATTCCATAAATAACAACTAATAAGAAGAAGAAAGACAGTAGTTGTATTGGTGTATCACTAAACAAATACGTTTGGGAAATAATTGAAATCATTCGCGATTCATATGCTGTCAACGCAGCAAACGTTAATACTAAAACGCTGCTAATCGTGTATGCAACAGGCTTTGTCAAATGCGCACTCGTATATTGAACAAAGTTTTGTTTCGGGAATAAAATAGCTACCCTCGTTACAAACCAACCTAAAACTGCACACACCAATCCACCCAAAAGCAAAATAATCCAACCGTCCGAAAATAAAGTTTGGTTAGCGATATCTCTTGGCATAGACAATGCTCCTATACCAATAATGGTCGAAGATACCGCAAACCCAATTTCCCGAGATCCAATCTCTTCATCGCCATACTCAAATGGTTTCAATTATTCTCGCTCCTTTGGACGTATTGTAGAATCCTTCGTTTGTAAATATTCCGGTCTCTCTTTCAACATTGATTTCGGCAAACGAATAAGCTCTTCTTTCCAATCTTTATAGAATGCAGGAGCAATTGGAGTTGTATACGGCACACCAACACTTGTTAAATTTGTAATATGAACAGCAAGCGCAATAAGAGCTAGAATGATTCCATACAACCCAAAAGCCGTTGCTGCTAATACAAAGACGAAAAGTAAAATTCGAAACGTAATTGTGATGCTATACACCGGAAGTGAAAATGTAGCAATAGCTGTAACCGCAATAATGATAACTAAAAATGGATTTACAATTCCTGCATTCACCGCTGCCTCTCCAATTACAAGACCACCTACAATCCCAATTGTTTGTCCCATCGGTTTCGGCAACCTAATTCCTGCTTCTCGTATTAACTCCATCGTTAATGCCATCATTAACGTTTCAATATAGGCAGGAAAAGGAACACCTTCTCTTGCTCCAGCAATCGAATAAGCCAATTTAGAAGGAATAAGTCCTTGGTGATACGAGACGAGCGCTACATACATCGCTGGCATTAAAATTGCAACTATACCAGAACCCATCCGCAAAATTCTTAATAAAGTCCCTATTACCCAACGCTCATAATGATCTTCCACAGATTGAAAAATATCAACAAACACTAGCGGAGCTATAAGGGCAAAGGGAGATCCATCCACCAAAATAGCTGCCTTTCCTTTCGTTAATGAGGCCACAATATTATCAGGCCTTTCCGTATTCAAAAACTGCGGAAACGGCGACAAATTATTATCTTGAATTAATTGCTCAATTGTACCCGTCTCAAAAACGACATCTGTCACTATGGATTGAAGACGCCGATCTAGCTCTTTTACAATGTAAGGATTAATAATGTCTTCTATATATACTAAAGTCACTTCTTTTTGGGATCTCTTTCCCATAATATAAGATTGAAATCTCAGCTTTGGGTCACGTAAACTACGGCGAATTAATACTTTATTCACGTTAATATCTTCATTTAATCCAATTCTCGGTCCACGTATTAAATCTTCTGTTACTGGCGGTTCTAAACTTCTTTTTTCCCAAGCCCTACTATTAATTACGATAGCGGTTTGAATATTATCAATTAATATAACTGTATCTCCCGCTAAAATCGCATTTATAATATCCGGCAACGTTGTCTTCTTACCAACTTCTGCAATAGAAATAAAGCGATCCAATAATGTTTGAACAACAGCTTCGTCTTTTTGTATTTCTTCATATTGAAGTGTACGAACTACATATTTATAAACATTATCCTTATCTGTTAACCCACATAAAAAGACAACAGCACAGCGTGTAAAACTACCGGCAAGGGCAACTTCCCTAATTGTTAAATCATTCGGCGAACCTAACTCATCTCTAATTTCTTTCATAACTTCAAATAAGTTACCTTTTAGCTCTAACAAGTCCCCCACCTAACTTCCTTTTCAACAAGTTTTTAGTTAGATTCCGCTAATAGAAGAAAATATATACAAAAAAAGAGCTATCTCTTTTCAAAGATAGCTCTAGCATACGAATTACTTTTCTACTATTATATTGTCTGCTTTTATAGACACATTTTTCGTGAATCCGCTAACGATAAACATCACAATCATATTCATTAACAGCGCGACTATACCTACATTTAAATCTTTTATATATTGAGGGAAACCCGGAAACATCGTAGCTATAGTTGAACCAGATAAAGTAATATACGCAACCACTAATAACCCAATCCCCATCCCGGCAATTGCTCCTTGCTTCGTAATAGTCTGACGTGGAAACAAACTACATACAAGTGCCGGGAAAAGTTGTGTCACTATACTATATCCCATTAAAAGAAGTGCTCCTATCGTTTCTCCACCTTTAAAAGTAAACAAAACAGCTACAAGCGTTACTACAGGAACAAATAATTTCGCTACTTTTGCCACTTGTCGATCCGAGGCAGATGGGACCATTGTTCGGTAAATATTTTTCGCTAATAATGTAGAAGCGGCCATGACAAGCATAGAACCTGGAACTAATGCCGTTAAAACTCCAGCACTACCAATAATCCCAATAAACCAAGGATCAAAAGTTTGAAGAGCCAGACGGAATAACGAAAGGTCTACATCCCCTCCCTTTAATCCAGGAACTTGCAAAATAGCTGCGAATCCTGCAAAGAACACGAAAAGTAAAACTAAAGAGTACAGTGGCATAATGGCCGCATTTTTACGAAATACTTTTTCATTTTTTGCAGAGAAAGCAGAGGCAAATGTATGGGGCCACATATAGAAACCGAGAGCTGTTAATACAATAGTAGAAACAAACCAAGAAATGCTCATTCCTTCATCAGGTAAAGATAAAAATCCTGGTTTTGCTGCTTCTACAGCTTCAAACATCGGCTGAAATCCTCCGTAATAATGGTACGGTAAATATATACCTAAAAACATAACGATAAACAGGATCATAATATCCTTCAAAGCGGCCGTCCAAGCAGAGCCGTGTATACCTGAAACCATTACATATATTGTTATAACAATTGCGCCAATCCACACTGCGATAACTGGTGATACCCTTCCGTAAGACGCTTCCGAAACGATAATTCCTAATCCTTTTAACTGTAAAACAAGGTATGGGATAATCGAAATAACCCCAATGATAGAAACGATAAGGCCAAGTGCCTGACTCTTATATTTCTTCACAAAAAAATCTGGCTGTGAAACTAGATTATGCTCTTTTGCATACTTCCAAACTGGTGGTAATAAAAAATAAGATAAAATATAAGCTAACGCACCATAACCTAAAATATAAAAAGTAGGTGCTCCTTTACTATACGCCCATCCACTTCCACCTAAAAATGTGAATGTCGTATAAATTTCACCTGCCATAAGAAGAAAAACAAAAATAGTACCAAAGCCTCTTCCTCCAACTGACCATTGCTCTAAATTCATATCTTTTCCATGTTGCGCCCGAATTCCCAAAAATAGTGCGAGAAACAAAAATAAAATAATGATAAGTAATGCGGTCATTTTACATCCCCCTTATTAGCAGGATCAAATACGTACACAATCCCCATACAAAGAGATGTAATAAGCACTGATAATAATATCCAAAATAATAAAAATGGCATCCCTAATATGTAAGGAGTAACTGAATTAGCAAATACGGGGCCAACAACTAAACAAAAAACTGGAATAAGCGCTAATACGTGTATTTTCTTCATCTCATTCTCCTTTACTTATGAAATTCATAATCGATGATACAAAGACTTGCACGCCAATTGGTAATGCATCTTCATCAATCGTAAAACGAGGATGATGGTGAGGATATATAATTCCTTTCTCTTTGTTTCCTGCTCCGATAAAAAAGAATGTCCCTGGTGCTTTTTGTAAAAACGCTGAAAAATCTTCTCCAGCCATCGTCGGCTGTAAACGAGTAACTCGTTCTCTTCCATAAAGCTGTAATGCTGTTTGCTCAATAATCTCTGTAACTTTATAATCATTTACGACGGGACGATATCCATATTCATAAGAAAACGTATATTTCGCTCCGTAAGCTTCCGTCACATGCTTTACAATCTGTTCAATTCTTTTCTCTGTTTCCTCTCGCAACTCATGTCTTAAACTCCGCACTGTCCCTTCAATCTCCGCTTGTTCTGGAATCACATTATGAGTTGTCCCAGCGTGAAATTGCGTAACAGATACTACAAGAGAATCTAACGGATTCGTGAGGCGAGAGACAATTTGCTGAAGTTGCGAAACCACTTGTGTACCAATTGCAATACTATCAACTGTTTCATGAGGGATTCCAGCATGTCCACCTTTTCCTTCTATTATAATTTTAAAAACATCTGGAGCAGCCATTGCGGGACCATAAATTACACCTACTTTTCCAACCTCTAACGATGCCCAAAGGTGAGCACCAATAATATAATCGACCCCTTCCATTACACCCGCTGCAACCATTTCCTCTGCACCACCAGGAAAGTTTTCTTCAGCATGTTGGAATAGAAAACGAATCTCCCCTTTAATTTTCTCTCTTGCTTCTACTAACTTATGTACAACTCCAAGTAATATCGCTATATGTCCATCATGGCCACATGCATGCATTACACCCGGATATGTAGAAATAAAGTCAAACTCATTTTCTTCATGAATAGGAAGAGCATCCATGTCAGCACGAACCGCAATAGTTTTACCAGGCTGCTTACCAATTAATCTTGCCATTACACTATATTTAGTAGGTCTTGATACTTCTAAACATGGAATTTCTCGAAGTATATCGAACACAAACTGCGATGTTTTCTCTTCTTGAAAAGATAACTCTGGATACTTATGAAAATGTCTTCTCCACTCAATCAATTGATTTTTCGATACAACTAGTTTCTTCGCTACATCCATTTCTCTTCTCCCCTTCTTCACCAAGTTAAATGTTATTATAACGTGAATTGTTAACTTTTAAAAGAATCTTCTGAATTTTCTATTATAATTATTTAAAAATAAAAAGCCATCGAAATGATGACTTTTTCATTATTATAAAATAGTAATCGCTTGTTTCCCCATTTGCTCCCACGCTTTCTCAAACTCTGCTCGTGGAACAGCAAAACGCGGATTATTTTTTAGAGGATCATTTACATATACAAAGTTTTGATCGTATCCAACTACTACTACACTATGCTCAAAATATGTAATTTTCACTTCACCAGAGCTTGTATTCCATGTTTCAAAACTGCTTTCAGCTAGCGGCTTAAACGTCGTATTAATAATAACCCATACTGGAGAACCAGAACTAATTACCTTATATAGATCTTTCACATCTCTATCTGTTAAATTAATTACTTTTTCAGAAACATATTTTTCTGCTAAATTAAAGATTGGTTTATTGTATACACCATATCCTGGTTCCGCTTTCGTATAAATATTTCCAACAAATCCCTCATACGGATTTCCACGCAAACCATTTTGTTCAAATGGAACTCGATGAATTTCACTAGCAAGTTGCATCTTATCTACTTGCACACCTTTATATTGTAGCAACATAGCTAAGCTTGTCACCTCACATCCACGAGGTAATTCTGGTAACTGCTTTATAAACGGAACATTTTCAATCATAGCCGCTTCTTTCATTTCAGATAGAAAATCTAAGCGTAGCACTTGTGCCTTTTGTATAATCTTATCTTTCCCTATAAAAAACGCTGCAGCAAATATAATTCCAAAAACAAAAAGATATTTTAACTTTTTCATTTTAAACAAAACTCCATCAATTATTATTTTACAGACATACCTCTTACCATTGTACCTTTCTTCTTGCTAGTTTGCTAGAAAGATTCTGTGAATTATTGTTCATAACTACATCGTTATAAAATTCTAATTATTTTTAATAAAAAGAAAAAACAATATACTTTTTAGCAACATTTTGCTAAAATCAAAATTATTAACATGGTGAAGATATCACCTTGTTAATAAACACATTCTTAGAGTATTTAGTCATAGTTCGTTTTTTTACATACTCCATTCATTTCATAGCAAATAAACTGAGTATGTGTCACATCCCCCACTAATGATTAAAAACTCAGAATGAAAACCAGTTAACACATATAAGAAAATAACGGGGTGAGGGGCATATGAATCAACAAGTAGAACAAACAGATTTAAAACGTACAATGAAAAGTAGACACCTATTTATGATTGCACTTGGTGGTGTTATCGGAACTGGCCTATTTATGGGATCTGGTCAAATCGTCCATAACGCCGGCCCTGGTGGTGCTATTCTTGCATTTTTAGTCGGTGGATTTGTTATGTATTTAACGATGTTATGTCTTGGTGAATTATCCGTAGCTATGCCAGAAGCAGGTTCATTCCAAAGCTATGCAAGCAAATTTATTTCACCTGGTTTTGGTTTTGTTGTCGGTTGGATGTATTGGTTAAATTGGGCTGTTACAGTTGGAGTAGAGTTAACAACTGTAAGTATTTTAATGAAACGATGGTTTCCAGACGTTTCTTCGTGGATTTGGTGTGTTACATTTGCGGCAGCACTCTTTCTTGTAAACGCTTTATCAGCAAAAGCATATGCAGAAGCAGAATTTTGGTTCGCAAGTGTAAAAGTCGCAACTATTGTTGTTTTCATCGTACTCGGTGGTGCGGTTATGTTCGGTTTACTAGACTTTAACGGAAAACCAGCTCCAATGCTTCACAATTTCACTGAAAATGGCGGCCTATTTCCAAATGGTGCATTAGCTGTTCTTCTTACAATGATTACAGTAAATTACTCCTTCCAAGGAACAGAATTAATCGGAATTGCTTCAGGAGAAAGTGAAAATCCTGAAAAAACAATTCCTAAAGCAATCAAAAATACCATTTGGCGCACATTATTCTTCTTCGTCCTAGCAATATCAGTTGTTGTAGGTTTACTCCCATGGCAAGAAGCTAATCTAGTCGAAAGTCCATTTGTACTTGTATTTGATGTAGCTGGTGTTCCATATGCAGCAGACATTATGAACTTTGTTATTATTACAGCTGTATTATCCGTAGCCAATTCTGGTCTATACGCAAATTCGCGTATGCTTTGGGCGATGGCAAAACAAGGAATGGCAAGTCCAGCATTTACGAAATTAACTAAAAAAGGTGTACCACTAAACGCATTGATTTTCAGTCTAATCTTTGCAAGTCTATCCCTATTAACAAGTGTATTTGCAGCAGATACTGTCTTTTTAGTTTTAACATCTATCGCAGCAATGGCTGCTGTTGTCGTTTGGATGTCAATTGCGGCTTCACAGTTTTTCTTCCGGAGAAACTTCGTGAAAAACGGTGGTGACATAAATGATTTAAAATATCGCACACCACTTTATCCGCTCGTTCCAATCGTAGCGTTCTCACTCAATTTCATTACATTTGTTAGTTTAGCTTTCATTCCAGATCAGAGAATTGCTCTTTATTGCGGCATTCCATTTATGGTCATTTGTTACATTTTATATCAAGTGAAATATAAAAAAATTGTCACATTTGAACAACAACAGACTATTTCACAAGAAATAAACTAAATATACGAAATATTCAGCTATCTTTCTTATGATAAGATAGCTTTTTTCTATTTCTTGGGTATCCTGGTATAACTTTATTTATCTTAAAATTTTCACAATCGCATTTTTCTCTGGAAAATAGTTTACAATGTAATCAAGTTACAAATGATATTCACCTTAAAAAGTGTGCATTTGTGTCTATTTTTTAACAATATCTCAAAAACTATTGCCTTCTATAAATTAATAGGTTTATATTGTTTTATTGGCATAGTTTCAATCCAAGGAGAAAGGAGATTTTCAATCGTGCAACTAAAGAAAGCGTTTTGGAAGTTGGCTTCGCTTCTTCCGTTATCATTACTTCTGTTCCTCGGTGGCTGTGATAAAAAACTCGCAGTATTAAATCCGCAAGGACCTGTTGCAAAAGCACAGTATGATTTAATTGTTTGGTCATTCTTGCTTATGTCATTAATTATCGCAATTGTATTCATCTTGTTTACAGTCATCTTGATTCGTTATCGTGAAAAACCAGAGAATATGGACTATGAGCCACCTGAACAACACGGTAACACATTATTAGAAATCATTTGGACGCTTGTTCCTGTTATTATCGTTATCGCATTATCGATTCCAACAGTAAAAGCAACTTATGCTTCGGAAGAGGTTCCGAAAGAGTCCAAACATATTAAACCAGTGGAGATTTATGTTACATCTGCAAACTGGAAATGGTTATTCAGTTACCCAGAGGAAAAAATTGAAACCGTTAACTATTTAAACATCCCAGCTGGTGTACCAATTCAATTCAAACTGACTTCTGTCGGCCCAATGAATGCTTTCTGGGTACCAGAACTTGGTGGTATGAAGTACACAATGGATGGCATGATTATGGACCTTTATTTACAAGCTGACAAACCAGGTTCTTACCTAGGTCGTAGCGCGAACTTCTCTGGTGAAGGATTTACTCACATGGAGTTCGAAGTTGAAGCAAAAACTAAAGAGAAATATGACAAGTGGGTTAAAGAAGTACAACAAACTGCTCCTAAACTAACAGAAGATAAGTACAACGAAATTGTTAAACCTGGTGTAGTTGGTCGTATGACATTCTCTAGCCATCACTTAAGTTATGTAGATCCAAAATCACTTGAATATTGTGATTACAACTACTACAAAAACAAAAAATAATAGCTATAATTCCAACAGATTGGAGTGAACACAGTGAAGCTTGATGAATTCTTTGTCACAGGTGACCCGATTATTTACGGTGCAGACGCTTCTATCGTTCTTGTGACATTAGCAATCATTTTCGTACTAACTAAGTATAAAAAATGGAAATGGCTTTGGGACGAATGGTTAACAACTGTTGACCATAAAAAGATTGGGGCCATGTATATTATCTCTGCGGTTATTATGTTATTCCGTGGTGGTATGGACGGTTTAATGATCCGTGCACAGTTAACATTCCCTGAAACAACTTATTTAAACGCTGAACACTATAACGGAATCTTCACAACCCATGGTACAGTTATGATTCTTTTCATGGCGATGCCATTCGTTATGGGATTAATGAACCTTGTAGTACCATTACAAATTGGTGCTCGTGACGTTGCATATCCGTTCTTAAATGCTTTAAGTTTCTGGTTATTCTTTGTCGGAGCAATGTTATTCAACATCGCTTTCGTAATCGGTGGTTCTCCAGACGCTGGGTGGACTTCTTACTTCCCAATGGCAGGTACAGAGTTTACTTCTGGTGTAGGAAATAACTACTACGCAATTGCATTACAGATTTCAGGTCTCGGTACGTTAATGACAGGTATTAACTTCCTTGTTACTATCTTAAAAATGCGTACACCTGGTATGACTTTAATGAGAATGCCAATGTTTACTTGGTCAATCTTAATTACAACGATTATCATCATTTTCGCTTTCCCAGTATTAACAGTTGCTCTTGCATTAATGACATTTGACCGTCTATTCGATGCTCACTTCTTTACGATGGCGAGCGGCGGTATGCCAATGTTATGGGCCAACCTATTCTGGGTATGGGGTCACCCTGAAGTATATATCGTTATTTTACCGGCATTCGGTATTTTCTCTGAAATCATTAGTACATTCTCACGTAAACGTCTATTCGGTTACAGTGCGATGGTATACTCAATGGTTGCAATTTCTTTACTAAGTTTCGTCGTATGGCTTCACCACTTCTTCACGATGGGTGCAGGTCCAGCGGTTAACTCATTCTTCTCGATTTCGACAATGGCGATTTCGATTCCAACCGGGGTTAAGATCTTTAACTGGTTGTTTACACTGTATAAAGGACGTATTCGTTTTACAGTTCCAATGCTTTGGTCATTGGCATTTATTCCAAACTTCGTAGTCGGTGGGGTTACAGGGGTTATGCTTGGTATGGCAGCAGCTGATTATCAGTACCATAACAGCTACTTCCTAATCGCTCACTTCCACTACGTATTAATCGCAGGTACAGTATTCGCTATGCTTGCTGGATTCACATTCTGGTATCCAAAAATGACTGGTCATATGTTAAATGAACGCCTAGGTAAATGGACATTCTGGATCTTTATGAGCGGATTCAACATCTGTTTCTTCCCAATGTACTTCTTAGGTTTAGACGGTATGACTCGTCGTATGTACACTTACTCTGAAAGTCTTGGATGGGGATGGCTAAACCAAATCGCATCTGTTGGTGCGGTAATGATGGGTATCGGCTTCCTACTTCTTTGCTACAACGTAATTTGGAGTGCTCGTCACGGTGAACGTGACACAACTGGAGATCCATGGGACGGCCGTACACTTGAATGGGCAACTCAATCTCCTGTACAACATTACAACTTCGCGAAACTTCCTGAAATCAAAGAAGCTGATGCTTTCTGGTACATGAAAAAACGCGGAGAAACAGTTACACCAGCAGCAGAAGACATCAAACCAATTCACATGCCAAGTAACTCTGGTGTGCCTATTATTGCGTCTGGATTCTTCGGTCTTGCAGGTTTCGCATTAGTATTTAGCTGGTTCTGGCTTGCAGCAATCGGCGGCATTGGTATTTTAGCTTGCTTAATCTATCGTTCATTCGATTACGATGAAGGTTACTATATTAGTGTTGATGAAATTAAAAAATCAGAACATGTAGCATGAGAGGTGAAATGATATGGCGGCTTTAGACAAAAGCTTACCTTTGGAATATCAATCCGAACAAAGCAGATTGAATATCCTAGGATTCTGGATTTTTCTTGGGGCTGAAATTATGCTGTTCGCAACACTTTTCGCCTCTTATCTAGTACTTGCTGGTCGTACGGCAGATGGCCCAACACCAGCACAACTGTTTGAACTTAAAACGCTTTTAATTCAAACATTATTACTTTTAACAAGTAGTTTCACATGTGGTATCGTGATTCACGAAATGCGTAAGCACAACCAAAAAGCAATGCTTGGATGGTTCGTCCTTACATTACTTTTAGGTGCAGGCTTCCTATTCTTCGAGATTGAAGAGTTCATTATGTATATTGGTGAAGGCGCAACAATTCAAACAAGTGCTTTCCTATCTGGATTCTTCGTTCTTCTTGGAACGCACGGAGCCCACGTAACAGGCGGTATCATTTGGGCAATTTGTGTTATTATCCAAATTTTAAAACGAGGTTTAACACCAGTTACAGCTCGTAAAGTATTCATTATCAGCTTATACTGGCATTTCCTTGATCTAGTTTGGGTCTTTATTTACACACTAGTTTACTTGAACGGGATGGTGGCGTAAATGGGTCAAAATAACAACCAAGCAAACGGGCATGCGCATAGCGGATTCCCTTGGTCACACGTTTTCGGATTTATTTTATCGCTTGCACTAACATTCCTAGCGCTATACGTGGCACTTTACACAGACCTGCCACTTTCAACGATCTTAACAACTATTATCGTAATGGCTGTTGCGCAAGCGTTGTTACAATTAATCATGTTCATGCACTTAAAAGAAGGAGAAGGAAGAGTTCAAGTTCTTACTATGATTTACAGTTTCTTCGTTGCAACTGCAACAGTTGGTTTAACTGTATGGATCTTCTTCTCAATGTAATGTACATGAAAAAGACTGCTGAGATTCCTCAGCAGTCTTTTTTTATTCCCTCCCCTATTACATCCACATTACGGAATTAACAACAGAATCATGAAAAATATACTTATTATGACAAATGTTAAGAAAACTCTTTCTTTATGAAATCGAATCCATATGCGTTGCTTTTCTACCTATTATATGGCTAAATAAGTACTATATTTATTTGAAGGGAGAGAACGCAATGGAACATCACACTTCTGTTCTATCACTTATGGTTGTCGTTGCAATCGCGTTTTTCGTTCCCCTTTTGTTACAACGCTTTAAATTAAAAGCACTTCCTGTCGTCGTTGCAGAAATCATCGCAGGAATCTTTGTAGGTAAAAGTGGGTTTAATATTATTGAGCCAGATATGTGGCTTCAAGTCTTATCGACACTAGGATTTATCTTTCTTATGTTTTTAAGCGGTTTAGAAATTGATTTTTCTATCTTTAAACAAAAAGGGAAAAAGAATACGACAAACGAACCAAACACATTTCAAGCAGCAAGTGTTATCTTCTTATTTATTTTCATCTTATCTTATGCCCTATCACTACTATTCGTATGGCTAGGATTTGTAGATAATGCAATGTTTATGACTTTAATTATTTCAACAATTTCTTTAGGTGTTGTCGTACCAACATTAAAAGAAAATAACTTAGGAAAAACCGCAATCGGACAAATCATTTTATTAGTCGCTGTTATTGCCGATTTAGTCACAATGATTTTACTTGCTGTATTCGTCGGATTAAATTCCGAAAGCGGCCAAAGCATGTGGCTCCTTCTTCTTCTATTCGGCGCTGGTATTGTTATTTACTTCGTTGCAAAACGTTTTAAAAACATTCCATACTTAGATAGCTTAAAAGCTGGTAGTGTACAAATTGATACAAGAGCTGTTTTTGCACTCATCTTAATATTAGTTGGGTTATCTGAATCCGTTGGAGCCGAAAATATTTTAGGTGCCTTCTTAGCAGGTGTACTCGTATCATTATTATCACCAAATGAAGATATGGTTGAAAAACTGGATTCTATCGGATACGGTTTCTTCATTCCTATTTTCTTCGTAATGGTTGGTGTAAATTTAGAGGTTTGGTCTATTTTTAAAGAGCCTTCTAGTATGCTAATGATCCCAATTTTAATTGTAGGACTCTTTATCTCAAAACTGTTACCATCACTCGTTTTACGAAAATGGTATCCACGTAATATCGTACTGGGGAGTGCCATCTTATTAACATCGACACTTTCTTTAGTTATTGCAGCTGCACAAATTGGTGAAAAACTAGGAATCATTAGTCCAAGTTTATCTGCCTCCCTTATTTTAAGCGCAGTTATTACTTGTATTTTCGCACCTATATTATTTAAAAAGATGTTCCCAAAAGTGGAAACACCAAAACCAAAAGTTTCAATTATTGGTGCGAGCAGAATTACCCTTCCGTTATCACTTGATTTAAAACGAGAAGATTATGACGTAACACTATATATGATGCGTCAAAATAAAATAAATGATGAGGAAGCGAAATCGCACGACTTCCCTATTGTGAAATTAGATGACATCACAATTGCATCATTAACCGAACAAACAGCATTTCATGCAGACCGCGTTGTTGTTGCAACAAGTGATGATGAACAAAACTTACTATTAGCAGAACATGCAAAAGAACTAGGTGTTGAACATGTTATTGCAAGTGTAGAAGATCCGCTTCTACAAGAAAAAGCAACACAAGAACATATCGCCGTATTCTCAACCATTAACTCTACACGTATTCTATTACGTGCGCTAATTGATAAACCGAGTCTCGTTCGCTTAATTACAACAGCAAACGAAACAGTCCGTGAAGTTGAACTACGAAGCAATAAATATAACGGCGTTGCACTTCGTCGCCTTCCGTTTTTAGGTGATGTACTAGTCATTCAAATTTATCGTGGGAATAAAGCATTAATCCCTCATGGTGATACAAGACTACAACACGGTGACACATTACTTGTAACAGGCTCAAAGGAACATATCGATACACTAAAAAGCATATTAGAATAGAAAAATGCCCCTTACATAATTAAGGGGCATTTTTTTCCATTCCATATGGTAAAATGTTACTATCACATATTATGAGGATGGATTACATTATGTCTATTATAACTTTAGCTCTCTTATTATTAGCAGAAATACTCGTTGCCATTATTCTCATCGGTGTTAGTATTGAAATTTGTAGTTACGGATGGAAAAGATCAAATGGAATAAAATACTCTTGCCTCTTACTTTCACTCCTTCTCGGAACCGCTAGTATACTCGGACTTTTCGCCGCACCTGCCTATTTCTTTATACAATTAACAGAAAAAGCCTTATAAGAAAGGATGTTAATATGATTACCGTGAAAAATATTGATGGATCTGAAACTTACGTATTACGTCAAAAAATTTTGCGCCCGAATCAAACATTAGCAGATTGTAAATACCCTTCTGACTATGAAACAGATACCTTTCACTTAGGCGCATTTATAAACGATCAACTTATTAGTATCGCTTCTTTCTCAAAGGAAATGCATCCCGACTTACAAGCAGGTATGCATTATCGTCTACGAGGAATGGCCACATTGCCTGAGTTTCGAAACAACCACGCTGGAAGCTCCTTAATTCAGAAAGCAGAACAAATCTTACAAGAGCGTCAATCAAATATATTATGGTGTAATGGCCGAATTAATGTGTCTGACTATTACAAGCGCTTAGGCTTCCAAGAACATGGTGAAATCTTTGAAATTGAACCAATTGGCCTTCATAAAGTACTGTATAAAAGAATATAAGAAAAGCTTTCCGCAATACGGGAAAGCTTTTCTTATATTTCAATCTTCACTTTTTATCTTTTTCATATATATGTATATAAACAGACTAGGAACTAAAAAACAAGCAAACATAATAAGTCCTGTCATACTAATTTCCTTTATCGAAATATCTGGTGTTACAACGATACAAATAGCTAAAATCCCAATAACAATACTTACCGGAATGAATAATAGTTTCATGAAATAGCTACGTGATACTCCCCCTGTATGCTCATACACTTCCACTGAATTTTTCAGATTTAAAAAGTTAATAACTACAATCCCACCCATAAATACCATTAATAAATCCGAAACACTTTCATATCCTGCATCTTGCAAAACGTAGCGATAAAAAACAATACCTAGTATGAAAATATTTTGTAAGATGAAAACTAATCTAATATGTTTTAACCCCTCAATCATTAAACGTTCATCTTTCACAATTTTCATCGAATCACTCCTTTTCCTCCCAAAACAAATCATTCAAAGTTTTATCTACTGCATAACAAATTTTCAAACATAAATCTAAAGACGGATTGTATTTGCCCTTCTCAATTAAACTAATCGTTTGCCTTGTAACGCCTACTTTTTCTGCTAATTGTTGCTGTGTTAAATCTAACTGAACACGCGCGACTTTTATTTTACTTACAGCCATTCATGTTCCCCCTCCATCCATATTGTAACATATATATTCCATTAAGTAATTTATATTTTGCGTGATTGATTATAGTTTCACTTTACCCCGCATTAACGGGCAGTAAGACTCCCTCCTAATAATTAAGCTAATAACCAGATATCCAGAGAGAGTCAAACTGCCCATAAAAGCCCGATTGGTTCAACTAATAATCAGTGGGGGATGAACAGAACCCCCACTGATTATAGTTTCACTTTATTATACACAAAAAAGGAGCCCCTCATAAGAAGCCCCCTCTCCTATATTATAAGAATAAATGACATCCAAATAAAATTGTAAATAAGTAGAGTAACGGATGTACCTCCATCCCTTTCCCTTTCACAATTTTTAAGACTGGATACACTAAAAATCCAATTGCAATTCCATTCGCAATACTAGACGTTAACGGAATACCAACGAAAATTAAAAATGCTGGTAATGCATCTTCAAATTCATTCCAATTAATATCACGAATACTTTGTGCCATTAAACTACCTACAATAATTAATGATGGAGCTGTAATAGCGGCTACACTTGATAAAGAAGCAATAACAGGGCTGAAGAATGCTGTTATAATCGTTAGGCCAACTACTACAATACCTGTTAATCCTGTTTTACCACCTGCAGCAATACCAGCTGAAGATTCAATCGTCGCTGCTGTTGGGCTTGTCCCAAAGATAGAACCTGTAGTACCGCCAATTGCATCCGCAATAAATGCTTTACCAAAACGTTTCTCTGTATTATCTGTAATTAAGCCTGCTTGTTTAATTAAACCGAGTAATGCTCCTGTTGTATCAAATAACAGTACAAGTAAAAATGAAAATACAACGCCATATAATCCGTATTCAATTACATCTGAAAAGGCGTTAATTGGATTTGAAACGATAATCCCCTCTGGTAAATGAGGCATCGCAACAATTTTATCCGTAAACTTCAGCTGCCCTGTAAAGAAGGCGATAATTCCTGTCACAATCATACTAATAAATAATGCACCGCTCACACGCAATGTCATTAATACCGCCGCTAAAATCAAACCAATTAAAGTTAAAATAACGGCTGGAGAATGGAAATCACCAATCGTAACTAAGTTAGATGGATGATCAACGATAATTCCAGATAGACGTAATCCAATAAAAGCAATAAATAACCCAATTCCACCTGCAATTGCATGTTTTAAACTATCAGGAATTGCGACAATAAGCTTTTGCCTAAATGAAGTGAAAGATAATAAAAGAAAAATGATACCTGTTACAAATACTGCTGAAAACGCAATGACATATGTAATCCCCTCTGCCTGTTGAACGACAGAATAAGCAAAATACGCATTCATTCCCATAGCTGGAGCAATAACAATTGGATAGTTAGCTAAAAACGCCATACATAGCGTCCCTACAACAGTCGCAATAATAGTTGCCGTAAAAGCTTGATCAAATGGTACACCTGCATCAGATAATATTTTCGGATTGATGACAAGAATATACGCAAATGTAAAAAAAGTTGTGATGCCAGCTAAAAGCTCTTGCTTCACAGAAGTGTTATATTTTTGTAATTGAAACATGGTTATGTACCCTTCCTACATCTGAATTATTATCACACATTCTTTTCTTACTAGTATGTGAGAAAATATAATACTTAATCTTAACAATCAATAAAAAGAAGAGTCAATATATTCGCTAATAGTTCGAATTTTAAGTTTAAGTCTGACAAGTACAGATGTAGTACAGTTAATAATGATTATTTTTGTAGCATAACAGATGGAAATGTTTTATAATTTGAAATAGTTAAATATTTAGTAAACGCATTCAAATATCGTTCACTCTACAAGGGGGATTCTTCTTATGCAGCACACAAACAAATCTGGAACTTTAAACCGAGGTTTAAAAGAACGACATATTACTTTAATGTCACTCGGTTCAGCTATTGGCGTTGGACTATTTTTAGGATCTGCTTCTGCTATTAAACTAGCTGGTCCTTCTATTTTACTAGGCTATATGATTGCTGGACTCGTTATTTTTTTCATTATGCGAGCACTCGGAGAAATGGCAATTGAACAACCTGTTGCTGGCTCTTTTAGTAAATATGCATATGATTATCTTGGACCACTAGCTGGCTATATTACCGGTTGGAACTACTGGTTCTTATGGGTTGTTACTTGCATGGCTGAAATTACGGCTGCTGGCATTTACATGCAGTACTGGTTCCCAGATATTCCGCGCTGGACTTGGGCTTTACTCGCTCTATTATTAATGAGTGCTTTCAACTTTTTATCTGTAAAAGTATTTGGAGAACTTGAATTTTGGTTTGCTCTCATTAAAATTGTCACAATTATCTGTATGATAGTAGTTGGGGCTGGTATTATTTTATTTGGCTTCGGAAACGGTGGTATCGCTACTGGCATTTCAAACCTTTGGTCACATGGTGGCTGGTTCCCAAATGGTTTTTCTGGGTTACTCCTCTCCATGCAAATGGTGCTATTCGCTTATTTAGGCGTTGAATTAATCGGCGTTACAGCGGGTGAAGCGCAAAACCCGAAAAAAACACTCGCAAAAGCAATCGATAACGTATTTTGGAGAATATTACTGTTCTACGTTGGGGCTCTATTCGTTATGATGGCAATTTATCCATGGAACGAACTTGGTGAGAAAGGAAGTCCATTTGTATTAACATTCCAGCAAATCGGTATCGCAAAAGCAGCAGGAATTATTAACTTCGTCGTATTAACAGCAGCTCTTTCTTCTTGTAATGGTGGTTTATTTAGTACAGGCCGCATGCTGTATACATTAGCTCAACAGAAAAAAGCTCCGGAAAGATTCGGTCGTTTAAATAAAAATGGCATTCCAAGTCAAGGAATTGTAGCAACAGCAATCGTTTTACTCGTTGGTGTTATATTAAACTATCTTGTGCCCGCAAAAGTATTTACATGGCTCACTAGTATTTCAACTTTCGGGGCAATTTGGACTTGGGGTATTATATTAGTCGCTCAAATTAAGTTCCGTAAAAGTTTGCCGACGCAAAACAAACAAAAGTTATCGTATAAAATGCCTTTATACCCATTAAGTTCATATTTCTCACTTGCTTTCCTTGCACTCGTATTATGTATAATGGCGTATTCAGAAGATACAAGGATTGCATTAATTGTTGGACCAATTTGGCTTATCGGTTTAGCTGTCGTGTATTACATGAAAGGTTTTCATAAAATTGATGAAACACCTAATTCAAAAATTGGTTAAGCAAAACATCCCTTCCTTATTACTTGGAAGGGATATTTTTATGCCTATATAAATATTTCTCAACAAATTTCACGGTATTTTTACAAATTTTTAATATTTTTTATGTTTTCCGTCTTTATTTTTACAGAAAAATAAATTACATTATTAAAGCACATATATTTATTATTAGGGGGATTCTTCTATGAAGAATAAAAAATGGATTACATTTTCTTTAGCAACAGCAATTACACTAAGCATAGGGGCTTCGTTCATACCATCTACTTATGCCGAAAGCTCTGTAGACCCAGCTCCTGAAATTGCTGCAAAAGTTGTAAATCAAAACAATGGGAAAAAAGTATTATTCGATAATACACACGGTCAAACTGCCGGGACTGCTGACTGGGTTATCGATGGTGGCTTTTCTGATTTCGGAAACGGCATTGCCCAAAACGGCTATCATGTAAAAGAACTACGTAAATCAACACCGATTACATACGAAGATTTAAAAGACTACAATGTGTTTATCGTTCCAGAAGCAAATATTCCTTACAAAAAATCTGAACAAGATGCTATGTTACAATACGTGAAAAATGGCGGTAGTATCTTCTTCATTGCCGATCATTATAATGCAGATCGTAATAAAAATCGTTGGGACTCTTCTGAAGTATTTAACGGATATAGACGCGGTGCTTGGGATAATCCAGCAAAAGGAATGTCTAACGAAGAAGCCAATTCACAAGCTATGCAAGGAGTAGAAAGCTCTGATTGGCTATCTGACAACTTCGGTATTCGCTTCCGCTATAATGCAATCGGTGATGTTTCCGCTAAAAATATTGTATCACCTGAACAATCATTCGGAATTACAGAAGGGGTTTCATCTGTAGCAATGCATGCTGGTTCTACTTTAGCAATTACAAATCCAAAACTAGCAAAAGGACTTGTTTATCTTCCAGAAAACCCAGCAAAATGGAATAACGCTGTTGATAGCGGTGTGTATAACGGCGGTGGTGTTGCAGAAGGTCCTTATGCTGCTATCGCAAAAGTAGGGCTTGGAAAAGCTGCCTTTATTGGAGACTCTTCTCCTGTTGAAGATGCTACGCCAAAATACGTTCGTGAAGACTCTGGCCAAACAAAGAAAACTTACGATGGATATAAAGAAGAAAACGATGCGATTTTACTAGAAAATATCGTAAATTGGCTATCGAAAAAAGAGACATTTACAAGTTTAGACCAAGTAAATGGTTTACAACTTGATTTACCTACCACTTTACAAACATTTGAACAACCAAGCTTATCAACTGAGCCACAACCTGAACCTTGGAGTGCGCCAAATGCAGGTTATCAATGGTTTAATACAAATACTTTTAAACCTGGTTCATATGGCTATAACGGTGCAGTAACAGCAAATGACTACGTAGTTACACACCCTAGCACTCTACCAAACAATGAAGTGTTCCAAATCAAAATTCAAGTAAATAACTTATTACCAAACACAACATACAATAATTATTCTTTAGGTATATTCACTACTGGCGGTACACAAGTAGCGAAAGTTCAAAATACAAATGGCACTTGGCCATCTACTTTCGGATATAGTAGTGCATTTTCTTTCACAACAAACAGCTTAGGTTCTGCTGAAAAAATTGTGAACGTACAAATCGATCCAAATACGACTGGACAAGCAACACTTCGTCTACGTCAAAATACAACAGCGAAATATAGTGAGACTGTAACGATTAATAAGAAATAATGAAAAAGGCAATCCGGATATGGATTGCCTTCTTCTCATTTCTCTTCTTTTGAGAAAAACATTCTTGAAATAACGATACCTATACTACCTACTATTAAGAATAACACTGCCCTAATCATCATTGAAACTTCTGGTAAGTCTAGAAGGAATAGCTTTCCTATCGTTACGACTAACACGACTAAGCCGGCATATAATATTTCATTCATATTTTTATTCCGGCCAAGCCAAACTGCAAATAATGCATACACCATCCATAATAACGATACAGATACACTTATTATGCTTCCATCTGTGGACAAAACTTCACCGATTCTAGTAATTGTAATAAATACAATCACCATAAACCAATAGAGTGCTATAGAATACACATACTTGCCAAAGCTCGCTAATACTTCTTTCGCTTGTCTCATGCAATAATAGAACGTTCCTATTAAAATAAGATGAGCAACAAAGCCTGCCGAAATAAATTGATCAAACGGGCTAAAAATCGTCTGTATCATTCCAATTGCGTAAACCGTCGCACTAACATACAATTTTATCTGTTGTTTTCCTTTAATAGAAGTAAACATACCGAGGAAACCTTGTAATAATAGTACAATCGCTGCATTCACTAAACTATACTCATATAAAATCGCTAAACTAAATGCTCCCATTGCGAAACCAAATAAAAGATTTGTAAATGTAGAATGTCTATCCTTCCTATATTCAAACACGAACATAATAGCGTGTACGAGTGCACTTATCATTAATCCCCATGTTGTAAATTCATGTATTTTTGAAATAGCTAATATAAAAAAGACTGCATTCGCACTAAATATCGCCAAGCGTGGCTCTACTATAAAACTTCTCTCTGTAAACATATGCCAAAATAATAGTAAGTGAATTAAACCATAAACTACTGTTAACTGGACTTGCAAATCCTCTACTAACATTGACATAACAGCAAAGAAGACAAAAAGAACAATAGCAGCAACAACATAAGAAATCATATATAAATACTGATAACGATTTTTCAACGCATACCATAATAAGCTGAGCGTTAGTATCGTCTCATATCCAAAGAAAATATACGGATTAGGAGTCGTACTATTTAATAAGAACGGCACGAAGAAAGCTCCTACCGCTACAAAGATAGTAAGATATTCCGATTGATACCTCTTCGCTATATAAATACCTAAAATGACCCATGCGATATTACATAGAAACGCGACACTCGCTGGAATAAATCCATATAAATAATGTGCCGCAAATGTCGTTAAAACTATACCCGTAATACTTCCTCCTGCTAATACTAACCCTAACGCTTGCCGCTCGCGTTTAATTTGAATATCCCCTATATAATAAAAACCGATTGATAGGACAATACCAAACACAATTCGTATTGCTGGTGTTAATAATCCCGCATCTACCCCTGCTTTAAATAACCAAATTACTCCAAGCAACATAATACCGACAAATATGCGCGGTAACCACGTTTGGCAAAACTTAATAATATTAAATGGTTCTCGTTTAAAAGCAGATATATCCACTTGTTTTACCTCACGTTCTTGCACAGGCTCTTTTATTCTAACTACTTCTTCTTTTTGTTTTTCCTCCATCACCGTTTCAATATATTCTTTCTTTTCCTTACTAACATGTTGCTTAGCATTTTCTGCTTCTATTTCTCTTTGTTTGGCTTTCAATTCAAAAAGTGCTTCTTGAATCGTTTCAATTGCCGTTTCGAGTGCTTCTATTTTCTTATTCAAATCCTCCTTCATACGCTCCCCCCTTATCCGTTCAAAACCTATATATTACCAATTACCTTTATCATACTCTTAGTCTATTCATTTTCAATACTATTTTTCCAAAAAAGAAAGGTGTTTTCCGAAATTGGAAAACACCTTTCTTTTATTTCTTCTTATTTAATACAACACCAATACAAGCACCTATAATAGCTGGAACAATCCATCCTACACCTTCTGTATAAAACGGAATGTACTTTAATACTGATGTCCACTGATTCATCATCACATTTTTATTGAAAATATCAACTGCACTAAACACCGCTACAATTCCAACAGTTACTGTATATACGTATGCATACTTCTCAATATACTTATGGAATAGCCCTAAAATAATAAGCGTTAATGCAACTGGATAAATAAATCCAAGAATCGGTACTGATACTTTTAAAATTTGTGTTAATCCTAAATTAGCTAAAATCATACTAACAAAACTTAATATAAATGCCCAAACTTTATAAGCTACTTTCGGAAATGCACTTGCGAAAAATTGACTACAAGATGTAACAAGTCCGATTGAAACACATAAACACGCGATCGTAAAAATAAGACCTAATAAAACGACTCCACCTTGTCCAAATAATGTAGTCATCACTTGTGCTAACACTTGCGCGCCATTATCAAATGTCCCCAATGAACCACTCATTGAACCGACATATCCAAGTATGACATAAATAATAGATAATAATAGTCCTGCACCAATTCCAGCAATACTCATATATTTCGCTAAACCTTTATCATCTTCAATACCTTTTGCACGAAGAGCATTTGCAATCACAATCCCAAAAATTAAAGCTGCTAATGCATCCATCGTTAAATATCCATCTAAAAACCCTTGGAACATAGGCGCTTGTCCATAATTTCCAGCAGCCTCTTTCACACTACCTACTGATGTAAACATGCTTTTTATAAAGATAAGAGCAATCATACCTAATAATAACGGTGTTAAAACTTTTCCGAACAATCCCATTAATTTAGACGGTGATAAACTTAACCAGTACACAATACTAAAGAAAATAACTGTGTAACATAATAAGACTACGCTACCCGCTTCCGGAAATAGCTGACCCGGTCCCATTTCAAAAGCTAGACTTCCTGCACGCGGAATACCAAGGCCTGGTCCAATAAATACATACACGATACACGGAAAAATAATGGCGAATGAAGAATGAACTCTACCCGCTAGCGTTTGAAAACTTCCTGCTTTTGCAATCGCAATAACTCCCAATATCGGAAGACCTGTTGCTGATATAATAAACCCTACTAATGAAATCCACACATGTTCTCCTGCTTCATACCCAAGAAAAGGTGGAAATATAAGATTCCCCGCTCCAAAGAACATCGAGAATAACATAAGACTAATAAGTAAAATTTCTTTTTTCTGTAACAATTTCATTTCTTTCTCCTTCTTTAATTTCATCTTTTATGAAATCAATTTCACATATAAAAAAGTGCAATAAACCGCTTCTTTACAAAGAAAACATAGTCCATAGTCTAACATAAAAGAAACACTCATTCTATAGCTATATCCCTTTTCCAATTTCTTCTGAAAAATCAACCTTTATTGACTTATAATAGTTAATAAAGTAAAATATTAAATGTACAAAATTATTAACTTTGTTTTTGTTTGTGTCAGGAGGAAAATAACATGGAATCAGCGATACAACTAGAAAGAGAACAACAAAGAAAAAAGAAACATCCTCCAGGTTTATACTTACTCTTCTTTACAGAAATGTGGGAAAGATTTAGTTACTATGGATTACGAGGATTATTAACATTATATTTAACGACAGCTTTAGTAAGCGGTGGTCTTGGGTTTAGTCCTGGATGGGCACTCTCTATTTACGGATTTTACACTGGAGCCTGTTATTTCACACCGATGATTGGTGGATACTTAACAGACCGTTTTCTAGGTAGACGAAAAGCGATCACAATTGGTGGTATAACAATGGCAATCGGTAACCTTACACTATTTGCCTTACAAAACCAAGTCGGCCTATACCTCGGATTAGCGCTTATTATTATCGGTAATGGATTCTTCAAACCGAACATCTCTACACTGGTTGGGGAATTATACGAAGAGAACGATCCAAAACGTGATAGTGCATTTACCATTTTCTATATGGGTATTAATGTCGGATCATTTTTAGCTCCACTCGTTTGCGGATTTTTATCAGAAAATTTATTCAAAACAACGGTTGATGGCGTTGTACATTACGGATTCCGTTACGGATTCTTAGCCGCTTCAATCGGAATGATCATTGGACAAATTTTATTTACAACACTATCCAATCGCTTCCTTGGTGATATCGGTAAAAAACCAACTCGCGATTTACAAACAACAGATGGACAACCATCAGTAGGAGATACACCTTTAACAAAAAAAGAAAAACAACGTACTGCAGTTATCGTCATTTTAACATGCTTCGTTGTCTTCTTCTGGGCTGGCTTTGAACAAGCTGGTAGTTCATTAACATTATATACAAACAAATTTGTAGACCGCTCTGTGTTCGGATGGGAAGTTCCAACATCTTGGTTCCAATCGGTCAATCCATTATTTATTATTTTACTTGCTCCAGTTATTTCGGCATTATGGGCAAAACTTGCAACTCGCAAGCGCGGGGATTTAAAAATCCCAACTAAAATGGGACTTGGTATGATCTTGCTCGGTATCGGTTATATCATTCTCGTTATTGCTACATTAAAAACAGGTAGTGATGAACATAACATTACAGAAAAAGCAAACTTACTATTTATCGTCTTTACGTATCTTTTCCATACGTTAGGTGAGCTATTCTTATCACCTGTTGGACTATCAATGGTTAGTGCGCTTGCCCCAGTAAAACTTGCTTCTTTATTAATGGGAGTATGGTTAGCAAGCTCAGGAATCGCTAACATTTTAGGTGGACAACTTGCAAGCTTCACAACTTCACTTGGATATGCTGAAGTATTTACAGTAATTGGCGCTGTAGCAATTGTATTAGGCTGCGTTTTATTACTAATTTCTAAGAAGTTAGTGAAATGGATGGATTAAAAAAGATGAGGGGAAATCCCTCATCTTTTTTATGCATTCTTACCTTTTTCTATCGCTTGTTCGTACAGATTTTTATGTTCTTTATATTCACTTGGCACAAAATTCTTATAGAAGAATGCAAGCCAACTGTCTCCTTTTTTATATCCTTCTTCTCTAATTTCTGCTGCTTTTTTATTTGATTTAAATCCTTCAATAAACCACTTCTTTAACGATTCATTTTTTTCATATTTAGCAGGAACTTTCAAATCATAGTTTTCAAATGCATACTTATAGCCAGCCTTTTCTACTGCTTTTTTTGTAGATTTATAACCCTTTTCATAAGCTGTTTCATACGCCTTCACGTACACATCTTTCTCTCTATTTCCGGGGTTCTTTCCGGCTAATTCCTTACCTGCCTTTTCCCCCAGTTCAGCTTGCTCTTTTTCAATTTTTTCTGTTCTTTCTTTATTCCCTACTTGGAAACCTTCTGCAAAATTCGGCTTAAACTCTGGAGCAATTTGACTATCTTCCATCGTCTCTTGTGCTAAACCTTGCTCTTTTCCTTTTTCAAAATTCGTTTTCTTCTGCTCTTCTAAAGACCAAGATGCAGCATAAGCAATTTTGAATGCTTCTTTATATGTATCTGATTTTCCAGCTAAATGTGATTCTGCATCATTTTTCCCTGCTTTAAAATCAATCTCTCCATTTTTTTGTCCCTCAAGCTGTCCTTTTTCCATATCAGCTTGACGTTGTGCTTCCTCTTGCTTACGTGCTTCTTCCGCTTTTCTTTGTTCTTCAGCTACACGTTGTCTCTCTGCCTCTGCTTTTCTTTGTTCCTCCGCTACACGTTGTCTCTCTTCTTCAGCTTTACGCTGCGCCTCTGCAGCACGTTGTTTTTCAGCCTCAGCATTGCGCTGTGCTTCTGCTTGTCTTTCAGCTTCTACAGCACCATTATTATTTTGACTAGGAGCTGGACTTGTTGCACCACTACTAGAAGCTGGCTTATTGTGATAATGATATTCCCCGTACTGCAATCCCCATTTTTCACAATTTGTACGACACGTATGTCCCCCATTAGCATCTGTACGTCCTGGATGCGCATAGGCTGAAATTGGAGCTACCAATAACGCTACACTTGTTGTTAAAAGAAGTTTCTTCACCTGTTGTTTCACTCTTGTTCCTCCCAAAATCTTGAATTCTAACTTTATTATACATAAATAGAAAAATACTTAAATACCAACTAAAATATTCTATTATTTCTCAACATTAGTAAAAAAGAAGGTCAACTCTTTAGAGAGTTGACCTTCTTTTTTATTTCTTCGCCTTCGTTCCTACTAAATCACCAGCAACAACATAACGTTTAGAATTATCTTTTACAGATACACATGTAATAAGTGTTATCTCATCTTTCCCATGATCTTCAACAACCTCCCATTTATCAGGAGTTACTTCAGATACACCAGTAACCGCATATTCATATTCGTTTTCATTATCATACAAATAAATTTTATCGCCTTTTTTTAGAGACGCTATATCACTAAATAAAACACCTTTTTTAGACATGTTATGTCCTGCTAATGCATAATTCCCTTTTCCCATTACTTGATTTTCTTTTACTGTTGCTGCACCTGATAATAGGTTTTTCTCAGTAGAAGACTTTAAAACAGGAAGTTCTAATGAAACACTCGGAATCGAAATACGACCAATTACTTGTTTCTTATCTAAAGATGCGTTCGCTACTTCTGCCAAGTCTGGTTGATTAATTTTCGAAGCATCTACAAATTCTGTCTCATGTTTTTCATAATCCATTTTTTGAACAGCCTGTACATTTTCAGTCTGTTTCTTTTCAGCTTGATATCCATCATAAAATGGTTTGCCGATTAATACACCACCTACAACAAATAGGAGGATTGCTACTATACTATAAATTCTTTGCTTATTCATATACAATTCCTTTCCGTTACAAAATCTTACTCTATTTAAAATGATAAGATAATATTGCTATATGTACAAGTGTAAGCTGAAAAGAAACCTTCTTGCTGATGCAAGAAGGTTTCTTTTTAAGCGATTTTATTTCGATATAAAGATACGTGGAAAATTGTCATTTGAATAAAGAAAATACTAAATGCAATATATATTGGATATGCAGGAACATATAGATTAGCAATTGGAGAAAGCGTTAAAAAACCAACCGCACAAGGCAACACGTACCATAGTGACATAAATGTAGTACGACAAGCCTTTTCTGTAATCGCCTTTTCCCGCTCGTCTTCTTGAGGAAATAACAGTGGAAACATCCAATATGATAGCTCTTTATATTTTTTCTTTTGAATTTTATAAAGAACAGTCGATACAATACCAAATATTAAAAGCAATCCTATTGGCATTAAACTCACCGAAACTTCAAATGGTACCCTCTTCGTTTGAATAAAATTAGCAACTTCGATAGTAAAATAATACAACTCAATAAATGCCCAACCTGCTAATACCATTAAAAGTACATTCAACATATAGGAAAATACAAGTCTATTCATCCTCTTCCCCCTCCTTATTTAAAACAAACACATCTTCCATCTTGAGCTCGAACACATCGCAAATCGTAAGCGCTAATAACAATGACGGAACATAATCCCCTTTTTCAATTGCCGCGATTGTTTGTCTCGTCACTCCAACCTTTTCTGCTAATACACTTTGCGAAAAATTAAACCGAGCTCTTAATTCCTTCACTCTATTTAAAATGGTCAAATTTACCACCTCTCACCATCATTGTATGCTACCCTTAACAAAATGTAAACTCAACTTAACATTGTTTTTATAAAAAAATCCAACTCTACGTATTGTAAAGTTGGATTACGTGTTAGTTTAAAATTGTAACTTTAACGATTTTTCTTCCCCATTGACTAGAAGA
Source organism: Bacillus sp. FF-1 (assembly GCF_028548245.1). Classification (NCBI taxonomy): domain Bacteria; kingdom Bacillati; phylum Bacillota; class Bacilli; order Caryophanales; family Bacillaceae; genus Bacillus; species Bacillus sp. FF-1. The sequence continues at coordinate 40,027 of NZ_JAQQGG010000007.1, forward strand.
CCCTTTATCAGGCATTAACACATCAATTCTGTTACCTTTAATCGCTCCACCAGTATCTGCTGCAATTGCGACTCCATAACCTTCAACATTTACAGTTTTACCTAATGGAATAACATTTGGATCTACAGCAATTAATTTCATTCCTGGGTTTGCAGTTAGATTATAACCTTTACCACCTGGTCCCCATGCAGAGAATACTTGTTGACCTGGTGCATAACCATTTTCCCCTGGATCAGCTGTATAAGCTGTAGCTTCTACATAAATTTCTTTCCCACCAGCAGTTGGCTTAGGAGATGGTTTAGGTTGTGGAGGTTCTACCTTCGAATTATTATTAGTAACTGGTTCAGCTGGTTTACTAGCTTTTGCTTGCTTTTGCTTTTCAGCAATTTCCGCTTGCGCTTTCGCTAAAGCTTCTTGCTCAGCCTTTGCAGCTGCCTCCGCTTTTGCACGCTCTTCTGCTGCAATTCTTGCTGCTTCTTGCTCACGAGCAATCGTTTCTTGTACTGCCTTCATGTTTGATTCGATTTTAGCCTTTTCTTCTGCAGCTAAATTAAGTTGGCTTGCAACCTGATTATATTTAGCTTGAACTGTTTGTAAGTTAGCTTGACGCTTTTTCAAGTTATCTTGCAAATCAGCTTGTGCTTTTGCTAATTTTTGTTTGTCTACTACTAAAGATGCTTCTTTTTCGTCAATTGTTTTCTTGTCTGCTTCAATTTGACGAAGATCTTGTTCCTGTAGACGTAAAATTTCTTTATCAGCTTCTAAAATAGTAGAAACTGCGTTCATACGTTGTAAGAAATCTGCAAAGTTTTTTGACTCTACTACAACTTCTACTACTAAACTTGTATTTGAACTGTTTTGAACAGAAACCATACGTTTTCTCATAATATCTTTACGAGCAAGGACTTTATCCTCTAAAACGACAATTTCTTCCTTTTTTTGTTCAATCTGCTTATGTGTTTCATCAATTTTACGTTGAATAGCAGCTTGATCCTCTTTATTTTTTGCAATTGTATTATTTAAATTATGTAGTTCGTTTTCGATACCTTGAATTTCTTTACTAACAGCTTGCTTCTCTTGCTCTTTCTTTTGCATTTCTGCATCGTTTTGCTGCAATTGCTGTTGCATGTTGTTAAGTTTCTCGTCGTTTGACTCTGCTTTAACAGCGACTGTACTAGAAAGACTTATAATTCCTGCTAATACTAGACTACTGATTCGCTTAAAATAGTTCATAATCCGACTCCCTTCTTATACAGTTATACATGATTTATTTTACAGTTTGTTTACAATACCATTAAATACAGTTTATTTTTCATGACGAAAAAAAGGGAATTATGCATAAAATGTAATAGATTCTTAAATATTTAACAATTCCTATATTTAAAAATTATAAAAGATGCTAAAATCCAAATATAGAGAAAATATAACTTCTAAAGGCGGTTGAAATAAATATATGTTTACTCAAAAGAAATCACTCCAACATAAAATTGATCAATTAGAAAGTCGTATACAAGAACTAGAAGCAGAATTAAAACAAAAGGATATCGAACAACAAGAGACTATTTCTTCTATCCACGATCGTGTACAAAGCGTTGTTCAAGAGCATCAACTTGTAAATAACCAGCACAATACACTTCAAAATTTAGTTCAACAATTAAGCTCATGTTTCGAAAATGTTTCAACACGCACTACACATTCCAATGAATTAAATAATGAAATGTTACAAAAAGAACAAAGCTTAATTCAATCTATTGAAGAAATCATTGACTGCTCTAATGAAGGAAAAGAATCTGTTCACCGTTTACTTATTGTAATTAACAAATTAGGCGAACAATCTCAACGTACGTCTAATAGTATGAATCATTTAAGTGAACGCTCAAAAGAAATCGAGCAAATTGTAGAAGTCATTCAAAACATTGCAGCACAAACAAATTTACTTGCTTTAAATGCAAGCATTGAAGCTGCACGTGCTGGTGAACACGGTAAAGGATTCGCTGTCGTTGCCAATGAAGTAAGAAAATTAGCTGAAAGTACAGCTGAAAGTACAAAAAACATTGGCAACTTAACGAAAAAAATTCAAGAAGAAATTGAAAAAGCATACGATAATACAAAAGATAATTTGCATTTAGTCGATGAAGGTGTAGAAATGAGTGCCGATACAAACGCTAGAATTGAAAATATTTTAATTATGATTCAAACGTTACAAAACGGTGCTACTAATGTTATTAAAGCTATTGAAAACCAAAAGTCTTGTAATGATGATATATTACGAGAATTCGCTACTACACAACAAATGTTCCAAAAGTTAAATACTACTATTATGAATCACATTCATGATGCTGAGAAAGTCGATGTTCAATTAACGAAAAGTCTTGAAGAAACAGCAGTTTCTCGTTAACAATAAAAATCCCTTATACTGCTATAAGGGATTTTTATTATATTTCGAATATTTATTTCTTCTCAATATTCATCCGTATCTTTGTTATAATGGACAAGTTGTTTCTTTCGACTATTAAACAAGGAGGTTATTATGGAACAATTTTACTACATTTTAAAATATTTAATTCTTGGTCTGTTCCAAGGACTAACAGAACCGATTCCGATTTCTTCAAGCGGTCACCTCGTTTTAGCACAGCATTTGCTAGGACTAAAAATCGAAGGGTTTAGCTTTGAACTACTTGTTAATTCAGCTTCATTATTAGCTGTATTACTTATTTATAGAAATGATTTAATTCGTCTAACGAAGAATGGTCTATCTTATATATTTACAAGAGCAGAAGATGCAAAATCAGATTTCTTCTTTATTATTTACCTTGTTATTGCGACCATTCCAGCAGGTGTTATTGGTGTTTTATTTAAAGATTACATCGATCAATACTTAAAAGGTGTGAAAATGGTTGGGATTTCCCTTCTTATTACCGCTGTCGGTCTTTGGATTATTAGAAACTTGCGTGGACGTAAAAATGATGGCGACCTTTCTATGAAAGATGCAATCATTGTTGGCCTAGCACAAGCTTGCGCACTAATTCCTGGGATAAGCCGATCAGGTGCAACAATCGTAGCAGCGATGTTACTTGGTATGAAGCAGGAAACGGCTCTTCGTTTCTCATTCTTACTATATATACCTGTTAGCTTAGGTGGTTTATTATTAAGTATTACAGACATTGCAAAAGATCCAAATCTAGATACACTATTCGTACCATATATCGTTGCATTTATCGCAACATTTATCATGACGTATATTTCATTAAAATGGTTTATGAACATTATGGCAAAAGGAAATTTAAAATATTTCTCTTTCTATTGCATTATCGTAGGTGTACTTACTCTTATTTTCTTATAAGGTGAAACTTACAAATCAAAAAGCGAGTCATTCTATTACACTAGAACGACTCGTTTTTTTATGCATATACTTTCTTTTCTTGACAATACAAACGAATAACATGTTTATTTTGTTGAAATACATCATGCGTTAGGCGGATAATAATAAAATTTCGTTTTATTTGATCATCATGAACAAAAATCTGTTCTCCCTCTTGAAAACGCCACGCACTTTCAAAAGTTGTAATATGATTCCCACTTACAGAAAAAAGCTCATATCGCATATCTTGTTCCCTCTTTCAACTTATAATAATCATAATATCCTTATATTAAATTTAGTATAACTTAATTCTATTAAAATTTATAATTTTTTCTATTTCAAAATATTTTAATTTTGTTTTAAGGTTCTTTTAACGTTATAATGGTAAACGAATTTTCATTGAAAGGAGCTTCATTTTGACTGCATATTTATTCCCTGTAAAAACAGCATTTATTTTATTTCCTTTTTTAGCAATGTTTCTATTAATCCCTTTTTTAATATTTAATTATCGAAAGTATGGTTATTTAAATAAATGGCGTTCATTTATTTTATACTCATTATTGCTTTACTTATTAAATGCCTATTTTCTTGTGATTTTGCCGTTGCCACAAACATATGATACTTGTAGCCTACAACCGGCTAATACGCAGCACATGCAACTATCACCATTTTATTTCATACAAGAAATTAGTAATCGTACTTCGGCAATTTTAACGAAACCAGCTACTTATTTCTACCTATTAAAAGAATCTGCGTTTTTACAAGTAGCATTTAACGTTCTATTAACCGTTCCATTCGGTATTTACTTACGGTATTATTTCCGACGTAGTTTCTTACAAACAATTTGTATTTCTTTTTGTCTTTCACTCTTTTTCGAGCTAACACAAGTGACTGGACTATACGGTATATACAATTGTGCGTACCGCTTATTTGATATAGATGATCTGTTTTTAAATACATTAGGCGGCGTAATCGGCTTTATCATTGCACCAATTTTTACGTACTTCCTTCCGAAAGCAAGCGAATTAGATAGTCATATTGATTTGGAAACGAAACCAGTCGGATTCGTTCGTCGCTTTATCGCGATGCAAATTGATTGGATTTTCTTATCCATCGTTGTACCTGTCATTAAAAACAAAGGAAATTCTTTCTTTGTTTCTAATATTCAATCTTACACGAACATATACGAACTCATTTTCATAACGTGTTCGATCTTTATTTACTTTATTATCATTCCATACTTTACGAATGGAAAGACAATCGGTAAAGCATTGCTTCGTATTTACGTGAAAGGACAATCAGATCGTATTACGTTGAAGGAACTATTCATCCGTTATGGTATATTCTATTTCGTTTTAGGTGGAATCAATTATATTCTTTCTAGTAGCTCTATCTTAAATCTTAAAGAACCTTTAGTATTAATAGTTATATTATTATTCCAACTCGTAATTAACGGTCTATTTATTATTCATGTTTTATTACATGTATTTAGTCGTGATAAGTTACTATTTTACGAGCGAATTAGTCAAACAAGAAATGCGATCGTACTAAAAAAAGCTGACAAGTAATACTTTGTCAGCTTTTTTTCATAATCGTAAATAACTTTTCTGTGTAAGGATTTGAAAACATTTCTGCTTCATCTAATAATTTCCTCACCTTTAGAAACGAATGCAATTCTGGATATATATTTTGTAATTTTTCGTACGTTAACGTATGCATTTTTCCCCAATGCGGGCGTCCTTCATACTTTAGAAAAATTTTCTCCACCTCACCAAAATAAGCAGCATACTTCATACCTTTATACATATGAACAGCTATATACGCAGAATCTCTTCCATACGCTGGACTGAGCCATATATCATCCCTTTTCACATAACGGCATTCAATTGGGAAGTGCACTTTATACTTTTTCTTTTCAATAAGGTTTGAAATTTCTTCTACAACGGCCTGCATATACTTTGAAGGAACACTATACTCCATTTCATAAAATGGAACCGCACGCGATGTAGCAAATACTTCATAACTCGGACCAATTATTTTTGTATTCGGTACAGCTTTAGCCGATAATCGACTTACTCCTTTACTTATAGAAGGAAACCATTTGCATCCTTTAGATAACAAAGAAAACATCTTATTTTCTAGTAACTCTACCTTTAGTTTATGCCATTTCAAATCACTTTTTTTACCCGTTGTTTCGTTTGTAACTTTCACTTGCACTTCATCTGAATAAGGAAAAACAAAGAATTCAAAGTGGCGATTCTTCTTATATTCTTCTAATTTGTTCATTACAGTAGATAATGCTTGTTTTTCACTTTCATACACAAGTGAATACGCCCTGATAACTTTCAATTTTATCCTTACAATGATACCTAGCATCCCAAGTGACAACTGAAAGGCCCTCCAATATTCTACATTCTCCGTTTCCGAACAAACTATAGTCTCACCTGTAGATAAAACTGCCGTAATCTCTATAACTTGTGTTGATAAACTTCCAAAGGTAATACCCGTTCCATGCGTCCCCGTACTAATTGCTCCTGCGATAGATTGCGAATCAATATCCCCTAAATTTTCTTGCGCATAACCTTTTTCCTCAAGTAACTTCCCTAGCTCATGTAACTTTGTTCCTGCCCATACTTCGGCAACCATTTCTTCCGTATCAATATTCACAATTCCCTTCAATTCATCTAAAGAAACTAAAATTTCTTCCGTTTGCACAAGAGGTGTAAACGAGTGTCCTGAACCGACAACACGAATTTTCTTCCCTTTCTTTCGCGCAAGCTCTATAACTTCTACTACATCTTGTATACTTTCTGGATACATCGTATAATGCGGTGTTCCTTCTACATTCCCTGTCCAATTTCTCCATTTTTGTCCCTTTATAGAAAGCATTGGCCATCCCCCCGATATGTTGAATACTCCCCAACAATCTCTCCTTCTTTCACACGATATAAAAACGGAAACCGCTCACATAATTCGCCAGCTTTACTATGACGAAATAAGATAGAATCTCCTATCTCTACTCGTTCCTCACCGTTATAAAAAATCGGTGTTTGCACTTCACCAGCGCCTTCTAAAGCTAATAGTTTTGCACCATTCGGCCTCCAAATCTCAGGTTCTTTATCTTTCCCAATTGCGCCTGAGGCAATATATCCACCACCTAGACAAGTGTAAATTGTTGGGGCTGGTTTACGCACAACTGGTAAAGCAAACCCGACAGCTGGATGAAATTGCACCTCTTTATAATAATCAAACAGCTTCGGGGCATAAAAAGCCGAACCTATTGTAATCTCTGAAACTGAATGATCTTGCTCAGTTGTTTTTATACTTCCTGTGCCTCCCCCATTTACGAACCTTAGTTCAATACCTAGATTTTGTATTTCTTTTACGATATGTCCTCTTCTTTCTTTAACTTCTAACACTGATTTCTTCTTTAAATGTGAAATCACTTTACTTTTCACTCGTTGATTCGGTATGCGATCTCCTACCCCAGCAATTTGGGCTTCATATCCCATTACACCATCTAGTATTAAAAATAATGATTCTTTCAACCTTTTTACTATTTTCAAAGTACCTTGCACATCTTTTACCGGTGATCTTTTGACCCCAAAATGAAACTTAAAAAAACGACTACTCATATCAATATCTAAGCAAACACGAAAACATCCTTTAGATTTCTCAGCAATTTTTTCTAAATAAACAATATGCTCTTCACAATCCACCATACAAGTTATAATGAGCCCTTGCTTTGTTAGCAAACTTATTTCATGTAACGCCCTATCATCATAAGCAGGATATCCGAGCAATAAATCATTGAATCCTTGTTCAATTAAAAACAAAACTTCCCTAGGTGAAAAACACATAATACCTTGAAATCGTTCATTTGCAGCTAAAATCTTTTGCATAACCGGAACAGAACGTAACGATTTACTCGCTATACGAATCTTCTTATTGCCACTTAATTCTATAATCAATTGAATATTTCTATCTAAAGCTACTTCATCCAAAAATGCACACGGTAATGGAACTTCTTTAAAAATTCCTCGATCCACATTTTTTCTCTCCTCTTCTCTATATGTCTTATACATATTGGAAAGAAAGTTGGAATCTCCTCTACAAAATAAAAAAGTTTCTTCCTATTTAAGAAGAAACTTTTTTAGGACTACTTCATAGAAATAGTTGCTGCTACTGGATAATGATCAGAATAATCATCATACGTATATTTTTTGAGCCATGATGTAACAGTCCACTGTGGAGATTTCGGTTGTAACACTTTATTCTCTACAAATGACGGGTTCGCATGGTCTTTACTTGCAATAATATAATCTAAATACTCGGCAGGGCTATCAGGGAAATTATATTTTGCAATACTGTTTGTCGTCGCATCCCAAGTTGCTGTATGTCCTGTATAAGATGGAATAGAAGCGTGCAATGTTTTGAACATTGATGCGTATTCTGAGTCACTATTGTTCTCAGCATTTATTTTATTCACATTCATATCACCACCAAATAGGACGTACTCGTCATTTGGTATATTTTTATTTTTAATAAAATCTTGAATTTCTTTTAACTGGTTTGTACGTACAGATGCAGGTGAAGTTTTTCCGCACATACTATCTTCAGCCTGCAAATGCGTCCCAATTACATGAACGAAACGATCATTTTTCTTAATTTTCGTGTATACAAATCCTTTATTCGATAAATTATCTGGTCCACATCCATTTGCAAATACATATTGAACCTTTTCAACGATCGGCCATTTGCTAACGATTGCAACGCCTCCATCTTCAGGAGTTGCAGATGAATAGCTACCTAACGTTTTATCCCATTCATTTCCGTTGCTACGACCTAATACAGCTGTTTGATTTGGGTATTCTTTCTTCAAATTTCCTAAAAGGCGATCTGAAGCACTATTATCAAACACTTCATTTAATATAACAACGTCTTGATTCTTAATATAATCTGCCGCCCCAATTAAATCAGCACGCTCACTTTGTCCCCAATTCGGATATAAGTTAGTTGATAGCATGTACACGTTATGCGTCATCACTTTCAAAGTATTGTTTTGATCTGTAGACGTATCTGCTTGAGCTGAGGATCCTCCGTATAAAACTCCTAAACCAATCCCAAAGCTAAGTACACCTTTTAGCAATTTACCTTTCACGTTCCATACCTCCATGTGTATAGTATTGAACTACTCACCACTTAACGTCCTTACGGACTGTTTGAAGTGGGAGATTCCTAAGTACAGAAGCCTAATGGCTTCTAATTCATTAGGCTATCCCCGTAGTTCCTACGGTTAGAAGCCTTAAAGCTTCATTTTTAAGATTGATACTTGCGTTAATATCTCTGTCGTGATGACAATTGCACTCAGGACAATCCCATTCACGAAGATTTAGATTCTTAACGTCTTTATTTTGATACCCACAACAAGAACATAATTGGCTTGAAGCAAATGTTTTGGATACCAGAATGACTTGTTTTCCATACCATTTTGCCTTGTATTCTAGCAACGTTCTAAATTGTGACCAAGATACTTCACTAATCGCTTTTGCTAACTTATGATTTTTTAACATATTCGATACTTGCAAATCTTCTATACCGATAACATCGTGGTTTTTGATGATTTCAGTTGAGATTTTGTCCAAGTAATCTTTTCTAGCATTAGCTATGTATTCATGAATTCTAGCTACCCTTACTCGTTGTTTATTCCAGCGAGAAGATCCTTTCATTCTTCTAGAAAGAACGCGCTGTGCTTTTGCCAACTTCTCTTCCAATGAGCGAAAAAATTTAGGGTTTTTATAGGTTGTTCCATCTGACAAAATGGCGAAATCTTTTAATCCTACATCCATTCCAATATAAGAATGTGTTTTCGGAAGTTCTTGCACTTCTGTTTCAACTAACAATGACACAAAGTATCTGCCAGAAGGGTTCCGTCTAACCGTAGCATTTAAAATACGTCCCTTTACTTCACGACTTTTGGCAAATCGAACAAGACCTAGTTTCGGCAATTTCATTTTGTTTCCGACAACAGCAATGTTTTCATTTGTTTGTTTTGTGGTATAAGATTGTACGTTGTTCTTTTTAGATTTGAAACGCGGGGCACTGTTTTGTTTTTTAAAAAAGCGTGTATAAGCATCCACAAGGTTGCGAACAGACGATTGAATAGCAATACTATCCACTTCTTTTAGCCAAACAAACTCTTTCTTCATGGCAGGAAGTTTGGCAGAGCATGTACCATATGTCAAACCTTTTCCTGTTTCTTTGTATGCATTATCCCATAGAGATAGGAAGTGATTGAATACAAAACGAGAACAACCAATCGTTTTATTGATCAGGATCGCTTGTGCTTTATTTGGATAGATACGAAATTTATACGCTTTATTGATCATCCTTCATTTCACCTCCATTTCGATATATTTCCATTATATACCAAACGCACATTCGATAGTTAGTTAAGTGATTATGACAAATTATCCGGTAACACTTTACATATGTCGAACAATTAAGATGACTTCCTGCCATCTCTTGTTCGAAGCCAATTCATCTCCCACCTACTCGCTGGGCTACGCCCTTCACGCTCCTTGAGGAAGGAGTCTTCTTGGCTAAATTGATAAAAAGGTCAAATACTCTATTGTGAGATTTGACCTTTTTTAAATACTTAACGATCTCCGTACGTATCAAACCAAAGCTGAATGTATCCAGCAGTAACACGTTGTGCATCCATTAATCGCTTACCTGTCATTGGCGTAACTTCAGCGCGCCATTTATCTGCATATTCTTGTGACACAGCTGCTTTTACGAACCAATCTTTCGTATTATCATTTACAATTCCAGGGTAATCTTGTTTCGCTACTACTGCCGCTCCATGAATCCACTCTTCTGGATTTGTACCTTTCCAGTTCCAATATCCATTTCCATCCGTCACTTTATAATTATCTTTTATCGTATCTACAAAGTTTTCATATTTAGAATGGAATCCTTGTGGATACGAAAGATTTGTAAAGTTTGCTGCATGCATCGGTTGGTTTACATCTCCTAAATAATGAAGAGATAATCCTAAATAGAAGAATGCTTGTTTCATATCTTTATTTTTATATGATTCACCAGCTAATTTAAAATATTTAGCGCCAGTTTCTTTTGCCTGCTTTGCAAATGGAATATATGTTTTTCCATTGTCTGGATCATAGAAATGTGAAGCAAATGTGCTATTATCATAATAAGGATTTTCATAGTCAGCAGCATAAATACCGTTCTCTAACTCCGTACGCCATTCATTTAATTGTGCAACTCGATCTTGTTTTACAAGTGTTGTATTGCGAGACATAATATCAATCGCACGGTTTACAATCCATAAATGAGAATTTACACCTTCTTTATGTTTATCTTCAGCAGACCAGCGGTGAACTATTTTTATTTTACTTCCCCCATCGTTTTCATGAGCAAATGCAACGCTTTGTAAAGGAGCTACTACTGTAATAGCTGCTGCTAAAGCAAGTATTTTCTTTTTCATCTGAAATCCTCCATTTTATAATCGAATTATTGTAAACTTTTTGTTAGGATCCTATGATGTCGTCCGGTTAACCTATGACTAGAATATCCCACCTTTCATGAAATTTCTATTACTAAATCAAAATATGCAAATGTTCATATCATTATAACTTTATACACAGTGAATATAATGAATGAATACACTTTCATTTTAATAAACTATTATTAAGGCTTATCTAAACTAATGTAAAAAAAGAGTAAAGCACCCACATGCTTTACTCTTTTTTTCTATTCGATAATATACTCGGCAGTTGTACATTAACTGCCAACTTATGAATAAATCCAAATACTAATCCAATCCCAATAAATATGTATAAGATTGTAAATATCTTCCCAAAATCAGTTTGCGGGCTAAAATTCGCATCACCGACAGTCGTCAGCGTCACAACGCTAAAATACAAAGCGTCAAGAGGACGTAATTCTTCAACTGTACTATAAAAAATCGTACCAGATGTTAATGTTAAAAATGTTAATACGAATAATACTTGAAATTCTTTATCTTTCCACGCTCGTAAACAAGCTTTTAGCATTCGTTTCAATGTCAACATAAATGAAAGCATGAGACTTCCCCTTCCAAACAAAATACCTGTAGTTACAGGAAAGTCTATCACCTTTCTGTACAGAAAAAAAGTAGCCCTCTTCTATTTCTAGAAAAGAGCTACTTTTTACTATTCTATATTATTTAGGTGAAACAAGAATTTTCACTTGTGTTTTATCTTTTACAAGTGCTTCAAATCCTTCTTCAACAACTTGATCTACTGTGATTTTTTTCGTAATTAATTTCTCTGCTTGAATTTGACCAGAGCTAATTAATTTAATAACAGCTGGGAAGATATGACGGTATCCTAAAATACCAACCACTTCTTTTTCTTTTAGTACAAGATTGTTTGGAGTAATTGTTGCGTCTTTTTCCCATACACTAACAATTACAGTTTGTCCTTCGAAACTTGTACTTTCAATTGCTTGACGAAGTACAACTTCAACACCTGTTACTTCAAAGCTCACATTTACACCTAAACCATTTGTTAAGTTACGAATTTCTGCTAATACATCTTGAGTAGCTGGATTTAATACGTAATCCGCACCTGCTAATTTTGCTAACTCTTGACGTTCTTTAGAAAGCTCGACTGCAATAACAGGAGTTGCTCCTGCTGCTTTAGCTGCTTGGATAACAAGTAGTCCAATTGGACCACAACCAAATACTGCTACAGCTTCCCCTTCTTTTAATTTACTTTGACGTACTGCATGAACTGCTACAGCTGCTGGTTCTACAAGTGCACCTTGTTCATATGTCATTTCATCTGGAATATGGTGAACCATATCTTCTGGTACTACTGTATATTCAGAGAAACCGCCGCCTTCTCCGCCAAGACCGTGGAAAACAAGTTGTTCACAAACATTGTAATGTCCATGTTTACAAGCTTCACATTTACCACAAGAATAAATTGGTTCTACAACGACGCGGTCTCCCACTTTATGAGATGTAACACCTTCACCGATTTCAACTACCTCACCGCTAAACTCATGACCTAAAATAACCGGTGCTTTTACATGTGTTAATGGATGCTCTTCTGTCGGAATAAAAATAGGTCCTGCTAAATATTCATGCAAGTCTGTCCCGCAGATACCACACCATTTAACTTTAATCTTAACTGCTCCTGGTTTTACAGTTGGTTCTGGTACTTCTTCTACTCTTACATCACGTTGATTATGCCAAAGTAATGCTTTCATTTTATACATCCCTCTCTATGTATATACTTAACCTGGTGAAGTTTACAAATCTATTATAATACTTCTATCCATATATTTCAAAAAAACAATCTCATTTCCACTAAATTTTAACAAATAACGTTCAATATTTTGTCACTTTGTACTTTTTTCCACATCTGTTAATTCAATTTCATTGCGGTTGAAATTCGCATTATGCCATAATAGCATAGGAGAGGTGAATATCGCTTGAAATATTTTATTTACTTTATTGTTATCGTAGCGTTTCTAGATACGTTTTCACAATTACCTATTATGAGTACGTTCGCTCAAAGTCTTGGAGGATCCCCTCTTATTATTGGGCTAGTTGTCGGCATGTACTCATTCGCTAATATGATCGGTAATATTATTGCTGGCGCTGCTGTCGATAAATTTGGTGCAAAAAAAATACTTTATATAAGCATGGGACTTACGAGTTTCATAGTCTTGTTATACACTGTTGTTCAAAGTGGTGAACAACTATTAGTTGTGCGCTTTATGCATGGCTTTAGTGATGGATTTTTAATTCCTGCTGCCTTTACGTTTTTATCCAAACAAACAAATGCAGCAAGGCAAGGTAAGGCAATGGCTCTATCTGGGGCTGCAGTTGGAACAGCGGCAATTGTAGGACCTGCTTTTAGCGGAATTATGAAAGCAACTGCCGGTATAGAGTGGGTGTTCATTACCATCTCTATTTTAATGGTTCTCGGTACGATTGTATCGCTCTTCTTCTTACCAAATAACGTATCAAGAAAAGATACTTCAAGAACACAAATGATGAACAAAGAAGATATGTTTGAATTATTGAAATCAGAGCCGTTATTACAGGCATATATTGGTGCTTTCACACTCATGTTTTCACAAGGAATTGTCACTTATATGTTACCAGTGAAAGTTGAGGCATTAGCACTTAAAGCATCTACAACAGGCATGATGTTAAGTGTATTCGGCATTACCGCTATCCTCTTCTTCTTACTGCCAACAAATCGTATTTACGATCGATTTAATCGTTCAAAACTAATGCTAATCGGTATTACAGTAATGGCATTAGCATTATCTTTACTTGGATTATTCGCAACAAAAGGCATGCTCTTTATCGTTATGATGATTTATGGCATTGGATTCGCTATCCTTTTCCCATCGATAAACGCATTACTTGTTGAAAATACGACAGATGATAAACGCGGAAAAGCGTTCGGATTGTTTTATGCTTTCTTCTCATTAGGCGTTGTTGCTGGATCCTTTACAGTTGGAGCAATCGGGGCATCCCCTAGCGTCAGCTTTGTTATCGGAACTGCATTCTTATTAACATTTGCCGGAATGATTTATGTAAGAAGCAAAGTAAAAGGCAGAGACAAAGTAAAAAAGACAATGATAGGATAATTCCATCATTGTCTTTTTTTAATGATAAACTTCTATTCAACTTTTAACTTTCAAGAAGCCGTATTTAATAAACAATATGGCATTATATTTTTCATAGAGATAATACAATGGATAACAAAATAAGAAGAAAATAAATACAGTTGGGACATCGTCTATAATAGAAAAATATTTTACTAGCAATTCCTTAATACTCTCTCCAATTATAATAAACAGTGGAATGATACAAATTGCCGCTAATATTAAGCATGGTGTGATCCTCATTTCTTTTAGCCCCACCTTACAGTGTGGACACTTGAATGAAAAAGGATGCGGGAGCTCCATAATATGTTGTGCAGTAATATTCCCTTCACACTGTGGACATTCAATTACTTCTTTCATGTAACTCACTCCTTTCTATCCATAAAAAAGAGCACTATCCAATAGCGCTTTTTTATTGCCGAATATATTACTTTTGTGTGTAGCTAAGTAACAATGTAAATAAATTGAATGGTAAAGGCAATACTACATTTCTTCTTTTACAAAAAAAGTTTATCAATACCAACGATACTTCGACAATTTCCTCGGAAATATTTCCTTTCCCTACATAATTTGATACACTACATATAAACAGACACTTGTATTACATAAGCTAAAATAATAACTTACTGTACAAATTCAAAAGCACATTCTTCATATGAAGAATGTGCTTTTCTGTTATTAACGTTTAATCCAAACAGCGCCTGCTGATTTATCCTCTGCCTGTCCAACAACTTGGAATTTAAGTCCAAGGTTCGGAACTTTTCTTCCTGCGTCTGCAATTTGTTTATTACTATATACTTTTGAATCATCAAAAGTTGTAACACCTTGTAATCCAGAATAGTTAAACTGTCCACGTGTTAATGAATTTACACTCCATGCTGGTGTTTGATCAAATGAAAATGCAGCGTCTGCAATTTGCATACCTGTATTACCGTAAGTTGGTTTTCCGTTTAAATTGCCAACAAGTGCCTCTGGATGCGAATCTACAACACCAAGGAATCCTTCACCTGGATGCACCCCAACCCAGTTATCTTTAAAGCTATCATCTGCATACCAAACGACAAGACCTGTATTATACACTGGGCCTTTTCCTGCTTTTAAACCATTATCTGATCCCGCATAGTTTCTCCACTCTAAGTAGTAATAATGAGCTTTCTTCTCTGTCCCATCAGAAACAACAAAACCATTTACATTCATTTTAGACTGTCCTTCTGCATCATCAGAAAATACAACTTGTCCATCAACAGTTACATTTACATTGTCCATCGCAAAACCTTTATATGTTACAGCCGGATCTGTAATATAATCGAATTGCAGTTTCACTTTTTTTCCTTTAAATTGACTTAAATCATATGATTTATCAATCCATTTTCCATCTGTTGTATCTTTATCTCCTTGGACTACTTTTTCTCCAAGTCTATCAATTAATGTTTTCGTTCCATCTTCTGTTACTGCATGCACTTCAACAAAATCGCACTCTGCTTCTAACTCATAATTTGCTTTATAATCAAACTTTGCATTTGTTCCTTTTGTTAAATCAAAGAACGGTGTTTCTAATGTTGTATGCATATCATCGCCTCTTGTACTATAATATGCATGCTTTCCAAACTCCGGTTTAATTGTTTCAACACTTTTGCCTGGTAAGTTAACACGTACAACACCTGGACGATTTGATTTCGTAACACTTTGATCAATATATGTAGGAACTCCTACACCACGCTTAATTTTATCGTAATCTACTTCTAAAATTTTTGCCCAGTTGCCACCCATATTCTTTTGTAAGAAATCTTTATTTTGTGGTGAAAAACTAGTTGGCTCTGTTCCCGCAATTTTCCCTGTCCAACTACCTCCACTCATTAATGACCAAGCTTCGACAGGTGAACCAGTTCCAGTATATTTCGTATCATATTCATCTGGTAATCCAAGATCATGTCCAAATTCATGCGCAAACACACCTACTGCTCCATCTTCTGGTTCAATTGTGTAATCATGTGCTGCTACTTTTCCACCAAAGTAATCTACTTTTGATTTTGTGCCTTCAATCGCTACTGGATCTACTGCTAATTTTGAACGATGTGACCAGATCGCATCATCACCTAATTTACCACCACCTGCTTCTTGACCAACACCAGCATGGATTACCATTAAATGATCAATTACACCGTCAGGCTCATTTTGATTCCCATCACCATTTGTATCATATCTATCAAACTGATCAAATTGAGATAAATCTAACCCTTTCTCAGCAGCTGCATGTAAAGCTTCTTTCACTAAATCACGTGCGCCTTTTGGTCCTTTATTATCATGACCACTACTACCATCAGCTCCATAATCAGATGCTTTTCCTGGAACAGTTAGCCACTCCGTTACATATCCGTCTGTCGTATAACTACCGCCAGACTGCTCTTCGTAATATTGTTTAAATGTTTTTACTTTCGAACCATCAAATAACGTATATGGTTCATTACCAAATAACATCTTTTGATAATGCTCTCTACTAAAGTCATTCGAATACATATACCCTGGTGTTTGATCAATATTATTATGTTTATAATCACTAAATTCAACAAGTAACACTAATACCTTATCCGTTCGAACAGATCCCTTATACGGCGCTTGCTTTGCTTTAGATGTTGGAACTTGCCCATTCAATTGTTTTTTATTTGGTTCAGGCTTTTGCTCAGGGCTAACGTTTTTTTCAGGTTTCTTTACCTTTTCCTTTTCTTCCATTTTTTTCTCTTTTATTTTTTTCACGAAATCAGATGCCTCTTTAGCAGTATCAGCTGGAAGAATTTCTTTATTTGCCTGATCTCCTTGTTTCTTTTCAATATATTGCTCGACAGCCTTTTTCGTCTCTTCTTTAGAAGATGCTGGACTAATTTCTCCTCTTTCTTTCAGCGCTTCCGCTAGACGATCTTCTTGAATTAAATTGTAATCAATTGGTGTTGTAGACACATTTTCCTTCTCTTTTGCTGGCGTTTCTGCGTATGCTAATGGAGCACTCATTACAGATGTGCATCCGATAATTGCCGCAATTGCTAATGAAGATAACACTTTAAATGGCGCTTTTCTTCTCATTTCATTTCTCTCCTTTTATAAAACTTAAAATTCAGATAAAGTGAAACTTTAACCAGTGGGGGTTTTCTTCATCCCCCACTGATTATTAGTTGAACCAATCGGACTTTTATGGGCAGTTGATCCCTCACCTAACTTTTTTTGCTTTCGCTGCATTTTGAGGTGGGGGTCTTACTGCCCATTAAAGTGGGATAAATAAGTGCATTTAAATCAAAAGCTCTACTTTCTGCCCTCCCTATATAAAGTGAAACTTTAATCAGTGGGGAGTTTGTTCATCCCCACTGATTATTAGTTGAACCAATCGGGCATTTACGGGCAGTTGATTCCCCACCTAACTTCTTTGCCCCAGCTGAATTTTGAGGTGGGAGTCTTACTGACCGTTAATGCGGGATAAAAAGGCATAATTCTATAAACATTAAGCTTTCTGTTATAGAATCATGCCCTCCAGTTTTCTGGTCAGACTCTCTATCTGTCTATATCAAAATATGAAAAATAAAGAGTGATTTGTATATATTAAATAGTTTATATAACAAATTTAAAAGACAATATGCAAAATTGCATGAAAATTCTCTTAAATACAAAAAAAGAATCCTAGTCACTTAAACTAGGATTCTTGATTTTCTATTATTTCTCTTGTGTTTTTTCCCAATCAGCTAAGAATTTCTCAATTCCTTGATCTGTTAGTGGATGCTTCACTAATGAAGCAATTACGTTTGCTGGGATTGTTGCAATATGTGCACCATTTAATGCTGCGTCAGTTACGTGAACACTGTGACGTACAGATGCTGCGATGATTTCTGTTTCGATGCCGTGAATTGCAAAGATTTCTGCGATTTGGCGAATTAAGTCCATACCGTTATGACCGATATCATCTAAGCGACCTAAGAATGGTGAAACGTATGTTGCACCAGCACGAGCTGCAAGTAATGCTTGAACTGCTGAGAACACTAATGTAACGTTTGTACGAATTCCTAAGTCAGAGAACGCTTTTACTGCTTTTAAACCTTCTGTTGTCATTGGAACTTTTACAACAACGTTTGGAGCAATTTTCGCTAACTCTTTTCCTTCTTCGATCATTTTATCTGCTTCTAAGCTAATTACTTCTGCACTTACAGGTCCTTCTACAACGTTGCAAATTTCACGAATGCGCTCGTGGAAGTCTACGCCTTCTTTTGCTACAAGTGATGGATTTGTCGTTACTCCAGCTAATACGCCTAATGCATTTGCCTCTTTAATTTCGTTAATGTTTGCTGTATCAATAAAGAATTTCATTTGTTATTCTTCCTTCCTAATTTTCATTTTATATTTATTTATTTTTCTTAATAAGCTCTAATTCAATCGGAATAGATTTGTCCACTTTTTTACCTTGCGTGATCTCTTTTGCTGTTTGCATCGCCTTCTCTCCGATTAATTCCGGTTTTTGAGCGACTGTTGCAGCCATACGCCCATCGTTAACCGCTTTCACAGCATCTTCTGTTGCATCAAATCCAACAACGACTACATCCGTTTTTCCAGCAGACTTCAATGCTTCAAGTGCCCCTAATGCCATTTCGTCGTTGTGCGCAAACACGGCTTTAATGTCGCTATTCGCTTGCAAAATGTTTTCCATAACAGATAATCCTTTTGCTCTATCAAAATCAGCCGCTTGTTTAGCAACTACTTTTAAAGATTTATCCGCTACGTTATGGAATCCTTTCCCGCGCTCACGAGCAGCAGAAGATCCAGGGATTCCTTCTAATTCAGCAACGTTTGCTCCTTCGCCGACTAATTCACGAATGTAATCACTAGCCATTTGACCACCTTCGATATTATTAGATGCAATGTGAGAAACAACCTTACCTGAATTCGCAACGCGGTCTACTGTAATAACAGGAACATTTGCTGCATTTGCTGCACTTACTGCTGAAGCAACAGCATCTGAATCAGTTGGATTAATAACAACTACATCGACACCTTTTTGAATTAAATCTTCAACATCATTTGTTTGCTTTGCTGCATCATTTTGTGCATCAACAGCAATCAATTCGATGCCACTATCTTTCGCTTTCTTTTCTGCACCTTTTTTCAAAGTTACAAAGAAGGGATTATTTAAAGTTGAAACAGAGAATCCAACTTTAATAGTTTTATTTCGACCTTTATCGCTAGAATCCTTTGCCCATTCTGGTGGTTCCATTGAACAACCAGCAGTAATGACCATAATACATGCAACGAGTATAAGTAACCATTTCTTCATGAACTGTCCCTCCATTACGCTTCTTTTCTGCGATCAATTAATACAGCTAGTAAGATTACAAGTCCTTTTACAACTTGTTGGAAGAAAGAAGATACACCTAATAAATTTAAACCGTTATTTAGTACACCGATAATAAGTACACCGATGAATGTACCAACAATCCATCCTCTTCCCCCAGAAAGACTAGTTCCACCTAATACAACTGCTGCAATTGCATCTAATTCGTAAGAAGTACCTGCAGTCGGCTGTGCAGAATCTAGTCGTGATGTTAAGACAATACCTGCAAGCGCTGCCAAAACTCCGGAAAGACCGTAAATCATTACTTTAATTCTCGTAACATTAATACCTGATAATGCTGCTGCTTCTTCATTTCCACCAATTGCAAATGTACGGCGACCAAATGTCGTTTTCTTCAAAATGAAGTACAGCACTGCGAAAGCGATCATCATTGTAACAGCTGGTACTGGAATACCAAGAAAATAACCGCGGCCAAACATTTGGAACATTAAATGATCACCAAGACCAGTGATCGGACGTCCGTCCATATAAACAAGCGTCAACCCGCGAAAAATAGTCATTGTTGCTAAAGTCGCAATAAATGGAGCTACTTTTCCCTTCGCTATGATGATACCGTTTACAATTCCCATTACAAGACCAGCTAATAATCCAACTGCCATCGCAAGGAACGGGTCCATGCCACTTGCCATCATTCCAGCAACAAGTGCACTTGATAATGCTAAAATAGAACCTACCGATAAGTCAATACCCCCTGTTAAAATTACAAAGGTCATTCCGAATGCAATAAGCGCATTAATCGATACTTGACGCAGTATATTAAATAAATTTGGAATTTCAATAAACGCTGGATTTAAAGCCGTAATTACTACAATAATTAGCGCTAGTCCAATTAAAGACCCAAGTTGTTGTAATACATTCCCCTTCTTAGCCATCCTTACTCTCCCCCTGTAGCTAGTGCCATAATAGACTCTTGTGATGCCTCATCTTTCTCTAAAATGCCGCCGACTTTTCCTTCATGAATAACAAGAACGCGATCACTCATCCCTAAAACTTCTGGAAGCTCAGATGATACCATAATAACGGCATCTCCTTCTTCGGTAAGCTTATTCATAATAGAGTAAATTTCTTTTTTTGCTCCAACATCAACACCCCTTGTTGGCTCATCTAAAATGAGTAACTGCGGGTGGATACCTAGCCATTTTGCAATTACAACCTTTTGCTGATTTCCACCAGAAAGAGATTTTACCGCTTGCTCTCCACTAGATGCTTTCACATTAAGAAGCTTCATCATGTCCGCCGTAAACTGTTGTTCTAGTTCGTTACTTACGACACTCCCCTTTGAAAGACTTTCTAAATTCGTTAAAGCCAAATTTTCCCGAATTGAGAAATCTAACACTAATCCTTCAGATTTTCTATCCTCTGTAATGAAAGCGATTCTTTGTCTAATCGCATCTATCGGACTATCAATCTTTACTTCTTGTCCATTTATAAAAATTTGGCCAGAATCTAAAGGTTCGTATCCAAATATCGCTTTCATAATATCTGTACGGCCAGCTCCCATCAAACCAGCAACACCAAGGATTTCACCTTTTCTCACCTGAAACGATACATTTTCAAACTTCCCTTTTTTCGTTCCATTACGCATCTCAAAAATCACATCGCCAATTTGACTATTTCGTTCTGGGTAACGTTCACCAATGCTGCGCCCCACCATCATACTCACTACTTCATCAAATGATGTTTCTGGAATTAATCTCTTTCCCACGTATTCTCCATCACGCAAAATCGTAATAGCATCACATATTGAGAAAATCTCTTCCATACGATGCGAAATGTACACGAATGAAACACCTTCTTTACGTAACTTATTGATTACTGTAAAGAGCGTTTCGATTTCACGATCCGTCAGTGCCGCAGTAGGCTCATCCATAATAATAACGCTTGCATTTGTCATTAGTGCTTTCGCAATTTCGATAATTTGCTGTTGTCCAACCGATAACTCTCCTGCCAACATAGCTCCTTTTACATGTAATCCTAACTCTGCTAGTTGCTGCTGCGCAATCGCGTTCATTTGGCGCGTACGTAAAATACCTGTCTTCCCATACATTAACTCTTTACCGAGAAACATATTTTCAGCTACTGTTAAATTCGGTAATATGTTCAATTCTTGATGTATAAATGCAATACCGTACTCTTCAGCTTCTTTCGCATTTTTAAAAGTTCGTTCTTGTCCATCAATCGTGATCGTTCCACCATCTCTTTTGTATACACCTGTTAAAATCTTCATGAGCGTTGATTTACCCGCTCCATTTTCCCCCATCAATGCATGGACTTCTCCTGTTTCAATCATAAATTGTGCATTCTTCAAAACAGGATTTCCATTGAACGCCTTTGAAATATTTTTCATTTCAATACGCATTCCCATCACTTCCCTTTATTAAAAAATCACGCCTGCATGTAAAATTACATTGGCATAAGGCGTAGCCTCGCCTGTACGAATAATGGCCTTCGCTTTCTTTGTATGCTCTTTAAATTGTTCATGAGATACATATTCAAACGCTGGCTCTACTAATTTCAGCTCAATCTCTTTATTTATTTCCGCATTATTGTTAATAACCTCTTCTGCTAACGTCACTTTTTCAATTGCCATATCATCAGCTACCACTTGCAATACATCTAAAAAGCTAGGTTTTCCTATTTCAACAGCTAAATCAATTCTTTTTACTCCGTCAGGAATTGGTAAACCGCAATCAGCAATTACAATCGTATCCGTATGCCCAAGTGAAGCAAGGATTGATGCAATCTCACTATTTAATACGCCGTGCTTCTTCATCCGACAATCACCTGCACTTCACGTACTCTATCTCTCGTTGGCATACCGCCTTGCGCCCCAAGTTTCGTTACAGAAAGACCACCAGCAATATTCGCAAAACGAATTGCTTTTTGAAGTGTTTCTCCTTCAGAAAGCGCAACTGCTAATGCACCATTAAATGTATCACCAGCTCCAGTCGTATCTACTACATCAACAGCAATGCTAGGAACATGTACAATCTCTGTACCATTATGGAAACGTACACCGTTAGAACCTTCTGTCATCAATAGTTTGTTTGGATATTTAGCCAGTAACTCTTCAATTGGTGATGTGAAATCATCTAATACGATGCGACACTCATGTTCATTTGGCGTAATATAAGTTGCCTTTTCTAAAATATCTTCTGATAACACTTGTGCTGGCGCTGGGTTTAACATAACCGGGATTTTGTGTTCCTCACAAATAGCTAATACATATTTTACTGTTTCAAGCGGAATCTCTAGTTGAAGCACAACCATATCAGCTTTTATAAGAAGATCTTTTGAACGATTTACAACCGACTCATTGACAAGAGCATTCGCTCCTTGCACGACAACAATACTGTTATCCTCTTCTGCTAAAACGATATGAGCAATTCCTGTCGCCGCATCTGTAACCGGTACCACATAGTCGATAAAAACGCGTTCGTTCTCTAAATTTTTTCTAACTACAGTTCCATAATTATCGTCTCCTACCGCTCCAACCATCGCTACATTTGCGCCTAATCTAGCTGCAGCAACCGCCTGGTTAGCTCCTTTCCCTCCTGGAATTGTATGAAATGCTTCACCAATTACTGTTTCCCCTGCTTTCGGACGTTTTTTTGAAACGGCCACTAAGTCCATTGAAATACTACCTACTACTGCAATATTTGGCATCTATTTCATCTCCTTACTTCGTTGTATTTCGTTCTATAATTTCAATCGGTAAACGATAATGTTTCTCTTCTAATACGTTTCCTTCCATCTGCTCTAACAGCAGTTCTGTTGCAATTTTCCCCATTTCATAAATTGGCTGTGCAATAGTTGTAATAGATGGATACATCATCTCTGTTAAAGAAATTCCATCGAATCCGATAATTTGTAAATCATCCGGAATAGAAATCCCCTTTTGAAGCGCAGCCTTTACGATACCTATTGCAATTAAATCATTCCCAGCAACAATTCCATCAATATGCGGGTATTGTTCTAATAGTTCCACCGCTACACGCTCACTATTAGCTGGATCAAATGTACTCTCTGCAATCATATAAGAAAGATTATTTTGTGTAATAACGTCTACAAAGCCTTCAAAACGTTCATTTGCTGTGCTTACGTCACGCGGTCCACGAATATGTGCAATATGTTTACAGCCCTTATCTATTAATAACTTTGTCGCTACCTGACTTCCCGCATAGTTATCTGCATACACAGCAGGTATACGCTCATTAAACATACGGTCAATTGCAACGACTGGTACTGACAAGTTCATGTAATTCACACTATTTTGTGGATTTGTCGCTACAATAAATCCATCTACATTATTTTGCCTAAGTACATCAATATATTGCTTTTCTTTCTCTAAACTTTCATCAGAGTTACAAAGTACAACTGTATACCCTTGCTTATGCGCTACATCTTCTACGGCACGTGCAACTTCTGGAAAGAATGGATTCACGATATTTGGAACAACTAAGCCAATTAAACGAGATTTTTTATTATACAGTGAACGCGCTACTGTACTAGGCTTATAGTCTAGCATCTCAATCGCTCGTTCTACTTTCTTTAAAGTATCTTCATGAACATATCCATTTTTATTTAACACTCTGGAAACGGTCGCAACAGATACTCCCGCTAATTTTGCAACGTCTTTAATCGTACTCATTTTCTTTCCTCTCCATTTCATGTAACCGTTTACAGAAAATAATATAACGTATTTCTAGAAATACGTCAATCATTTCTCACGAAAAAGCTTTTAAGGTTATACTCAAAAAAGCACCGCCATAAGGCGATGCTTTTTCATTACGAATAGGATACAGTTTGTTCTTTTTCCTCTGTAGCTGGCTCTTCAGCATCTTTTTTACGATCTGACAGTTTAATCTTCTGTAAGAAAATCGTAAAGATAGCGCCTACTACGATAAATACTAATCCTGTTAAGAATACAGTATGAAGTGAGTCTACTAAAGAGTTTTTCAAAATTGGTACAATGCTATTAGCGAATGCTTCTGGCATTTGTTTTAATGCCTCTGGACTAAATAACATTGAATATAAGCCTTGCGGATCTGTATGAATCATATCTTTAAATTTCGTTACCATTTGTCCCGCTTCTTTTGGGAATGTATCTAATACAGGTACTAAATTTTTTGTTAACGTTGTACCTGAAGTGTTATTCATGATTGATCCTAAAATTGTAATACCAAATGTTCCGCCGATTTGACGGAAGAACTGACTTGATGATGTTACGACACCAAGATCCTTTTTCGGGAAGCTTTCTTGTAACGCTAATGTTAATGTCGGCATTACAAGACCCATTCCTAAACCGATAACCATCATATAAGAAGTAGCAGTCAATTTAGTTGTGTGCATATCCATCGTTGTTAATAACCAGAACCCTCCAGCCATTATAAGCATTCCTGTAATAATTTGTGGTTTTACACCAACTTTTAATACAAGTTGCCCGCCAATAATACTCATCACAATCATTGTAATCATCATTGGCGTCATAATTGTTCCTGATTCAGCAGCACTTACTCCTACAATTCCTTGCATGAAGAATGGTACGAACATAATCGCACCGAACATTCCAATACTCATAAAGAATCCAATCGCATTTAGTAATGTAAATGTACGATTTTTAAAGAAATGCATCGGTAAAATTGGTTCTTCCGCTTTCGTTTCAACGATAACAAAGCTAACGATACCAATTAAAGCTAATGCAAATAACCCGATAATTTGCCAAGAATCCCATGCGTAATCTTTTCCACCAAACGTTAATGCAAGTAATAAACTTACAACACCGAGAATCATCGTAAAGATCCCAGCGATATCAATTTTAATTGGTCCTGTTTGTTTATGTGATTTTAATCCCATTGCAATAAAGATTGTTGCTAAAATACCAACTGGCAAGTTAATGTAGAATACCCATCTCCAGTTCACTGCATCTACAATCCAACCACCCACTTGTGGTCCAATTACAGAAGCAAGACCGTATAACGCACCAAAAATACCTTGCCATTTCGCACGTTCTTTCCCCGTGAACATATCTCCGATAATAATCATAGCCATTGGCATCATAATACCGCCACCAAGACCTTGAATACCACGGAAAATAATTAATTCTGTCATACCATTTGCCATACCACATAATGCTGAGCCAACCATAAAGATAACTAGCCCTGTTATATATACGTTACGACGGCCAAGTAAATCCGCTAATTTACCTGCGATTGGTACAACTGTCGTTGATGTTAACATATAAGCTGTTGTTAACCACGTCATTAAGCTTAATCCGCCTAGTTCACCGACGATACGCGGCATTGCTGTACCAACGATTGTTCCATCTAAGGCAGCAAATAGCATCGCAATGATTAAACCGATTAACAACAACTTTCTATTTATATTTTCTTGTTGCTCCATGTAATCTCCTCAATTCCTCTTAGTTATTCTCTTTTTTCTCTTGTGTCCCGCAAATAATTGTTTCTAACTTCTCAAAGAGGCGTAACAAATCTTCTCTTTCTTGTAATTCTAAATGTGAGAAATATTTTGCAATGTGCTCATTACGAGCGGTCATTGCCTCTTCTACTCTAGCTTTCCCCTTTTTGGTTAACTCAATGACGACAACACGACGGTCCTCTTTGTCGTGATAACGCTCTACAAGCTCTTGGTCAATTAAGCGATCGATCATCACTGTAATTGCACTAGGCTTTACATACATCTTTTTTGCTAATTTTGTCGCCCTTGAAGCTCCATAATGATCTAAAATCTTTAAAATATAAAACTGCGGTGGTGTAAGTCCTGTTGCTTGCATTTGTTCTAATAACTCCGTCTGCATTTTCTTTCCAATTGAAAAGGCAAGAGCTTGAATTTTATCGATATGCATCATATCATTTGGCATGTTATCCACCTCTTATTTAAACAATAAAATATTTAATGTATTTAAATATTAATCCGACGAATAAAATCCGTCAACGTTTTTATTTATAAAAACGTTTACATTTTTGTCACAAAGTTGTATAATTTTCGACGAAGTTAATATTGACAGTCACGGAGAATCGGAGTACACGGCTATGAATCATAAAAAAGGAAACTTTTTTATATTTCATGGCCTTTTTATATTCTCTCTGACTTACGACACTTCGAATTAATTTGGGGAGGATTTTCATTTTATGTTTTTTACACAATTCTTTAAACCTGCGCCCCACGCGGAACGCTTACCAGCTGACCGCGTTGATAGTGAATACCGTAAACTACGTTTACAAGTATTTTTAGGTATCTTCATCGGCTATGCAGGTTATTACTTTGTTCGAAAAAACTTTTCACTAGCAATGCCATACTTAATTGAACAAGGCTTTAGTAAAGGGGAACTTGGGGTTATCCTTTCAGCAGTTTCTATCGCTTACGGATTAAGTAAATTTCTTATGGGTATCGTATCCGATCGTTGTAATCCTCGCTACTTTTTAGCAGCTGGGCTATTTTTATCAGGTATCATTAATATTATTTTCGGCTCATTTTCTTTCATTACAACGAGCATTATACTTATGTTTGTACTTCAGTTTTTAAATGGATGGGTACAAGGGATGGGATGGCCTCCTTGTGGTCGTACAATGGTTCACTGGTTCTCTATTAGTGAACGTGGTACAAAAATGTCTATTTGGAACGTCGCTCATAATGTCGGTGGCGCACTTATGCCTTCCCTTGTAACATTAGGGTTATATTTCTTTGCAAATGACTGGAAAAGTATTTTTTACTTCCCAGGTATTCTTTCAATTTTAGTTGGTATTTATGTATTAATTACGATGAGAGATACACCTCAATCTTGCGGATTACCTTCTATTGAAGAACATACTGGAGAATATCCACCAGATGAAAAAGTACAAGATCGCGAACGCGAACTTTCAGTAAAGGAAATTTTATTTACATACGTACTAAACAATAAATTTTTATGGTACATCGCTATTGCGAACGTTTTTGTTTATTTCGTACGTTACGGTGTTGTAGACTGGGCTCCTACTTATTTAGTAGAAGAAAAAAGCTTTACTCATAGTAGCTCACGTACAGCTTATGCTCTATATGAATGGGCTGGTATTCCAGGTACACTTCTTTGCGGCTGGATGAGTGATAAACTATTTAAAGGACGCCGCGCACCTGCTGGTATTTTATTCATGGTTGGTGTATTTATCGCCGTTCTTGTATACTGGCTAAACCCTCCTGGTAATCCAATGGTTGATAGTATCGCACTTGTTGCAATTGGATTTTTAATTTACGGACCTGTTATGTTAATTGGTCTACACGCTCTTGACTTAGCACCAAAGAAAGCGGCTGGAACTGCAGCTGGATTAACTGGCTTCTTCGGTTACTTAGGCGGAGCAGCTTTCGCTAGTGCTGCTATGGGCTTTATCGTCGATGCATTCGGATGGGATGGCGGATTCATCTTATTACTTGTATCTTGTGTACTTGCAATGTTCTTCCTTGCTCTTACTTTAAAGACAGGATCTCCAAAACAAAAGCAAGCTTAAGCACTAATATTATTCTTATCAAAAAAAGAGAGTCTGTTCTTTCCAGAACGTCTCTCTTTTTTCTACATATAATACTTTTTTCTTACAAAAGATTTATTTCCCTTTCTTATACATGTTAGCGTTTTCAAAGCGCTTCAACTACTTATATACATGCATCCAATCTCTATATAAAAAGATTTTTGAATATTTTCTCAACTTATGCTTGTCAAACATTGTCAATTTATATTAAAATAACAACAACATACAAAATATTTAGTCTTTTCAGAAAGATGGAGGGATAGCCATGAAGAATCCACTTCTTCGCATTGAAAACTTACAGACTTCCTTTCGCATACAAGATCAATATCATGCCGCAGTTGATGATGTTTCGTTAACTGTCCATGAAAATGAAATTGTCGCGATAGTTGGTGAATCAGGTTGCGGAAAAAGTGCACTTGCCCTTTCCATTATGCGACTGCATAATGAAGCAAATACAAAATTACAAGGGCAGCTTAACTATAGAGATAAGGATTTACTAACGATGTCAGCCGCAGAGATGAATAAAGTACGCGGATCAAACATCGGTATGATTTTCCAAGAACCTCTTACAGCACTCGATCCTCTTATGACAGTTGGAAAACAAATCGAAGAAAATTTAGACTACCACACAAGCCTTTCAAAAGTTGAAAAGAAAGAACGCACCTTAGAACTACTTCATCAAGTTGGTATTCCAAAACCAGAACTTACATATAAACAATACCCACACGAATTATCTGGCGGAATGAGACAAAGAATTGTTATCGCAATTGCAATTGCTTGTAACCCAGCACTTATTATTGCAGATGAGCCAACAACGGCTCTTGACGTAACCATCCAAGCACAAATTTTAGACTTACTAAAATCTATTCAAGAACAAACGAAAATGGGCATTATTTTAATTACTCACGATTTAAGTGTTGTCGCAGAAACAGCCGATCGTATCGTCGTTATGTACGCTGGACAAGTTGTAGAAACAGGAAAAGTTGAAGAGATTTTTAACAACCCTCTTCACCCATATACTCGTTCTCTATTAAACTCCATTCCATCTGCGTATGCTGAAAAAGAAAAATTGCATGTAATTCAAGGGGTGGTTCCTTCGTTAGCGAAGATGCCTCGCACAGGTTGCCGCTTCCAAGCTCGAATTCCATGGATTAGACCTGATCAGCACGAGGAAAATCCAATTTTACATGAAGTAAAACCAGACCACTGGGTGCGTTGTACTTGCTACAAACATTTTAACTTCCAAGATAAGAAAGGAGATGACGTAACTCATGGCACTGCTTAAAGTAGAAGATTTAAAAGTACACTTTCCAATTAAAGGTGGTGTTTTCGGTCGTACATTAGATTACGTTCGTGCTGTTGATGGCGTAAGCTTCGAACTACAACCTGGCGAAACGTACGGAATCGTTGGGGAATCTGGGAGCGGCAAATCAACAACTGGAAAAGCAATTATGCACTTAACAAAAGCAACAGGCGGTAGCATTCATTTTAATAATAGAGATTTAACAAAATTAAGTCGCTCAGAACTAAGAGAACAGCGAAAAGATATTCAGATGATTTTTCAAGATCCTTATTCATCCTTAAACCCGAAGAAACGTGTTATGGATATTATCGCTGAACCACTTCGGAATTTTGAGAAACTCTCACCTGATGAAGAGCGTAGAGCTGTTCAAGATTATCTTGATAAAGTTGGCTTAAATCCAGAGTCTATTTATAAATACCCACATGAATTTTCCGGTGGACAAAGACAGCGGATTGGTATTGCACGCGCACTTACACTAAAGCCGAAGCTTATTATCGCAGATGAACCTGTATCTGCACTCGATGTGTCAGTACAAGCGCAAGTTTTAAACTTCTTACAAGATTTACAATCTGAACTCGGACTAACATACTTATTTATTAGTCATGATTTAGGTGTAATTCGCCATATGTGTGACCGTATCGGTGTTATGTATCGCGGACGCATTGTGGAAGAAGCAACTAGTGCTGAAATTTATAATAACCCACAGCACATCTATACGAAGCGCCTAATATCAGCTATTCCTGATATTCGTCCGGAAAACCGCGAACAACAGCGTAAATTGCGTCGTGAAGTAAGCACTGAGTACGAAAAATCATACGAAAATTATTTCAATGAAAATGGACGTGCTTACGATTTAAAACCAATCTCGCCAACTCACCGGGTGGCATTACCATAAGGGAGTGATAAAACATGTGGAAATTTATATTACGCCGGATTTTAGTTATGATACCGCAATTATTCGTATTAAGCGTACTCGTCTTTACACTTGCTAAAGCAATGCCAGGTGATGCATTAAGTGGCGCTGAACTAGCAAACCCAAAAGCCGATCCAAAAGTAATTGAAGAACAACGTGAGAAACTTGGGTTAAATGATCCTATTCCCACACAATATGTAAGGTGGATTTCAAACGCCGTACAAGGAGATTTCGGTATTTCTTACGCACATAAAATACAAGTAACAGATATTATTGGGGAACGCCTTGGTAATACAGTGCTGTTAGCTCTTCTAATTCTTATTCTTACTTATTTAATTGCCATTCCACTTGGCGTTATAAGTGGGCGTTGGAATGATACGTGGGCTGACCGACTCATTACACTCTATAACTTTTTAGGATTTGGTACACCCCTATTTATTTTCGGATTAGTAATGTTATTCTTATTCGGCTTTTTATACCCGATCTTCCCTACAAGTGGTAGCGTTGATCCACAAGTGGCAGCCGGATCATTTGATTACTATTTAAGTAAATTAAATCATATGATTTTACCAGCTTTATCTGGGGCATTAATTGGCACTGTAGGAACTGTACAATATTTACGAAGTGAAATTATTGATACGAAACATAAAGATTTTGTACGCACAGTAAAAGCAAAAGGTGTACCAGAATCTAAAGTATATTCCAGACATATTTTACGAAATTCATTTTTACCAATTGCAGCATTTTTAGGATATGAAATTACAGGTTTAGTTGGTGGCTCTATTATTCTAGAAAATATTTTCGGCTACCCAGGAATTGGACAACTATTTTTCCAATCTATCACTCAACGTGATTTCAGTGTCGTAACTGCTCTTGTATTATTTACTGGATTCGCAACGCTACTCGGGACTCTTCTTTCCGATATTATTCTAAGCATCGTTGATCCACGTATTCGTATTGATTAATGGAGGTGAAGAAACGTTATGTTAGCAAATCCTGAAAAACAAACTGAGGTCATTCATTACGAAAAGAGCCCTTCTGGTTTCTCCATTATGTGGCGAGAATTTCGTAAAGATAAACTAGCAATGTTTTCCCTATTCTTTTTAGCTTTAATATTAATAGCCGTTTATACAACTTCATTTATTATGAAACAAGAAGATATCGTTCGAGTCGATCTGTTCGCCATTTATGATCCTCCTTCTGCTGAACATTGGCTAGGAACTGATTATGGAGGCCGTGATATTTTCGGACAATTAATTATTGGTACACGTAATTCCTTTACAGTTGGTTTAGCCATCACTCTTTTATCAACTCTTATCGGTCTTACAATGGGACTAATTGCTGGCTATTTTGGAGGAGTTGTCGATAACATCATCATGCGTTTTATCGACTTTATGATGATTTTACCATTCTTAATGATTGTTATCGTATTTATCTCACTCGTTCCAACTTTCAATATTACTACATTTATTCTCATAATGACCGCTTTCTTATGGGTCGGAAAAGCAAGACTTATACGCTCTAAAGTATTAACTGAGAAAGAACTTGATTACGTATCTGCATCTAAAACGTTAGGAACACCAAATTGGAAGATTATCTTCCAGCAAATATTACCTAATTTGAGCTCTATTATTATTGTAAATATTACATTAAATCTTGCTGGTAACATCGGGATTGAATCTAGTTTGACTTACTTAGGCTTCGGTCTACCAGAAAGCACACCGAGTCTTGGTACACTTGTAAGTTATGCAACAAACCCAGATGTATTGCAAGAAAAATGGTGGATTTGGTTACCCGCATCAATCATGATTTTAGTGTTGATGCTGTGTATAAATTTTATTGGTCAAGCGTTAAAGCGTGCGGCTGATGCGAGACAAAGAAAAGGTTAAGGGGTGGAGAAGTTATGAACAAACCAAAATTGTACAAAGTATTAAGTACACTTGCTGCTTCAACATTATTACTATCTGCATGTGGGGGTGCTGATAGCGGTAGCAAAAAAGCAAATACGAAAAAAGTAGAAACAAATAAATTTAGTGCTGCTGTAAAAAATGATGGTAAAGAAATTAAAGACGGATCATTAACTTATGGACTCGTTTCAAATTCACCTTTCGCTGGTGTTTTAAGTAGGGTATTATATGAAGTTGCTCCAGATTCAGAAATTATGGATTTCTTTGATGAACAATTATTAGCTACAGATAAAAACTGGGAAATTACAAATGATGGTGCTGCAACTTATACAATTTCTGAAGATAAAAAAACAATTACAATTAAGATTAAAGATAATGTAAAATGGCACGATGGTAACCCTTTAACAGCTGAGGATTTAGAATATTCTTACTTAATTATTGGGAATAGCAAATATACAGGTATTCGTTACGATACACAAATGCAAATGATTGAAGGTATGGAAGAATATCACGCTGGAAAAGCTGACAAAATTTCTGGTATTAAAGTAGTCGATCCAAAAACAATTTCTATTACTTATAAAGAAGTAAACCCTTCACTGAAAACTGGTATTTGGACATATCCTACACCAAAAAAATATTTAGGTGATGTACCAATTGAAAAACTAGCTGAATCAGATAAAATCCGTCAAAATCCAATTGGATTCGGACCATTTAAGGTGAAGAAAATCGTCCCTGGTGAATCAGTTGAGTATGAGCGCTTCGATGATTATTGGGGTGGCAAACCTAAACTAAAAAATATAACGCTAAAGGTTGTAAATCCATCTATTGTTAGTGCATCTCTGAAAAAAGGTGATATTGATATTGCAGCAATTACTGCTGATCAATATCCGAACGTAAGTAAATTAAAAAACACACAACTAATTGGTAAAACTGACCTTGCTTACACTTATATCGGATTTAAGTTCGGACATATGGACAAAGCAAAGAATGAAGCTGTAATGGATAACGATAAGTTCAAAGACGTTCGTTTACGTCAAGCGATGGCACATGCAATTGATAGAGAAAAATTGGCAGAGAAAGTATATCACGGCCTTCGCGTTCCAGCTAACTCTCCAATTCCACCATCTATGCCAAAGTACCATAATAATGATGTTGGTTCATATAACTTAGATGTAGATAAAGCGAAAAAACTATTAGATGAAGCTGGCTATAAAGATAAAAATGGTGATGGATTCCGTGAAGATCCAAAAGGTAATGAATTTAAAATTAACTTCCTAGCTAGTAACGGTAGTGAAACAAGTGAACCACTGGCTAAATTCTATATTCAATCTTGGAAGGATATCGGCTTAAAAGTAGAACTTGTTGATGGACGCTTACATGAATTTAATGCTATGCGTGAAATGATTAAAAAAGATGATCCAAAGGTTGATATTTTCTCTGGTGCTTGGAACACTGGTTCTGATCC
This sequence comes from Bacillus sp. FF-1, assembly GCF_028548245.1. Lineage (NCBI taxonomy): Bacteria > Bacillati > Bacillota > Bacilli > Caryophanales > Bacillaceae > Bacillus > Bacillus sp. FF-1. Next base: position 73,576 of record NZ_JAQQGG010000007.1, read on the forward strand.
TGACCTTTCTGGTCTATGGGGTAAAAATGCTGGTTTTAACTATCAGCGCTGGGTAAATGATGAAAATACGAAGTTATTAGATGCTGGATTATCAGAAAAAGCTACTGATGAAAAATATCGTAAAGAAGTATACGATAAATGGCAAAAATTAATTCATGACGAAGCACCGATGATTCCAATTCATTACACATTTGATTTAACAGGTGTTAATAAGCGCGTAAAAGATTTTGATGTCAATGCTGAAGTGAATCAAATAACTTCACATTGGAAAGACGTTACTGTAACAAGTGAGAAGCCAGAAGTAGAAAAATAATCATAAAAATAGCTCCTAGCATCTATATACATGCCAGGAGCTATTTTTTATTTACAACCTTTTTAGTGCTATTAATAACAACCAATTCCTTCCCCACTCTAAAATTAAAAGATTTGATGAATCATCTTTATTACAACAGCTAATGTAACAGATGCAGCAAATCCCCCTAAACAAATAAGACCGACACCTTGGCTATATGATAAATTTTGAAGTGCTTTCATCTTTTTCATCCTCCCTATCTCCCCTTCGTTATTTTTATTTTACCAATGGAATAATTTTCATAACATCGATTTTTCTGACAAAAAACTTACAAATTTGTAAGTTAATATTTTCTAAAACTTATGTATCTATTATGTCCACACTCGCCCCTTTTATACGTCAAAAAAGACCTCGAATTATATCAAGGTCTTGCTTACACTACAAAATATTTCACTCAATTTATTTAATAATCATCACCGGACATTTCACACGCTTTGCTATTTTATGACTGACACTACCAAGCACCATTTCTTGCAATGTATTTAACCCTCTACTCCCAGCAATAACAAGATCTATATCTCCTGTATTTACGTATTGAACAATTGTATCTCCTGGATCGCCATGTAATATCGTAATTTTATAAGAAATGTTCTCTTTCTTTAATAAACTTTCAATCTCTTTTAATTTATCTTTTCGACTAGCTGATACCGTTTCTAAATCCGTTTGGCCTTGTATAATATCTGATTTTGCTGTTCTATTATCTACTACGTACACAACTTCAACATTTGTTTCTTCACTACATTTCGCAATATATGTTGCATGTTCCGCTGCTCGAAGTGCATGTTCAGAACCGTCACATGCTAATATAATTTGTTTGTACATATGCTGAATCTCCTTTTCGTTATCCTACTCATATTATATAGTAAAGCCCCCTAAAAAGGAGGCTTCTAACTAGCAATTCTTTTATTATAAGTAGCTAAATTAGTAACAAGTTTTGCACTACGTTCATTTAATCCCGTTATACTTACTTTCACGCCACTTTGTTCATACTTCATAATAACTTTATCAATTGATGCCACTGCTGAATCATCCCATACATGTGCATGAGTAAAATTCATCTCAATTTCTTTTACATCTTCATCAAATGAAAAAGCATTTATAAAGTCTGCCGTAGACGCAAAGAAAAGTTGACCATGAATTTCGTATATTTTCTTATTTTCAATATATAAATGTTTCACGTGAATCTTTGCCATATTGAATGCAAATAAAACCGCACTAATTACTGTTCCGATAATTACACCTAATGCTAAATTATGTGTAATTAAGACAACCACAACTGTTACGATCATAACAAATGCATTCCCTTTTGGTACTTTATGAATCGTTGTTACAGAGTTCCAATCAAATGTTCCGATTGAAACCATAATCATAACTGCAACTAAAGCTGCCATCGGAATATGAACAACATAGTCCCCTAAAACGAATAGTAATACGATTAAAAATCCGCCCGCTACAAACGTCGATAAACGACCGCGTCCACCTGATTTAATATTAATAACAGATTGTCCAATCATTGCACATCCTGCCATTCCTCCGAAGAAACCAGCAACAATGTTTGCAATACCTTGCCCACGTGCTTCTTTATGTTTATTACTTTCCGTATGCGTCATATCATCTAAAACTGAAGCTGTTAATAAAGACTCTAGTAAACCGATAATTGCAAGCATAACTGCGTACGGTAAAATAATCCCTAATGTCTCAAGTGTAAAAGGCACGTCTGGAATACTAAAGAACGGTAATTCTTTCGGCAAACTTCCCATATCCCCTACTGTTTTTAACTGTAATCCGCTCATAATTGCAATACTTGTCACAATAATAATGGAAATAAGTGTCGATGGGACAGCCGTCGTAATACGTGGAAATACATATATAATTACAAGTCCTAATGCGACAAGCGCGTACATTTGCCAAGTTGCATTTTTAAAATGTGGCAATTGTGCTGTAAAAACTAAAATTCCAAGTGAATTTAAAAAACCACTCATAACAGATTTCGGAACAAACTTCATAAATGAGCTCAGTTTGAACACGCCAAAAATAATTTGGACAATACCTGTTAATATTGTTGTAGCAAATAAATATTGCAAACCATGATCTTTAACAAGCGTTACCATTAACAATGCCATTGCACCTGTTGCAGCTGAAATCATTCCAGTTCGTCCACCAACAAATGAAATGGTAACGGCAATACAAAAGGCTGCGTACAACCCAACGGTCGGATCCACGCCTGCAATAACAGAGAAAGCAATTGCTTCAGGGATTAACGCTAAAGCAACAACTATTCCTGATAGCACATCCCCTTTCACGTTGGAGAACCAATCATTTTTTATCGTCTGAAACAAAATACCACTCCTCTACTCTTTTATCATTTGATTTTCTCCGTAAGAAAATCAAGGCCGACTGCACGAAGGTTATTATATAACGAGTAGAGGATTTTGTGCTATGTAAAAGTTTCCTAAAGAAAAAGACCCTACCTTAGTAGCGCCTTTGCTCCTTTTATTAGTGCCCACCGTGCCCTTGACCACTTTCTTGCACAATCTCTAATCTCTCATCTAATATTCCTTGTGTTTCAAATGAAATATCACTCGTACTTCCTAATAGGAAGCCGTGGTTATACGGGCCAAGTGTTGGGTCATCTTTAAACTTCGGTTGAATAGTAGCAAGGAAATCATACACTGGTTGTGAAGCTTTTCCTTCCTCTAATAAGATAACGGGGGCATGTTTACCCATATGTGAAAATGGTGCTCCTGCAACTGCTAAGTCTGGTGTTTTGCTTGAAACAAATGATACACCGTGACCTGGTTTTGTGAACCCCCATCCAAATTTTGCTTTTTCATCTTTAAACTTTGCAAATGCAATAGAATTCTCTACTGGAGTCTCTCCACTAATACGCGTTACTTTCCCGTATTTGCTTAACTCTTTTTCTACTTCTTTTGAAATGATTTTTTCTGGTCCTAGTACATATATATTTGCTTTATCTTTTCGCATCTTTAATGCCTCTATCGTCGCTTCTGGCACTTTATTCTTTTCTGTATAAAGTAGTGGTTCTGGCATATGAGAAATCCAGTTTACAGCTGGTGTTGTATATAAACGCCCTTCCTCTTCGGATGAGCCGATAATAACACTATTCGGATAACTACCTGTTATATCCGCATACTCTTTATCAACATCTTTTGCAAATGTAGCTGGATCCGTTTCTTTTATTTGCTTTACTTTATACTCTTTTAATTGCTCAAGGATAGATGCATCGACATCCCCCATCACCATAATTTGTGTTCCATCTTTCGTTCCGAGCGGATTTAATCGTTTTATTTCTTTTAATGTCATTTCGGGTACCTTTTCTTTTTCTATAAATAGAATCGGTCCGTTATTCGGATGATGAATAAGGTCTGCACTTGCAATACCTAATTGCCAGTCTTTTACTGGTACTAAAATAACAGCGCCTGGCTGATTCTCTTTATGTGTTGCTGGCCATATCGTCTGCGAAGTTAATACTGCCATTTGAAGAGGATCATTTGTGTTTAATCTCGTTACATTTTTTAAACTTGTCGTTAATAAATCATTTGATGCACCCTGATTCATTTCTTTCGGCGCAGTTACCTCCTGATTCATTTTCATTTCCTTCTGCTCTGTTTTCTTCGCTTCTTTAGATTCATGATTTTTATGATCTGCATTTGTTTGTCCACACGCCGCAAGACCAACTGCTGTAATTATTGTTATCCCAAAAACTCGGGTCATCTTTTTCACTATACCGCCTCCGTATAAATCATTTTCGAGCCAATATCATTACCTAAAATGGAATTTCAACTTTACAATAACAAGCAATTCTGAAGAAATTATGCAGACGCATTACAATCTGCACCATTTCTTCATGATTTTGCATTACAATTTAAGTAAAGATTACATATGGAGGGCTCTCTATGATTGATATACTGCTCGTAGACGATGAACCGAGAATGCTTGAATTATTAACGCTTTATCTTACTCCAATTGGATATAACTGCATATGTGCACGATCCGGAGAAGAAGCGATTTCACATATAGAAAATCAAAACTTTAAATTTATTTTACTGGATATTATGATGCCAAAGATGGACGGATGGGAAACGTGTAAAAAAATCCGCTCATTTAGTAACGTTCCTATCATTATGGTAACAGCTCGTGATCAAACGGTAGATGTCGTCCAAGGATTAAAAATCGGAGCAGATGATTACGTAACGAAACCTTTCCATGAAGAAGAGCTTTTCGCGAGAATTGAAGCTGTTTTAAGGCGAACGAATCAACGGACGCAAATCCAATATCACGGCATTTTATGGGATGAGGCAAAGCATTTCGTTTCTGTCTATAACGAAGAACTTCTTCTTACACCAATTGAATTCTCTTTACTCGGATTATTTTTACGTCATGTGAACTACGTATTGAACCGTGATCAGCTCATTGAACGAATTTGGGGATTAAATACAAATACAGAAGATAGAACTGTCGATTCACATATTCGTAATTTGCGTGATAAATTACGAAAAGTAAATTTCCCTATTGATGATCATTTAAAAACTGTGTACGGAGTTGGCTATCGATGGGTTGATACTTTAGATTAAGGAGCAAAGCAATGAAGCGAATTTCTATTCAGCTCGGATTTTATTTTTTGATTGTTACACTTTTAATCGAAAGTGTTCTATTTGTCTCGCTTTATTATAGTCTTGTCAACAATAGAGTAAATGAAGAAATGACAGCTTTATTAAAGCGCGGAAATAGTCACAGAGATGTCCTTGAAAAGTATTTTGATAAGCAAACAATCTCTCATGTTGCACTAATGGAATCCGAAGCCGAAACCACTGTTGTTATTACAAATGCAAATAAGGAAGTACTAGCTAAATCCAATGAAATAAATACTACTATAAAAAAGCATATTGAAAAGATGCAAACACGGACAGATCATGACGGAGCAATTATAGAGAATCACTGGAAAACATCTAATTATATATGTACGGTTAGTCCCATCATAGTAGCTGGAAAACATGAGGGGTATGTGTATATGTTTCTTGGGACAGAATCCATTGAAAAGTTGGTGAATGGATTAACAAAACAATTCATTATCGCTGGTGCCATCACGTTTCTACTCACAGTCATTACCATTTTTCTTTTATCTCGGTTATTAACAAAACCATTGTTACACATGAAACATGCCACTGAAAAAATGAGTAAAGGAGATTTATCAGTTTCATTAACGACTACTCGAAATGATGAAATTGGTGAACTAGCATCATCTATTCAAACACTCGCAAATGATTTACATTATATGAAAACAGAGCGAAGTGAATTTCTGGCAAGTGTTGCTCATGAATTACGAACACCATTAACATACGTAAGAGGTTATGCTGACATTGCTTCAAAAGAAGCAACATCTCCTGAGCAACGTTTGCGGTATTTATCTATTATAAAAGATGAGTCTGATTACATCACAAACTTAGTTCAAGATTTGTTCTCCCTTGCACAAATGGAACAACATAACTTTTCTATTCAAGTAAAGGAAGTGCATTTACACACCTTCCTTACGCGTATATGTGAAAAAGTAAACGCCATGTATAAAGAAAGGTACATTACAGTTTCTTTCTCTTGTCCTCCTACACTGCTAGTAAACTTAGATGAACAACGATTCGAACAAGTTGTGGTGAATATTTTAAATAACGCTTATAGACATTCAAAAGAGCATTCTCATATAAACATTTCTGTTACAGAAGAACATAAAAGTATTTCCATTGCAATTGAAGATGAAGGCGAAGGTATTCCGCTTGAAGACCTCCCTCACATTTTCGACCGCTTTTATCGAGTTGATAAAGCGAGATCACGAGCTACAGGCGGAACTGGTTTAGGATTATCTATCGTGAAAGAAATTGTAGAGCTGCACGGTGGGAATATTACTGTAACGAGCGAAGTTGATCACGGATCTTGCTTTATTATTTCATTGCCATCTATACAAAAACACGACTACCATCAGTAGTCGTGTTTCTTTATCATTTTACTTTATAATATAAGTTTACAAATTGCCCAAAACGTTTCGTATCCGTTAAAGTTAAATGAATTTCTGGGTTCTTGTCTTGAAATAACGGAACTCCAGAACCTAATATATGCGGTGTAATCGTAACAACATATTCATCAATTAGATTATTCTTAAAGAACTCTCTCAGTAGACTCCCTCCACCGACCATCCATATTTTAGATCCTTCTTGCTCTTTCAACCTTTTTGTAAACTCCACTACATCTTCATTTACAAACTCCACGTGTTCGTTCGAACCTTTTTCTGAGTTAGAGAAAACATAACATTTTTTATCTACATACGGGAATGTTTCCATATGCTCTACTACATAATCGTACGTTCTTTTTCCCATGATTATCGTATCAATTGTTTCATACATTTCTGTATAACCGTTATCTCCCTCTCCTTCTGTTTCCATTAACCACTCTAAATCATCATTTTCTTTCGCAATATATCCATCTAAGCTCGCCGCAATAAATAAAACTATTTCACGTGACATATCTTTTCCTCCTTGCATCTCATCTTGATAATCATCTTGATAACATATGATGTAAACAATATACTAACAATAAAACATGACAATTTATGTCATGTTAAAAAGAAAAAAGGTGATACATTTGTCAAAAGCTAAACGCTTATTAGATATTCTTATATTTGCTTCTGCCAAAAAGACATTTACAGCGCAAGAAATAGCTGATGAATTTAATATCTCCGTTCGTACTGTCCATAGATACATTTTAGATTTAAGTGATATGGGGTTGCCCATTTACGCAGAACAAGGTCGTAACGGCGGCTATAAAGTATTAACGAATAGAGTCATTCCACCTATCTTATTTACGGAAGAAGAAGCAGTCTCCATCTTTTTTGCTTTTCAATCTTTAAGTTACTATCGTGACTTGCCTTTTAACACAGAAATCAATTCCGTTACACATAAACTGTATAGCTCCCTACAACATGATGCGAAAGTGAAAGTTGATAAAATACGTTCTTACATCGCCTTTTGGAATCCGAAGCGTACAATTGATACACCTCTTTTAAACGAAGTACTAACTGCGGCTATTGAAAATAAAAATTTACAATTTCAATATGAATCTAAATCGGGGATAAAAACAAAACATGTTCATCCTATCGGTGTATATGCTCATGACGGACTATGGTACTTACCATCCTATGACTTCAGTAGAAAAAAAGTATTACTGTATCGCGTTGATCGTATTCTTTCTATATTATCAACGGAAAAAAATGAAAGTACATTCATGAATTTAGCAGAATGGTTTGACTCTAGCTCTAACGTCGTACACATTCCTACGCAGTTACATGTTTTACTGACAAAAGAAGGTGTGCGCCAATGTAAAAGCGTGCCTTACCTTGAAGAATTCGTTGTAGTAAACGAGGACGGGACAGGATATATACATTCAACAATTGATAAAGGTGAAATAAACTTTATTATCCCTTTATTTTATAGACTTGGAAAAGATGCAAAAGTGTTAGAACCGAAAGAATTAATAGATGGTTTACGTATACGTGCGAAAGAAATTTTACATATGTATGAAGACGAAAAAAGCTGCTAGATGTAAGCAGCTTTTTAGTCTCTTTGTTACTATTGACGAATATCAATCCACCAACGATGTTTCGCATTCATATTTTCAGTGTCGCCAGTCCCTCTGTAATTGAAAGCATCCAAAAAGATTGAATCTAGTTTATCCTCATCTACAAAATAACCTAAGTTAACCTTCACCGTTTCTCCTGGTCGGATACTACCAATATTGTAGAAGCTTTTTCCATTTCCATGAGGCTCTAAATAATCAACTTCGCCTGTCATAATATTTTTTTCTACGATTCCATCTTCTTTAGCGTAGTTCCATGCATTCCCTTCAAATTTAAGCTGTTTTATAGATGGATGCATATAGATTTCTTCTGTCGACTTTTTACCAATATTTTTTACTGTTGTTTTTAAGTAAACAAACTTAGGATTAATTAATTTTGTTTCTACTAATTTATGAATTGAATCTTTACCATTTCCAAGTTTATATACATCGCGTCTATATGGTATCAATTGTCCCTCTTGATCCAAAGCTTGATTCTTGCTTAATATCTCTAGGCCAAGTTCATTAAAGTTCTCTTGTTTAAAATCTTTGATTGAATCAAAGACTTCAACTTTTTCTATCACATATTCAATTTGGCTGTTATCCATAGATATCGTTACTGGAACCTTTTGCCCTATATGAAATAGTCGTTTGCTATCCTTCTTCAAAGGAATTACCTTAGTTGTTTTACTTTCTTGGCTAAAATACTTTTTATCATAATCGCTTATATATGATGACTTTTCTTTTGACGTGGGCTCAAGTGAAATGCTCCCTAGCACATCTATCATTTGTTCTTCGTTTATATCATTTCCAATATAACTTTGTAACATAATTCCTTCTTCCTCAAAATAGAGAAAAATTACTCTATTAAACATTAAAGCTTTATTACCATTTTCTCTATGAACAATTACTGCCTTCTTACCATTTATCTCTTTTTCTTCATAACTTTTCGAGTACAGAGTTGGAAAATCTGAATTCCCTCCTACTCTCCAAAGAACGAATGAAAATCCCCCCATTGCGTAGTTATCTTTAAATGAATATTTCATAGCTCTATCATCAATTGCTTCCATATTTTCTGGCAATTTACCTATTTTCAACTTATACCACTTATCACTCTTTTTTGAGTCCTTGTTTGATACCGAAACATTTACTTCGTAATTTTGTTTTTGGACAATCATATTATAGACTTTCACTGCACCAAAAACGGTTGTCGGCATACCAATCAATAAGCAAGCAGCAGCGATTAACATACGATGTTTTTTACGCTTTTTCTGTGGCTTCTCGTCTTTCAGCTTCATTTCTTCCATAAACAATTTCTTTTTGCGCGTATATGTATGTGAAAATTCATGTTGTTCTTCGAGTTTATCAAAATCATCTAAAGCAATTTTTTCAGCAAGTTCATATATTTCTTTGGAGTTCTTTGAATTCGTCATGTTGTATACCTCCTATCATATTTTGGACTCTTTTTCGAGCACGCTCAAACTGCTTTCGGACATTAGCCTCCGTTATCCCCATGACGCTTGAAATTTCTTGATACGTTAAGTTATAGAAGACTTTATACTTAAACACCTGTTTGTTAGATTCATTTAACTCTTTTAACAATGCATCAATTTGAACCTCGGACATTACACGTTTTTCCCACTCTTCAATATTTTCATCTACTGCTTCTGCTGATTCTCTTTCATATTCTTCTAAAAATGTTTCATGTCGTCTATTTTTCCGGTAGCTATCAATCGCCTTGTTTTTCGCAACCCTCAAAATGTATCGTTTAAGCTCTTCAGTACTCAAGCTATGGAGCTTTTCCAAGTTCTTATAAAGAGTAATAAACGTCTCTTGAACTGCATCTTCTGCCTGCTGAATATTATTTAAAATAGAATAAGCTACATAATAAATCTTTTGTTCATACAACTCATATAGCTCTTCCATCTTTTCATAATCGTTGTTTGTAACTTTCATATAATTCCTCCTCTCACTCTATATAACGAATGAGCACCATACTTTGTGACACTGCAAAATCTTTTTATAGATAAAATTTAATAATAGAATAAATAAAAGCCCAATTTCTCTATTTTAACTGAGAAATTGGGCTTTTGTTTATTAGAATTTTCCTGAAAACTTCTTTAAAACATCCCTCTTACACTTTTTCATTAAGCAGTATTTGCTCTATCGCCCCTTTTAATAAGCGCTTAGTCTCTTCAAAATTATGATTCTGCTTTTCTCCCGATTGTACCGTATAAAATTCAGCAAACGAGCGCTCTTTATATCTTGGTACGACATGCATATGGTAATGTGTTAACTCGTTAAATACTCCACCATTTTGACAAACTGTAACTCCATCTGGTTTATATAATGCCTTAATCGCTTTTGCAATAGGCTTAGAAGCATCCATAATGGATTTTGCTACAACATCATCTAATTCATCTACTTCTACAACATGCTGTTTTGGCACAATTAAAGTATGTCCTGGATAGAAAGGTGCATGATCTAAAAAACATGTTACATACTCATCTTCGTATACTCTGTAAATTTTCTCCTCTTCGTTTGCTAATTTACATCCTAAACATTCCATCATACTTCCCCCCCTCTCTAAAACAGAAAAACGTGAGAGCCGTATTCTCACGTTTTTCTGTTTTACTTTATTAGCTCAATTGTTTCCGTAACTTTTATACTATCCTTTACAGATTGAACAATTGTGCAATTTTTCACTGCAAGCTGCAACGCCTTGTCCAACTGCTCTTCTGTAATGTTTTGTGCTTTAATTTTATAATGCAAATGAACACTTTCAACTGGTTTTGATAAAGCATCACTTCTACCAATTTCCGTTTCAATTGTAAACGTATCGTATGGAATACGTTTCTTTTCTAAAATTGTTCGAAAGACAATTGCACTACATCCTGCGATTGAAGAAATAAGTAATTGTAACGGTGAATACCCGTTTTCTTTTCCAATCGCTAATTGACCATACGATAAATCTGCCTCAATATCATCTTGTTTGATGGTTAGTTTCATTTGTTGTCTCCACCTTCATCGGTTTCTGCCGTTTCTTATTTATATAATAATATATGTAGCAGAAAATGATAAATGGAATACCACAATATAACGCCATTCTTTGTTCTGGAATAAACGCTAAACTAATAACAACGATACTATTTGTAATTAAAGCTAAAATAGGAACAATTGGATATAACGGTGTTTTATATTTTAAGTCCTCTAACTTTCCTCCGCCTTTTATATACTGACTTCTAAAGCGCAATTGCGACAGGGCAATAATGATCCAACTTGAAACAGCTGATAAACCAGCTATAGATAATAAGTACATGTATACTGTATCTTCTGCAAGGAAACTTGTTAATAAAGATAAAGCAGCTACAGCAATTGTTACGACTAGCGCTGTAATTGGAATACCACGCTTATTTACTTTCTGGAAAGACTTTGGTGCCATTCCTTCATTTGCAAGTGACCATAGTATACGAGTTGCCGCATATAATCCTGAATTCGCTACAGATAGTAACGCTGTAATAATAACAAAGTTCATAATATCAGCTGCATATGGAATACCAATTTTATCAAACACAACTACGAACGGACTTTCAATTACGCCAGCTTCTTTCCAAGAAATTAATCCTACTAAAATCGTCATTGTTAAAATGAAGAATAACATAATGCGCCATACTGTATTACGGATTGCACGTGGAATTGTTTTTTCTGGATTTTCACTTTCTCCCGCTGCAATCCCGATTAACTCTGTTCCTTGGAACGAGAAGTTAACTGTAATCATTGTAAGTAATACGGCAGCTAGTCCATTCGGGAATAACCCGCCTTCGCTTACAAAGTTAGAGAAAAGAGGTGCTGCTTCTTTTCCGTCATATGATATAAATCCTAATAATGCACTACCACCAAGAACAACAAAGGCAAGAATGGTAACTACTTTAATACTAGAGAACCAAAATTCTAATTCAGCATAACTTTTCGCCGAAATTGCGTTTGAAGCATATAAAATAACACCGAATACAAGACACCATACCCAAACATCAACATTCGGAAACCATCTTTTCATCATTAAACCGATTGACGTTAATTCTAATCCTACTGTTACTGCCCAGCCAAGCCAATATAGCCAGCCGATCATAAAGCCCGTTCCTGGTCCAATAAACTTCGTCGCATACTTTTGGAAAGAACCTGAAACTGGCATCGCTACCGTTAATTCTCCAAGACAAAGCATTGTTAAATACATAATAAATCCGCCTACTAAATATGAAAGGATGGCTCCCCCTGGTCCAGCCTGATTAATGGTGTAACCTGAACCTAAGAAAAAACCAGTTCCGATTACACCACCTAGTGCGATCATAAATAAATGTCTACTCTTCATCGTACGATGTAATTTCTCATTCGTTGGTTGCTGCATCTAAATCCTCCCCTACCAATACCCCTATATCTTGTTAAAATTTTCTGATAATAAAAATATACACGAAAGCGATTACATTTTCTATATAAAATTAAAACTTTTCTGATAAAATAATATAAAAAATTGAATTATTGCAAGATTTAGATTCTATTTAGAGGAAAATAAGGAGAAACAAGGAAAAACCCTTACATATATTGTAAGGGTTAACGAAGTTCTAACCTTCTCGATAAAATTGATAAACTATAGTTTACAATAAAGTACATACAAGCTACTACTATAAACGTTGGAATCATATAATTTACATTTTGTCCGCTAATAATTTGAGCATTATGCATAAGCTCTGGGAGTGATATAACGACTGCTAGCGCTGTATCTTTCAGCAATGAAATAAACTGACTGACAAGTGGCGGGACCATTCTTCTTAATGCTTGTGGTAAAATAATGTGCCAAAGTGCTTGCACATACGTTAATCCTGAAGATCTTGCAGCCTCAATCTGTCCTTTTTCAATAGATAATAGGCCACTTCGAACAATTTCAGATATCATTGCAGCTTCAAATATTGTTAAAGCGACAATTACGGCTGTTATAATTTCTAATTTCAAGCCTGCTTCTGGAAGTGCAAAATATGTGAAAAATATAATTAAAAGTAGTGGTAAGTTTCGAATTACTTCAACGATAACTCCTAATATTTGTGAGAAGACGGGTATTTTTGTGTACCGTACAATCCCTATTACACTACCGATAATAAAGCTAAGTACAATCGCTACGAGTGCTACCTCTAATGTGATGAGTAATCCTTTTAATAAAAAGAGAATATGATCTCCTGTAATTGCTCCCTTAAAATCCATTTACACCGCCTCCTTTGCTAAGCGTTTTTCTAAATAACGCACTAGCATACTGAGCGGAATTGTTAATATTAAATAAAACATCCCGACAAATATATACACATCGAACGTAACAAACGTCTTCGTTGAAATTAAATCTCCTTGATACATTAAATCAGCACCAGCAATAATTCCGAGTATAGAAGAGTTTTTTGCTAAATTGAGAAATTGATTTCCTAAAGGAGGGATTACGATTTTCATCGCCTGGGGTAAAACAATATAATACATTCCCTGTACATACGTTAATCCTGAGGAACGTGCTGCTTCCATTTGACCTTTTGCAACGGATAAAATACCAGCGCGAATGACTTCCGCAATAAACGCTGCAGTATATACGGTAAGCGTAACTGTTCCTGCTACAAAACCATTTAAAGTAATTCCTACTACAGGTAAAGCGAAATAGAATATGAATGCAATTAATACGAGCGGAATATTTCTTACAAATTCTACAATAGCAGCTCCCAACCAATTTAAAATGCGAATTGGTGCAATACGCATTACCGCCAATACTACCCCTAAAATAAAACTGCCTATTAATGCGATTACACTAGACAACACTGTATATTTAAAACCCTCTAAATACATATCAATGTTATTCGTTAATATAGAAAAATCAGGCACATATTCTCCCCTCTTTCTTTACAAGAAGAGGATGAGTACTCTCATCCTCTCACTTTTACTATTTATCACTTTACTTCTCTGGTTTCTGCCCAATCCATTTCTCATATAATTTGTCATACTCTCCGCTTGCTTTCATGTCTTTAATTAAATTATTAATCTCTTTCGTTAAATCATCTGCACCTTTTTGCACTGCAATTCCGTACGGCTCATCCGTGAAAATTTTCCCGACAACTTCATAATTCGAATCTTGTTTTGCCATACCGTAAAGAATTGCATTATCTGTCGTTAACACATCACCTTTTCCTGCTTTTAACGCTGTAAATGCCTCACTGTAATTTTCAAATTCTAATACAGTCGCTTCCGGTGATTTTTGGCGAATGTTATTTGTCGATGTTGAACCTTTTACTGCTAACACTTTTACGCCCTTTTTCACATCATCAATACTTTTAATATCGCTTCCTTTTTTCACGAGTAACGATTGCCCTGCTTTAAAGTATACATCTGAAAAATCGACCTCTTTTTTACGTTCTTCTGTAATTGTCATTGTTGCAATAATTGCATCAATGTCACCATTTTTCAGGAGTGGAATACGCGTTTTAGACGTTACCTCTTTTAATTCTAATTTCTTTTCATCTCCAAGAATTTTTTTCGCAAGCGCCTTTGCAACATCAACATCAAATCCTTCTACCTGCCCTGTTGAAGGGTTTTTCAATCCAAATAAGTTCGTATCATTCTTCACCCCAACTACTAATTTCCCGCGCTTCTTAATTTGCTCAACAGCCCCGCCTTGCTTCGTATTCGTTTCTTTTGCCTCATCTTTTTTACTTCCGCACCCAGCAACGACAAGTACGAATAGACATGAAAATACGATTAACGTAAACAACTTTTTCATTTTAAGCATAAAACTCCTCCTTTAATGGTTTAACACTCGGCTTAAAAATAGACGCGCTCTTTCTTGTTCAGGACTTGCAAAAAATTGCGCCGGTGTTGTATCCTCAATGATTTTGCCATCATCCATAAATAAAATCCGATCGGCTACCTCCCGCGCGAATCCCATTTCATGCGTGACAACGACCATCGTCATCCCTTCTTTAGCTAGCGTTTTCATAACATCAAGTACTTCCCCGATCATCTCTGGATCAAGAGCAGACGTAGGCTCATCGAATAGCATAATTTCCGGCTGCATCGCAAGTCCTCTAGCAATTGCCACCCTTTGCTGTTGTCCACCAGATAATTGATGTGGATATACACTGGCCTTCTCCGGAATTCCTACTTTCTCTAAATAAAACATCGCCGTTTTCTCTGCTTCCTCTTTTGAAATTTTATTTACTTTAATAGGTGCTAGTGTAATATTTTGAAGAACCGTTTTATGTGGATATAAATAAAAATGTTGAAAGACCATTCCGATATTTCGGCGTAATTCATTCATATCTGTTTTCGCATTGTGTACCTCCGTATTTTGTACAATTAACTCTCCATCTGTAATTGACTCTAACTGGTTTATACACCGAAGCAACGTGCTTTTTCCTGATCCTGAAGGCCCAACAACTACTACCACTTCACCTTTTTTCACTTGTACATTAATATCTTTTAAAACTTGAAAGTTACCATAATATTTATTTACATTACGAAACTCTATCAACATACTCCCCCCTTCCCCTAACAAAGCATGTACATTCTTTTTATATTCAAAAATAAGCAAAAAAATAACTTTGATCCTCATTTCACCCATAAAAAAAGCAAAGGGGTTTCCCTTTTGCTTTTTCATCTCTATTCCATTACGATACTTCTTCTTTCTTATCTTTTCCGTATTCATGCTCCCAGAAATCAGCATTTTTAATTCCTAATGGCCCTGGATCGAATACTGGATCTTTTCCTTCTTTTTTCTGCTTTTCATAATCCTTTAATGCAACTAATGCAGGTTTTTGTAATAGTAAAATCGCAATGATATTTACCCATGCCATAATTCCTACACCGATATCGCCTAAAGCCCAAGCCGTTGCTGCTGTTTTGATACAACCGTAGAATACAGCTCCTAAAAAGACAAACTTTAGTACCATAGACAGCCAAGGGCGGTCTTTATCACGGTTTAAGTACGCGATATTCGTTTCTGCAATGTAGTAATACGCCATAATTGTTGTAAATGCAAAGAATAGTAACGAGATTGCAACGAAACCGTTTCCAAATCCAGGGAAAACAGATTCTACTGCTGCCTGTGTATATCCCGGTCCTGGCTGTGCACCATTTAATTTATTTACGATAAAGTTTTTTCCGCTTGCATCAAATACGTTATACATGCCTGTAATAATCATCATAAATGCTGTTGCTGAACAAACAAATAATGTATCAATGTAAACGGAAAATGCTTGCACTAAGCCTTGCTTAGCTGGATGTGATACTTCTGCTGCTGCTGCTGCATGTGGTCCAGTTCCTTGCCCTGCTTCATTAGAATAAATACCACGCTTTACTCCCCAAGAAATTGCTAAACCGATAATACCACCAAATGCTGCTTCTAATGCAAACGCACTTCTTATAATTAACATAAATGCTTCTGGCAGTTTTTCAATATTCATAGCGACAATAACACAAGCTACTAAAATATACCCAACAGCCATAAACGGTACGACAACTTGCGCTACGTTAACAATTCGTTTTACTCCACCGAAGATGATAAGAGCCAATACAACAACTAATAAAGCCCCTGATAGAGTAGTATTAATTCCAAAAGCTGTCTCTAAACTTACAGCAATACTATTTGCTTGCACGCCTGGTAATAAAAGCCCAGTTGCAAGGATTGTCGCTGCAACGAATACTAATGCATACCATTTAACCCCTAAACCTTTTTCAATGTAATAAGCAGGTCCACCGCGAAACTGTCCTTGATGCTTTGTCTTATAGATTTGCGCGAGTGTTGATTCTACATAAGCTGATCCTGCTCCTAAAAAGGCTACTGCCCACATCCAAAATACAGCCCCTGGTCCACCGAAGGCAACCGCTGTAGCTACCCCAGCGATATTCCCTGTCCCAACGCGCCCTGATAACGAAAGTGCTAACGCTTGGAATGAAGAAACACCAGCCTCTGATTTTTCTCCTTTAAATGTCAGCTTCACCATTTCTCCTACGTGCCTTACTTGTAAAAACCTCGTTCGAATAGAAAAATATAAACCTGCTCCTAAACATAAATAAACAAGTGCTGGACTCCAAACAATATTATTTAACCAATTTACGAAAGCTTCCAATATTCCCCCTCCTTTTTATCAAGAATATTCAGAATATATAAAAATTATAAGTGTATACCGAATCTATGACAATATTATTTTAATAAAACAAACATATTTTTGTATAAAAAAACAAAGTATATATTTGTTTTATATACTTTGTTTTGAACAGAATGTATTATATATTCACAATTGCTTCTTTTTTTATAATTCTTTCGTATAGCTCTTCTGATAACTTTCGGAAATTATCTGGCATATCTTTCCCTTTAAATTTCTTTTGGAGCGTGCCGTATAGACCTATGTCACGCAAACGTAAAAATAGTGGTAATGATTCATACCAGCTATCCGCCAGTCTGTGCTCATACTCATAGCCTTTCCGTAATACTTGTAGCTGTTTACGAGCAAAATCGGTCTTCTCTTCCGCTGTCCACGGTGTAAATAGAACAGAGTAATAAAGAACCATCGCTAAATCATGTATAAAGTAATTATAAGCCGCATCATCAAAATCAAAGATTGTTAGCTCTTTTCCATCATAATGAAAATTACCTGGATGAATATCACCGTGCATAAGGCCGAACGTTTCTTTTTCAATTGGAAGAGCCTTTATCTCATCCATTAATACCGCAGCGATCTTTTTCACTTGATCATTTTCTAATTCATTAACAATCCCACTCTCATCTTCTTCCCACGTATCACGGTAGTCTGTTTTAGGATAATCCATTGTAAGGCGATGCAGTTGTCCAATCGCTTTTCCCCATGCTTCAAAGTAAGCCTCTCCCCAATATGGTGATTCCTCTCCTTTTACTTGCTCACCTTTTGCATATGTAAATAAGGAAACGAAAAAGAAAGTTTCATCCTCTGCTCCGATTTCTTCTACAAGATTTTGAAACGTTGAGTACAGGGGGCCTGCTACCTTTGCTCCGTTCTCTGCAACATATCGTAAAAAATCTAGTTCAGCCTCGACTTCTTTTTTAGAGCGATGCGACGAATGCGTTAAACGTAATACATAGTCTTCATCATTATCACCCTTCGCCTTAAAAATATAATTCTCAAAATCTCCAAGCGGCTTGTCTTCCACTGTTACACGAAACAAACTCGCTGCTCTTTTTAAAATCTCTTTCGTAAAAACACGTTCTACAGCTATTTCCATATGTATCCCTCCTATATATCTTCTTAATTCGACATAAATGTTAAAAGTACTGCTATGAAATTGAATAATGCGTGGGCAATCATAGCTGATAAAATAGAATTTGTTTTCTCATATAACCAAGCAAATACTACTCCACTTAAAAAATTCACTGGTAATGTGTTATATGTGGGAATATGAACAACAGTAAATATTATAGAACTTACAAGCACTCCACCCCATATACCATATTTATCACGAAAAAATGTATAAAAAACACCTCGATATAAAATCTCTTCATAAATTGGTGATATAACTGCTGCTCCAATTACCGCGATACAGAACGAATATATTGATTTATCATTTTGGACCGTCTCCGTTTTACTATTTTCAAAAGAAATACCCATTTTCTCCATTATCATTAATACAGCAATACTAACTACAATTAAGGTAATCAATGCTATAACTGTCCATAAAAAATCTTTCCATGAAAGTTTTCGAATTCCAATATCTTTCCAAGACAGTTGATATCTTTTTATACAAAAAAGATAAACTACAGTAGTAAATATCACCGCCATTATAAATCCCATTAATACTCCAGCATATAATGAGTTCCCTATTATCTTTAAAGCATATTCATATAAAAGAGATTCAACTGTTACTGGGACAATAAGAAATACGAAAACTAATAAATATAAAATTTCTTTCCATCCCCACATATACCTCAAAGTCACCTATATCATCCCCTATATCCTATTTTCTATAGTATAAAAGATGACGTAACGTAACTTTCAAGCTACTTTTTCAAAAATAGTCCAAGCATAAATTTCTCGCAAAAAGAACAACAAAAGAGTAAAAACCAAAAGCATATGTTTCCATCACTTCCATATATCCTCTATTCAATTCACCATACATATTAGAAGTACTGCTATGAATACTATAAAAAATCTAAAAACAAAAAAAGGTTGATTCACTAAATCAACCTTTACATTATTAAAAGTTTTATTTATCAATTGATTCTCGTATATAACATTTATTTTTATTTCTCTTCACCTTTTGTCTGCATTGAATTGAAAGTCCAATTTAATTTTAATGAATCTCCTTGAAATACATTTTGCTCTGCATTATTATCTACAAATGTGAACATTACATAGAAAGTATCATCATCACCAGAAGCAAGTCCATTTCCTTCTCGGTCTACAACACCTTTTTGTACAAGATCAGGAATACTTCCATTTTGCGTAGATACCTTTAAATCAGATAATGTAGTAGACCAAATTGGAACCTCATTTTTATCCAAATTCCACAAGAAATCAACACGGATATGATCACCAAAATCAGCATTTCCATTATCTCCTTTAGCATCGATTACACTGTAATCTGTCAGGAGTTTCACATCTCCTATTGCTAAAGTTCCTTTGTTTACTAATTGAAAACCACGCTCCATTTCATCACCTGGTTTAATATTATCGACATTAATAACAACTTCAGGATTCACACTCAAATCTAAAGTCCCCGCTGCAAAAGTGTTTTGTGACACTTCCTTATCACTAAAATACGCATATGTTCCCCCGCCAATTAAAGATAAGCCAAGTGCTGCAGTTACAACACCCATACCAAGTTTTTTCTTAATGCTCATTTCACAAGTCCCCCTATTTTTAAAGTTCAAACTACAAACCTTATTTCCATCCCACAAAATAATTTAAGCAACTACCTTGTCCCACAGCGAAAGTGAACCAACTTTAAACTAGTTACTTCATGTATCAAAACGACTATTACTTTTAAAATAACCGGTAATGTTACCGTAAATTATTACCGGTTATTTGTTAGCCAATCTCATTTCATTTACTATTCATTGTCTGATTGCATTATTTACTCTAGAGTTTTGCCCACTTATTTTTTTGGTTCTAAGCCAATAGAGCGTAAGATTTTATCTAATGTCACCGGACCTACATTTTCTTTCGGTTTCTGATTTTCTTTAGCATCTGAACTCTTTTTCAAGAAGTTTTTCTCAATAAAACGAATATCTGTTTCATCTACAACACCATCTTGATTTATATCTCCATCTTTTACAGATACTTTTCCTTTTCCATACGATAAAGCTGCTATTCTAGCATCTTGAATGTCTACCATTTTATCTCCATTTACATCACCTGCAAGGTTATCATCCATGTCAGCTCTAAAGTTTTGTCCCACTAATTCACCATCTTGCACCTTCCCTATTTTTGCTGTTAATTTACTATTTAAATGACCTGGCATTTCTACGAAAATATCATATTCTTTATCACTTACTGGGACACTATGAATTTCAAATTGCCCGTTATCACCAATCGTTCCTGTATATTTCTTTCCATCCTTGCCAACTGCGTACACTTTTGCTCCTAGTTTTGTATAGTCTTTCTTACCTAAATACCCCTCTTCATTCAAGAAAGCTTCCGGGCCAATATATCCTGTAATCGTTGAATGTTTCGAAACAATAGCAAAAGATTTATCTTTAAACGCAGGAATCTCAATGCCTTCTGATGCACCAGCTTTTGTATAAGAGAACTTCTCTACTCCAAATGCAGTTAAATCATTAAAGTATTCATCGTTCGTCATCTCGAATGTAACATCTAAAAATGGTGTATCTCCATCTAATCCTTTAAATTCTTTTCCTTCTAATGATGCCCCAACTTTCACCTTGTTTTCCCAAGCTCCTTCTTCACTTATCTTCGGATCTTCTAATTTAAGGTTCAGTCCATGTTGTTTTACATATTCCGTAAGTGCTGGATTTGGTTTCACATCTGTAAATTTAAAGAGCTGCTTGTAATAAGGAATTTCAAATGTACCTGACATAAGCTGTTTTACATTATTAAGATTCAAAGTTAACGTAATTTTCTCTCCTAATTTGATTTTATCTTTGTCATAACTTGGAACAGCGTATTCTGTCCCTTCCTTTACAAAGACGTAATCTTTATATCCAGTTGCCATATTCCCTGCAGTTGCAAGATCATATCCAAATAATTTTAAATTTAACGGCTCATTTATTTCCTCTGGAAGTACTCCAAATTTAAAATCACCATTTGCTTGAATTGTATTCAGCCAACCTGATGGAAAGGCTGAGTTTTGATAATATACAATTTGGTTCGCTTTTTGACTATACTGCAAGCCTTTTGCTTTTAATGCATCTACTGTAGAATCATAAATATTACCATGCACCCATAATGCACGTTTGCCGTCTTCTTCTTTAAACATAGAATCATTTACTTCATGTATACCAGGTTGTACATCCTTAAATTTCATTTCCGGTATAACATTATCAATGATAATGCTATCGCCTTTTGTATACGATTTTCCTTCTTTATCATATCCAACGAAGTTCAATTCGTAATCTCCATCAGGCAACATAACAGGTTTATCCCCAATTGGATGAGCTGGGTCTCCTGTGAATGGAAGTACATACCCTCCCATACCAGAAAACATCATATATTCAATATTCGGTGTTAGACTACTTGCATTAAGTGTACCAACGACTCCTAATGCCTTTCCTGTCTTTCGGTCCTTCACAACTGCATCAATAGTTTCAAGAGGACTATTTAGTTTAAATGTCAAAGGCGAACTTGGTCTCTCCATAAACGGATGGAATTTAGATGCATCTGTTGCCATTGCATCTCTCAGTAAATCTACAGACGCAATCCCTTTTTCTGTGAATTTAACTGCAAATGGTACTTGATACACTTCTTTTTCATTGTTTTTATTTGAAATATGAATATAGCCCTCATATCTACCAAATTCAGCGTTTTCTGGAATGATAATTTCAGGGCTAATTTCCTCTGATGTACTAGGAGCTACTTTAATAGAATCTGGTACATTTAGCTTCACACCATTCTTCGCTGCATCTTGCACACCTACACTTGTAGATGAAAACTCTACTTCTAATTTAAACTCTTTTCCATCAGTTTTACTGCTGTTCTTAATTAAGACTTTTCGACTATCTTTAATAGGCCCATTTTCAATTTGATTTTTATACCCAAACGCAATAGAACCTGTTTTTTCTTCAATTTCTACTTCTTCATCATCTACAACGTTTGATGTTTTATCGATAACCTCGATAGATGTATCTGCATGAACTGCACGATATGCATCAATTCGTCCAGAACCCACCTCAAATACAGAACGCTCTTCTTTTAGGTCAACTGCGGTATTCATAAGTGCTTCTTTTACTTCAAATGGACTATAGTTTGGATGTTCTTGTAAAATAAGTGCCGCTACCCCTGCAGTATGAGGAGTTGCCATAGATGTACCTGACATACGTCCATACGCTACCGGATAATTTTCTCCATCTTTTGGATCATTAATATATTCAGGAACAGTTGAGAAAATAGACACACCTGGTGCTACAATATCTGGCTTAATATCATCTGTTTTAGTTGCAGGACCACGGGAGCTGAAATCAGCCAAATGATCTCCCTCTGTTTTTATATTACTAAGTTCTCCAAATGCTAACGACACATCTCCTTGTACAGCTTTTGCTTGCAATTTCTCACCATCTACTTTTGTTAAGCGGAACGATGGAATAGATGAAGTACTTTCCCCAAGATAACTTGTAATTTCCCCATCTACATTGTTGTATACAATTACCGCCTTTGCGCCTGCTTCCTTAGCATTTTTAATTTTTTCATCAAATGTAATCTCACCACGTTGGATAAGAGCTAACTTCCCTTTTACATCTTTCCCTGTAAAATCATCTAATTTCCCAAGTCCTGCATATACAACCGATAAGGATTGTCCTTTCAAATCTTCAATCTTATCAGTAAAGCTTTTTCCAAGTAGCATCATCTTATCTACATGTACATCACCTGCATCGGCGGAAAACGTTGGAATATTCATTGCAGCGTCACTGGCTCCAACTGTAATTGGAAGTGCTGCTGCACTAGGTGATCCTATCGTACCTTCTTCCGGACCACTATTACCAGCTGCTACTACTGTAACAACACCTGCTAACATCGCATTGTTCACTGCAACAGAAGTAGGATATAAAGGATCATTAATAGACGCTCCTAGTGATAAATTGATAACATCCATATCGTCTTTCACTGCTTTATCAATCGCAGCAAGAATACCGCTTGTTTGTCCACTTCCATACGGACCTAGTACGCGATATGAATATAAATCTACATCTGGAGCAACGCCCTTCACTGCATAATCCACACTATTCTGTTTGTCTGCAGCAATTGTCCCGGCTACATGCGTACCATGGGATGTATAATATGCACTTCCCTCATAAATTTCAGGATATCCTCCAGAATTTTGCCAATCCTTATACGTTGTCTCCATTGGATCAGCATCATTATTCACAAAGTCCCATCCTTTTATTGAGTTCGGATCTACTTTACTTGGATCTTCACCTTGTTTTGCACGATATCCTTTATATGCATCTTTCAAATCCGGGTGGTTGTAATCAATACCTGTGTCCAGTACACCTACCTTAATTCCTTTACCTGTTATTTTTTCATCATGCAGCTTGTCCACACCAATTTGCGGTACACTATCTACCATTTTTGGTTCAACAGCAGTCTTAGCTGTTTCTTTCGGCAAATCAATTTTAACCTCATGATCTTCCCATACGCGCTTAACGATACCGGTACGAACTAAGTCTTCGATCATATTTGCTGGTAAAGAAATCGCTACACCATTAAAAGCATTCTTATACTCTCTTGTTATTTTTGCAGATTTTACATTTGTCCCTTTCTCTTTATTCTTTTGAAGCTGTTCAAGCTCTGCTTTAAATCCTTTATGTGATGCCTCTACCTTTTGTTCCGCATTTGAAAGAGCTATCTTTTTCCCTTTAGCCGCTTGTTTTAATACCTCAATTTTGCTAGGCGCTTGCTTAAATTCTATAATCACATTTACATTATTAGGACTTGCTGTATTGATACCTGGCGAAATAACAAAACCTGGTTTTGTATCTAACGTTTTTAAGGCATTACGTTGTTCCTTTGTAAGGCCTTTTAAGATAGCATCTGCATCATCAATTCCAGTTAAAGTAGATGTATTTACCTCTTCCGCTAATACGTTATATGGAATCCCTTGAGACAATAACATTCCAACTGTTAACGTTCCAATAAGAACCTTTCCAAATTTCCCTCGTTTCATATTGCATCTCCCCATTATTCATATTATTTTTGAAACAAATTGATTCTTACATTCCCATGTAGCATCGGAAACTCTATCAATCTTAATCTTTTGTATCATGAAAGATTCCAACACTACTACCATCCCCATACCTCATATAGCTAACCACTCACTTTACTCTTTTTATAAGAGCCCCCCATCATTTGTTTCCAACAAAAGATTTTCATGAAATGAATTATTAACAATATTAAAATGTAATTCTATTTTTATTATTTCACATTTTGATTATTCTGAAAATTAAACAAAAGGAGTATCTTTTCTCTAATTATTCTATGCCTACATAGTACAAAAGAACTATCTTGTCATTTATTCTTTGTGATACAGAATAAATCGACACGATAGTTCTTTGATAAATTTCTTATTTAATCTAGCGGAACCAATTGATTTCGAACTGCATAAATCACTGCTTGCGATCGACTTTTCACATTTAGTTTTTTAAAAATTTTATTGATGTGTATTTTAACTGTTTTATCACTAATATATAAAACTTCAGCAATTTCTTTATTACTAAGTCCTTTTACTAGTTCAAAGAGAATTTCCTTTTCACGTTCCGTCAGTTCATTTTCATTTGATTCTACTTTCATTTTTTGCTGATGATATGTAATTAATTTTTTAGTCATACGCGGATGAATAACTGAATCACCTCGATATAACATTCGAATTGCTGCTACTACCTGCTCTGATGAGGAATCCTTCAATAAATAACCATCAGCACCGGCCTGAAGTGCATCCATTAAATACTCATCATGTTCATACATTGTAAACACAAGTACTCGGCAACTCGGATAAATTTTTTTCACTAACTCTGTAGCTTCAATCCCATTTTTCCCTGGCAGGTTAATATCCATCAAAATACAATCTGGTCCGCATTCTTCTACTTTTCCCAATACTTCATCCCCAGAGCTAGCTTCTCCAACCACTTTCATATCAGATTCATCTTCTAGTATGCTCCGAATTGCATCCCGTAAAAAAGCATGATCATCTACTACTAATATTTTAATCATTTTACGCACCCCTTGTTTGTGAATCTGGAATTAACAGTGTAATTTCTGTCCCCTTTCCTATAGAACTATCAATCTGTAAAGTAGCCCCTAATTGGTCAGCTTGTTCATTCATATGTAATATACCATAATGTGGCTCATTCTTTGTTTTAACCATAGACTCAAATAGTGAAAAGCCAACTCCATTATCCTTAACCCTTAAAAGAACGTGTTCACTTTGATAACTGAGTAAAACATCAGCCTTTTTTGCTTGTGCATGTTTTACAATGTTTTGCAAACTCTCTTGTAATGTATCAAATATAACTCTTTCTTTTGAAAAACTAAGCGCACGTGCATGGCCTCTTTCATGATAGGTAATGTCTAATTCATATTCTCGTTTTAAAGATTTTATTTTACTTGCTATTGCCTGCTTAAGACCTAATTGTTGTGTCGGATATGGTTTTAAAGCATAAATAGAATAGCGAACTTCTCCTAGACTTCCTCTTAAATCTTTTATGCTTTTCTCAACTACTTGCTGCATATCTTTTGGTTTATCATGGTATTTTTTCCGTGCGGATTCTAGTTGGAATATTACCCCCGCTAATGTTTGCGCAATACCATCGTGAATTTCACGGGCAATTCTATTTCTTTCTTCTAAAATCATTCTTTTTTTCTGTTCAGAAATCAATATCCTTGTTTTAACAACGTTAGCTAATTGGTTAGAAAATGTAGCTAACGACTGTACATCTTCCGGAAAGAAACCCGCATTTCTACTTTTCCCTGCAACAAACATTCCGACTAATTCATCATTTACTATAAGAGGAAAATATACAAGTGAGCGTATAACACTATCAAATATTTCATCTCCAGGAGCCGTACCAATTTTCCAATCATTAAATACAAGATTTTTAGAAAGTTCCTCAAACGCCCTTGATATTTCTGAATCATCAGAAATATAAGAGCGCACTTTCCCATCTTTTAATAGAATACTCCAGTTCCCATCATCTTTTGTCCATATTACATATGCTTGTATGCCAAAAAAACCTTTAAGTGCTTGTTTAATATGTTTCAAGTTTCCTCCAGTTAATCCTCGACTAATTTCGGTCGTAATAAGAAATAACTCATATAATCGTTCCTTCTCCATCCTTATCCGTACAGAAAAAGAACTAATAACTGAAGCTGCTACAAGTGGAAAAAAGAAAAACAGTACTGTAATCTCGTTTATTTCCACACTATATATACTAATTAATACATGCATCAGGGCCGCATAAGAGAAACCAAAAGTTTCGCAAAGAAATACCGTTACAGTTTTTTTATACCACTGATATATTGAATATGGCTGTGGAAGAAGTATCATCAACAAATCGTAAAAACGATTGTTGAAAAAACAAAAAAACACGCAAAATAATAACAAAGATATTAAATTTTCATATAGAACTGGCATAACTATCTTATTAAGTAATAAGGACATACATTTGTTTGAAAACCATTCGGCCAAAATCAAACTAAGTGCATGCTGAGTACTATTAAATAACATTCTTTGTATCGGTGAACGACGATGCAGGTGAATAATTAGCGTTACGAATACAATAGCAGTAATAGTTATATGGATTCCAAACTGCCAACTCATAGCGTAAATGATCGGAAAAGTAAGCGAGCTAGTTCCTCTCCAAAATCTTACAGGAAAATACTCTGCAATCCCCATAAATAGTAACAACATTATTAGTATTGTTGGATGAGAAGGGATTTTAATTTCAAGTAAAGATATAGTTATAGTAACCAAACCAAGAAAAGAAATAAAATAAAGATAAGAACTAGCAATCTTTTCTCTCATAAAGATAGAATTTACATCCTTCAAAACAACCCCTTCTTTCTTTATAAAAACTTCATTTTCCCTATTATCCAATAAAAAACCGGCACTGGCAAAATGGAAGAACATCCACTAGCCAATCACCGGCTGTGTACTGTACCTAAAAAGGCAAGACACAATACTAGTATTATAAATCGTTTTTCTTAAATTTCCTATTCATCAAATGATGTAATTATGCATCCCGCTAGATTTACTCTCCTATAGTACAAAAGATATATATTAATATCGCAAATATATACGTTCTTTCCATTTCCCTACTTTTCTAAAAAATCCAAGCATAATTTTCTCACAAAAAACAAAAATTAACAGAAATAATTTCAATGTAAAGGAGATGGAAATTATGACCGAACAGAAGCACTCACAACAAGATAATAACAAAAAGCATATGTTTCCATCACTTCCGGAAAATATTAATTACATTGAAAATAAGCTATGTCACTCAGATGATATAAAAAAATTAGATGTCCCATTTCAAAACGGCAAAGGAACAATCTTATATATCGAATCTTTAGCAGATTTAAATTTAATTCACCAATTAGCTCTTGAGCCTTTATTAACTCGGTCGGATTTGTCTTTAGATAAAGCTTTTGCCACATTAAGTATGAAGAAAGAAACAAATTTAAATTACGGTGTGCAACTTTTATTACAAGGCAAATCATTATATTTTCATGAACAAGTCGACAGTTTTTGTATTTTCGAAACAGCTTTATCTTTAAAGAGAGATATAGCAGAGCCTGATAATGAAGGCATTGTACGTGGACCACATACTGGTTTTGTAGAAGATTTAGCAACCAATTTAGCTTCCATTCGTAAACTCATAAAAAGTCCAAATATCGTCGTTAAATATTTCACACTTGGTGAAGAAATGCATACGAAAGTGGCAATTGCTTATATGCAAAACATAGCGAATGACGATTTAGTTACAGAAGTAAAAAGAAGGTTAGAAACGATTAAGACAGATGCACTTATGCCTCCGGGATATATACAAGAATTTATAGAGGATACGTCTTTCTCACCATTTCCGCAGCAATTAAATACAGAGCGTCCAGATAGAGTCGCAGCAAATTTAATGGAAGGACGAGTTGCTATTTTATCTGATGGAGATCCAACAGCGCTCATCGTTCCTGTTACATTATTCGCTTTCTATCAATCACCAGATGATTATAATAACCGCTGGATTGTCGGTTCTTTCGTCCGAATGATTCGCTTAGTGAGTTTTTTGATTGCTTTTCTCTTACCAGCTATATATATCGCAACCGTAGCCTTTCATCCTGATGTATTGCCGCTCGAACTTGTATATACAATTAAAGCTTCATTAGAGAAAGTACCACTTCCTCCTATTTTTGAAGCTCTCTTAATGGAGCTAATTTTCGAGTTATTACGGGAAGCTGGTATTCGTTTGCCGAGCAGAGTTGGACAAACAATCGGTATTGTAGGCGGTTTAGTAATTGGTGATGCAATTGTAAAAGCCGGACTCGTTTCTTACACAATGATTATCGTTGTAGCTTTAACTGCAATCTCATCTTTTCTCGTTCCATCAAACGATATGAGTTCAGCAGTCCGGATTCTTCGATTTCCATTAATGCTCCTTGCTGCCCTATTCGGATATGTAGGAATATCGTTCGGTCTCATTATAACTTTCGTTCATTTATGTCAGCTTCATTCTTTTCATACACCATATCTTTCTCCTGTTGCACCAATGCGGATTAAAGATATGAAAGATTCTTTTGTCAGACTACCAATTTGGTCATTTTGGGAACGACCACATGATCCAAAACCGAAAAAAATGCAGCGCCAACATGTAACGAGAGAGGATGAGGACGGTGACAAACACGCAAAGTAAAATTTCGCTAGTTCAATTTACCTTTTTCGTTATTCAATGCCAAATTGGAGTGGGTATACTTTCCCTGCCTAACCGTCTTCACCCAATAGCAAAAGGCGGTGGGTGGATTTCCGCGCTCATCGCCGGGCTTGCGATTCAGCTTATTATTTTACTTATGTGGCTTTTCTTAAAACGATTCCCTGATGCAGATATGTATGAAAGTGTTTGTATGCTATTTGGGAATAAGTTTGGAAAACTATTAGGTTTTGCTTATGTTTTTTATTTTACCCTTATTGGTATGACGGTTATGTTGAATGCTTGTAATGTCATTAAAGTGTGGATATTACAAGCAACTCCTTGGTATGCCATTCTCATACTATTTACAATAGCTTGTTGTTATGTAGCTTATAACACTTTTAAAGTCATCGTACGATTTTATGTCATGGCCTCTATTCTCATTTTACCAATGGCTCTTTTAATTGCCCTAGGGCTTTCCCGAGCTGATTTCTCTTATATTTTTCCCATTACAGAAGCCGGCTGGTGGAATATAATTCAAGCATCCAAGGAAACAATTACAGCCATGTATGGTTTTGAAATCATTCTTATCGCTTTTCCAAAAGTAAATGGCAGTTCTGTCGCAAAACTAAAGGCAATTTCTATCGCGAATGGATTTGTAACCCTTTTTTATACTTTTACTGTTTGGATTTGCTTTATCGTATTTAGTCCAAAACAAATTGAGCTTATTCCAGAACCAGTTGCTTACTTATTACGATCCTTGCATATCGGGATTATAGACCGAACTGATTTACTATTCATACCAATTTGGATGATAACAGTTGTAGCTTCTATCGCTAGTTATTACTGCGCTGCTTCTATAGGAATTGGACATATATTCAATCTTGGTAATCATAAAAAGGCTGTCCCAATCGTTGGTATTATTGCTTTTAGTATAGCCCTATTTATCGATACACCTGAAGAATTAAAAGTGATTGCAACTTTCACAGATAAGTTCACCTATATTTTCATCGTTGTCCTCCCTCTTTTATTTCTACTTTATTCAGTAATAAGAAATAAGAAAGGAGAACAGTATGTTCAAAAAAAGAGTTAAATTACTTTTTGTATTATGCACTAGTGCATTCCTTGCTGGCTGTTGGGATCAAGAACCATTAAGGGAAGCAAGGTTAGCTTATAGTATTGGATCTGATATTACGGAAGAGAATCAACTCCAGCAAACAATTGAGCTCGTAAAAAGTTCAAGCGGCGAACAATCTTCATTCGAGAATGAAATACATTCAGCAACCGGGCATAACATAAGAGATACAAGCGATGCACTGAAAAAAAATGTGACTGGAAATATTCGTTATTTTAAATATGGTGTTCAATTACTAGGAACCAAAATTTTAAAAAAAGGTATACTACCTTATTTAGATGTCAGCTTTCGGGACCCAACAAACCCAACTGCTTTAGTAAAACTTATTGCAGTAGATGGTGAAACATCCGAGATACTAGAAAAAAAGAAAGTAGGAAATTTACTAATTGGAGATTTTCTAAAGAAAAAAGTGAAAAGCTTAGAAGATATGAGTGTATTTCCAAAAGAAACTTTAGAAACAGCTGCTACAAAAATGTTAGATCCGGGTAAAGACTTTACCCTCCCTTCTATAAAAATAAAAGGAAAAGAAGTAATTACAAACGGATTAGCTTTATTTAACAATGATAAATTGACCGGGCATTTACCTTTAAAACAATCTGTTTTATTCGTATTATTAACTGGAAAAATGGGAACAAGTGCCCGTATAACCCAAAAACTTACTAGCGATGAATCCGAGAAGACATCTGACTATTTAACAATGGAAGTGAGCAATCGGAAATTAAAACGAGACTTAAAAATAACAACAGATAAAAAAGGAAATGTTTATGCTCACATTAAGCTTCAATTAAAAGTTATAGCCCTTGAAGCTCCGAGAGATAATCTTTACAAAATGGATGAAAGAAAAAAACTAAATAAGGAACTATCCAAACAGCTCACGAAAGAAGCGAAAAAAATAACGAAAAAGTTACAAAAGGCAAATTGTGATGCTTTCGGAATTGGTAGACATCTTATCGCTTATCATCCTGACCTATGGAAGAAAAAAAATTGGAATAAAGATTATGCAAAAGTAAAATTTAAGCCTGAGGTAGAAGTAAGCATTTTGTATAGTGGTGTCTTAAAATAAAAGGTTGTATGCCACGCAGGCATACAACCTTTTATTTCGTATATCGATATACAATTGATTCATATGGTCTTAAGTCAAGGTTTGTAATATCCTTGCTGGAATCTTTATAATTCGACAGTAATACTTCTTGTTGCATTCCATCTAATTGAACGTGCGCTGGTACAGAGTACGTTATTTCCTCTCCATAGAAGTTATTGATAACAAGTAGCACTTCACTTTCTGTAGTACGAGTATATGCCCAAATTTTAGGATCATTTTCATCCAAAATAGCATATTCTCCTTCTGTAATTACATCATACGTTTTTCTAAGTTCTATTAACTCTTTATAATGATAAAATACAGACTCTTTATCTTCTAATGCCTTCTCTACGTTTATTTCTTTAAAGTTTTCAGCCACTGAAATCCAAGGTGTACTTGTTGTAAAGCCACTGTTCATCTCTTCATTCCACTGCATTGGAGTACGGGAGTTGTCACGAGATTTTTGTTTTAAAATCCCGATAATCTCTTCTTTTGATAATCCTTCTTCCAACTTTATATCATATATATTTAACGATTCCACATCACGATATTGTTCAATAGACTCAAAATTAGGATTCGTCATACCGATTTCTTCGCCTTGATAAATATAAGGCGTTCCTTGCAACATATGCATAGCCGTTGCTAACATTTTTGCAGATTCATTTCTATACTTCTCATCATTACCGAAGCGTGACACAATACGAGGCTGGTCATGATTACACCAGAATAACGCATTCCATCCCCCGCCCTTTTGCATTTCAATTTGCCAATTAGACATAATCTCTTTTAATTTAATAAAATCAAAATCAGCCTTCGTCCACTTATCACCATTCGTATAATCAACTTTTAAATGATGGAAACTAAACGTCATACTTAATTCATTACGCTCAGGGTTTGAATATTTAATACAATTATCAATTGTCGTAGATGACATTTCTCCAACTGTAATTACATCTTTCCCTTCAAAAACATTTCGGTTCATTTCTTGTAAATATTCATGAACACGTGGGCCATCTGTATAATATTTACGGCCATCGCTTGTCGCCGTACTTCCATTATCATTTAAGAACTGTTGATCTTTTGAAATTAAATTAATAACATCTAATCGGAATCCAGTTACCCCTTTATCAAGCCAAAAGCGCATCATATCATATACTTCTTCACGAAGTTTTTCATTTTCCCAGTTTAAATCTGCTTGTGTCTCATCAAATAGATGTAAATAATATTGCTCTGTCTTTTCATCATATTTCCAAGCAGACCCACCAAACTTAGATTGCCAATTATTTTTTTCATCACGCCAAATATAGTAATTACGATATGGACTATTTTTATCTTCCTTCGCTTCTTTAAACCACTTATGCTCCGTCGAACTATGATTTACAACGATATCAAGCATAATTTCAATGTTACGTGCTTTTGCTTCTTCTAAAAGCTCTTCAAACTCTTCCATCGTTCCGTAAGATGGATCAATACTGTAGTAATCACTTACATCGTATCCATTATCATTTTGTGGCGATTGGTATATCGGTGTTAACCAAATATAATCTACTCCGAGTTCTTTTAAGTAATCTAGTTTTTCTGTAACCCCTTTTATATCACCGGTTTCTTTATTGTAATAGCTATTAAAGCTCTTCGGATAAATTTGATAAACTACACTTTTATGCCAATCCTTCATGTTTAACTTCCTCCTACTTCTGTTTTACTCGTTTTGCAAATAACCACGTTAACGTAAATGGAATTACAATTGCGATAACCATTCCGACAATAAACATTGGAATCGATTTCGGAATGATAGAAATAAATGCTGGTAATCCACCAATTCCGATAGCAGGTGCTAATACACCATTTAATGTAATGAATATCGCCGCCACAGCCGATCCGATAATCGCTGCATAGAACGGGAATTTATTTCGTAAGTTTACACCAAACATAGCTGGCTCTGTAATACCGAAATATGCCGAGATTGCTGATGTCGATGCCATACTTTTATCATTTTGATTTTTAGAAATCCAGAACATCGCAAGTGCCGCACTACCTTGCGCAATGTTAGAAAGAGCAATCATTGGCCAAATGAATGTACCACCGTGTTGTGCAATTAATTGTAAATCGATAGCAATAAACATATGATGCATACCTGTAATTACAAGTGGTGCATACAATGCTCCAAATAATACCGCTCCAACTACTGGTACTGTTTCATATACACCTACTAATCCTACTGTTAATAAATCTCCAATATGACGTGTAACCGGACCAATAATCCCTAATGCTAATACACCTGTCACAACGATTGTTGTAATTGGTACAACTAATAATTGAATTGCATTTGGTACATGTTTCTTTAAAAAGATTTCTACTTTACTTAATACAAATGCTGCTACTAAAACCGGCAAGATTTGTCCTTGATATCCTACCTTCTCAATTTGGAACAGCCCTAAAATATTGAAGTACTCAATCTTTTGACCATCTAAACCAGTCGCTGCTTTTCCATAGTCCCAGGCATTTAATAAGGCCGGATGCACAAGCATTAATCCCATAACAATCCCTAGTATTGGACTACCACCAAAACGTTTTGTTGCTGACCACCCGACAAGTGCCGGTAAGAATACGAATGCTGTATTGGCCATCATATTAATTAAATCCCAAAGCCCGCCT
Source organism: Bacillus sp. FF-1 (assembly GCF_028548245.1). Classification (NCBI taxonomy): domain Bacteria; kingdom Bacillati; phylum Bacillota; class Bacilli; order Caryophanales; family Bacillaceae; genus Bacillus; species Bacillus sp. FF-1. The sequence continues at coordinate 107,534 of NZ_JAQQGG010000007.1, forward strand.
AAGTTTGGATACACATCTAATAAATTTTTCCCATCAAAAAATAAGTCCTTTGCGCCTAATAGATTGTTAATACCCATTAATAAACCAGCTGTTACGATTGCTGGTAATATCGGCATAAATACATCTGAAAATACTTTTACAAACTTTTGAGCTGGATTTAACTTTTGGTTTCCAGAATCTTTTACATCAGCTACTGTCGCTTCCTTCATACCTGCAAGCGTTATCAATTCAGCATATACTCGATCAACATCTCCTGGACCAATTACAATTTGAAATACCCCAGCGTTATGAAACGCTCCCTTCACTAATGAAACAGACTGCAATTTATCGTTATCTATTTTACTTTCATCCTTTAAAGCGATACGGAGTCTCGTTACACAGTGCGCAGCTTGTTCAATATTGTCTTTCCCGCCAATATACTGCAACACTTCCTCTGCTGTTTTACGATAGTCTTTCCCCATATTCCCGTCCCTCTTTTCTTTTTTTGATACCGTTTACAATTACATATTAACTCGTATATATAAGTTAGTCAACACTCGTATATACGAGTTTGTCATTTTTTTATAAAAAAAGAGATGAAACATTACGTTCCATCTCCTTATTTTCTCCGCGCCACATCCGAAAAATGAAAAATATCTAAGCGGTGGCGGGATTCTGTATATTCGAACTGACTTCCATCATACAAATGCGTAAAGTTTTTCACGACAACAACATAATCTGTTCCATTTAAATCTAAATACTTTCTATCGTCCTCTGTACATGGTTGCACTTCAATTACTCTCTGTGAGTAACTAATATGAAGACCTAGTTCTTTCTCAATATATTTATAAATGGACCCCGCTGCAATCTCACTCGTTAATCCAGGAATATATTCCGATACAAAATGATTAATATCCAAAATTACTTTTTCTCCATCAATATTTCGTACGCGTTTAATATGATCTATGTCTGTTTTCTCTTTCACATTTAATAGCTTTGCAACCTCTTTTGTCGCTTTTACTTTCTCCATTTCCACGACTTCTGTAATACAATGGCGTCCTAAACGTTCATTTTCTTCTTGGAAACTTACAATACCACCAAAGTTGAATTCAATGTTTTTTCGCTTTAAAACAAAAACACCTTTTCCGTGTATTTTTTGAACATATCCACGTTCTTGTAATAAATCTACAGCTTTTCTTACAGTACCGCGGCTCGCTTCATATTGCTTCATTAATTCAGTTTCTGATGGGATTTTGCATCCCTCTTTTAATTGCCTATTATCAATAGAATTACTGATTTCTGTATAAATTTGTTCATACTTACTCATCATCTACAATAGCCCCTTGTCACCTTCTAGTTCTATATGTATTATACCATGCTACACTCTTCTGCCAATCTCTCACTTATTTTCCAGTATAGGAAAAATAAAGGTAAATATTTAATCTCTAAAACGTATTTTTATAAAAATTTTTATATTTTTCTTTTCATTCAAAAAAACATGTAGTATACTAACTTCAAAATCAGAGGAGAAAGGGAGCAAAGAACTATGCTTACTTATACAACAATTGTAGTTACATTTGCACAAAAACATCATCATCATACGTAACCCTTGAAACCTAGCGGAAAAATTACGCGTAGGTACAAGGGTTATTCCCGTTGTACCTACGCTTTGGCGAAGAGCCATGTAGGTATTTTTTATCTACATGGCTCTTTTTTTATTGCCAAAAAGCTAGTAAAAAATGATGTTTAAGCAAATATTACTACAAAGGAGTTAACAAAAATGGAAACGAAAAAATGGGGATTATGGGTTTTAACAGCTTTTGTTATCGGGAATATGGTTGGCGGTGGCGTATTTATGCTCCCAGCAAATTTAGCACAAGTATCAGGTCCAATGGGTTCTACACTTGCATGGAGTATTACAGGACTTGGCGTATTTATGATTGCACTCGTATTTGGAAATTTAGCAATCCGAAAACCAGAATTAAAAGCGGGACCACAAAGCTATGCTCAAGCGATGTTCCCTTCAAAAAAAGCGGGTAAAGTTGCAGGCTATAGTATGGCATGGGGATATTGGGCTGCGAACTGGGCTGCAACAGCATCTGTTATTATTTCCTTTGCTGGATATTTATCAACATTCTTTCCAGTTTTACAAAGTAAGCAAATTCTCTTTTCAACGAACGGATTTTCACTAGAACTTGGAAAAGGGTTAACGTTCCTCGTATGTAGCCTTATGTTATGGGGAATTCAATATATTCTTTCTCAAAATATTGATCGTGCTGGAAATATGAATCTTCTTGCTACTATTGCAAAAATTATCGGATTTACAATGTTTATTGTAATCACATTATTCATTTTCAATGCCTCTAATTTCGGAGACGGGCAAACATTTATGAATGAAGCAGGACAATCAATTTCGTTAGGTGGACAAATCAATTCAGCTGCTATTGCAACACTTTGGGCATTTATCGGTATTGAATCAGCTGTCATGCTTTCTAATCGTGCAAAATCTCAGCGCGATGTAAAAAAAGCGACTATTTTCGGATTAATTATCGCTCTTCTTATTTACATGTCAATTACTCTACTTACAATGGGCGCTCTCCCGCAAGATGCTTTAAAAGAGTCTCAAAAACCATTAGTAGACGCATTAAATTTAGCAATTGGCAATAAAGGCGCATATATAATGGCTTTACTTGCACTTGTATCTTTATTTGGATCTACAGTTGGCTGGATCGTTGTTAGTTCAGAGGTTCCTTATCAGGCAGCAAAAAATGGGCTTTTCCCTAAATTTTTCGCGAAAACAAATAAAAAAGGTAGTCCTTCAAAATCATTATTTATTACAAATGTGATGACGCAAATTTTCTTATTCTCAACGATTTCTGGTACCGTATCAGAAGCTTATAATTTCGCTATCGTTGTAGCAACATTAGCTTATTTAATTCCATACCTTGTTTCTACACTGTACCAATTCAAATTAGTTATTACAGGAGAAACGTATGATATAATGCCTGGCTCTCGAATAAAGGACGGCATCATTACTACATTAGCATTCATATATTCTATTTGGGTTATCAAAACGGGAACTGCTGATTTAAAAACGTTCTTCTTAGGAATCGGATTGTTCGTATTAGGTCTTATTCTTTATCCTGTACTAATGAAAGACTCACAAAAAATGAATTAAAAAAGGAGAAGCTTCTGGCTTCTCTTTTTTATTAGAAGTCTATAATTAACTTTTCCTTTAACTCTGCTACAGATAAAGGTTTTGCATAATAAAATCCTTGTACATAATCACAGCCCATCGATTTTAATAAGCTTTCTTGCTCTACTGTCTCTACCCCTTCAGCAACTACTGCTAAATGTAAGCTATGGGCAATTTCAATAACAGATTTTACAATCGTTCGCTCTGGCTGTGCATGATCATAATGAAATTCACGAATAAAATTACGATCAATTTTTACTATATCCAGCGGTAGTTGTTTTAAATAATATAAGGAAGAATAACCCGTTCCGAAATCATCTAAAGCAATTAAAATACCCATATTTCTTAATTCTTGTAATGTAGCAATAATATAATCAAAATGACGAACAGCAATGCTTTCCGTTATTTCTAAAATTAAACGATTTGCAGGAAATCCAGTTCTCCTTAAAATGCTACGTACAGATAAAATAAAACGCTTTTGCATTAATTGTTGTATGGATAAATTCACAGATAACTTTAGTCCTTCTTCATACTCTGGCAATGTTTTAAACAAGCGACATGACTTTTCTAATACCCAGTCTCCTAATTTTATAATAAGTCCAGATTCTTCAGCTACTGGGATAAATTCGCTTGGTGAAATAGGTCCTTCTTCTGTCGAACAACGCGCTAAAGCTTCAATACCAGTATATTTCTTCGTTTTCAAATCAATAATAGGCTGCAGTGCCACATCTAACTCTTCATCACGAATTGCCTTTTGCAAAGCAAATTCAATTTTCATTCTACGATTTATTTTCGCACGTAACTCATCTGTAAAGAAACACGCTGCATTTCTTCCTTGTTCTTTCGCACTATACATAGCTAAATCTGAATTCTTCAATAGAGTTTCTACATCTTGTCCATCTTGCGGATATGAGCACAGTCCTAGACTAGCTGAAATGTATACTTCATGACCTTCAAGTATAAATGGCGCCTGAAAGCATGACAACACAGATGTCGCTAGCTGCCTCATCTCATCTTGTGTATGATTTTTTGTTAACAACACAAATTCGTCGCCACCCAGCCTAGCCAGAACATCTTTCTCTCCTAGCACATAATGCAACCGTGAAGCAACTTCGCTTAAAAGTAAATCTCCTATCATATGACCTAGCGTATCGTTTACTAATTTAAAACGATCCAAATCAAAATAAATCATACCAAACTCTCTTTTATCTGCAATTAATTCGTTAACAGTCGTTATTAATTGTAAACGGTTCGGTAAACTCGTTAAAGCATCATGATACGCAAGCTCCCTATAACGACTTTCGCTTAACCGTAACCTCTGTTCTGCTTCTTTCCTACTACTAATATCATTTCGGATCGCAATAAATTGATATGGCTCTCCTTTTTCATTTAAAAATGGAACAATTGTTGTTTTAACCCAATAATATGTACCATCTTTTGCTTGATTTCGAATCTCCCCTCTCCATACTTTTCCGCTCAAAATACGCTTCCATAGCATTTGAAAAAATGTTTTCGGATGATGTCCTGAATTTAAAATACGATGATCTTTCCCTATTAACTCTTCTCGTGTATATTTGGAGATTTCACAAAACTTATCATTTACATATGTAATAAGACCCTTTCGGTCTGTAATCGCAACAATTGAAGACTCATCTAATGCTAACTTTAAATCTCGCAATGAAGATTCATATAATGCATGACCTCTTTGTTCTAGCATGCGCATCTCTCCTTGCTTCCTATCTGACTAAAACACAACTTGTTTCTTTTCATAGAAATAGAGATATTTCATTTCCTAATAATCGTTCTTTACATACATCACGTTTTGAAATATGTCGATTAAAATAACATAATATTATTTGTAATAAAAAGCAATATAATACCGTTTCGATTATAAATAGTAGTTTTTGAATTATAATAACAAAATATTAACATATTTTCACCTTGATTTTGGAAGAATTTTATAAATAAATACTGTATTAAACAAAAAAGAGGATATCCTCTTTTTTTGTTTAATACGGATATGGTGTTGGATATGGCGCTGAATAAGTTACTGGGTACGGTGCTGGATATGGCGCTGGATAAGTTACTGGGTATGGTGCTGGATAGTAGCCTCCACCTGCTGCACCCGTTAATGCACCAGCTGTAAGCCCACCTAACACACCTCCAGCAAAACTTCCAGGGAAAAATCCACCGCCCCATGAGCCGCCACCCCAGCCCCATCCACCTCCGTGATGGTGATGATGATCATGGTGATTGTGCCCACCATGGTGGTGATGTCCGCCGTTATGATGGTGCCCTCCATGATGATGATTACGATAATACAATCCGTTATTTTCTATATAATTCATATTTCCCCTCTCCTTTTCCATTTTCTCATCTTAATAGGTATTGTAAGAATAATATGGATCTTGTTGGTAACCTGTATAATAAGAATAATCCGAGTAATACGGATAACCATATCCGCCATAACCAAATCCAGGGCTGAGTAATGCACCGGCTACAAAACCTGGGAAGAAACCTCCACCAAAAAATGGTGAATGTCCAAAACCACCATGAAAACCTCCGTGACCGAAACCACCACCGTGACCAAATCCTCCAATTGGACGACCATACATTTTATTCACCTTCCTTTTCTCTTTAAAAACGTAACAATACACTGTATGTAGGACAAATGCGGAAAGTATGGGGAAATACCTACATTTTGTAAAAAACAGAAAACACTTTATAATAAAGTGAAACTTTAATCAGTGGGGGGGGCTTACTGCCCATTAAAGTGGGATAAAAATGTCACATTACATCCGCTATTTAGGAAGTCTATATTGAAGAAAGATTAGAGGAATTATATAGAAATGAAGAAACCTATTGTCAAATTACTATTAATATTTACAATTGTATCTATCGTTCTTTTCCTATTAAATACATCGTATATTTCGTTATATACATTTGTCGGCGTTCTCTGGTCCATCACAATTGTAGGAATTTCATTCGTTATTTTTATCGAAAATAGGTCTCCTCAAAGTACCTTAGCGTGGTTTTTAGTATTAGCACTTCTTCCCGTTGTAGGTGTACTTTTATACTCTATTTTCGGGCGTAGCCGTTGGAGAAGAAAAAAGCATCTCCACCGTTCAGAAGAACAAAGAAAATTATTCCGTGAAATATTAGAAGGAAAACGACTAGAGTTATCACTCAAAGTCCCATTAAGTGAACGCTCTACCCATTTAACAGAAGTTGTACAAAAATTTGGAGGCGGGCCTGCCGCAGATAGAACAACTACAAAACTTTTAACAAACGGAGATCAAACATTTTCAGCAATTTTGCAAGCGATCGAGCAAGCAAAACATCATATACATATTCAATACTATATTTATAAATCTGATGAGATTGGTACAAAAGTTCGGGATGCTTTAATAAACAAAGCAAAAGCTGGTGTTATTGTACGCTTCCTTTATGATGGATTAGGAAGTAATACGTTAAGAAGACGCTTTTTAAAACCTATGAAAGAAGCTGGGATTGAAATTGTTGAATTTGATCCTATTTTTTCAGCTTGGTTACTTGAAACCGTCAATTATCGTAACCACCGTAAAATCGTCATTGTAGATGGAGAAATCGGTTTTACTGGAGGACTTAACGTCGGTGATGAATATCTTGGCCGTTCAAAAAAGTTTCCCGTTTGGCGTGATAGTCATTTAAAAATCGAAGGAAAAGCGTTATATAAATTACAAGCAATTTTTCTAGAGGACTGGCTCTATGCATCTAGTGGTTTGAAAACCTATTCTTGGGATCAATTTATGAATAGACAATACTTCCCAGGTAAAGAAATTTCAAGTGCAGAAGGTGCCGTGCAAATTGTAGCAAGCGGGCCAAGCTCAGATGATAAGAGCATTCGCAATACATTATTAGCTGTTATGGGCTCGGCAAAAAAATCTATTTGGATTGCTACACCATACTTTATTCCAGATCAAGAAACTTTAACATTATTACGTTTAAGTGCAATATCTGGCATAGATGTACGCATTTTATATCCTGGTAAAAGTGATAGTATTATTAGTGACCAAGCATCTCAGTCCTACTTCACTCCACTTTTAAAAGCTGGTGCCTCCATTTATAGTTATAAAGATGGCTTTATGCATGCAAAAATTGTACTTGTTGATGATAAAATTGCAACAATCGGAACAGCAAATATGGACGTACGCAGCTTTGAATTGAATTACGAAATTATTAGCGTACTGTATGAATCAGAAACTGTTCATGATATTAAACGTGATTTTGAAGATGACTTTAAGCATTCTACTGAAATTAAATGGAACGCTTTCCAAAAGAGAAGTATCAAAAAACGAATATTAGAGTCTTTTATGAGGCTCATTTCTCCTTTACTATAAGTAATCAATGTACTATTGATTGCTTTTTCTTTTATATTTGTCCCCTCTCCTTTTCTTTGCATACCATATTAAAACAAGTTATCATAAGATGTATTACTTTATGAAAATAATGTTAGGTGGGACATACATGTTAGAACAATTTCATATACATGCTGATTTAAAACAGCAACTTTCTACAATTCACGAAAAGAATAAACAAGAAGCTGGTGAAAATGCACATTTAATCGGTACAAAAATATATAAAGCATCTGATAATAGCATTATCGAAGATGCCATTACAGCACTTCTTCTTGGCAAAAATATTCTATTAAAAGGGCCGACTGGTAGTGGTAAAACAGTACTAGCTGAAACTCTTTCTTCTTTATTCCAAAAACCAATGCATAGCATTAACTGTTCTGTCGATTTAGATGTAGAAGGTATTTTAGGATACAACACACTACAAACGAAAGATGGCGCATCTGAAGTTACATTCGTTAACGGTCCTCTTATGAAAGCAATGAAGAACGGCCATTTCCTATATATTGATGAAATCAATATGGCAAAACCTGAAACGTTACCACTTCTTCACGGTGCATTAGATTACCGTAAAATGATTACAAATCCATTTACACAAGAAGTTGTATACGGTGATGATGAGTATCGTGTAATCGCAGCAATTAATGAAGGCTACGTTGGAACAAGTGAACTAAACGAAGCGTTAAAAAACCGTTTTGTTATTATTGAAGTTCCCTACATCCAAGGTGATACATTAAAAGAACTATTATTAGCAGAATCAAAACTAAAAGACACTGCAACAATTGAAAAGTTTGTTGCATTTGCAAGCGATCTTATGCCTTTAGCTCGTGATGGCCGCGTAAGTGAAGAAGCAGCAAGTATTCGTGGCATTATCGATGCATGTGATTTAGGTGTATATATTCCCGTTATGCGTGCAATTGAACGTAGTATTATCGCAAAATTAAACGATGAAACAGAACAAATGACTGTCCGTGAATTAGCAGAAAGTTATTTCTTTGAGGGATAATTCATGAGACAAATTTTTAGTGACAAAAAAATTGATGCGTCGCTGTTTCTACAAATGGAAAACTTAATGTATGCCCTTCTCAAAGAAGATGATGCCTACCTTGAGTATGGCTATAAAGCATACTACGACGAAATTGAAAAAAAGGTTGTCATTAGTCACTTTTGGGATGATCGAAAAGAAGAGGATACAGTAATCGGATTAAAAAGCGAAGTGTTTTTAAAAGCACTTGGTAATAAACATTACTCGGACATGACTTTAATTCGTTCTTATGCAATTGAATTGCAAGAATCACCCTTAAAAAAGTTTTTAACACAATTATTTGTTCTATTAGAAGATTTACGTGTTGAGGAAATCGTAAAAAACTTACGCCCTGGCACAAAGCATGTTTTTAAAAGAAGAAAAGAAATGTATCGCAATTACTTTAGCTCACAAAATGAAATCAATCGTGTTCGTAACTATCACGGTGATCGTCTATTTTGTCTATGCTATCTTTCATTAACGAGCGATAAATATGAAATGTTTAATAATGAATATTTCGAGCAAATTGAAGCTATTTTGCATGAAACATTCCAAGCTCGTAATACGGAAGATATTATGTATATCGTTGAGAAAATTCGCTATCGCTTAGAGGAGCTTCTTGAAAGTGATATGCTGAACAACTATTTCGGGCATGCACCGCTTTATTTATCTGTCATTGCAGATGAAAAAAACTGTCGCGTCGAAGATTTAGCAAACGATGATACACAGCTCATAGATGACGATGAAAATAAAAACAAAATGGATGAAAGCTTCTCAACATGGCACCGTGAAAATAAAAACAATGAAAACGAGAACTTTTTACGCTTTGAATTAGAAAGCGGAACAAAAACAAATATGATGGGTGACACTGCTCGCGAATCAGAAGATGGCGACCAAGCACTTGGCTCTGTACAAGGTACTTCTCAAAAAAGTACACAATCTAACTTTGATGGTGCTGACACAAAAGAAGCAAGAGCTTCTCACGCTTCTAGTCAAAATGATGGTGCATATGGTAAATATAACACTGGCGCTTCTCATACATTTAAAGAAGCACGTAAACCAAATCCTGATGAGAAAAAGGATTACCAAGCTATCAAATCAGTCGTTAATAAAGATGTAAAAGAATTAAAGAAAATTATCGAAAAAACGATTGAAAATAAAACGAATGCAAATAGTGATAAATATTACGGAAGACTTCGTAAGAAATTCCTTCGTATTTATACTGAAAAGCAGCCTCGCATGTTTTATAAAAAAGGGCAAGAATCACAAGAGCTCGACGTTGCATTCCAACTATTAGTAGACTGCTCTGGTTCTATGTATAACAAAATGGAAGAAACGAAAAAGAGTGTGGTCCTATTCCATGAAGCGTTAAAATCTTTAAAAATCCCGCACGCTATTAGCGGATTTTGGGAAGATGCTTCTAGTGCTAAACCTGAAGATAAGCCGAACGTTATCCATGAAGTTGTAACGTATAAAAACTCAACGTTACCAAACGTTGGTCCAGAAATTATGCAGCTTCGCGAAGAAGAAGATAACCGCGATGGATATATCATTCGTATCGTTTCTGAAAAGCTTGCAAAAAGACCAGAAAAACATAAATTCTTACTTGTCTTCACAGACGGTGAACCTTCTGCGCTAGACTACCAACAAGACGGTATTTTAGATACGCATGAAGCTGTCAAACTTGCTCGTAAAAGTGGTATGGAAGTAATCGGAATTTTCATCGAAGAAGGCGAAGCGAAAGAAGCAACTTATCAATTAATGAAGAACATTTATAACCATCACTTCTTAGTTGCAAATCACGCTGAAGATTTACGTCTGAAGATTAAACCACTATTGAAAAAGTTATTACTGAAGACGATTGAATAGAAAAACAGGAGCTTTGCGCTCCTGTTTTTTCTATTCAATCACTTTGTTTCTGGTTGAAACTTATATGGAATGGCTACTTCTAATAATGAATCGAATCCTCCATCGTAGAATGGGAATCGTTCATTTGCAATTGCTCTGTCCACCCACTCCATTGCGGAAATTTCTCCTTCATCTGCTGCAACAAGTTCACCTTTTACTACATGCGCTCGAAATGTAAATAATAGCGCATGATTCCCTGGCTCTTCAAAGAATTTTTCATTAATCGCAACAAGTCCACCTGCCACAGCAGTTAAACCTGTCTCTTCTTTTACTTCCCTTACTAAAGCTTCCTCTAACGTTTCACCCTTTTCAACAGCCCCACCCGGCAATGACCAAACATTTTGTTCTACATTATGTACCATTAATATTTTATCTGTTTCTTCGTCATGTATTAGTGCGTATACGACATCAACCCTTTGCATGTTCCTTTTCTCCTTCAATTAACTCATCCATTGTAAATAAAGAATGTAGCTGTAAGCCATCTTCTAATAAGTTTTCTCTTCCCTCTTTTGTTCGTTCAATTACGCCTAAAACATGATGTACCTTCGCACCTAGTTCTCTTAAATCTTTCGTGCTTAATAATATTTGACCACCTGTCGTAATAACATCTTCAACAACACAAACATTTTTCTCAGTAATATTAACGCCTTCTGCTAACTTACATGTACCGTACTTCTTCGCTTCTTTTCTTACAAATACAACTGGTATACCCGTTTGTAAAGATAATGCTGTTGCTACTGGAATTCCTCCCATCTCTAAGCCTGCGAGCACTTCTGTCTCAGGAGGAATGAGCTCTTTCAATTGCTTAGCAATTTCTACTAACAATGCTGGATTAGATTCAAATAAGTACTTATCAAAGTATTGATTTGATACTTGTCCTGATCGAAGCTTAAACGTTCCCGTTAAACGTGACGTATTATAAATTTCTTTTGCTAACTCCCATTTCTCCATTTCCTGTCTCCCCTTTACACACAAATTAACTCATTCTATCACACTTGTAATTATTTGTATATTCCTAAAATACAAACAAAAAGAGTCGATTCCTAAGAATCGACCCTTCCTATTAATTCATTACTAACTCAGCTGTGAGCTTTTTTTTTAACTTAGCCAACATGTCCGTTGTCATTTTGTCTAAATCGTATTCTGCTTTAAAGCCCCACTCTTTCATTGCTGCTGTTGCATCAATAGAGTTTGGCCAACTATCAGCGATTGTTTGACGAGCTGGATCTACAGCGTAGTCCATTGTAAACGTCGGAATGTGTTTACGAATTGATGCTGCGATTTGCTCTGGCTCAAAGCTCATTGCTGTAATATTAAATGCATTTCTATGCACTAACTTACTTGGATCAGCTTCCATTAATGAAATGATCGCTTGTAAAGCATCTGGCATGTACATCATATCCATGTATGTTCCTTCTGCAATGTATGAGGTGTATGTGCCTTTTTTAATCGCCTCATAATAAATTTCAACTGCATAATCAGTTGTTCCGCCTCCTGGAGGAGCTACGTAAGAAATTAAACCTGGGAAACGGACACCGCGCGTATCAACGCCAAATTTTTGATGATAATAATCACATAATAATTCCCCTGCTACTTTGTTTACCCCATACATCGTAGTAGGACGTTGAATTGTATCTTGTGGTGTATTATCTTTCGGTGTTGATGGACCGAATGCACCGATAGAACTTGGCGTGAAAAACTTACAGTTTAATTCACGAGCTGCTTCTAATGCATTTACAAGTCCGCCCATATTTAAATTCCATGCAAATAACGGATTTTTTTCTGCTGTTGCTGAAAGTAAAGCTGCTAAATGAATAATTGTATCTACTTCATTGCGCTTTGCGATATCATGTAGTTTTTGTCCATCTGTTACATCTAACGTTTCAAATGGACCAGACGTTACTACTTCACTATCTGTTTCACGAATATCTGTTGCAATAACATTTGATGCGCCGTATACATCACGAAGTTTCATTACTAGTTCAGAACCAATTTGCCCTAAAGAACCGGTTACTAGAATTTTTTTCATTTTCCCCACTCCTCATTTGCAAGCTATTCAAAAGATGTCGTTACTTAAATGATGCCCATTTCTTTCCCTACTTTTTCATACTTACGAATTGCTTCATCTAACATTTCTTTCGTATGAGCTGCTGTTGGCATATTACGAACACGTCCTGTTCCTTTAGCTACAGTTGGGAACACGATAGATTTTGCATATACGCCTTCTTCATTTAGACGTTTACTAAATTCTTGTGTTAATACTTCGTCACCAATAATACAAGGTGTAATTGGCGTTTCACTTTCTCCGATGTTAAAGCCAAGTTCTTTTAACCCTTGTTTTAAATAGCGACCATTTTCCCATAAACGATCGTGCAACTCTGTGCTTTCCATTAAGATTTCAATTGATCTCATGCAAGCTGCAGCATCAGCTGGTGTTAATGCTGTAGAGAATAAGAATGGACGTGAACGAACTTTTAACCAGTCAATTAAGTTTTGTTTCCCTGCTACATATCCACCAATTACCCCAATTGCTTTTGATAATGTACCAATTTGGAAATCAACTTTATCAGACAGACCAAAGTGCTTTACAGTTCCTGCCCCTTTACCAAGTACACCTGAACCGTGTGCATCATCTACGTATGTCATTAAATCTAATTCTTCCGCAATCTCAACAATTTCTGGTAGTTTTGCAACATCTCCATCCATTGAAAAGACACCGTCTGTAATTACCATTAATTTATTGTAAAGTCCTGATTCTTTCGCTGCGATTGCTTTTTGGCGTAAATCTTCCATATCAGAATGTTTATAAACAATAATTTTTGCTTTTGATAGACGACTACCATCAATAATAGAAGCATGGTTTAACTCGTCTGAAAGAATCGCATCATTTTTATCCATAACAGCTGAAATCGCTGCCATATTACAATTAAATCCTGATTGATAAGCAATTGCTGCTTCTGTATGTTTAAACTTTGCAATTGTTTCTTCTAATTTAATATGCAAATCTAAAGTACCGTTAATTGTACGAACCGCTCCTGCTCCAACGCCGTACTTATGAATTGCACCAATTGCAGCTTCTTGCAAACGGCTATCTGTTGCTAATCCAAGATAGTTGTTTGAAGATAAGTTAATATATTCTTTTCCGCCAATTGTAATGATCGGTCCATTTGAACTTTCGAGCGGATCAATTACGTTATAAAGCCCCTTTGATTTTAAATCCTCTAAATTTTCTTCTAAAAATTTCGCAAGTGTTTTACTAGACATCGTGAAGCCTCCCATCGTTCATGTAAGCGAATTATTGTCTTAATAGTTCTAATAATCCCTCTACTAGCTTAACACGTTTTCAGAATTTATTATAGAAAAATAGTTTAAAGTAACCGCTTACAATTCTAGATTATATATGATTCATTACAAGAAATCTATCATTTACTTTTCATATTTGGTAGAATAAAAAAATATGCAAGGGGGCTTCAATCATGGCATTTACTGAATCTGATGTATATAATAACGAAGCGTTTTTTGAACAATATATGAAACGAAGATACCGAGAAAATAGCCCAAATGAATCACTTGAAAAACCAGCCTTCTTTCAACTCATTGGTGATGTGAAAGGAAAGAAAATTCTCGATTTAGGCTGTGGGGACGCAAAATTTGGCAAGGAATTATTAGAAAAAGACTGCCACTCTTACACCGGTATTGAAGGCTCCGAACTTATGTATGAAAAAGCTAAAAAACAACTAGAAAACAAAAATGGCGCCGTTCATTTTTTAAACCTCAAAGACTACACATACCCTCCTTCTACTTTTGATTTAGTAACATCTAGACTCGCCTTACATTATATCGAACATCTTACTATCATTTTTCAAAATGTGTACGAAACTTTAAAGACAAATGGAACCTTTTCTTTTAGCGTTCAACACCCTATTATTACCTCTTCATTTGAAAGCTTGCAAACGAGCGGAAAAAGAACGAGTTGGCTTGTCGATGATTACTTTAAACTAGGCAAACGGGTTGAACCTTGGATTGATCAAGAAGTTATTAAATATCATCGTACAACGGAAGAATATTTTACACTATTACAACAAGCTGGATTTACAATTACAAATTTAAAAGAAGCTACACCAGATCAAACTTATTTTCAAAGCGCGGAAGAATATGAACGTCGTTTACGTATTCCCCTCTTTCTCTTATTCTCTTGCCGAAAATAAAAAAGACGATGATTTCCTCATCGTCTTTTTCTTTATCTCATTGCATGAGCAACTTCTTTACGTACACGTCTTCCTTTTCCATGCGGGATACAAAGTGGCGTCCCAAATAACGGATCCGTACTAATTTGACATTCCATTCGGAATACATCACGTACTAGCTTCTCATCTACTACTTCTTCTGGCTTACCTTGTGCATATATTTGTTTATCTTGAATGGCTACAATATTGTCTGCATAACGGCAGGCCAAATTTAAATCGTGTAGTACCATAACAATTGTTCTTTGTTCTGTTTCATTTAATTCGAATAATAAATCTAGCACTTCAATTTGGTGAGTCATATCTAAATAGGTAGTAGGCTCATCCAATAAAATAATATCTGTATCTTGCGCAAGCGTCATTGCAATCCAAGCACGTTGTCGTTGTCCACCTGAAAGAGCATGCACATCACGCTCAGCAAATTCTGTCATACCTGTTGCTGCAAGTGCTTTCTGTACCATTTCCTCATCTTTTTCTGACCATTGCTTCAGCCATGTTTGATACGGATAACGTCCTTGCTTTACAAGTTGCAATACTGTAAGCCCTTCTGGCGCTTGCGGTCCTTGCGGTAAAATTGCCATTTGACGAGCGATTTGCTTCGTTTGCATATTTTGAATGGCTTGACTATCTAACAAAATGTCACCAGCTGTTGGTTTTAATAATCTAGCTAGTGAACGTAATAAGGTCGATTTCCCGCAACCGTTAGAACCGATAAAGATGGTAATTTCACCTTTTGGAATTTCTAAATTCAACTCATCAATAATAATTGTTTCACCGTAAGACAACGTCAAACGTTTCGTCTCCAATGCTTTTTGCATATTCATCTTCCTTTATGAATTCCGACTTTTATAAAGTAAATAAATAAAATAAGGTGCACCAATTGCTGATGTAAATACCCCTGCTGGAATTTCAAGTGGGGTGAAAACTGTACGCCCAATTAAATCTGCAGCAAGTACTAAAATCGCACCGACAATAGCCGCAACCGGGAGTAATGCACCGTATAAAGAACCAACTAGTCTTCGTGAAATATGAGGTGCCATTAAACCGACAAATCCAATTCCTCCAGCAAAGGCAACTGCTCCACCAATTAAAGCTGTACTAAGTAATAACATAAATATGCGTGACTTCGTTAAAGGAACACCAAGTCCTACCGCAATATCATCCCCTAGCTCTTGCGCATTTAAATGTCTAGCAGCTATAAATGATATTACCGTTAAAATAAGAACCCACGGCGCAAGTACCATGACGTTTTGCCATGAAGACCCGTAAACAGTGCCTGTAATCCATACATTCGCTTGACTCGCTTGGTAAATTGGCGCTAACAACATAAACAAAGTCGTTGCCGCTTTCGTTAATGCCCAAAAACCAACACCAATTAAAACAAGACTAATCGGTGATAATCCGTCATTTCTCCATGCAAATAAATATACAAAAAGTGCTACAATCGTTGCCCCAATAAAAGCTGCTAACGGCATATAATGAATGCTTACAGTTAGCGCATTATTTTTATCACTAAATATAGCTAAAAATAATACAACTGCAACACTTGCACCACCTGTAATCCCGATGATATCCGGAGAAGCAAGTGGATTTCGAACGAGCCCTTGTAAAATACATCCTGCTACAGCAAGTGCGATTCCTACAAGGATAGCAATTAAAATACGCGGCATACGAAACTTATTTACAACCATATTGGACATCGCATCGCCATTTCCAGTGATTGCTTGCCATACATCATAAGGAGCAATTTTCATGTCTCCCATACCTGCACTCGCAAAAAATAATCCTATTAAAACAACTAGTAAACTGAATAAGACGAGACAAGCTCGTTTATACATTAAAAACGAGAGCCCGCCTTTTCCTATACGAAACGGAATATACTTCTTCATTTGCTAAGCCCTCTCTTACGTGCAATATAAATAAAGAACGGCGCACCAATAAATGCTGTCATAACCCCTACTGGTACTTCTTGTGGCATAATGACATATCTTGCTGCGATATCAGCTAAGATCAATAGTATTGCACCTAATAAGCCGCTATACGGTACTCTCCACCTATGATCTACTCCAACAAGAAATCTGGCAAAATGCGGGGTAACAATACCAATAAACCCAATAGGACCTGCGACCGCAACTGAACCACCGGATAACAGGACAATAATAAGTAGTACGAATGATTTCATTAAAATCGTTCTTTGACCAAGTCCTTTTGCAACGTCTTCCCCCATCATCAATGTATTTACTTTCCCTGCCATCATAATAGATGCAATCCAGCCTATTAATAAATACGGGAATACTGATTGTAAAATTTCTAACTTTCTTCCTTGCACAGATCCGGCAAGCCAAAATAATACTTCTTCAAGCGCCTTTTCATTTAACACAAGTAATCCTTGTGTTAATGATGAAAATAACGCACTAATTGCGACCCCTGCTAATGTTAATTTAAGAGGCGTTGTCCCCTCTTTTCCTAAAGAACTAGAAGCAAATACAAGTACAGCTGCAATTGCTGCCCCTAAGAAGGCAATCCACGTGAAAGCTGATAATGATGTCACGGAAAAAATAACAATTGCTACAACGATGAAGAAAGCAGCACCTGAATTTAATCCAATAAAATCTGGAGAAGCAAGTGGATTCTTCGTTAAAGTTTGCATAAGACAACCTGCAATGGCTAAACTAGCACCAACACTTGCTGCAATTAATGCCCTTGGTAGACGCACATTTTGAATAATAATATGTTCATTGGAACCATTAAAATGGAAAAAAGCATCTAACGCTAATTTCCAACTCGTATTTGTATATCCAAAAATGATACTTCCCCAAATACAAGTAATGACTGCAATGATCCCAACAAATAATCCAACCCATTTTGCTCGATTTGTTTTTAATAACATGCAGCGTTTCCCCTTCAATGTATAATGATACGTTGTAAGTGTATTTCAACTTAATTCTCATTGTCAACGGAAATGAGAATTATTTTCAACCGTATGTATTGACAATCTAAAGATAAAGGCTTAATATCATGCTTGCTATTGAAAAAAATTCTCACTATGTAGGGGGTACATAATGAATTTCATGCGAAAGAAATCGTTTACAGTATTTGTATTTTTATTAGCCTTTTCACTACTTTTAAGTGCTTGTGGAAAATCAAATACGAAAGAAGAATCAAAAGAAGATACGAAAAAAGAAATGATTCCTGTGGAACATGCAATGGGTAAAACAGAAGTTCCTGCTAATCCAAAACGTGTAGTCATTTTAACAAATGAAGGTACTGAAGCTTTACTTGAATTAGGTGTTAAACCAGTTGGGGCTGTAAAATCTTGGACTGGTGATCCATGGTATCCACATATTAAAGATAAAATGAAAGATGTAAAAGTTGTTGGTGATGAAGGACAAGTGAACGTAGAAACAATCGCTTCTTTAAAACCAGACTTAATTATCGGTAACAAAATGCGTCACGAAAAAGTGTACGAGCAACTAAAAGCAATTGCACCTACTGTGTTCTCTGAAACATTACGCGGTGAATGGAAAGATAACTTCAAGTTTTATGCGAAAGCATTAAATAAAGAAAAAGAAGGCCAAAAGGTTTTAGCTGATTACGATAAACGTATGAAAGATTTAAAAGCCAAACTAGGTGATAAAGTAAATCAAGAAATCTCTATGGTTCGCTTCATGCCTGGTGATGTTCGTATTTATCATGGTGATACATTCTCTGGTGTTATTTTAAAAGAACTTGGATTTAAACGTCCTGGCGATCAAAATAAAGATGACTTCGCAGAGCGTAACGTATCTAAAGAACGTATTTCTGCAATGGATGGCGATGTATTGTTCTACTTCACATTCGATAAAGGAAATGAGAAAAAAGGCTCTGAATTAGAAAAAGAATATATCAATGATCCACTATTTAAAAATTTAAATGCAGTGAAAAATAATAAAGCATACAAAGTTGACGATGTGATTTGGAATACTGCTGGCGGTGTAATGGCTGCTAACCTACTATTAGATGATATCGAAAAACGCTTTGTTAAATAGTATTTCCCTAACCAGCTCCCCTTCTATGGAGCTGGTTATTTTTCAATTCACTTAAATGTCACATTATTTCATTTTGTATTTTTATTCCCAATATGTTATATTATAAAAGTAAATAGAATATATTTTCTCTATATCAGAATAAATATTTTAATCTAAATTTTCTGATTAATCACTATTTTATTTTCTTTTAGAATTCAATTATTACATTTGAAAACGCTTATCATCTTGTTTTCAGGGCAAAATACAGTAACGGTCGAAGTAAAATAGAACTTTTTTAGAAATTTTCTTTCTATTTCCATATAATTCTATTGACTTCTAAATATTTTGTAAATTAAAATGATTACATAAATATCCGTTATACAGGATTAGGGGGAAACAAAAATGGATGCAGCTTTAAAATTAGACAAAGCTGGAGAGCAACAATCACCAAAAAAACATCCACCAGGATTGTACTTGTTGTTCTTAACAGAAATGTGGGAAAGATTTAGTTATTATGGAATGCGTGGCCTTTTAGTTCTTTACTTAACGACTGCTGCGGTTAGTGGCGGGTTAGGATTTGATAAGGCGTTTGCAGTGCAATTATATGGTACTTTTACAGCGGCAGTATATTTCATGCCAATTATAGGTGGATGGCTAACGGATCATTATATTACAAGACGTCATGCCATTACTCTCGGCGGAATTATTATGGCAATCGGCAACTTTGTACTATTCTCAATGAATACAAAAACAGGACTATTTCTAGGATTAATACTATTAGTTATTGGTAATGGGTTCTTCAAACCAAATATTTCTACACTGTTAGGTGAATTGTATAGTGAAAATGATTCACGTCGTGACAGTGCATTTACTATCTTCTATATGGGTATTAACGTAGGTGCTTTCTTCGCTCCACTTATTTGTGGATTTTTAGCAGAAGATTTCTTTAAAACAAGCGTTGATGGCGTTATGGTTATGGGATATAAATACGGATTCTTAGCAGCTTGTATCGGTATGATTATTGGACAAATTGTTTTCAACTTATTAGCTCCTCGCTATCTTGGTACAGCAGGAACAACAGTTGTTGGTAAAAAAACAAAAAATCAACCTGCAGTCGAAAAGAAACCTTTAACAAAACAAGAAAAAAACCGCACTTGGGCAATTGTAATTTTAACTTGTTTCGTAGTATTCTTCTGGGCAGGCTTTGAACAAGCTGGTAGTTCTTTAACACTTTATACAGATAAATTTGTTGATCGTACAATTTTTGGATGGGAAATCCCAACATCTTGGTTCCAATCCGTTAATCCAGCGTTCATCGTACTACTTGCACCATTCGTATCTATGCTATGGTTAAAACTTTCTAAATCAAAGCGTGGCGATTTAAAAATACCAACAAAAATGGCATTTGGTATGATTTTACTAGGTATAGGTTACCTTGTTTTAACATTAGCGGTTCTAAAAACTGGAAGTAGTGAAGCTGATATAACTGTTAAAGCAAACTTATTATTCATCGTTATCACTTATATGTTCCATACAATTGGAGAACTATTCTTATCACCAATCGGTCTATCAATGGTAAGTGCAATTGCACCTGTTAAATTAGCATCATTACTAATGGGTGTATGGTTAGCTGGTTCAGGTATGGCTAACTGGTTAGCTGGTAAACTTGCTTCCTTTACACAATCATTAGGATACCTTGAAGTATTTGCAAGTATTGGCATTATCGTTATCGTCTTAGGACTTGTACTCCTTCTCTTCTCTAAAAAAGTTGCGAGTATGATGGAATAATACAAAAACAGACGCTTCTAAAATCAGAAGCGTCTTTTCTATTACTTCTCCTCTAAAGCCGTCACGTTCACGTGGACGCTTTCTCCAGGATTAGATACATCATACACTTGAGCAACCCCACTCTGCTCGTCACAGCTCTCAATCCATACTGGTACACCTTCATATGTAACGTCGATTCTACTTGAAGAAGATAAAATTTGTTTCACACGTTTTACATCCATTCTACTATCCCTCCTTTGACTTATTACACTCCTTTCTATCTTTTCTTTTCCTTTTAGAATATATTCCATATAGCAACATTTTAATGGTTAGCCTTTTTTCCTTACATATTAACATTCTTTCTCATATCACCTTCTAACAAATAAAAAAAGACGTAGGTCCCACACGTCTTTTTCCATAATATTCAAATTTTAAGAAAATAATGTTTTTACAACTTCACTTACTTTATCATTATGAATTTGATAATACACTTCTAATCCTCGTCTTTCAAAGCGTACTACTTTATTTTGTTTTAATTTTGTTAAATGTTGCGAAACTGTTGATTGTGGAATTTCTAGCACTTCCTGTAATTGTGTTACATTACATGTTCCACGTTGCATTAGTTCCATTACTAGACGTAGACGTAACGGATGCGCTAACGCTCTTAACATTTGTACATCTTCTTCTGAAATATGACATTCGAATTGATTTTGGCTCATAAAGTTCCCCTCATTTTCGTTTTTATTTTCTTTTTATTTATTTATATATCTGTTCTTATATTTCCTGTTACGACATAACTTTATCAACCTATAAAGCTGAAAATTTTTTCCACCTTAACCAACAAAGAACTCAGGAAAAATTCCTTGCTGATTTTGAATATTATACTATATGATATAACGAAAAAGCAAAAGTAAGGACTATGAATACTTTGCTTACAAACGTTGTTTTATCAAGCTTTTTGTTATATTTTCACCTCATTGCAACGTACAGTAATTATATTGTAAAATACCGTCTATAATTGATAACCTATCGTAACGTTTTGGGGTTATATTTAACCTCTTTGTTATGCTAAAAGGAATTTTCAGTAAAAAGAGATATCATAACATTAAATTTTAACTTATTGCTTTTTAAATAGTATTCAATAGCTTAAACTGTGATGAAATCCTTCCTATTAAATGTATTTATTTCCCCTTTCTTACTTGATTGAATGAGGCAAGCTGTACCAACCTAACAAATATTACATACTTCAACATACTTCAACATACTTTCTCATATTCGATAAAAAGACGTTCTCTACTAGAGAACTGTAGGATCAATAATATATAAACAACTGAAAGAAAAGAATATGCAAATAATTTATCTCACCCCCTCAAATAGATTTGGGTGGGCTTTTTGTCTACTTTATGAACAAAGCATTTCTTTTAACACTATTATGGAATAATTATACTTTTTTACGTTGACAATAGTGTTGAAGGAGAATATACTAAGCATGTAAGTTGATTGTGAATAGTTTCACAAATAATGTGAATTTCTTCACATAAAATAGATAGGAGTTGTCATTATTATGAGTACTTGGACACAAATTTATGACCCATTAAACAATATTTGGTTATCTGCTCTAATCGCAGCACTTCCAATTTTTTGCTTCATCATTTGTTTAATGGGACTGAAAATGAAAAGTTATATCGCTGGTCTTTACAGTGTGATTGTCGCTATTATTCTTGCTATATTCGTTTATAAAATGCCAGCAACAGTAGCTGTAGCATCTGCCGGATTCGGTATTTTATCTGGATTTTATCCAATTTGTACTATTGTTATCGCAGCAATTTTCCTTTACAAATTAACTGTTAAAACAGAGCAATTCAACATCATTCGTGATAGCATTTCAAGCATTACAAATGATCAACGCTTACAAGTATTATTAATCGCTTATTCTTTCGGTGCTTTCTTAGAAGGCGCAGCTGGTCTAGGGGTTCCAGTTGCTATTACAGCTGCACTACTTGTAGGTATGGGCTTTAACCCATTAAAAGCAGCAGGTATTTGTTTAGTAGCAAACATCGCTGGTGGTGCTATGGGTGCTATGGGTATCCCAGTTACAGTACCAGCACAATTAACTGAACTTGATGCATTAACTATCGGTCGTCAAACTGTTCTTATTCTACCATTCATTAGTATTGTATTACCTTTCTTACTTGTTTCAATGGTCGATGGAATTAAAGGTATTAAAGAAACTTGGCAAGGTATTCTTGTAAGTGGTATTTCTTTCGCAATTACTCAGTTCGTTGTAACTTACTTCTTAGGTGCAGAACTTACTAATATTTTCGCAGCCGTTGTAAGTATGATCTCTCTTGCATTATTCTTACGTGTTTGGCAGCCAAAATCTTCTACTAAAGAAGAAAAACAAGAAGAAAAAGAATCTCATACATTCAATCAAATTTTATATGCTTGGTCTCCATTCGTATTCTTAACTGCATTCGTAACAATCTTTAATTTAAAACCAATTAAAGCGTTATTTGCTCCGGATGGTGCACTAGCAAACTTAGTATTTAACATTCAATTCCCTGGTCTTCATAATGCTGTTATGAAAACTACACCAATTACAAAAGCGGATACACCTTTCGCAGCTGTTTTCAAATTTGATGTATTCTCATCTACAACTACTGCAATTGTATTAGCAATTATCGTTTCACTTATCGTGTACCGCGTTAAAGGTAAAATGGTTAAAGAATTAATGGTTGAAACAATGAAAGAGCTAAAAGCTCCAGTATATACAATCTGTAGCGTTATCGCGTTAGCTTACGTAGAAAACTACTCTGGTATGTCATCTACACTTGGACTTGCATTCTCTTCTACTGGTAATGCATTCCCAATTCTTTCTCCAATCTTAGGATGGATCGGCGTATTCATTACAGGATCAGTAGTATCAAGTGGTTCATTATTCGCACCGCTTCAAGCAGTAACTGCAGATCAATTAAACATCGTTCCTTCTACTCTTGTTGCCTTAAACGTAGTAGGTGGTACAATGGCAAAAATGGTTTCACCTCAATCTGTAGCAGTTGCTTGTGCAGCAGTTGGACTAGTTGGTAAAGAATCTGCCTTATTTAAAACAGCAATGAAATACAGTCTAATCTTCTTAGCTATCATTAGCTTACTTCAATTAAACGCTGTATTTAATATCTTTTAAAATAAAACACCGATCCAAATGGATCGGTGTTTTTTACATTACATCTTCTTATTCTTTAGTAAAGAAGCTCCAGCAATTTCAGGATGCGTCATTTCGAATGGATCTAAAATAATATCCAATTCTTCTTCTGTCAGTACACCATGTTCTAAACATAACTCCCGAACAGATTTTCCTGTTTCAATTGCTTCACGTGCAATACGTGATGCTGCTTCATAACCAATATGAGGGTTAACTGCTGTAATAATTCCAACACTTTTCTCAACATATTGTTTCAGCAGTTCTTCATTTGCTGTAATTCCTTTAATACAATATTCACGGAATACACGGAATCCGTTATTCATAATACTAATAGATTGAATTAAATTAAATACAAGCACAGGCTCCATTACGTTGAGCTCCAGTTGTCCTGCTTCTGACGCTAAGCAAATTGTATGATCATTACCAATTACTTGGAAAGCGACTTGATTAATTACTTCTGCCATAACAGGATTTACTTTACCTGGCATAATAGATGAACCTGGCTGACGAGCTGGTAATTGAATTTCCGCCAATCCAACACGTGGACCAGATGCCATAATACGAAGGTCGTTCGCAATTTTAGACATATTCATCATACATACTTTTAACGCTGCAGATACTTCTGTGTATGCATCTGTATTTTGTGTTGCATCAACTAAATGCTCTGCACCAACAAGTGGGAATCCGCTAAATGTTCGTAAGTGTTTAACCACTTGTTCAATGTAGGTAGGGTTTGCATTT
Source organism: Bacillus sp. FF-1 (assembly GCF_028548245.1). NCBI lineage: Bacteria > Bacillati > Bacillota > Bacilli > Caryophanales > Bacillaceae > Bacillus > Bacillus sp. FF-1. The sequence continues at coordinate 131,996 of NZ_JAQQGG010000007.1, forward strand.
AATCCCGTACCAACAGCTGTCGCCCCCATATTCACTTCATATAAATGTTGGCGAGATTGTTTAATTCTTTTTATATCACGCGCAAGCACTCTGCTATACGCTTCAAATTCTTGTCCAAGACGAATCGGAACAGCATCTTGTAAATGCGTACGTCCCATTTTAATGACGTGATCGAACTCGTTTGCTTTTGCACGGAAAGCAGCATGAAGTTCTTCCATTGTAATAAGAAGTTCTTCTAACATCATAAGAGTTGCAATATGAATTCCCGTTGGGAACGCATCATTCGTTGACTGAGCCATGTTTACATGCGTATTTGGGCTAATTTTTGCATACTCGCCTTTTTCATATCCCATACGTTCTAACGCTCGATTAGCAATTACTTCGTTTGTATTCATATTAATAGAAGTTCCAGCACCGCCCTGAATTGGATCTACGATAAATTGATCATGGAATTTCCCATCAACAATTTCTTGCGCTGCCTCCGCAATTTCATGTCCAATGTCTTTCGCCAAGTAACCAGTATCGATATTTGCAAGTGCCGCCGCTTTTTTCACAATTGCCATTGCCGTAATGAGTGACGGATGGATGCGATATCCTGTAATCGGGAAGTTTTCTACCGCACGTAATGTTTGTACACCGTAATAAGCTCTACTTGGTACTTCCTTTTCACCTAAAAAATCTTTTTCTATACGTATATCCTTCGTTGCTATCATTTTCATCACCTATACTTTTCATTCTAAATCCCTATTTAAAAAATTCGCCCTCTAAAAATACGAGTATCATTCAGAAGAATTTTTCAGTGTCCACCTTCACTATATAGTACCTTTTTTGAAAGCGCAAACATTTAATTTTCTATATATACCTTTTATAGAAAATCATTCTTCTCCCTTCTTTATTTCCACTCGTTTAATTTGATGCATATCTTTTTCCAGAACTTTAAAAGAAAAGCCGTGTTTTTCAATAATATCTCCTTCAGCAACGATTTGCTTTTGTACCATAATCCATCCACCAATTGTATCTACATCATCAGCGATTAAGTGTATGCCAAATAAATCATTTACTTCACTAATAAGCACTTTCCCCTCTACAATTTTACACCCTTCACTTATATGCTCTATAGGCGGGTGTTCATCTTCATCGTATTCATCTCGAATTTCCCCAACAATTTCTTCTAAAATATCTTCTAATGTAACAATCCCAGCTGTACCACCATATTCATCATACAACACAGCTAATGGAATGTGTTTTCTTTGCATTTGTAATAGTAAATCATGAATTGGAATATTTTCTAGCACTTCAATGACCGGCCTTGTATATGGCATAATCGAGCACTCCTCGTCCCGATTACCATCCATATAACGAATAAATAAATCCTTTACATTAACCATTCCAATGATTTCATCTTTATCTTCACCAAATACAGGATACCTCGTATATTTTTCTTGTGCGATTATTTTAATATGTGTTTCAAATGGTTCGTCCTCATATAAACCTACAACTTCCGTACGAGGCACCATAATTTCCTTTGCCACTCTATTATCAAATTCAAAAATATTATTTACATATTTAAATTCCCTTTGATTAATCTCTCCGCTCTCATAACTCTCAGATAAGATTAATCGTAATTCTTCTTCCGAATGAGCAACTTCATGTTCAGAAGCCGGATGTAATCCGAATAACCCTGTTACAAGCCTTGCTGAACCATTTAAAGCCCAAATAAACGGATACATTACTCGGTAAAAATAAATAAGTGGTTTCGATAATAATAAGCTAACTTGCTCTGCTCTTTGTATGGCGAACGTCTTAGGAGCAAGTTCACCAATAACAACATGTAAAAACGTAATAACTGCAAAAGCAATAATAAATGAAACGGTACTTGCAATTGCAGAAGATAGGTGTAGTTTTAAAAACAACGGCTCTAGTAAATGTTTTATAGTCGGCTCGCCTAACCACCCAAGCCCTAAAGCGGTAATGGTAATACCTAACTGACATGCTGATAAATATTCATCTAAATTTGAAGTTACTTTTTTTGCTGCCAATGCTCCTCGTCGTTTCTCACTAACGAGTTGGTCAATACGACTGCTACGCACCTTAATAATTGCAAACTCAACAGCTACAAAAAAACCTGTTAATGCAATAAGAATGACTACCATCAGTAATTTTAAAATATCCACATATATCCTTTAGCTTTCTTAGCTAAAGTGACACCTCCTTTAAAAAAGAAGTTTCACTTTAGTTTCTTCATTTACTCAAAAGCAACCCTATATAAAATTCACCAATTTCAAACCTCATACAATTCTAAAGGTAAACCATCCGGATCTTGGAAAAAAACAAATTTTTTCCCGGTTATCTCATCAATACGTATCGCCTCAGTTTCAACACCACATTGACTTAAATGTTGCACGGCTTCTTCTATATTTGTAACAGCAAATGCTAAATGCCTAAGTCCAGACGCTTCTGGAAAACTCGGGCGCTCAGGCGGACTTGGGAATGAAAATAATTCAATTTGATACTCTCCCCCTACACATAAATCTAACTTATAAGAATCTCGTTCCTTTCTATATACCTCATTTACCTCTTCAAAACCTAATATCCTAGTATAAAAATCTTTTGACACATCATAATTTGAACAAATAATTGCAACGTGGTGTACTCTACATATATTCATACTCTCTCTATTCCTTTCTTTACCAAAGATGCATATTCTCCCTTGAAATGAAAAACATATATAGCAGAATATCTCTTTTAGGGGGCTTACTATGAAATTTATTACCTTTTTCTTAGGACTTATCGTCGTCTTCTTCCTTGCTTATATCGCTAGTAACAATAAGAAGCATATTAAATTTAAACCTATTTTCATCATGCTTCTTATACAGTTAATTTTAACCTATTTATTATTGAATACAGAAATCGGTCTCATACTTATTCGGTTCATCTCCAGTTTGTTTACAAAGCTACTCGAGTATGCTGCTGATGGTATAAACTTCGTATTTGGCGGCCTTGCCAATAAAGGTGAAATGCCCTTTTTCCTTACTGTCTTATTACCAATTGTCTTCATTTCCGTCTTGATCGGTATACTGCAACATTTCAAAATACTACCATTTTTCATTCGTTGGATCGGTTACTTCCTCAGTAAAATAAATGGTCTTGGGAAATTAGAATCTTACAATGCTATCGCATCTGCCATTGTCGGCCAATCAGAAGTTTTTATTACGGTCAAAAAACAATTAGCTCAAATTCCAAAACACCGTCTTTATACACTTTGCGCATCTGCTATGTCAACTGTATCTATGTCTATCGTAGGTGCCTATATGACAATGATCGAACCTAAATATGTAGTAACCGCACTCGTTCTCAATTTATTTAGCGGTTTTATTATCGTACTGATTATTAACCCCTACGACGTGAAAGATGATGAAGATATTTTAGAAATAAAAGGCGAAAAGCAAAGCTTTTTTGAAATGCTTGGAGAATACATTCTAGATGGCTTTCGAGTAGCTATCGTTGTCGGTGCTATGCTTATCGGATTCGTCGCATTAATGAGCTGCATTAATGATCTATTCCTCATTATATTCGGCATTACTTTCCAGCAATTAATCGGCTACGTCTTTGCACCAATTGCATTTCTTATTGGTGTACCAAGTTCTGAAATTGTCGCGGCTGGTAGCATTATGGCAACGAAGCTTGTAACGAATGAATTTGTAGCAATGATGGATCTTAGTAAAATTTCTAATAGCCTTTCTCCTCGTACAGTTGGTATTATTTCTGTCTTCCTCGTCTCTTTTGCCAACTTTTCTTCTATCGGCATTATTTCAGGTGCGGTAAAAGGATTAAACGAAGAACAAGGAAACGTCGTTGCCAGATTTGGCCTTAAATTACTATACGGAGCGACTCTCGTTAGCATTTTATCTGCAATTATCGTAAGCATTATGTTGTAATTAGGTAAAATTTTATCATTTTCTTATCCCTATCTTTTGTATACAATAACGAATAGATGTCTTTATAAATAATCAAGACATCTATTTTTTATACATGTACAATCGCTTTTATTTAGCGTACAATATTTTTTATGTGTTTAAATGCGCTTCTAGATGTATATACTTTGATAGTTTTAAAGGAGAAAAAATGATGAAATCCGATATGCACAAAGATACTCGAGCCAAAAAGGGACGCTCAAAGAAAAAACGTCTACTTTGGTTCCTTCTTATTCCATTACTGATTATAGCACTTGGAGCAGGAGGCTACTCCTTCCATATATACAGTAAAGCAAAATCAATTCTAAGTAATGCCTATTCTGAACTTGGTCGCGGAGACAAATCCAGCAAACGTGAAAAAGCCGTTAAACCTATGACTGACAACATTTCCGTACTTATTATGGGTGTTGATGAAAGTGATATTAGGGACAAAAATTATGGGAAAGCAACTCGTACAGATGCACTATTACTTGCAACCATTAATAAAAACGATAAATCTGTTAAGCTTGTCAGTATTCCACGTGATTCACGTGTCTATATTAAATCACGTGATAAATACGATAAAATTACACATGCGCACGTATTCGGTGGTGTAGACAGCACGATTGATACAGTTGAGAAATTTTTAGATGTTCCAGTTGATTACTATGTAAAATTCAACTTTAAATCCTTTATCAAAATTGTTGATTCCCTTGGTGGCATTACTGTAGATGTTCCAGTGGAGTTCACAGAACAAAATAGTAAAGATGAAGCAGATGCAGTTCACCTTAAAAAGGGACGTCAACATTTAAATGGAGAAGAAGCACTGGCACTAGCAAGAACTCGTCATATCGATAGTGATTATATGCGCGGTCAACGACAACAGCTTGTTTTAGAAGCTATTGCTGAAAAGGCATTATCTCTGAATTCCATTAATAAAATCGGTGGTTTATTAGACGCTGTTGATAAAGACTTAAAAACAAATTTAACTTTTGATGATATGATGACAATTGCGAAAAATTCAATGGGTTCAAACTTAAAAATGGACAAATTGCAAGTAGAAGGTACTGATAAATATATAGGTGGTATTTATTATTACGTTCCAAACGAAAAAAGCGTCGATAATATTTCGACAACACTACAAGAACATCTCGGTGTTACGAATAAAAATGAACATAAAAAATTATAATAAAAAGGCTGCTAGAACTTTCTAGACAGCCTTTTTATTATAATTTTCAACATATTTCTCGTACACATTGTGACAAAAAGAGACAATTATTACAACAGTGTAACATATTTTATAAAAACATTACACACAAAGTGAAAATAATAGTATACTAGTACGTACATAATGTTATTTTCATCATTTTTATACAAAAAATGTAATACATATATTTATACAAAAATTTCTGGGGGGAAATAAATGAAGCTAAGTAAAATACTGATCGGTTCTGCAATTGCTGGAGGCATATTACTTTGTGTTGGCGGTGTTGGCGGATATCAATATGTATCCAAACTAAATAATCAATTAGATACTACTGCATTACCCAATACTACATTTGAAGGTATTTCTCTCGATGGAAAAAATAAAAAAGATATTCAAGCTATTATTAATCAAAAAATCACTGAATTAGATCAAAAATCACTTACGTACATATTCCAAAACGATAAACAAACTTACACATGGAAAGATTTAGGGATAAATTATAAAGAAAAAGATATTATCGACAAAATCTTTAAAGAACAAGAAGGCAACGCAATAAATCGTTACAAAATGCGGAAACAAGCTGAGAACGGCGAATTAAAACGTGACTATAAATTAACACCTCAATTAAATACAACTGCTTATGAAAGCTTTATGAAGGATAAATATAATGAAACATTAAAAAATCCTGTTAATGCAGAATTAAGTATTGAAGGCACTACAGTAAATATTAGCCAGAGCCAAAATGGAGAAAAAATCGATAAAGAAAAGTTAACTGATTTAACGCGGCAAGCCATTACTTCTGGCACATCTGATGTTACATTACCCGTTACACTATTAAAGCCTGAACGTTCTACAGAAGATATACAGAAAATGGGGATTAAAGAAGTAATTGCTGAATATTCAACTCCAATGGCTGGCCGTAATGGGAATCAATCCTTTAACGTAAATAAGTCAGCTAATACTTTAAGTGGAGTGATTGTCGCACCTGATGAAACATTTAGTTTTAATGGCCGCGTTGGCGTAACGGATGCTGCTCATGGTTATAAATCCGCAGCTGTATATTCACAAGGGAAAGTTATACAAAGTGCAGGCGGAGGCGTTTGCCAAGTGAGTAGTACTTTATATAGCGCAGCTTTAAGAGCAGATTTAGGAATTGTTTCTCGAAGCAACCATTCTATGCCCGTAAATTATTTACCACTTGGGCAAGATGCAGCAGTAGCAGATTATAGTCCAGATTTAAAATTTAAAAATAATACAGGCAATCATATTTATATTCAAGCATTTTCAAATGGAGGTAGTATTACTACACGTATTTTCGGCACAAATACTGGTAAAAATGTTGAAGTTTCTTCTCAAGTAATTAGTAGGACTAATGATAAAATAACAGCAGTTACATATAAAAAAGTTACACAAAACGGTGAAGTAATATCTAATGGACAAATTTCAAAAAGCGTATATAAAAGCACTCCAAAACAATAAGACACTATCAAACAAAAAGGCGTGATCTACTCACGCCTTTTTCTTTTGCAATAATAATAAAAAGGTTGCAAGATGGTCTTTCGTTTCTTCTAACGACCACATACGATTTCCTTGCTTCGCAGCTAGTACGCACGCCTCTTCCCAAGCATCCTTTTTCTTCATATATAATAATTCATCGCGTAATTTCAAAACAATTTCTTCGTCTTCTTGCTCTATAAACTCTTCCATCACGCCTACTATTTCATCTTCATGGATACTTAACGTACAATACGATTTGAAAAAATATTGTAATGTCGTATACATATTTACTCCCCCTTCTTATTTATCAGATGGATAAGAAGTAATGATCTTATATCCTAAATCCCCTGACTTATCTCTCGCTAAAACCGTAACAGTTTTGACTAACTTGTCTTTTACATTCATATTTTTCTTTATTACCGTTTTTCCAACCGGGAATGAATGTGTTGTATTTAATACGAGACGAGCCTCTTTAGAATTTTTTAACCAATCTTGAATTTCCTTATCATGCTGCTTCAAACTATCTTTTACAGCTTTCGTTGCCGTTTCCTTGTCATAGTATGTACTTGCTGCTGATACTTTATCTGTCTTCAAGCGATTCTTCAAATCTTCTTCTGATTTGCCTACATGTCTTTCAATCGTATGACCATTTTTAGGTGGTCCTTCCATTTCGTCTAAAATATTATCACTAATTTTTTCTACTGATGCCGATTGATTCCCTGTTTGTTTCTCTGTTTTTTGTTCTTTTCCTGCACATCCACTTAAGATCAGCATGAGTGCCAATAAACTACTCACGAAAAGACTACTTATTCGTTTCATCATATCACCTCTTTCATGATTATTATCGTAACTTCACTAAAAGTCAATTTCACATCGAAAAAACATACACATTTTTCAAATTCCTCATCTATTTTGCCAAATTACCACCCGCTTTTCATAAAACCGCTATTTTCGCCCTTACATAAATATACCCCTATGTTTTTATGATTATTTCCCGAGTTAAACCTCCCCCTAAAATCATCTATTAACCTTTTAAATAAAGGTTTTATTTGTATTTTTTAAAAAAGTAAAATATACCCCTTACTTCATATACCTAATACCCATATAAGGTATAATAATGGTGTTTTTTAACGTTTTTCTACATTATGTAAATTTGTACTTGCCTACACAATGGAAATATGGTGTAATGCAAAAAAAAGATAAAGGATTTTAAACAATGGCTGAAACAATTCAAAACTTCTTAACAGACTATTATTCAATCGCAATTCCACTTAGTATCTTAATCAACATAGTCATTAGCCTTTTAGGTGTTATCCCTAGTATTTTTTTGACCGCTATTAACATACAGCTCTTTGGTGTAACAAACGGAACCCTTATTTCGATCGCAGGTGAGGCATTAGGGGCTATTATCTCGTTTTATATTTATCGTATAGGCCTTCAGAAATTCACTCACAGCAAAGTAAATAAGTATCCAAAGGTAGAACGCCTACTTTATGTAGAAGGTAGAGAGGCCTTTCTACTCGTCCTATCGTTCCGCCTCATTCCTTTCATTCCGTCTAGTATCGTGACTTTATTTGCAGCTCTAGGCAAAATGTCATTACTATCCTTCAGTATTGCCAGTACAATAGGTAAAATACCGGCATTATTAATCGAGGTATATTCTGCTTATCATGTCATGAACGGAACAAATGAAGCGAAGTGGATTGTAACAATCGCGGGCGCTATTGGATTGTTTTATTTGTGGAAAAAATGGAGAAAAAAATAAAGAAGGAGCCTATGCTCCTTCTTTATTTTTGAGGTATTTTATTAATAGCTATCCTTTAGATCGTTAGTTAATACCAACAGCACTAAATGATTGCTTAACTGCATTTACTTCAGCAGAGTTCGCACCATATAAATCAGCTGCAGCTTGTACTGCACCAGCACGCGCTTGACTAAATGTAGTAGATTGCGTGAAATATTGTGTGTTTGCACGGTAATAAATTGCACCTAGCTTATCTTTACCAATACCAGTTACAGTTACACCGTAATGCGTACCGCCATTTGCTAATAAATAAGCTTGTTTGTTAATAATACCACTGTTCGTATGAACCCCACCGTTATCACTAGTACCAGTGTAACGCTTAGAATAATGATCTGGATCACCATATTTCGTTGGATCACTCATAGAGCGAAGCGCATCTCCTGCTTTACCAGGCGTATAAATATCTTCACCAATTTCCCAATCTGGGTTACGGTTATCATAGAATTCTACTAAAGTACCAAAAACATCTGAAATAGCTTCATTTAATGCCCCTGATTCATTTTGATAGATTAAATCTGAGCTATACTCTGTAACAGCATGCGTTAATTCATGGCCAATTACATCAATTCCACCAGATAATGAAGTGAATGTTACACCATCACCATCTCCGTATACCATTTGAGAGCCATTCCAGAACGCATTATTATATCTACTTCCATAATGAACTGTTGATTTTAATGGCGCTCCTGCATCATTAATAGAGTTTCTATTAAAAGTAGCTTTATAGTAATCATATGTTTTACCCGCATAGTAATGAGCATCTACCGCTGCTGCATCATACGCTGCATTGAAAACATTATCTGCATCTACCCATAATGTTCCTGGCAATGTAGTACGATTTTTCGCATCATATGTGAAAATCGTTGCTCCGCGCGTATTATCTTGTAAGTAGTAAGATGAGCCAGATAACGTTGTATTAAGCGACTTCGTATCTCCTAATACACCTTTACCAGTACCCACTGCATTTGTTCCTGTTACAGGCTTTACAGCTGGTTTCGCTTCCTGTTTAGGTGCCTCTTGCTTAACTGGTGATTTATCTTCATTTGCTACATGATCAAGTTTATTATATTTATTTAACACTTTACCGCTGTCTGCTTCAATGAAATAGTAGTAGTTTCCTGGACTCGGGTCTAAGAAGTTTAAATTTACAACGTATGCATATGTTGTTTCTTCACCGTTTTGATATACATATAAGTCCGCTTTTGGTTCTACCTCATATTTAGGTGTAATCCCTAAATCTTTTTGCGCAATTTCAATTGCTTTTGCGCCTTCGATCTTATTTTTATTTTTCAATTTTTCTTTTTTGTCTAAATCAGGCGCAACTGTTCCAGACAATACTTTTAAAGAACCATCTTTACTTACGTGAGCTACTTGCGTAGACCCCCATACAGGTACTCCTTCATATACTTGTTGCAAACGTAATACTGTTGAATCAGTTACAGCATCTTTCTTCACTTGTTTCACTTTGAAAGAATCTTGCGCACTCTTTTCCCCTAACTTGTAATCACCTTTTGCTGCGTTTAAGTAATCAAACACAACAGATTCTGCTTTCTTACCAGTTGCCCCAGTTAGATCCCCAGAAACAAACTCCGGTGACTGTACTGTCTCATTGTACTTCTTCGTAGAGAGCACATTTTTAGAATCTGCAAATGCAGAGCCTGTCCCTCCGAACGTTGTAACTGCCATTCCTGTCGCTAACACTAATGCTAAACTTTTCTTTTTCATGAACCTTCCCCCTAATAAATTATTTTTTGAAAAAGAGTAGTTTCATATTAGCATTATGTTTCCACTATTAATATACTGAAAATTCAATTAATTTTTTTCTCAAGTTTTGTAGAATTTTGAGGAACAAATATTGAAAAAACCCCTTTCCGGTTGGAAAGGGGTTTTTAATTATGAATTAATTTGTTGAACTGTTTTAGCTTCTTGACCAACAATATCAGGTTTACTGCTATACTGATGTATTCCTCCAACAACTGTAAGAGTCACTATAAATGCTAATGCTCCAAATACCATCTTTTTCATTTTTATTCCTCCTTATCATTCATTAAATCAATAACTAACCTATAATATCGATTACTTTCTTCAAATCTCGATAAACTGGAAAAATGTTCTGCTAGTTCAATGTATACTTTCTTTAATTCTATTTTATTTCCCGCAGATTTATACAATGGGATAGCCTCATTTTCCAAAAATGCTTTATAATCTTTCGCTTCTTCAAAATATTTATATCTAAGCATTAAAAGCAAGTATAATTTTGCATTAAATCTCTCTTCTTGTTTTGCTGCATCAATTCCCTTATCAATTAATGCCTTTGCCTCCTCTAACTCTTCTAATTTAATGCATACTACTGCCATTTCATATATTGTATCTAAATAATTTAAATCTATTTGTTTTTGAAGTTGTAGACTATCTAAATAATATTTTTTTGCTTGCTGATATTTGCCTTTTTTATAATAGATGCTTCCCATATTACTTAAAGTAATAGCTAAAAGTACATCCTTATCAGCAAAAGATGCGGACTCTCTCAAAATACTCTCATACATTTTTAAAGCTTCTTCATACTGACCTTTTTCTGTATAACTTACCGCAATAAGTATTTGGCAGTTAATTATGTTTCTAAACTTATATTCACTACGAAAGCCTTCTAATGCTATATTTACAAAATGGATTGCAAGATGATGAATATCTAAATGAGTATATACAAGCGCTATATTATAATATAGGCCTGTTTCATGATAACCTTGTTCCTTGGCCATTACTTCTGTTTTTAATAAGTAATCTAGCCCCTCCTTCCATCTATATTGCAAACAGCACAATAACCCTCTACTATACATATATAATAACTTCTGAAATGGAGAATACTTTTTATATACCTTCTTCAATCTATCTAATTCTTCTTCAAGTGTAGCAATATCCCTTTTCATAATTAAATAACGCGTATAAAGCAGTTTATAATAATTTATAATTTCAAAATCCAAAACATGCTTCATTTCACCTTGTAATTCTTCATATATGCGTTCTACTTGTGGCTTGTCCAAATGAACTAATGCATTTAACCATTCATCCAGCTTCCCCTTCACATCTTCTTCTACATCTCTCAAATCCGTCACGGCAATTTCTAATCTTGCGCAGAGCAATTGTAGAATCTCTTCTGATGCTTCGATTTTTCCATTTTCGATTTTACTTAAGTATGAGACAGAACAAATGCCCTGACATAATTCTTCTTGTGTCATTTTTTGCTGTAGCCGTTTGTAAAAGACTTGTTTGCCTATTTTTTCTAATGTTTGTTGCATTGTCCTCCTCCATTCTCATTTACCCCCATTACTTTAATAATACATAAAATCTTGAGAAATATAAATTGATAAATGTTAATTTTCTAAAAAATATGCAATATTTCATTTTTTTCCCTCTTGACTATACTTTCATATCTATTCTTTGCTACGATCCGTGAAAAATTGGTATACTATAACCAAATTATGGAGGTGTTTTCGCGATGACTTATTATAAAGACGATAGCTATGCCTTACATACAGATTTATATCAAATTAATATGGCTTATACATATTGGAAAGATGGTATTCATAACCGCCGCTCGGTGTTTGATTTATACTTTCGAAAACTTCCATTCGAGAACGGTTATGCTGTTTTTGCTGGCCTTGAAAAAATTGTAGAGTACATAGAAAACTTCAGCTTTACCGAAAGCGATATCGCTTATTTAGCAGAATTACAATTTGAAGAAGAATTTCTTCAGTATTTACAAAATATGAAATTCACCGGGACGATTCGAAGTATGCAAGAAGGTGAAGTTGTCTTTAATAACGAGCCTTTATTACGTGTCGATGCACCGCTCGGGGAAGCACAAATTATTGAAACCGCCCTGTTAAACATTGTGAATTACCAAACATTAATTGCAACGAAAGCAGCTCGTATGAAGCACGCTGCAAATAACGATGAACTTTTAGAGTTCGGAACAAGACGTGCCCACGAGTTCGATGCAGCCCTTTGGGGTACACGTGCTGCCTTTATCGGTGGTTTCTCATCTACGAGTAACGTACGGGCTGGAAAACGCTTTGGGATACCTGTAGCCGGCACACATGCGCACTCTTTTGTTCAAGCTTATCGCGATGAATATGTTGCTTTTAAGAAATACGCTGAAACTCATAAAAAGTGTGTCTTTCTCGTTGATACATATGACACATTAAAATCTGGTGTTCCAAATGCAATTCGCGTGGCAAAAGAGTTCGGGGATCGCATCGATTTTTATGGCATTCGCCTCGATAGTGGTGATATGGCTTATTTATCTAAAAAGGCAAGAAAACTACTAGATGAAGCCGGGTTTACAAATACAAAAATTATTGCTTCTAGCGATTTAGATGAATACACCATTATGCATTTAAAATCTCAAGGAGCAAAAATTGATGTATGGGGCGTTGGAACAAAATTGATTACGTCCTTTGAGCAACCAGCTTTAGGAGCTGTTTATAAACTCGTTGCGATTGAAGATACTGATGGAAAGTTAAATGATACAATTAAAATTTCATCTAACCCTGAAAAAATTACTACTCCAGGACTGAAACGAATTTATCGCATTATCAACCGAGTTAATGATCATGCAGAAGGCGATTATATTGCATTAGATTGTGAAGAACCAGGAAAAGAAGAACGCTTAAAAATGTTTCACCCTGTTCACACGTATATAAGTAAATTTGTAACAAACTTTGAAGCGCGCGAACTGCATAAAGACATTTTCGTTAACGGTGAAAGAACATATGAACTACCTGACATATTGGATATTCAAAAATACAATGAACAGAGTCTCGCGTTATTTTGGGAAGAGTATATGCGAACTTTAAATCCTGAAGAGTACCCTGTCGATTTAAGTCAAGAATGCTGGGATCATAAAATGAATTACATTCAAACTGTTCGAGAACAAGTTGAAAAAAATATACAAAAATAAAACAGAGAAGCTGCTCCTTCTCTGTTTTCTTCAATGCTATATATCTTTGTAAAAAATATATTAAAATAACAAGACAAATATTTTTTATTTGTAAATTTTAATATTACGTTATTTATTTCAAAAATAATATTTGTTATTATTTTATTGAGTCAATTTCAACAGAATAACCTAAAAAAGAGGACGCAGGTTGCGTCCTCTTTTTTATCCCGCATTAACGGGCAGTAAGACCCCCAAAATTCAGCAAAAGCAAGGGCGTTAGATGGGGGATAAACTGTCCGTAAAAGCCCGATTGGTGAAGGCTAATAATTAGCGGGGGATGAAGCCCCCCACTGATTAAGGTTTCACTTTATAAATCTTTCACTCGTAGTACACGCATTGCATTTAACACTGCCAGTAGTGTCACACCAACATCTGAGAAAACCGCTTCCCACATTGTTGCAATACCGAAAGCACCAAGTAGTAAAACTAATCCTTTTACCCCTAATGCAAAGATAATATTTTGCCATACAATGCGTCTTGTACGTTTTGCAATGTTTACAGCTGTTGCAATTTTTGAAGGCTCATCAGTCATAATAACGATATCTGCTGCTTCAATTGCTGCATCTGATCCTAAACCACCCATTGCAATACCAACATCGGCTCTTGCTAATACCGGTGTATCATTAATACCATCACCAACGAAAGCAACTTTTTCTTTTCCATGCTTCGCTGCATCAATTTTTTCAATCTCTTCTACTTTTTGTTGCGGTAATAGTTCTGCGTGAACTTCATCTAAACCTAACTCTTTACCAACAGCTTCACCAACTGGTTTTGCATCACCAGTTAACATGACTGTTTTCTTAATACCTAGTTCTTTTAATTTTTGAATTGCTTGTTTTGAATCTTCTTTTACTTCATCAGAGATAACGATATAACCTGCATATTTTCCATCTACAGCAACGTGAACTAATGTACCTACTGTTTCTGGTTGCTTAAATGTAATGTTCTCTTTTCTCATTAATTTAGCATTACCTGCAAAAATTTCTTTTCCTTGTACTTTTACGACTGTACCGTGACCAGAAATTTCGTTATAATCATCGATTATTTTTTCATCAACTGATTTTCCATATGCATTTCGAATCGATTGTGCAATTGGATGGTTAGAATACACTTCAGCAAATGCTGCATACTCTAATAATTCTTCATTTGTAATACCTTCGCTCGGTTCCATTTTTGTAACTTTGAAGACACCTTTTGTTAATGTGCCTGTTTTATCAAAAACAATATATTTCACATCATTTAAAGCTTCTAAATAGTTACTCCCTTTTACTAACACACCACTTTTAGATGCACCACCGATACCTCCAAAGAATCCAAGAGGAATAGATACAACTAACGCACACGGACAAGAAATTACTAAGAACACTAAAGCTCGATAAATCCAATCCGAGAATGTAGCTCCTTCTAAAATAAGTGGTGGAATAAACGCCATGATCGCTGCTGTAATTACTACAACTGGAGTGTAGTAACGCGCGAACTTCGTAATAAAGTTTTCTGTTGGCGCTTTTTTACTGCTTGCATTTTGAACTAAATCTAAAATTTTTGATACAGTTGATTCACCAAATTCTTTTGTAACTTCAATTGTTAATACACCATTTTGGTTCACAAAACCACTTAATACATCATTTCCAATTTCAACTTCACGTGGTACAGATTCACCAGTCAATGCTGAAGTATCTACCATTGATGTTCCTTCAACTACTTTTCCGTCTAACGGTACTTTCTCACCAGGTTTCACGATAATATAATCGCCGATTTGTACATCTTCTGGTGATACTTGTTTCGTTTCATTTCCAATCTTTACATTCGCGTAATCAGGACGAATATCCATTAATGAAGTAATTGATTTTCGAGAACGGTTTACCGCAATACTTTGGAATAGTTCTCCTACTTGATAGAATAACATTACTGCAACCGCTTCTGGGTATTGTTGAATTGCGAAAGCTCCTAGTGTTGCAATTGCCATTAAGAAGTTCTCATCAAACACTTGGCCACGAGTTATGTTTCTTACTGCTCTCCAAACGATATCTCCACCAATTAATACATACGCAAGGACGAATAACGGAATTGTGATCATTTGTGGTAAGCCAGCTAATGCAGCAATTGCTGTCAAAATTCCTCCAACCACTAATCGTCCTACCATTTTTTTCACATTTGCTTCTCCATGATCGTGACTATGTCCATGGTCATGACCACCCTTTTCTTCACGAACAACTTTCACATCTGGTTCTAACTTTTGAACGACATTTGTTATATTGGCTACAGTCGTTTCTAATTCTCTTTTATTCGCTACTTCAATTCGTAATTTCTTTGATACGAAATCAACAGTTGCTGCTGAAACCGTCGGCATTTCCTTAACTTTATTTTCAATCTTCATCGCACAATTTGCGCAATCTAAACCTTCTAATATAAACACTTCTTTTGCCATTTTTGTGTTTTTTTCTTCTTGCACTTTAATGTGCGGTTCTAATTTTGTAACGAGTTGTTTTGCTTCTGTAACAACTTCGCTTTCTTTATTTTGCGCTGTTTCTAAAACCATTGTTTTTGTCGCGAAATTTACAAAGCAAGAATTTACTCCTTCTATATTCCCAACGCCTTTTTCAATTTTCATTGCACAGTTTGCACAATCTAAACCTTCTAACATCAGTTTCTTTTTCACTAATGCTTCAGCCATCGTTCTCCCTCCTCGCGTTCTATTTATTCTTCCTCGTTTACGTGTTCAAACGCTTGCTCGAAGATATGAATTACGTGTTGGTCAGCTAACGAATAATAAACGACCTTTCCTTCTTTACGATTCTTTACAAGTTTCGCTTGCTTTAACACACGAAGCTGATGTGAAATAGATGATTGTGTCATTCCTAATAAATACGCTAAATCACAAACACACATTTCAGCTTCAAATAACGCATGTAATATTCTTGTACGTGTACGATCGCCTAATACTTTAAATAATTCTGCTACTTTACTTAAACTTTCATCCGTTGGAATTGTTTGTTTTACTTGATCAACAACTTCTTCATGAATTATCGTTTGAGAACATGTCTCTTGTGGTGTTTCTACTTTATTTCCAGCCATTATAGCTCACCTCTTTATTTGAACATATGAACAATCATTCATATATCTTATACCTTTATTATATGAGCGTCTATTCATATGTGTCAATGAAATCTCATACATTTTTTTGAACATTTCGTTCACATTTTAAAAAGATCTACACATATTTTCCGCATCCATTACATTCTCATACAAAAAAGAATATACACTTTACACAAAAGAAAAAGCCTTGCGCGTTCCCTAGACGCACAAGGCTTACTATACTTATATCCCTTTTAACTAAGCTTTTAATTAGCTTGTTCTAAATTATCCTGCGAACTTCCATCGTCTTTTAAATGACTATGTTTTTTCGAATAAACAAAGTATACAACTACTCCAATTGCTAACCAAATACCGAAGTAGATCCATGTTGTTAATGGTAGGTTAAACATTAAGAATAGACAACATGCGATTGAAATAAGCGGTAGCGTTGGTACAAGTGGTACCATAAAGCCACGTTTTAAGTTCGGATGTGTTTTACGAAGAATAATAACTGACACACCTACCATCGCAAATGTTAACAACGCTCCAATATTCGCTAAATTCGACAATTCTTTTAAATCGATAAATCCAGCAATTAAAGCACTACCAATACCCGTTAACCAAGTTGAGAATACTGGTGCTTCTGTTTTCTTATTAATTTTCGCAAATGATTTTGGTAATAAACCGTCACGGCTCATCGCGAAGAATACACGTGTCGTTGCATAAATGTAAGCAAAGATTACAGCCATAATACCAATTACAGCTCCAACTGCGATTACACCCGCTACTTTATCTTGTCCTACAACTTCTAATACATATGCCATAGCTTCTGGTACATCTAATTCTTTATAAGAAACCATACCTGTCATAACGAGACATACTACAACATAAATAATTGTACAAATAACTAATGAAGCAATAATACCAATCGGTAAATCACGTTGTGGATTTTTTACTTCTTCAGCAGAAGTTGCTAATGCATCAAATCCTAAGAAAGCAAAGAATACTGCTGCTCCGCCGGCAAAGATTCCGCTAATACCGTATGGTGCAAATGGTGTCCAGTTTTCTGGTTGTACGTAAAACGCACCAACTGCAATGAATAAAATAACAATACCAATTTTAATTAATACCATTATGTTATTCACACGCTTACTTTCTTTCGTACCTCTTGATAGTAACCAAGTTAAAACTAATGTAATGACTACTGCTGGTAAATTCACGATCCCACCTTGTGATGGAATCTTTAACAACTCTGTTGGAATTTCTAATCCGAATCCACTCACTAAGTTATTAAAATAACCTGTCCATCCACCAGCTACTGCGGCAGTTGTTACGACATATACAGATAGTAATGTCCATCCCATTAGATGGGCAATAAACTCACCAATTGTCGCATATGAATATGTGTACACACTACCTGAAACCGGAAGTGTAGATGCAACTTCTGCATAACACAACGCTGCAAATCCACAAACAATCGCTGCAATCATGAATGAAAAGATAACTGCTGGACCAGCATCTCTTGCTGCTACTAATCCTGTTAATACTAGTACTCCTGTACCAATTATCGCACCAATCCCTAGCATTGTTAGGTCAAATGCCCCTAGCGTTTTCGTTAAAGTTTTACTTTTACTTTCCCCTAACAATTGCGTAACGGATTTCTTTTTAAATAGGTTGGCCACGATGTATGCCCCCTTTTGCCAAGAAGAGCTAAGAGATATTCACTCTTAGCTCTTATCATGTTGGTTTATATATTGTTCGATTTTGTTTTGTATAATGCTTGTATTAGCAAGATACTGTTTCTGCTTCTAATAATTCTTTAGCACCTTTGTACTCTACACCGTGAGCTTCTGCAACTGCTTCGAATGTTACATAGCCATCTAATGTGTTAATACCTTTTAGTAATGCAGAGTTGCCTAAGCAAGCTTCTTTGTAGCCTTTGTTAGCAATTTGTACTGCGTATGGTACTGTTACGTTTGTTAATGCAAGAGTTGATGTACGTGGAACCGCACCTGGCATGTTTGCAACTGCATAATGAACAACGCCGTGTTTTTCGTAAGTTGGGTTATCATGAGTTGTAATACGGTCAGTTGTTTCGAAAATACCACCTTGGTCAATCGCGATATCTACAACAACAGAACCTGGTTCCATTGATTTAATCATTTCTTCTGTTACAAGTTTTGGCGCTTTTGCACCTGGGATTAATACTGCACCGATTACAAGATCAGACTCTTTTACAGCTTCTGCAATATTGTACGGATTAGACATTAAAGTTTTTACTTGGTTTCCGAAAATGTCATCTAATTGACGAAGACGTTCTGCACTTAAGTCGATGATTGTTACATCCGCACCTAGTCCAACTGCAATTTTAGCAGCATTTGTACCAGCTTGTCCACCACCGATGATTGTTACTTTACCACGTTTAACCCCTGGAACACCTGCAAGTAAAATTCCTTTACCGCCTTTGTTCTTCTCAAGGAATTGTGCACCAATTTGTGCAGCCATACGACCAGCTACTTCACTCATAGGTGCAAGTAATGGTAGAGAACGGTTTTCTAATTGTACTGTTTCATATGCAATAGAAACAACTTTCTTTTCGATTAATGCTTTTGTTAATTCTGGTTCTGGAGCTAAGTGTAAGTATGTGAATAAAATTAAACCTTCGCTGAAGTGTTTGTATTCGCTTTCAATTGGTTCCTTAACTTTCATAACCATTTCCATGTTCCAAGCTTCTTCAGCTGTATCAACAATTTTCGCTCCCGCTTCAACATACTGAGCATCTGTGAAACCAGATCCTAAACCTGCACCCTTTTGAATGAATACTTCGTGATTGTTACGAATTAAATGTACAACACCTGCTGGTGTCATTGCCACACGGTTTTCGTTGTTTTTAATTTCTGCTGGTACCCCAATACGCATAATGAAATGCCCCCTTATAATTAACAGAAAAAAGAAAGTCTTTTTTCTTTTTGTAATAATTAATAACTTATGTCCTTATTCTAGCATAACTTAAAAGTTATGAAAACGCTAACATACCATATTTTTAAAGTTTATATATTTAGAATAGTGTAAATATATAAAACATTGATTCTATTAGCCTCGTTGTTCCATCTCATTATCTATCACTCTATTTTTATTATACTCCTTTAAAATAAGCAGCAATCATTTATTATTCGACAATAATGTAACAATGTAAGAAATACCAATGATGCCGTATACATATACAGTTATAAGTTTAAACAATACTTTAGGGATATATTCTTTCCCTAAAAAAACAGCTGCTAGCATTTAACTAGCAGCTGGATAACTTATAAATAACTTGGAAAATAAATCATCTGTTGTTTCCGTAATTTTATCAAACAGATCACTTTCTTCCTCTTCTTGCTCTTTTAACATCTTAATTGTTTCACGTGCCGATTCAGGATAATCGGTAATGATACCATCTACGTTCAATTTATAATATCCCTTTAAACTTTCCATATCATTTACCGTCCATACGTAAATTGGTTTATTTAACTTCCTTGCTTCTTTTACTAATTTCTTATTTAACATGTATTCTTCCGCTACATAAAAATCAGCCTTTACATTCTTTAAGTGAGCTCTACTTGCATATAATATATATCCTACTTTTATATTTGGATTTGCACGCTTAAACTCTTTTATAAGCGGATAATGTAACGTTTGAATAACACATTGCTTCTCAAATTCATTATCTTTAATCGTTTTTAATACTTTGTTTACAAAGTCTTTTTCGCCCCCATGAAGCTTCACTTCAATATTGAGTTTGATTTTACCCTTTGCCAACTTAATGATTTCATCCAGCGTACTGATTTGTCCTGAAAAACCATCTTGACTAAGGGTAAGCTGCCTTAACTCTTCCATCGTTAAATCCGAAACATGAACGTTAGCATTGGCAAGACGTTTCAACTTCAAATCATGTATAACTGCTAGTTCACCGTCTTTTGTTTGTAATACATCTATTTCAGCGTAGTCTGCTTTCGCATCAATAGCTCCCTGCACAGCTTCTTTCGTATTTTCTACACCTTTTGAAATATAACCGCGATGAGCCATAATAATCGGTTCTTTATATGTGTTTGTAATAAAGGTCACAATGAAAGCAACAACCATTCCCGCCGTAATAATTCCTACAATATATACACCAATAAATTTCCAACGATGTTTTTGGAAGAAACATTTATCTGCCTTCGTCTTTGAATAATCTAATCCTTCTTCTAATAAAACATCTTCGACTGGAACCTTTTGTAAATACAATCTTGTTAACGCCATAATATAGAACGGCGTCATAATAAAGCTAAATAGATACAATGTACTTGTTAGGAAAACTGAAATAGTTGACTCTGCTAGTAGTGCAAATGTCCCTTCTGGGTTTGTAAATTCATATACCCCCCACAGACAAAGTAAATAAACTCCTACACATAAAAGAAAAACAATTCCTACAGATATGAAAAAACCTACTAAAAAGAACAAAACTTTAAAGAAGCTTTCTTTTACTAAGTTTGCGCTTTTGCGTGCTGCCGTACGGAACGGCTTCTCCTCTAAAACGATAATAGGTAAAACAAAAATCCAACGAAGGTTCAAATAGGCAACTACAGCAAAGAAAGTATAATATCCAACTTGCCCCATTGTTGTCTTAAATAGTTCACCTGTAATAAAATTAGGAATTTGAATTTCAGGAATCAATGCAGATTTATATCCCATACTTAATAGTGGTAATAGTACAACTGCATACAAAACAAAGCCAGGTAAGCAATATGTAAACAGAGAAGGTAAATACGTTACTGTTTTATATAAAATCGGACGTAATCTCACCTTTTGCCTTTTATGAGCGAAGTACGAAATGATAATAAGTACTGCAAACTCTGTAAAAATCAGGAACAATGCCAATATAGATAAAATTACGATCGCCAAAATCCCGTATGGGGTTTTCAAAAATGCTAATAACTCATCATTTGTTGCGTTTGCATACCCACCAAAGTACAACAACTTATTGAAAATAATACCGAAAAGTGGGATAAACACAATCGCTGCTAACAATTTATAAGCAAGTTGGAATGTTAACACATTCCAAAAGGCAAATCTAACAGTTTGAAAGGAATGTCTCATTACTCCTGGTATAGATAGTCTTTTACGGTGTTGCATATATTCCTCCACATTCTAAAACGATATTTGAGATGGATTCCACATTTCCATTTCTAACCCATCCCTTTAATAATAATATATTCCGCTTAACATGAACACTCTTATACATACAATGAAAAAAGTGATGGCTACTTCCCATCACTTTTCACTTACTCTATTTTTTCTCTAACCCTTGTCCAAATGCTTTCAAGAAGCTAAATCCGAATGTGATGGCTCTATTGATATCTGGATCTTTTAACACTTTAAAGAAGTCCATCACTTTTGTTTTTTTACCACTCTTTAATTCATCTGTTGCAAATTGCAATCCAGTGACTAAACTCGATGTGATTTGCTTTGTTACTTCTGGGTCAACTGAGGACAGTGCTTCCCCCGCCCCCATCATGTTGTTAAGTGCATTTTTAACTGGTTCACGATTTAATTGCTCCACAGCGATTTTTGAAACATCTTCCTTAGCAGCAAGTAAACTAATCGCCGCATCTAATATTCCAGCCTTCTGTAACTGCGCTAACAGCTGCATCGTTTCTTCTACTGCTTCACGATTATTAGATAGCTCATTTAGAAGTTCATCTGCTACTTGCTGTTTCTGTTCTTCCTCTGTTACAACTTTCTTTTTAATTAAAGTAATCTCTTTCGCCACTATCTCCGCCCCCTAGTCCACGAGTGATACGTATTGTTTTCTTTGCCATTTTTGCTCGATTTCAACACCATTTTGCGGATTACGCTTTTTATCTCGCGGGTTTGAAGATGGTAACGGACGATTTCCTTTTTCACGTAATACACGCATTTTCACCATCGTTTGTTTGTACGCCGGTGTACACGTATAAAGGTCTGTTGCCGTCCCAGTTAAAATATTGATCGCTTCTTCATTTATCGTTGCATGCATCGGTAAGTATAGCTCTTTCCCCGTTACACGCTCAGTAATAAGCGCTTGTACTTTAATTTTGCCAAATGGTGATGCTAATTCTACAAGACCACCATCTTTCACATTGCGCTCTATAGCAAGCTCAGGTGAAATTTCAACGAACACTTCAGATACTTTAGATAAAATACCAGCCGACTTATTCGTCATATTCCCTTCATGGAAATGTTCTAGCATACGTCCATTATTTAAAAGTAAATCATACTCATCTGGCGCTACAACTGGTGGTATCCATTCATCTAATGATAAACGAGCTAGTTTATCTGGGAAGTTAAATCCGTCTACATATAATAGCGGTGTATCACTACCATCATGACTACCCCAACATAAACTATTCCATCCTTCTAGACGATCGTACGTTGCTTGAGAGTATAACGGTGCAAGCGATGCGATTTCGTCCATAATTTCACTTGGACTTTCGTAATTCCAATCCCCGCCGAGTGCACGAGCAACTTTTTGTAAAATCCACCAATCTGGTTTTGAATCACCTAGTGGTTTTAATACTTCATATAATCTTTGAATACGTCGCTCTGTATTCGTAAACGTTCCTTCTTTTTCTAAGCTTGGTGCCGCTGGTAAAATAACATCAGCAAAACGAGCTGTTTTTGATAAGAACATATCTTGAACAACGAGGAAGTCTAAATTCGCTAAAATATGTTGCACATGGTTCGCATTGGAATCGACTAAAGCCATTTCTTCCCCCATGACATACATACCACGTAGTTTTCCTTCTTCTGCCGCAAGTAACATTGCGATATTATTTAATCCTGGTGCTTTCGGAATCGTTGTGCCGTATGCTTTTTCAAACTTAGCACGAAGCGTATCATCCGATACTGCTTGATAACCTGGAAGCCAGTTTGGTAATGTCGCCATATCACAAGCACCTTGTACATTATTATGACCTCGTAATGGATATGCGCCTGCACCAGGACGACGATAGTTCCCCGTAACAAGCAGTAAATTGGAAATGGCAGCAGATGTTGTACTTCCTCCTGTATTTTGCGTTACACCCATTCCCCAAAGTATACAAGTTCCATCTGCTTCATATACCATACGAGCCATTTCTTTCAGGTTTTCTTTCGAAATTCCCGTAATTTCTTCTGTATAATCAAGCGTATACTTTTCTAACATTGTGCTATATTCATCAAAGTTCTTCACATTTTCAGCTATGAACTTTTTATCATGCCAATCTTGATCAATAATATATTTCGTAATACCAGCAAGCCATACGTAATCTGTACCTTGACGCGGATGAATAAATAAATCCGCACGCTCTGCCATTTCATGTTTACGAAGATCTGCTACAATCAGTTTTTGCTCGTGTAATTTATGAGCACGTTTTACACGCGTCGCGAGTACAGGATGTCCTTCTGTTGGATTCGCACCAACGATAATGACAAGGCCTGCTTCAGCTATATCTTTCACTGTTCCAGCATCGCCGCCCATACCGACGGTTTTAAATAAACCATCTGTTGCTGGAGATTGGCAATAACGCGAGCAGTTATCTACATTATTTGTTCCATATATTTGACGAGCTAGTTTTTGCATAAGATAATTTTCTTCATTCGTTACTTTCGAAGAAGAAATAAATCCAAATGCATCGCTGCCGTATTCTGATTTAATATGTTGCATGTTAGAAGCAACAACTTCTAACGCTTCTTCCCATGAAGCTTCAACAAACATATCTCCTTGGCGAATTAATGGCTTCGTAATTCGATCTTCACTATTTACAAAGTCCCATCCAAATTTACCTTTTACACATGTGGAAATGCCATTAACCGGTGCATCAGAAACAGGTTGCACTTTTAATATATGGCGATCTTTCGTCCATACTTCGAATGAACAACCGACACCACAAAATGTACAAACTGTTTTTGTTTTATTCACTTTCGTCTTACGCATCGCAGCCTCTACTTCTGAAACCGCTAAAATACTACTATATCCAGGCTCTACATCCTTTACAAAATCAATCATCGGATCTAACACATCTGGTTTTAACCCTGTCATGAATCCAGCTTCACCTAACATTGATTTTTCCATTAACGCATTACATGGACATACTGTTACACACTGCCCACAACTTACACAAGATGAGTCATTTATACTTACACCATGATCCCATATAACACGCGGACGATCTAAGCTCCAGTCTATCGATATCGTTTCATTAACCTGTAGGTTTTGACATACTTCTACACACTGTCCACAAGCAATACATTGATTTGGATCATACCGATAAAACGGATGTGACATATCCACTTCACAAGCACTTACTTTCGGCTCATACGGATATTTCTGTTCTTCAATTCCCATCATATGTACTGTATTATGAACCTTACAATTACCGTTATTGTTATCACATACGGTACAATACAATAAATGATTCTCTAATATTCGATCCATCGCCTCAGTCTGCGCCTCTTTCGCACGCTGTGACTGTCTTTCAATATGCATACCATTCTCTATTTGCGTTGAACAAGCACGCATTAACTTCCCATCTACTTCTACAATACACGTATCACAAGTTTGAATTGGATCTACTTCTGGTACATGACAAATTTGAGGATGTTCCAAATTACTCTCGTTAAATAATTGTAGTATCGTCTTTTCACCTGATGCTGAAAATTCTTTACCATCTACGGTTACACGGACTGTCTGTTCTGCCATAGTTTCCCCTCTCCTTACAACCAACTGTACAACACACTTATGAATCCGTTTTCACAAATGAATTACTGTACATATTTTTGAAACGCCCTGCCTAAATACTTTTCTTATGAAGTCGATTCTAGATGTTTATAAGGTATCACTACGAAAGCTTGAAAATTTCACTATTCTACATTTCTATTATATCGTATATATACAATAATAACCAAAATAATCTGATACCTTCCTTCTAATAGATGTTTTTATTTTTTCAATGTTTTATGATGAATGTGGGAGAAAATACATATAAAAGGGGAATTTCATATGGGACCTACGCAAGAGAGTTATACAATTGTACGCTATCACTCTGGTACATTTTCAAAACAAACTGATGAGATTGTTACAGAATCTCCTATTACTATTAAATTGAATGGTGAAGAATATGTAACAGTCGTATGTACACCAAATTATATTGAAGATATGGTAATTGGTTTTTTAATTTCTGAGGGGATTATTTCTTCCTATAAAGATATTGAAGAACTATGGGTTCAAAAAGATAATGGAATTGTCCATGTAACATCATCAAAAATAAATCCGCTCTATCAAAATTTATATAATAAACGATACATCACTTCCTGCTGCGGAAAAGGTAGACAAGGTTTTATTTTCGCTAACGATGCAGCAAAAGCAAAAGATTTACATGATATACATGTAAAAATTACTCCTGAAGAATGCTTTTACTTAATGAATACTTTACAACAATCTTCTACTACCTTTCGCCAAACCGGCGGTGTTCACAATACCGCGCTATGTGATCGAAACAATATCCTCCTATCAAGAATGGATATTGGAAGACATAATGCATTAGATAAAATATATGGACATTGTTTACGCAACAATATATCTGTTAAAGGAAAAATCATTGCATTTAGCGGGCGTATTTCATCCGAAATTTTACTCAAAGTTTCAAAAATCGGATGTGAAATTGTTCTATCTAAATCCGCTCCAACAAAACTAGCATTGCAACTCGCTCACGATTTAGGCATTACAGTCGTAGGATTTATTAGAAATGACTCTTGTAATATTTACACGCATCCACATCGAATTGATGGTTATCAATCGAATAACTAAAATAACTCCTCAATCGAGGAGTTATTTTAGTTATAAAAATGTAATATATTAAACACTTGAATAGTTAATAAAGTTAATATATAATTTCATTACATATTAAAAAACAAAACATTGTAGCATATATCTTTTCATTCTTTTACAAATTAAAAGAGACTGCTCACAAAACACATACACAATCTTATAAAAGGTTCACTTTATTTGAAATCGACCAAGGAGGTTACAACGATGGAAATTCGCTTATTAACGACAGAGGACGCAGAAATATATTTAAAAGTTTGTATGGAAGGTTTAACGAAGAACCCGGAAGCTTTTAGCTCTTCTTATGAAGATGTTCTTAAACATGAGGATCCTGTAGCTGCTATGGCAAAACGATTAAGCAATCCGGATAAGTATACTCTAGGTGTCTTCAAAGATAACGATTTAATCGGCATTGCTACTTTAGAAACAAAGCCTTTCATTAAACAAGAACATAAAGCAAAAATCGGTTCCGTTTTTGTTTCCCCTAAAGCACGTGGCCTTGGAGCAGGACGAGCTCTTATTAAAGCAATTATTGAAAATGCTGATAAATTACATGTAGAACAACTTATGCTCGATGTTGTAGTTGGTAACGATGCAGCAAAAAAATTATATGAGTCATTAGGTTTCCAAACTTACGGCGTACAAGAGCGTTCATTAAAACATAACGGTCAATATTGGGACGAAGAACATATGGTTCTATTCTTAAATGATTAATACTTCAATCTAGTTTTCCAAAAGCATCTTTTTATTAAGAAAGATGCTTTTTTCATTACAACAATGTAATCTTCATGTCACCTTTATCGATCGTACCAAACCTTTCCATTCATTATACTAAAAATATAAAGTGAAACTTTACTCAGTGGGGAACTACATCCCACGCTGATCGCATGTACTTGATATGTAGAGGAGAATGTGACATGAAACAAAACAAACGAGCTATGCTTTTAATATTTACTACAGCAATTGTAACTTCTGGATTAGCAATTTTACCTTGGTTTATTATATAAAAATACTCCCCCTAACAACGAAAAAAGCTTATTGCTTCTTAAGAAGCAATAAGCTTTTTTTATATTATAAAATCCCCCAAATTTTATTTACACAACTTATAATAATAACCATAGATACGGCAACGCACATGACAACCGTATTACGATCTTGCTTTTCTTTTTTTGAAATTTCTTCTTTTGGATTCATGTGTATGATCTCCTTTTAAAAAAAGTGTGAGATAGGAAATTTTTCTTATCCGATGCGAGGTGAATACGAAAACCCTCTCTATCTCACATACACAATAGAATGGAATTGTCATTTTATAAATAAAATGACATGACGTTATGTCGCAACATAGGGTATTTTGTGTCGCTACGTTTTCTATTATAAAAAATAGTTGTGCAAAACTAGTGCATTTTTTATGTCAATTACTCTGAGCGAGAAATCACTCTTCCACTCAATCACATAAAAAGAGTTTTTTATCATTTTCATGTAAACTATACAAGTAGAATGAACAGTTTGGGGTGCACAAGATTATGGTGAAAATTTTATTAGTAGACGATGAAGAACGTATGTTACGATTATTAGATCTGTTCTTAAGTCCTCGTGGCTATTTTTGTATGAAAGCTACCTCTGGCCTTGAAGCACTAAAGTTAATAGAACAAAAAGACTTCGATATTGTTTTGTTAGATGTAATGATGCCAAATATGGATGGATGGGATACTTGCTATCAAATCCGTCAAATTTCCAACGTTCCAATCATTATGCTAACAGCTCGTAATCAAAATTACGATATGGTAAAAGGCCTTACGATCGGCGCAGATGACTATATTACAAAACCATTTGATGAGCATGTATTAGTTGCACGAATTGAGGCTATATTACGCCGTACAAAGAAAGATGGATTTGTTAGCTTCAATGGTATTGAGTGGGATAAAACGAAACATACTGTCACAGTGTATGATGAAAAAATCTCACTGACTCCTATCGAATTTTCGTTACTTGGACTATTTTTACAAAATACAAACCGTGCTTATAGCCGAGATGATTTAATCGAAAAAATTTGGGGTTATGAAACAGACATTGAATATAGAACAATCGATTCACATATTCGCAATATCCGTGATAAATTACGTAAAAAAGGATTTCCAGTTGAAAATTACTTAGAAACTGTTTATAAGGTCGGATATAAATGGAAAAGTGAATAATTACTTCGGTCAGTGGAAACTAGTATACCACTGACCCTTTATTATGAATAAGGTATGGTGAGAAAATGAGTAAACTTTCACTTAAAATCGGGACATACTTTTTAATATTAGCTTTATGCATTGAAACAATTGCTTTCGTATCTTTTTACAAAAGTATTTCTAAAATGCGCATTGAAGAGGAAACACTCGCTCTTTTAGAAAAAGGTAATCGCTATAGTAACAAAATTACACAACGCGCAAAGTGGAGTACATTTGCTAAAGAAAAGAAACACGGCGAACGCGCTGAATACAATAAAAATCCTAAGCGTCCTATATACCCAGAATTCGATATCGCTGATGAGGCTGAACACTTAGTTGAATCAGAATCAATTGCTAACTCTGATATAGCTATCATTATAACGGACAATAATGGAAAAATTATTTCCACTTCAGAACCTGTAACAAAAGCAATGCAAAAACAGCTTACATGTAAAACAGAACCTATTCCAGCAAACGGATTGGTTGTCGAAAAGAACTGGAAAAAATCAAAATTCATCACAACTGTAAGCTCACTTAATACAGCAGAGTTTCAAGGAAAGTTATATATGTTACTAAAAACATCTTTCTTAGAAAATATGTTACTTAAACTCATGAACCAATTTCTTATCATTAGTGTTTTGACTGTTATTTTAACGACTATTTCTGTCTTTGTTTTTTCTCGTGTTATTACAGAACCGCTTATAAAAATGAAGAGGGCAACAGAAAAAATGTCAAAATTAAATAAGCCAATTCAATTAGGTATTAAACGGAATGATGAACTTGGAAGCTTAGCAAAAACGATTGAAGATTTGTCCAGTGAACTAACTTATATGAAAAAAGAACGCAATGAATTTCTTGCTAGTGTCGCCCATGAACTATTAACTCCATTGACCTATATGAAAGGTTATGCGAAAGTAGCAAAGAGAGACACTTTAACGAAAGAAGAGCGAGAAGAATACTTGCAAATCATCGAGGATGAAACAGATAGTGTAACTGACCTCGTCCAAGATTTATTTATGCTTGTACAATTAGAACAACACCAGTTTGTTATAAAAAAACAAAAAGTACTTCTTAGACCATTTTTAGAACGAATGGTTGAAAAAACAAAAACAACATTAACAAATAAACAAATGCAACTTCATGTATATTGCAAAGATGATTTAGAAGTTTGCATAGACGAAAGACGTATGGAACAAGTTATGTTAAATTTATTACACAATGCTTATCAACACTCACTAGAAAACACTACTATTACGATACGCGTACTCGCTGAAACAAATTCTTTTACAATAAGTGTACAAGATGAAGGTGAAGGTATTCCTGAAGAAGATATTCCGCATATTTTCGATCGTTTTTATCGTGTTGATAAATCTAGAACGAGAGCTACTGGGGGAAAAGGTATCGGGCTAGCTGTTGCTAAAGAAATTGTGGAATTGCATAACGGTGCCATTCTAGTAACAAGCAAATTAGGGGTAGGAACTACCTTTATAATTGAGCTACCTTTTGAATAATATGTGTGTGAAAACACCAGTAATAGTAAAAACTACTGGTGTTATTTTGTTCATAAAATCAGCTTATATAAGCTAAGCTTTTGAAATTATTCTTATTTCAATATAAAATAAAGATACATTTGTCAAAGATTTGGAGGGTGATATAATTGGATATCCATGTATTAACAAAAGACGAAGCGGAAATTTACTTAGAACTTCGTGTAGAAGGATTAAAGCAAAACCCTGAGGCTTTCAGCTCTTCTTATGAAGATATTATTAATAAAGAGTGTGCGATTGAATATAAAGCACAAAAATTAGCACAAGATGAAAACTATACGCTAGGCGCATTCAAAGATGGAAAATTAATCGGGGTTGCAACGCTGGAAACGAAACCATATGTAAAACAAGAACATAAAGCTAAAATCGGTTCTGTATATGTATCTCCAAAAGCACGCGGACTTGGAGCAGGGAAAGCACTTATTAAAGAATGTCTTGAGCTTGCTAAATCTTTAGAGGTGGAACAAGTTATGCTTGATGTTGTTGTTGGCAACGATGGAGCAAAAAAACTTTATGAATCATTAGGATTTAAAACATTCGGTGTACAAGAACGTTCATTAAAATATAACGGACAATATTGGGACGAAGAGCATATGGTCTTATTCTTAGACGAAAATAAATAATAAAAAACATCCTCTCATGTATGAGGATGTTTTTTTACTTTTTTCTAAACCACGCTGTATTTAATAGTTGAATCGCTTGCGCAATTTCTTCTTCTGATAAGATCGCAAACCCAAGTAAAACGACATTTTCAGGTGCAGTACCGTCTTTATAGTACGTAGAAACAGGATATATTTTAATACTATATTTTGCAGCTTCTTGAATGAGTTCTTCTTCTCGCATTCCATTATGTACTTTTAATAAAATGTGTAATCCCGAATCTTCTCCTATCACTTCAACATGATTAGAGAAATACTTCTCTATTTCAAAAACAAGTCGATCCCTCTTTTTCCGGTAGACGACACGCATTTTATGAATATGTTTTTCCCAATAACCTTCATGTAAAAACTTTCTAATCACTTCTTGATCCATTCTTGAAACACTTTGTGTATAAAATAAATATTCTTTTTGATACTTTTTAATTAAATTCTTCGGTAATACTATATAGCTCATCCGTAATGAGGGCAACAAAGCTTTTGATAACGTCCCCATATAAATAACTTTCCCATCTGTATCTAACCCTTGTAGTGCCGGAATTGGCTTTCCTGAATAACGAAATTCACTATCGTAATCATCTTCAATAATATACCTATCTTCTTCTTTCTTTGCCCATTGTAAAAGCTGCGTCCTTCTCGTAATAGGCATAATCATTCCATATGGAAACTGATGAGAAGGAGTTACAAATACAACATTTGCAGTGCTATTTTCTAAATCTGCCATACAAATGCCGTCCCTATCTAAAGACAACATTTGAACCTTCTTTTCTCCCTGTTCAAAAACGACCATTTTCCTATGGTACCCTGGATTTTCAACAGCGTAATTACTTCCCTTCAACAATTGAAAAAGTAACTTCACTAATATTTGTGTTCCCGCACCTAATACAATTTGACTAGCTGAACAACGTACACCTCTAGATTCATACAAATAGTTCGCAATTTCCTCTCGTAAGCTTAATTCTCCTTGAGGGTGTCCAAGAAAAAGTAAATCATTATTACGCGGCTGCCATACATCATTTATAAGCTTGCGGTACATAGTGAACGGAAAAGTTTTTGTATCAACCCCTGTTTGTGTGAAATCAAATGTATAGTTCTCCTCCCGAAACGATACTTCTTCTACTTTCGCTTCGCTTCCTTCTACATCCATCATTTGTTCAAATTTACATACAAAATAACCTTTTCTTGATATCGACTCAATATAACCTTCTGCAAGTAATTGCTCGTAAGCCGCTTCTATTGTATTCTTACTCACTTGTAAATAGCTCGCCAGCTTTCTCTTTGCGGGTAATTTTGTAAAAGCGGAAATCGTTCCATCCTTAATCTCTTTTTTTATATACTCATACAATTGCACGTACAATGCCTTTTTACTATTCATATTTAAATTAGGCGTTAATTCTAACATAATATCTGACCCCTTAATAAAACTAAAATCTGATACTTTTTACAGTACCAGAAGTTATATATAATTCCTTTTATCATGTCACACATAAAAAATCAAATACTCGAGAGGAGATGCATGATTATGAACAATAGTAGACGGATTGGACTCATTATGATTATTACAGGAGCTACCTTATGGGGATTATCTGGTCCGATGATTCAGTGGCTATTTCAACATACTAACGTATCATCAATTGATTTTTTAACAATTCGCTTGTTGCTTGCGGGATTATTTATTTTATCTTTTTTACTTATAAAGAAACAAAACATATTTCAAATTTGGAAACACTCTAGACATTCTATACAACTTATTATTTTCTCTATTCTCGGCATGCTCGGTGCGCAATATGCCTTTATCGAAACAGTTCATATTAGTAATGCGGTCACAGCGACATTATTTCAATTTCTAGGTCCTGTTTTTATTACCATTTATGTCGCATTTGGACAAAGAAAATTCCCTGCTTCTATGCAACTACTCGCAATTATTACTGCACTAACGGGAACGTACTTTATTATTACAAACGGTTCAATTGAAAATATTGTTTTATCGAAAGAAGCCATTATTTTTGGCCTATTAACAGCAATTGGATTTGCATTTTATACCCTCCATCCAGCTTCTCTTATTAAAGAATGCGGAACAACCATAGTAATTGGCTGGGGGATGCTAATCGGCGGCATCGCTCTGCTTATTTTTAATCGCTCGTTTGGATGGAGTCAACTTTCACAAACCTTTACACCAAAAACTTTTTCTATGCTTATCCTTATCATTATAAGTGGCACTCTTTCTTTCCTTCTTTATATCGGTAGTCTGAAATATTTAGCAGCAACAGAAACGAGCATTTTATCTAGCATTGAACCACTTGTAGCAGCTATCGTTTCAATCGCTTGGCTAAATGAATCATTTGGAGCGTATCAATTACTAGGCGGCGTATGTATCGTTCTTTCTGTTATTTTCTTAACGATGCCTCAAAAAGAACGAGAACCAACCTTTTCAACTGAACAAATATAAAAAATGTCAAAAGAGGTCGTACAAAACTTACGACCTCTTTTTATACTTTAAAGGAATTGTCCCTCTTTCTGGCAAATACAATTACACTAACAGTAAAAATTAGGAGTGTGACACCATGAAAAAAATTGGAACTATGCTACTTTTCTCCTTTCTCATCACTGGATGCTCGCAATTGCAGCCTGATTCAGAAGCACCTAAAAAAGAAGCTATCGCCACGTCATCCACCCAAGTTAATGCACCTTCCTTCTTTCATCTTAGCGTTTTAAAAGATGTAAATTGGGAAGAAACACCCTCCTTCATACAAGAAAAAACACCTTTAAAAGGTATCGAAGAAAAAATCGCACTGGCTGATAGCCCTATTATCGCAAATGAAAAAAATGAAATGATGTGGTACTTTTTAGATCCTGAAATGCCAACTGGAAAACTATCTATTATTGCACTAAAACAAGGATCAGTAACCCCAACACCCGTACTCTTTCAACAAGAAACTTCTAAACCAACTTGGACTACTTCAAATACAATTGATTCTACTACAACCGAACTCCCACTCACTATGTCACTACCTTCATCTGGATTATGGGTATTAAATATATACGTGAATGAAAAATATTATGATCAGTTTGTAATCAATGCAACAGAAAATAAATAAAAGGAAGGAGGCTGTTTCAGCCTCCTTCCTTTTATTTACCCATCTTATATGTAACTAATCGCCTGACTACCCATTTGCACCCATGCCTTTTCAAAACTTTCTCTCGGTACTTTTACATCTAAGCTATCACTTAGAGGATCTCGAATATATACAAACTCCTTATCATATCCAATAAGTACTACACAATGTTCATTATACGTAATAGAAACATCTCCACTATTTGTTTCCCATGTAGTAAATTCATCTTTATCTAATGGCGCAAATGTTGCATTCGTAATCATGACTACCGGTTGTCCTGATTTTACACTCTTATAAAGCTCTTCTATACTCTTCCCTGTTAAGTCCACAGCTTTGTTAGGTAAATACTTTTTCGCTAATTGAAAAAGTGGTCCATGATATACACCATATCCTGATTCAGAAAAGGTATAAATATTTCCTACAAATCCTTCATTCGGATTCCCACGTACACCATCGTTCATAAAATCAACTTTCTTTATTTCGTTTGCTAATTTCATCTTATCCACTGTAATACCTGCGTATTGTAACATCATCGCTAAGCTCGTCACTTCACAGCCTCTATCTAACTCTGGTAACTGCTGAATGAAAGGTACATTTGATAAAATGACCTTTTCATCACGATTAAACTCTACTTGTTTTCCACTTTTCATATTGAAGAATGTTAATTTCTCCACATACTTTGTAATTCCATTTGTATAGATCCCCCATACTGCTATAACGAGTAAAGCCATACCTATATACCACTTAAACTTCCGTATCACTTTCACGCCCTTTTTAGTTCGTTAAATAAGAATAAAACGCGTCCGCATCCGTTCGAATCACTGGTACAAAATTTAGTTCTTTTCCTTTTTCAGGCTGATCCTTTTTTATTTTTTCTGCTAATTCTTGAACGTTCCTATTCGTTTTATCCATATTAAGCTCATCTGCCATTTGTAACACTTTTTGTTCATTAATTTCGCTTAATACTTGATATATATCTTTCCCATACAAATCGATATGATATTCTTTTGCTTCTTCCTGTACTTTTTGTTCGTATACTTCTTGCGCTAACACTTCTATCTCTTTTCCTTTTGGTGAAATACCTAACTTGCCTGCTTCCTCTCTTACTTTCGTTCCATAGATTTCTTCTGCAATGTCCTCTATTTCTTTTCCATTTGTCGAAATACCTAATTTATCCGCTTCATCGTTAATTTTAATCGTATTAATTTGAGTAATCAAATTTACAATTGATGTATTTTCTATTGATATGCCTAGCTTTAACGCTTCTTGCTTCACTTTTGTTTCATAGATTTCTTCTGAAAGAGTTCCAACATCTTTTCCTTCAATCGAAATTCCTAACTGTTCTGCTTCTCTTCCTACTTCCGTCTCATGGATTTCTTTTTCTAGCGTAATTTGTTCTTTCCCTGCCGTTTCAATCCCTAAATTCTCCGCCTTTTCTTCTGTATGCACAGCATGTATCTTTCCATTGTTTAATTGTTCTTTGCTGCGCTGTGTGTAATCTGTCTTTCCTTTTGATGTTTCAGAAGGAGAGGCACCCCCTAATATACTTAAACTCATTACTCCAATAGTGAATACCATCATCATTTTCTTTTTCAAAATTAATTCCTCCCTCTTACACTTTCTTTTCCATCATTCCCTATTCATAATCGAAATAACATTATGATCGATATAATCTACTCAAATACCTTTTTATAATCGCTTCTTTTTATAGGGCGAACTTTTCTGTATATAATACATGTTAAAAATAGTTTCTTAACTTTCCCTTAAAAAAAGACGACCTTGTAAAAACAAGATCGTCTTCTCACTTATATTCTTTGGTGTTTAGGGAAAATCACTTCAAAACAAGTGCCCTCTTCCCATTTGCTCTCTACTGATATTTTTCCGTAATGTTTTTCTACAATCCAATTTGCGATTGAAAGACCTAATCCAGCTCCTTCTGACGTACTTCTTGCTTTATCCCCTTGATAAAAACGATCAAATAATTTCGGAATATCTTCTTCTTTCACTCCTATCCCGTCATCTTTCACTTGTATACGAATTGAACTACTCGTTTGCGTGCAATTGATTTGAATATGACCGCCTTCGTTCGTATACTTCATCGCATTATCTAACAGTATGACCATCATTTGATGAATCCGCTCTCTATCACCCATAAAAGATACGCCACGTTCTACTTTTAATATCATTTCTTTTTCTTGATAAGAAGCAATCTCCTTATATGGAGCTACTATTTCTTCTAACAATTTATCGAGTTCAAACGTTTTCTTATCCATCTCAATTTGATTAGAATCAGAGCGTGCTAGCAATAATAAATTACTAACGAGTTTTGATAACCGCCTACATTCTTTTGAAATTGTAGAAATATCCATCGCTTTTTCTTCTATCGTAGCGGATGGTGACTGGAATAAAACATCTGTTTTTGATTGAATAACTGCAAGCGGTGTCCTTAGTTCATGTGACGCATCAGAAACGAATTGCTGCTGTTTTTCCCATGAATTTTGAATAGGTACGAGTGCCCTGCCAGCTAAGAAAAAGCCGATTCCTATTGCACATAAACTTCCTACGCTACAACCTATTACAAGAATTAAAAATAAAGTATGTAACATTTCTTTTTCAGCTGTTATATCCCTTGCAATTTGAACTATTTTTGCATCTTTTTGAAATGAAAATATTCTAAAATATTGTCCTTGTACTTCTATATCTTGCAAAGTTCCTAATTTCTTTGGAGAAAACTTCTCCAAATTGTCTTCAAAAATAAAACGACGTTTGCCGTTTTCAATATCTATCTCCACCGTGTTTCCAAGCCAAGTTAACTCCATTATCCTTGGATCCCCAATTGGAGGATATCCTCTAATTTTTTTAGGTAGTTTTTTATCATCTGCATTCTTTCTATGTTGAACGGCTTTTTCTATCGATTCATTTACTCCACTATAAATACGCTTATATGTGTAAGAATAAATGATACTACCTAATACGCCTATCAAAATGATAAATACTAATGAATTCAATATAGTCAATCGAATACGCGTCTTCTGAAACATACTTCCCTTTTTCATTGTTCTTTTAATATATATCCAATACCTCGAACGGTTTGAATATCTTTCTGATAACCGAATGGCTCTAATTTTTTACGTAAATGATGTACATACACTTCTACAATTGCCACTGTCGTATCTGAATCAAATCCCCAAACACGATCAAAAATTTGTTCCCTCATTAAAATCTTTCCGCTATTTTGAACAAGGTACTCTAGAAGCTCATATTGTTTTAA
Organism: Bacillus sp. FF-1; assembly: GCF_028548245.1. NCBI lineage: Bacteria > Bacillati > Bacillota > Bacilli > Caryophanales > Bacillaceae > Bacillus > Bacillus sp. FF-1. The sequence goes on from NZ_JAQQGG010000007.1 coordinate 169,205, forward strand.
TGTTAGCTTCATACTTTGTCCATCTACTTGAACATCTTTATCTTTTCCGAACAGTTCAATCCCTTTATATCGAATAGTCTGCTTTGTTGTTAAACTACCACTTCTGCGTAGTAAAGCACGAATTCTCGCTTTTAATTCAGGGGCCTGAAATGGCTTAACGATATAGTCATCTCCACCAAAGTCCAATCCCTTCACCCGATCTTCTAAAGAATCTCTCGCTGTTAAAAACAGGACTGGTGTTTCAATCTTTTCATCACGTATTCTTTGAATTACTTCAAAACCATCCATCTCTGGCATCATCACATCAAGCAAAATTGCATCATATATATTTTGTAACGCTAGAAATAATCCCTCTTCTCCATTCAATGCTGTATCTACTTCAAATTCATCACACAAAATTTGTACGATAGACTCTAATAACGAAGCATTATCTTCTACTACGAGTAAGCGCATATTCTCACCTTCCACCATATCGTTCGATTCTATTTATAATCACATTCCTGCTTTTCCTAACAAAAGAATATCATTATATTCTGTAACTTCATTTTTAATTCGTTCTTTCTACACTTTTTCTTGATACAGAATTTTAAAGATTAATTATAAAGACTCTTTCTTAAATTTAGCTTAATAAAAAATTGAAAGAAATAAGATTTCCCTTATCTCTTTCAATTTTTTACTACATATACCTTTTTACTTGGCAATTCCAAACAATTTAGCTGACCACCATACACAGCCCCACCATCAATTCCAATAATTCGATTACTACCAAAATACACGCCACAATTCTCACTACCGTGAAGCGTTTTTGTTTCCGTATGGCCAAATACAACAACCTTTTCGCCACTATATCCATTATGAAACTCATTACGGATCCACATTAACGTATATGGTTCACATTCAGAAACTCGTTTCATAGGCTCAACACCAGCATGTACAAATATGTACTCTTCTGTTTCAATGTAATGATCTAATTCTTGAATAAACTTTACATGATCTTCTAAAACATGCGATTGTAAAATTGGTTTTTGGAAGTCTTCCTCATTAACTACAATATCTTCTTCTACAAATCCATAGCTATATAATGTCTTATCTCCACCATTCCTTTTTACCCAATGGTTCCATGAACGTTCCTCATCAGTCGTTAACGCCTTAATCATCATATCTTCATGATTTCCCTTTAGAACGAGGGCTCCATCTTCTTTTAACTCTTTTACCCTTTCAATTACTGCACGTGCATTTGGACCACGATCTACATAATCCCCTAATAAAATTAGTTGATCCTTTTTTGCATCGTATTGAGCTTCTTCTAATAACTGTTCGAACTTTTTTATTTCGCCATGAATATCACTAATAACAAGAATTCTTTTCATATTATCACCCCTCTTTCTAATTATAATTCAAAACGACAGAAACTTCAGAATTGTATTTTAAAACCGTATTTATTACAGATACAACGATTATCCTTACAACAATGTAAGTCTCTTGTCATTCAATTCGATAGTTGCAATTGCTATATTTCCTTATACTAAAAGTAAGAAATGAAACAAAAAACAAGGAGAGATGAGAAATGAAAAAAGTGATGGAAGTTTTAGTAGCAGTGGCAGAGGTTTTCGTAAATGGCAAACAAGTTGCAATGGAGTTAAACAAATAATGAAAAGGACAAGATTCATTCTAGACCCTTTACTCATATAAAAGAGATAAGACTTCTTCATTTTTTTGATCCCTTATCTCCTAAAGAAAGCCGTATCCTTTTTCGGATACGGCTTTCTCTTATTTTTGACTCGTACGAGCTGAAATGCTAATTGCTCTATCTGTCGCTTTGGCAGCTTCATCTAACGCTTCTTTACTATTCTTTCCGTCATACATTGCTTCTAATGCTTTTACAACTGCATCTCGTGATTCTGGGAATACACTAATTAAAGCACCTTGTGTTGCTGGAGATTGTTTCGTCGCTTGCAATTGATCTACTGTTACTTTTAACTGTGGATATTTTTCATATTGCTCTTTTACTAATGGTTCATTATATGCATCTGGATTAATAGAGAAATAACCTGTTGCAGTATGCCATTTTGCTTGTACGTCTGACTTCGTTAAATATTTCATAAAGTCCCAAGCACCTTGTTGTGTTTCTTCTGAAACCATATTCGTCATCCATAATGATGCTCCTCCAATAACAACACCATTTTGTTTCGAATCCTCTGGATATGGAATATATGACACGCCTATATTAAACTTAGATGCATCAATTAAGTCGCGAACACCAGCTGAAGAATCTAAATACATAGCAACTTGTCCAGACTGGAACGCGGCACGAATATCATCCCAACTTGCTCCATACTTTCCTAGTGCACCAGCTTTATTTAACTCATCTAGCATCCCAAATACTTTCTGTCCTTCTTTACCGTTAAATACAGCTTTCTTTGCAGCATCTTTACGACCATTTTCATTATCTACATATAAAGCGCCTTGTGTCGCTAACAATTCCTCAAAGAACCAACCATAATTCAGCATTGAAAATCCATATTGTTTTACATTTCCGCCTTCTTTAATCGTTAACTTTTTCGCTGCTTCTTGCAATTCCGCATATGTTTTTGGAGCTTTCTCTGGATCTAAGCCCGCCTTTGCGAAAGCATCTTTATTATAAATTAATACTGGTGTAGATGAATTAAATGGCATAGAATACATTTTTCCATCAACTGAATAATAATTTGTAATTGCTTTTTCCAACTTTGAAGTATCGTACTTATCTTTTTTTATCCAACTATCAATTGGCGTAATCTTTTTACTATCAATCATATATTTTGTTGTAATTTCACTCGACTGAACAAGAGCTGGCGCTTCTTTCGTAGCAGACATCGTTTTAAATTTCGTTAAAGACTCTTCATATGTCCCTTGGAACTCTGGCTTTATCTCGTATTTATTTTGTGACTTATTATAGTCCGCAACAAGCCCATCTAATACCCCTTGTGTTTTTCCACCCATCGCGTGCCAAAAACGAATTACAGTTTTATCACCATTTTTTTCAACTGGTGCTACTTTCGCCTGTGCTTCAGGTTTTCCTTCTGTTTTACTATTTGAACAAGCAGCACTAGATAATGCCATTGTTGCTACCATTAATAGAGCAGCACCTTTTTTAACTAGACTCATTTTAATCTCACCTTCTCTTAGTTATTTAATTGCACCTTTTGTTAATCCTTGTTGTAATTGCTTTTGTCCTAAAAATAATAGAATCAATGTTGGTATAACGATAACCGTAACGCCAGCCATTACGCTTCCCCAATCAGTTGCAACTTCTTGAGATTGAAGCTGCTTCACACCAATTTGAACTGTTCTTACCTTTTCATCAGTGGTCACTAAAAGTGGCCATAAGTACATATTCCATGTTGTTAAAAAACTATATACGCCAAGCGTAATAAAACTCGTTTTACAATACGGAATTACAACGCTGAACAAAAATCTTACATTTCCAATCCCTTCAATAAAAGCAGCTTCTTTCAGTTCATTCGGAAGTGTCATAAAATGTTGGCGTAACAAGAAAATACCGAAAGCTGTTGCAAAAAACGGCACTGTCATCCCAGCGAAACTATTGATCCAGCCAAAGTTTTGAATCGTTAAAAAGTTAGGTACCATCGTCGCTTCCCACGGAATAAGCATCGTTGAAATAAACAGGAAAAAAATAAGATTTCTTCCCTTAAACTGAAGAAAGACAAAAGCATACGCCGCTAAGCTTGACACGATAAGTTGTCCAATCATAACAACTGTCGATACAACTAAGCTGTTATATAAATATGTAAAAAGTGGTACTTTTTGAAAAATATTAATGAAATTATCAAAAGTAAATTGAGTTGGAAATATCCTTCTCATTTGAATATCGTCTGGTGTCATAAAGCTTATTAAAAACGCATACAGCACAGGAAAAAATACCATTACTGCACTAATTATGAGCAGCATGTATAGCAGGAAATTTTGTTTCCACTGTTTAACGATCATTTATAATGCACCTTTCTCTCAGCAAACTTAAATTGAAGTAATGTAGCAATGAAAATGAAAACAAATAGTACCATAGCTTGTGCACTTGCTGTCCCAAATTGATGATTCACAAATGCCTCTTTATAAATCGAATATACAATTAAATTTGTTGCATCATTTGGTCCACCGTGCGTTAAAATATCAATCTGTCCAAAGCTTTGGAACGCACTAATTAACGTTACTGTCACGATAAAGAATAAAGTTGGTGATAGCATCGGTAATGTAACACGACGAAGCTTATATAAATAGCTAGCACCATCTATAGATGCACTCTCATATAAAGACGTATCAATATTTTGTAAACCACCTAATATAACTAAAAATGCAAATCCTGTATTCACCCAAACCGTTGTAACTGATACAGAGAATAGTGCCCAGTCCGGACTCGTTAACCATGCAATTGCAGGAAGATTCATAGAAGCTAATATATTATTGAATAACCCGACACTTGGATGAAATAAAAATAACCAAATTACTGCACTAGCAGCTACTGATATTCCCATTGTCGAAGAAAACAGAACTCGAAATAACCCAATACCTCTTACCTTTCCGTTTGCAATCAATGCAAGAAATAAAGCGAGTATAATACTCGTAGGCACTGTATATACAACAAATAATAAAGTTGACTTTATGCTTTTGTAGAAAGCAGGATCAGAAAATAAGTATTGATAATTTTCTAAGCCAACGAAAAGATTAGCTTCTCCGTGTATATCTGTTAAATAAAAGCTATAGTAAATCGTCCTAAATAATGGATAAAAAAGAAAAATCGAGAACAATAAAATAGATGGCGCTAAAAATAATAATCCTATTCTTAAATCTTTCGTTCTACTCCATAAATTCTTCTTTTTTGCCACCTTTGCTTGGGCTGGTAACTTGCCTACTTCAATCATTATTTCGCCACCACTTTCAACTCTTCTTCAGCTACCACTTTTAATCGTTCATTCGTATTTTGATGAAAGAAGCATAACTTATCTTGTGAGAATAATAATTTTACTTTGTCACCTTTGTTCAGGATTAGCTGTCCAATGACTTTTGCACTCCAAGTTGTTCCATTTATTGCGAAGTTTAATATAGATTCGTTGCCTAATACTTCTACAGATTGTAGCGTAACTTCTTGTCCTTCCTCAGACAGGGCAATATGCTCAGGACGCATGCCTATGCGAATTATTCCTTCTGGTAATTGCTTTAACTGTCCAATAGATAACGGAATTTGCAATTGCCCTATATGTAATACACCTTTTTCTTTGTTTACTTCTCCATCATTTATATTCATCGAAGGAGACCCTATAAAACTTGCAACAAATTCATTTGCTGGTTCGTTATAGATGTCAAGCGGTGTTCCAACTTGCTGTATGCTTCCTTTATTTAAAACCATGATGCGATCTCCCATAGTCATCGCCTCTATTTGATCATGAGTAACGTAAATCATTGTAATTCCTAAACGCTGCTGAATTTCTCTAATTTCAATTCTCATTTGCGCACGTAATTTCGCGTCTAAATTCGAAAGTGGTTCATCCATTAAACAAATCGGTGCTTGGCTCACAATCGCTCTAGCAAGCGCAACACGCTGTCTTTGTCCACCTGATAATTGACCTGGTTTCATTTTCACATACTCTTTCAGCCCTACCATTTCAATAGCTTCCATTAATCTCTTTTGCCGCTCTTCTTTTTGTACTTTCCTTACCTTAAGTCCAAATAAAATATTTTCTTCTACAGATAAGTGTGGGTATAGTGCATAATTTTGAAATACCATTGATAGATTACGATCTTTCGGCTCTAAATCATTTGCAACACGTTCATTAATAATTAAATCCCCCGAAGAAATTTCTTCTAGGCCAGCGATCATTCGTAATAATGTGCTTTTCCCACATCCTGAAGGCCCAACTAAAACAAAAAACTCACCCTTTTTAATGTGAACCGATACCCCCTTAACCGCTGTCTCTTCTGCATTTTTATATACCTTTGAAACATTTTTCAATTCAATCACAAAGTTGCACTCCTTTTTTCTTCTTGTATCCATACTTCATAATGACTCGTTGAAATTGCACTTGCGCCTGCACGAATAGCAATTTCCGCATCTTCTCGTGTTTGAATCAGTCCGCCTGCAATGATAGGAAATTCTATTTCCTCTGCTAACTGCTTAATAATGGAAGGCATAATACCAGGCATAATCTCTACTGCATTCGGTTTAGTCGTTTTACAATTTTCAATTGATTTTGTAAGAGATAAAGTATCGACAATAAAAATACGTTGGATCGTTTTTAATCCAATTTTATTGGCATTTCGAATTGTCGATCCTTTTGTTGAAATAATACCTTGTGCTCCGATAACGTCTTGAATATACAAAAGTGCTTCCTCTGTATTCGTATTTAAACCTTGTATAAAATCACAATGAAGAAAGACATCATGTCCATGTTTCTGTAATTCATATACACGCTCTGGTAACTCCAGCATTGAACCCGTCATAAGAAAAACTGTTTTCGGTAATTTTTTGTATGTGTTGTATCCTTTCCAATCCTTTATCATCGCAATATAAGGTTCTTTAAACATTCATTCCACCTAGCTTTTCTGTTTTTATCCAAACTAAAAACACCTACTTACATAGAACACCTTTCTCCTTATTTGAACTCTAGGGAATAGAGCACACCTAAGAAAGTGGCACGTTATATGTAAGCGGGTGTTCTCAAATGTTCTCTACCCTAGTTATTTTGTTACCTTTACTATAGTATGCATTTATTAAGTCAGTTTTGATAGATTGTTAATTAGCTGTTAATCGAATGTTAATATTCACCATATTTTCTTAACATTAATCTAGATATACGAATAACCCCAAACAGCAAACAACTATCTTTAAAATTCAAGTAATATGCAAATTCATTCCATAGTTAATCAATTTTAGTTTTCTCGCAACTTCTTGTGAGGCATAATTATCCCAAGAAGTACTATAAAGTGAAATGCGGTTTTCTTCTTGTATTGATATCGCCCAGGCTGTAACAAAATCAGTACCATACCCATTCTCCGCTAAAGTTTCCACACTCGCCTCAGCAGCTACAGGTGTACTCCTAGCACTGCAACATATAGAAACTACCTTTTCATTTTTTACAATTGCAAAGTAAGGTTGCCTCCACTCCATCTGTTCTATTAGATTAGGAAAATTTTCTCGCAAAAGCTCTTTATTCTTCTCTGTTATCTGTATTGTTCTAGTTGGCTTATGTAAATTATTAGAGAACATGAAAGCAGGGCCCATCCAAATATTTTTTACTGTTCTTTCTTCATTTAATACATGGATAATCTTTGCTATCTCTATATGATTTGAAGGTTCTCGAATTAATTTCTCAATCTTACCTACCGTTTCATCATCCAGATCACAATGATATCTCGTTATACTCCCTTCACGAGTTCTGCCAAGAAAACAGCGTGGTGCTTTCGGATTTCCTTGTTCATTTACATATTTCATTTTTTCCTACTTGATTATGAACAAATAAAACCTCTACCTGAATTGCTATTAAATCAAGTTCTGAGAGCCTCATTTATATTCTCCTTAGTTACTCCATATACCATTCATAATCTATTTTTCATGCCCAAAACAAAAATCCCATTTACATACACATTACTGAATCCATCATACTCAATGACTTCTTCATTCTGTCTATCTAAATGGGATTATTTCATACTTGTTATTCTACCGGTTGCGGTTGTGGCTGTACTACTTCATTCGCTCCAGCTACCCTCAACATATTTGCAATATCTTTAAAACCTCTTTTTTCAGCATATTGCAGTGGCGTAATATTTTCCTTATTGGCCATATTTACATCTGCCCCGTGGTCAATAAGCATTTGAATTACTTTCTTGTGATTTTCACTACCATTTCCTAATACAATTGCTTCTACTAAAGCTGTTCCACCACGAGCATTTTTATAATTGACATCAATATCTGTATGCTCTAACAATTCTTTTACGACCTCTACATGGCCACGCTCAGATGCAGAAATAAGTGCTGTTCCACCTGACTTAGTCGTTTCTTTCGTATTAACTCCTGCATTAATTAATACTTTTACAATATCCGTATATCCTTCTCTACTCGCATAAAGAAGTGGATTACTTTGTTTCTCATCTTTAATTTCAATATTAGCACCTGCACCAATTAATGCTTTCACTGTCTCTACATGATTTTGGTACGTTGCTGCAAGGACAGGTGTTTCTCCGTTGTCACCTTCTACATTTATATTCGCTCCATCTTGAATCAACTTCATAGCTGTTTCTGTGTCTCCAAGAGTGGCAGAAAGTAGCAACTGTTTGTCCATTAAATTTATACTTTTTTCTTCTTTAGATTCTTCCTGTTCTTTATGCTTCTCTTGTTTCTTTTCGTTTTTCACATGAACCGGTTTCGATTCTGGCTCTTCTTGCTTATCGCAAGCCACTACCGTCATTAAAAGTCCTAATAACATACATAATAAAATTTTTTGTTTTCTCACAACTACAGCTCCTATGAAAGATAATGTTTTCTTAACCATTCCTCCATCACATACAATAACTCTTCTTGAGTACATTTATCCATAAGCACTTTATATTCCTTCTTTAATTGGATTATCTTAAACTTATATGATGTTTCTCAACCTATTGGAATGATACGCCTGATGGCCTCATCATTAGCATTATGAAGCAATTAGTTTAGCACGTTTTCACCGCATTTGTATACATTTCTAAAAAGTACATACATGGTTGCTTTAGGTCACTACATTCCATTGTAACCGTTCTTCTAAAAATTTTACACCTTTTCTATATTTGCACCTGAATAATACTAGAAAAAGACAACTATGCAGTTGTCTTTTTCTAGTATTAATGATGCCCACCGTGATTTCCCTTTTTCGTGTTCCCCATCATTTCTTTATTCATTTCCCATTTATGCTCTGCTAGCTCTTTATACGAGAGAACTTTCCCCTTATAGTTAGATACAAAGCTCTTTGCATCTTTTTTGTTTTTAAATGAAATGACATTATAAGCCATTGGTGTTGTAATTGTTTTATCATATACATAAGTAGCGTCTTCTAACGAAACCCAATCTTTCGAATCATAATCTCGAACAAATTTTTCTTTCGTCTTTTCACCTGGATTAATCTCCATCCATTTATACATACAACCGATATCATCAAACTTTAATGCTTTTCCATTTTCTAAAATGATTTCTGTTGCAAATTGATTATCCATTACCCCAATTTGGCAAATATCACACTTATCATGCTTCTCATCAATTGCCACAGCCTCTGCTTGTTTCTTACCACATCCTACAATTGTAAAGACAAAGAATAAGCATATAGCAAGCATCACATACTTTGTTCTCATTGTATTTCCTCCCTAACCGTATCTTCTACAAGGAGCATATCAAAAACTTGTGTGCGATTTGTGAAAAAATGATGTGTCTTTTGTAATATATGGAACAAAAAAGATGTGTAGTCCTCTCTACACACCTCTCATCATTCACAACCTGTAATTACTAAATCATCTTCTATTTTAATTAATAATGTATCTGTATGAATTTGCTGCCCAACAACTACATTTACTAATCTTATATTTCCACTGATGCCGACTGCAACCTTTTCAAGTTCACCGTTATTTTTTCGGATCATCATTAATTTTTCCCACTCATATACGTAAGAAGATTCATTAACAAAAATCTCTTCTACTTTTCCTTCATAAGAACTACAAATCTCTTCCATTCTTGTTTTCATATAAAATCTACTCCCTATTTCACACTTCAATATTGTCATCTTATTCTACCATTCTTATGGAGAGCAGCTTACTTTTTAAAAATTCAAATTAACTCCCGTGAACAAAATGACCAAAATAAAAATTATGCTTCTAATGATGTTATTTTTCAAATTATTTACCATTCAAATAGATGCTTTTATGATAAACAAAAAACCTTTTTCTGAATTTTTATTTTATTTTGAAAGCGCAATCATTTTTGAGGGGGAGATTACATGTTAGCACTACTTGGATTTGCAATGGTATTTGTCTTTATGTTTTTAATTATGACAAAACGTATGTCAGCACTAGTAGCATTAATATTAATTCCAATTACGTTCGCATTAATTGGAGGATTTTATGCAAACATGGGACCTATGATGTTAGAGGGCATTCAAAAACTAGCACCTACTGGTATTATGCTTATGTTTGCTATTTTATATTTTGGAATTATGATTGATAGCGGTTTATTTGATCCTGTCATTAGTAGGATTTTGAAATTTGTAAAAGGAGATCCTTTAAAAATTGTTGTTGGTACAGCGATTCTTACAATTATCGTTTCATTAGATGGGGATGGAACGACAACGTATATGATTACTGTTTCCGCAATGTACCCACTATATAAACGCCTTGGAATGAATCCACTTATATTAGCTGGGGTTGTTATGTTAGGTGCAGGCGTGACAAATCTTACACCGTGGGGTGGACCGACAGCTCGTGTTATGAGTGCACTTGGACTAGACGCATCAGAGCTCTTTACACCACTTATACCAGGAATGATTGCTGGTGCACTTTGGGTAGTTTTCGTTGCTTACTATCTTGGAAAAAAAGAAAGAAAACGTTTAGGAATTATGGATATACAATATTTAAAACAAATGCAAACAACAGATGAGCAAGCTGCAACAGTAGAAGCTGCTGTTCATAAGCGCCCTAAACTTCTATGGATTAACTTTTTATTAACTGCTACCTTACTTGTCTGTCTTATACTAGAAGTTATGCCATTACCTGTTTTATTTACAATCGCTTTCGCTATTGCTGTTATGATTAACTATCCGAACTTAGAGCAACAGAAAGAGCGTATTGCTTCTCACGCAGGAAACGTATTAGCAGTTGTTTCTCTCGTATTTGCCGCTGGGATTTTCACTGGAATTTTATCAGGAACAAAAATGGTAGATGCAATGGCTAAAAGTGTAGTAACTCTTATACCAGATGCTCTTGGCCCACAATTACCAATTATTACAGCACTTCTTAGTATGCCATTCACATTCTTCATGTCCAATGATGCATTTTACTTCGGTGTACTACCTATTTTAACGAAAGCTGCTGCTACCTATGGAATTAGTGCAGCTGAAATGGGACGCGCTTCCTTACTCGGGCAACCTGTTCACTTATTAAGCCCTCTTGTTGCATCCACTTATTTATTAGTTGGGATGGCAAAGGTTGATTTTGGTGAACATCAACGTTTTACTTTATTGTGGGCAGTTGGAACGACAATGGTCATGTTGATTACTGGAATTTTAATTGGGGTTATTCCAATATAAAATAAAAAAACAGTAGCGGACATATATCCTCTACTGTTTTTTATTATGAAGGAATAAGAAAATATCTTCTTTCTGGTCTCCCAACACTCCCATATATAAGCTCCGCATGAACTTTCTTTCCTGATATTAAATATTCTAAATAACGCCTCGCTGTCGATCTGCTTACTCCGACCATTGAGCTTAGCACTTCCGCAGTAATACCTTCTTCATTCACTGTTAACATATGCTTTTTTATTTTTGCTAAAGTTAAGGGGTCTATACCTTTCGGGGCATATTCTATTTCATTTCCCTTTACGCCTCTTTGAGACCATAGATGTTCTATTTGTTCGATAGATAATTGGTTATTTTTCTTTAACTGCACAAGCTTTTTTTGGTAATTTTCCAAACTTGCTTTAAATCGATCAAACATAAGTGGCTTTACGATATAATCTGTTACTCCACCTCGCAGGGCGTGCCTCACTACATCTGTTTCCGATGCAGCTGTAATCATAATAATATCTGTATCATGTAAATTATGTCTAATATATGTGACAAGTTCCGTTCCTTGCATATCAGGTAAGTACACGTCTAATAAAACGAGCTGTGGCTTCACAAGATCTAGCCATTCTTTCGCTTGTTCCCCAGTCGTCGCTGTTCCAATTACTTTAAATCCCTCAATCTTTTCAGTAAAACGACGATGAATGTCTGCAATTCGAATATCATCTTCTACAATCAATACTTCAATCTCCTCACCCATTACAATTCGCCTCTCTCTTTTGGTAATGCAATAATAAACAATGCACCACCTAAATCCCCTTTTTCGATTGCGATACTTCCATTTAAATCTTCTACTAACTCTTTCACCTTTGCTAATCCATATCCTCGCTTCTCGCCTTCTTTCGTCGAGAAGCCTTTATAGAATATGCTAGTAATGACCTCATCATGAATCCCTTGTCCTGAGTCTTCCACTTCAATGACTATTTCTTCTCCGATATCAGTTACAAACATTCTTACTTTCTTATCATGTTCTTCATTTCTTTCAATCGCTTCAAATGCATTCGTAATTAAATTTCCTAAAATAGAAACGACATAATTACTCTCAATATGCGGGCTTAATTTGTCTAAGCTACTCTCTCTATCTAGCATAAAATCAATCTTCAACTCTCTTGCTCTATTATAGAATCCAATTAAAATCCCACCTAACCATGGATTTTGAATTCGTTTCATAATAAATTGAACAAAATCTTGATATACCGCTGTTTCCTTATGAATAAGCTCCAAAGCATCTTCATATAATTCTAGCTGGATAAGACCTGAAAGCGTATACAACAAATTGTTATATTCATGCGTTTGCGCTCGTAATGCCTCTGTATATTGCTTCGTCTGAGATAATTCTGCTGTTAACTGATCCATTTCAGATTTCAAACGTAAGCTCGATACAACGCCAGTTACTTTATTCTTTACTTTAATGGGTAGACGGTTCGCAATAACAGCCTGCCCTTTTATATTTAATTGGCGGTCAAACTGTTCTTCACCAGTTTGAAGTACATCTAATATCGTTGAATTAGGAATTATATCTAAAATAAATTCTCCAATAATATTTCGTTGTTCATCTAGCGAAAGAATATCATAGGCTGCTTGATTAACTAAACTAATTATGCCATGTTGATCAATGACAATAATCCCCTCACGTACAGATTGAATCACTGTACTATGCTCTTCATATAAAGATGAAATTTCTTCTGGCTCCATCCCAAACATCATTCTTTTTATACTGCCAGCTAAATATATAGAGCCTATTACTCCAATTAATAGACCTATTATTGTAATCCAAAACACACGCTTTCCATACACTTCTACCGCTCCATGAATATCATCCATTGAAAATCCAACAGATACCACACCAATGATTTCATTTTCCTGATTATGGATTGGAACTTTTCCGCGTAATGAAGGGCCTAATGATCCAGTTGCTTTCGAAACGTAAGATTTCCCTTCTAATAAAACTCCTTTGTTATCTCCACCAACCATTGCTTCTCCTATTTTATCTTTCCTAGGATGTGCATAACGAATCCCTTCTTTATTTCCAACTACAATAAAATCAGCATCTGTATCAATTCGAATTTTTTCCGCAATCGGTTGAATAATAGAAGCTGGATTTTCTGTTTGAAAAGCTTCCTTGATTTCTGGTATAGCAGCAACTGTTTTCGCAACATGCAAAGCTCTTTTGCCAATTTGCTCTTCTACCGTTTCAGATAATATGTAATAAAATAAATAACTCGTTAGCATAAGTACAACAAGAATAAGTGTACTAATAGTTAATGTGATTCTCGGTTGGAGTTTTAATTTTTTAAATTTCAAAACCATTCCCCTAACATGATTAAAGATAGAATTTAAAGAATATACAGTCTCTTTAATTATACTTAATCATAACACGGTTACTCTATATTTCTTTCTTTTTCTCTTCATAAAAAAGAAACGAAGTAAAATTATTACCTCGTTTCTTAACAATCATTATTACACTTTAAACTTACCAATCATCTCCTGTAATTCTTCTGCCATTTGTGATAAATGAACTGCTGCTGCATTGATTTCATCTACTGAAGCTAATTGTTCTTCTGAAGAACCAGCAATATTTTGAACGCTTGCTGCATTTTCTTCAATCGTAGCTGCAATTTCATTAATTGATGCACTAACTTGTTTTGCATCTACTGTCATTTGCTTCGCTACTTCTACCATGTTATCAATTTGTACAACTGTATCATCCGTAGATTTCAGTATTTCAGCAAAGCTTTGCTTCGTTTCATTTGCAACTACAAGCCCTGATTGTACTTCTGTCCCAACTAGCTTCATAGAACTTACCGTTTCCTTGATATCAAATTGGATTTCTTTCACTAGTTTTCCAATTTCCGTAGAAGACTGTCCTGATTGCTCAGCTAATTTTCGTACTTCATCTGCTACAATTGCAAATCCTCTTCCTTGCTCTCCAGCTCTTGCAGCCTCAATTGCCGCATTTAACGCTAATAAATTGGTCTGCTCTGCAATATGTTGAATCACCTCAAGAATTGCTCCAATTTGTTTTGATTTATCATCTAACAAAACAATAACTTTGTCTGATTGTGAAACAGACTCATGGATTAATTGCATTTGATTCACAGTTTGTTCAACTAACTTCCCACCATCTTCAGCCTTTTTCTTCGTATACATCGATGCTGTGGATACTAATGAAGAACTGTCTGCAACACGCTGAATTCCTTCTGTAACTTCTTCCAATAAAGTTGCGCCTTCTTCAACTTCTTTCGTTTGTATTTCAGCCCCGCTCGACACTTGCTCTATTGCTTGTGTAATTTGTTCCGTCGCTTCACTTGTCTGCTTCATACTAGCTGTTAATTCTTCTGAAGATGCCGCCACGTGACTTGCTGAAGTATTTATATTAGAAATGACATGATGTAATGATGCCGCCATCTCATTAAAACTTTCTCCTAGCTGTCCAATTTCATCTTTAGAATGAACTGTAATTGTTTCTGTTAAATCGCCTTCACTAATCTTTTTCGATGATATGACAAGTTGTTTTAACGGACTAATAATAGAAGCAATTATGAAGTAAATTAAAATCCCACCAATTATTAATGAAATACCAATAACAGTTAGCGTTTTATAGAAAATAGGATTAGCTGCTTCAATAATTTCTTTTGAAGGCATAATTCCTGCTATTTTCCATCCCGTCTGCTTATTTGTTATAAAGGTAATATTGCGATCATCACCATCGAGTTTGAATTTAAATTCACCTGTTTCCTGTTTGTACAATTCCTTCTCAAGTTTTTCTTCTATTTTGTCACCTGGTTTCATCGTCGGATGTGCTATTACATGTTTAGATTGGTCGAAGATTGCTACATATCCTTTTTTGCCGATATTGACCATTTTTGAAGTATTTACAATATCATTAATAATTAAATCAATACCGAGAACACCGCTCTTATCCTCATTTTGTTTTGCTATTGTAATAACAATATTCCCTGTTGTACTTGACTTATATGGGGCTGTGATAACCACTTCTCCGCTTTTTTTCGCTGCTTCTTTATACCAATCTCTTTCGGTAGGATTATACCCATCTGGCATTTGAATAGACGGTGATTGAATAAATTGTCCCGTACTAGCCCCCGTATAAATTGCTTCTATTTCTGGATGTAATTTATTATATTCTTCTAATTTATTTTGCACATTTTGAAGCTGATCAGTTCCGTAACTTACTCCGTTAAATAACTTTGTAAAATATACTGCGTCTACCTTTTTACTGTCTATCTCTTTATTAATAACATTATTTAAAATCTTTACGTTATCTTCCGCTGATTGTAAAATTGTTTCATTAAAATTTGTCTTTGCTTGCTGATAAGACGTCCAACCAATTACAATACTTGGAAGAATTAAAACAATAACAAATGACACAAGTAACTTTGCTTTTAAACTACTTCTTCTTAATTTCCCTTGAAACATATCTCTACCCCTCCATACCGTTTTAAATGTAATTGTTTTACATTTAATTTCTTTATATAAATTATACGATTAAAACGTATCAACTCTTTATCTCTTTTTCTATTAAAGAATTAATACATACCTTTTTCATTCTATATAAATTAAATAATTAAAACAATATATTAAAATGTAAATTATTCGAACAATTCACAGAAGAACCTCTAGTATCTCACTTACTAGAGGTTCCACCCACTATACTATTCTTTATCTTTTTCTACTTCTTTTTTCTCATCTTCTACTACTGATACAACCGGTTTATCGTTTGATAATTGTTGTACTGCTCCTTTTCCAGCAAATCCTTCTAATAACTCTTTTAAATCAATGCCAGAAGAAGCTTTTAATGTTTCTTGCATCGTTGCCATTAAATCAGTCGCATAACCTGCAACTTTTCCGGCGCCGCTATTTTTACCACCGCCGCCTGTATCGACAACTGTAATTTTATCAATGTTACTAAGTGGGCTTGCAACTTCCTTCGCATAACTTGGAAGCATTTTAAGTACCATATCCATAATTGCCGCTTGGCCATATAACTCAAATGCCTCTGCAATTTTTTGTTTCGCTTCTGCTTCTGCTAAACCTTTTAACCTAATAACATCGGCTTCCGCCGTACCTTGTGCTTTTTGTACTTCCGCTTTCGCTTGACCTTGCGCTTTTTCGATTTCCGCCTTCGCTAAACCTTCCACACGTACTTCTTCCGCACGTGCTCTCGCTTCAGCTTCAATCTTATATTGATCCGCATCTGCCTTTTTCATTTGTTTTACTTTTTCTGCTTCCGCTGATTGCTCAACAGCATAGCGATCTGCATCTGCTTTTTTCTTTACTTCTGCATCGTATTGCTTTTCACGACGCGCAATCTCTTTTTCTTCTAATTCAATTTGTTTCTCACGCTCAATGATTTTAACGCGCATTTGCTCTTCTGTAACACCTTGTTGCGCTTTCGCTTGTTGTAATTCGTAAGAAAGATCCGCATCTGCACGAGCTTGTTCTTGCTCTCTCTTATAAGATTGTACTTTTAATTCTTTATGTTTTTCAGCTTCAGCGATTTGGGCATCACGTTGGTATTCAGCTTCTTTCGCTTCTTTCTCAGCACGAGCTTTTTCAATACGAGCTTCCTTTTCACGCTCTGCATTTGCAATTGTTGCATCACGCTTAACCGTCGCAATTTGTGGCTGACCAAGTGCATCTAAGTAACCGTTCTTATCCATGATTTCTTTAATTGTAAAGGAAACGATGCGAAGACCCATTTTCTTTAAATCTGTAGAAGCTACTTCATGCACTTTTTGAGCAAATTGCTCTCTATTACTATACGCATCTTCTACTGTCATAGAAGATAAAATCGCACGTAAATGACCTTCTAAAACTTCTTTCGCTTCTACTTTTAACTCTTCTGTTTCTTTTCCTAAATATTGCTCAGCTGCTGTCGATACTTCTTCAATTGTAGAACCTACTTTAATAATAGAAACACCATTTACTGTAACTGGAACACCTTGCTTCGTATACGTATCGCGTGTGCCCACTTCTAACTTGTAGTTTAGTAAGCTTAAAGGTTCTGCTCTTTGCATGATTGGCACTACGAATGTACCGCCACCGCGAATAATCTTAATCTTCTTTCCATCATCAGTGGTCACTACATTTTTCCCACCACCAAGCCAGTTCCCTGTAACAATTAACGCTTCATCTGGTCCAACTGTTCGATACTTCGTAATGAATACTAAAATGAGTAGAATTAAAATTGCGAGTAAAACTCCACCAATAATTAATGGAATCGTCATGTGAATTCCCCCTTATAATTTTGGTTTTTTTAAAGAATAAGCGATGTTTTGTACAAGCAAAACACCATCTTGGACTCCCTCAATAATAACTTCAGTTCCTTGTGAAATATCTTTTTTCCCAATTGTTTTAGCTGGAATTGCATTACTTCCAAATTGAGAGGATATTAATACTTCACCAAATCCTTCTGTAGGAATTGTCGTAATGACTTCTCCCTTGCAACCAATGAATTCATCCATACGTTGCACAGTATTTTGTTCTGCTTCTGCAATCGGTTTTAAAATTAATATTTTCATTATGAATACACCAATAAAGGATATAGCAAATGCAGCCACGAAAATAAGAATACTATTAAAGGAAAATAAATATTCTCCTATATAACTAAGTCCACATAACATAGCGAAAAAACTAAGTAATAAAGTAACAACGGATACAGATCCGCCTCCAAAACTAAATATGGATTCAAATATATCCCCAAAAAAGATATAAATCACAGTGAGTATAGTAGCAATAATAAATCCGTATAAATAAATTGTCTCAAGTGGATAACCAAACAAAACCATTTCTTATCCCCCTCTCTTAAACAATCCCTTTTTTGTTATGTGTATGCCCCACCTCTTTCAAAGATTATTGTTCTTAATTTTCAGTTATTTACTCTTTAAAGAAAAGCCTGCAGTACAGGCCTCTAAAAAAGAACAGGAGAAGCCTATTGTGACAGGCTCCTCCTAGAAAATAACCGATATATTATATATCTATATAATATACTATTTTCCACAAAAAGTAAAGTTAAACATACATTGGAAAAGCACTTATTTTACTGATAATTCGTATGTTCCATCGCCATTATCATATTTATATACATACAAGTAATATTTACCTGGTTTTGCATTAAAGTTTGCCTCTATATGATTGCCATTTGCTTGACCGTAAGCAGCATAATTTTGCATATCTGATTCATGGTGAAGTACCCATGTCATCCCGATTCCATACTCATTTAAAACGGAAATATCAATATTTTTCGCTGATGCTACACTAAATGTATAAACATCAGTGTGATCCCCGCCGATAAGGCTACCTTTTATCGTAGTGTTTAGTCCAATACGATTTGCTTCCTCCGGGCGATTATTTGGTTCTGATTCTGTTAAACTTCCATCTTTAACCGTAACCGTTGTTTCGCTTCTACTCTCTTTCCCTTTATCATCTTTTACTATTAACGCTACTTTATATGAACCTTCTCTTTCATATACATGTACTGGATTTACTTCTGCACTTGTGCTTCCGTCTCCAAAGTCCCATAAATAAGAAACGATTTTTCCATCTTCATCTTTTGAGCCGTCGCTTTTAAATTGAATACCTTCTTTTACAAGTCCATTATAAGGGCCATTTATATTAACTGTTGGAGCTTTATTTTCTCCGTCATCTTTTGCGATACCGTGGAAGACTACATCATATTCAAATTCATTTGAGCTATTTACACGATAATTGACGAAATATGCTGTAACAGTTTTGTAGCCACTCCATTCTTTTTGCGCAAGTTGTTCCAAAACTTCATTTACTTTCTTACTCATTGCGTTCCAATCTTCTGACTCACCTTTTGTTACACTACCTGTATACGTACCTTCTAATGTAAATGTATTAAAGAATTGGGAGCTATGTTTTGTCATTTTTGCATCTTTCATCGGCAACGTTTCAGTCATTTCTTTCTCTACTGCTGTTAATGATTTTGGGGCATGTTCAGCTAAATAATCATCTGCTACTGCCGGTACATTATATTTATCTTGATTATCGATTAGCTGCTGCATATACTCTTGATACTCTTTATTTAACTTAGGATCTTTACTTAGATTTTCACGATATGCATCATAATTTTTCACGTCATTCGCACGAATCAAATCTTGAATTTTATCAAATGTTTCAAACTGATGCGTATATAAGTAAGACTGCAATGCGAACGAGTAATTATAGAAATCCCAAGAACCGTATTTAGCAAATAATGTACGCTCTGCTGTATAACGACTTGCAGGATCAGATGATAATCCACTAATGATGCTCTTTCTCGGTACTACATTATTTGTTCGAGTAGACCCTGCGAAAAACTCTGCATTTCCTTCTTGGAACCAAGTTAACCTTTCATTTTGATACATATCTCCTCTTCCGAATAAACCTGGCACTTCATATCTCCCTTGCAGATAATGGGTAAACTCATGGCGGAATAATTCTTCTAAACTATAAATACTTTGTTCTGGCGTGCGTTCATATGTAAAGAATGTTCCTGTTTCTTCAATATAAATTCCACCGTTGTTCGTTTCATATCCATACAGTTGTCTATTTAATTGGTACTCTTCTGGACTGTTATAAATTACGATCGTTAATATATCATCTGCATTGCCCGGCTCTAACGCTTTATCATTCCCAATTACACGATGATACTGCGCTTTTACTTCCTTTGCAGCCCAGTATAGTCTCTTAATTTTTTCTTCCGATACTTTATCTCCTGTTTTAAATACGATAGATCCATCATCAAATGTATACGTTTTTGGTAAGTACTGCTCTTTTCCTTCTTTACGTATTTTCTCTAAATCTACTGTATTCCCGCTATAATCTTTTCCGTTATAATTTGTTGTAATTTGTTCTACTGCGACAAAATACGGCTCACTTAAACGTGGATACATATGCATTGCCTGTGTCACAACTTCTAATCCTTTATTTGGATTGCTATGAAACTTCCCTAAACGACTAGCAAAGTAAATTCCATTATTAACGAGCCACTTATTTTCTGGTGTTACTTCATTTAGAAGAGCAATACGATTTATTTCATTAATAAACCCATCTACTTTTCCATACCACATCGTTTCATTCGCTTCTTTACGAGCCTCAATTAAGTAAGACTGTATATCATAGTCAATCCCTTGCATAATATCGTATACAGCTTGTCCTTTCATACGATCGTCTACATACGTATGAAGATTATCATTATATTGTTTTAAAATATTAGCTGCGTATTGAACCGTTTCAACATCACTTGAAGCGTTACTAATCAATTTTCCGTATGCAGATACGACTGTATCTTGTTCAGCTGTACCAAGCTTAAAGTTTGGATTTTTTGCGATAGATTTTAAAGCAGGTAAACATTTGTCCTGGAAACTTCTTACATTTAATTCACTTAATTCGTTATTATAAAATGCCAGATAAAAAGCTGAACGTAGCACTTCCGTAAACGTTTGAATTCCTTTTGAATCATCTTTCGTAAATGTACTACCCCGATGAGCTAATTCATCTATAACGACTTGCATTTTCCCTTTATCTTTATAAAAAGCTTTTGCATCTTCATTAAACTGGAATAAGTCTGTAATTTGGTGCCACTTAATACTACCTAACGTTTCGACTAATTCTTGATCATTCATTTTGTTTAAATCAGCCATTGAATAGCTTTCTTTAACTTGCTTTACTGCCGCTTTGTTCGGAATAGATGCTGGTCGTTGTGAAAAGTCTCCTACTTTTAACCGTTCTTGAAACGATAATGTTTCCTCCGCTTTAGAAACGTGTCCAATCTCATCTACTGGCTTTTCAATTCCTACTGGTTTCGAATGCAATACATTATATGGCACCTTTTCTTCTGCTGATGCATGAGTTTGAATTGCCCCCAGCGATAGAGCCATTGTACTAATGCTAAGCATCACTTTATTGATCTTTGATTTCTTGTTCATATCCTTGCCCCCTATTTTAATATTCCATCCAAGAATTTAACATAAAATCTAGATACAACAATATAAAATGCAATATTTCATATTATTTCTCCTTACATTTTGTACATATCGTGAACAATCTCCCTACTATCTAGCCGCCAATAGTTATGAATCTTTAGCGATTAAACAGTCCTTTTACACACATTAAAAATCGAATTTTTTGACAATTAACCCTTTAATTGTTATGATTAATATAATTGTTAACTTTATTAAACAAGGGTGGGATTCTATGATAAAAAAAGAGAACAGTGTATTTTATATCTCCATCTTGCTAACAACATTATTCATCATATGGGGAATTACCCCGGCAAGTTGGATACAAGGCTATGATTTACAAAGCGTTACATCTTCTTTAAACTCATTTATCCTCAATAAATTTGGATGGTTTTACTCTCTACTTATGACTGCAATGATTATTTTAGCTGCTTATTTAGCATTTTCTAAGTACGGTTCTATTCGTCTTGGTAAAGATGGAGAAAAACCAAAGTATAGTTATCCATCTTGGCTATCCATGTTATTTGGGGCAGGAATGGGAATTGGACTCCTCTTTTATGGAATCGCTGAACCGATTTCACACTTTACAGATCCACTAACAGGAAAAGCAGGTACAGAGGAAAGCGCCAAGCTCGCTATGCAATATTCATTTTTCCACTGGGGTCTCTTTCCATGGTCACTATACGCAATGGTTGCTTTAACAATTGCATATTTCACATTCCGCAAACAAAAAGGTAGCACAATTGGGGCTACAGTTACTCCATTATTTAATCGATCGAAAAATTCTCCTATCGGAAAAACAGTCGATATTTTAGCTGTTTTAGCCACAGTATTTGGTATTGTGCCCTCTGTTGGGATTGGTGCTCAACAAATTGCTGGAGGATTAAGCTATTTATTCCCTTCTATTCATAACACTTTACTTACACAGCTCGTACTTATCGCTATCTTCGCTGTTTTATATTTAACAAGTGCACAAACAGGCTTAGATCGTGGGATTAAATATTTGAGTAACTTAAATTTCTCTCTTGCAGGTATATTACTCGTCTCCTTCTTACTTTTAGGACCAACTGTATTTATTATGAAATATTTCACATCTACACTCGGTTCTTATATTGGAGCTTTACCTAGTATGGGATTAAATTTAGGAGCATTTAATGAAAAATCTTCTTCTTGGATAGAAAACTGGACTATTTTCTATTGGGGATGGTGGATCTCTTGGTCTCCATTCGTCGGTACATTCATCGCCCGTATTTCTAAAGGACGCACAATAAAAGAATTTATTTTTGGAGTTGTATTAGTCCCAACTCTCATCTGCACATTTTGGTTTGCAGTATTTGGCGGTACCGCTATCCATATGGAAATGTTCCAATCGCTTGGTATAGCTGATGAAATCGCAAAAAATGGTACAGAGATTGGATTATTTGCTGTTATTTCACATCTACCGTTCTCTACATTTTTAACAATTATCGGGTTAATTTTAGTAGCCACATTTTTCGTTACTTCTGCTGACTCGGCAACATTTGTCGTTTCTATGCAAACAAGTAACGGAAGCTTATCACCAAAAAATAGTTTAAAACTTATATGGGGATTAACAATCGCGATTATTGCAGCTATTTTATTACAAGCTGGAGGATTAAATGCACTGCAAATTGCAGCGATCATCGCAGCACTACCATTTTCTATCGTAGTCGTCCTTATGGTTACTTCACTCTTTAAAGAGCTACGAAAAGAAGATGTTAATTTGCAAACGAAAGAAGTTCCGAAAAAAATAAAAAAGGTTATGTAGCGATTGGCACCTCAAATTATTTCTAAATCCATGATAAATGAGGAAAAAAGTAAATTAAAAAACCCCATTCGTATGAAATATAATTTTCATACGAATGGGGTTTTTTACTCTATTATATAGTGTTGTAAACATGCCTTCTCCTCAAAACCTACTTTCTTGTACAACTTCATCGCACGATCATAATTCGTATTCAAACATAGTTCTATCTCTCTCATCCCTTGGAAGGAGAAAATATATTGAATTGAAGCTTGTAATAACCGCTCTCCGACACCTTTTCCATTTATCTCCTTCTAAAAAAGACATCATCATAAGCATATTTCAAAATGAAATCGCCATGATAATGTCTTCTTAAAAATTCATATAATCATATTACGTTATAATAAAATAAAACGTTTTTTATTTCTTAAATAATCTCTTTCTAAATACAAACATACTCAATGCTGAAAGAACTAACGCTATGCCTGAAAGTAATATTGATGTATTCTCTTGTCCACCTGTTGCTCCTAATGATTTCTTACTTTCTTCTTGCTTATTAACAACTGGTTTATTTTCTTTCACAACTTGATTATTCACATTTTGTTCTTGGACTACTGTGGATTGATTTACTGCGTCTTTTGAACCTTCAATTTCTTTTCCTGTTCCTTTTATCTCAGCTTTCGCCCCTTCAACTCCTGTTGTTGGCTCGTCCACTTCTTCTTTTACCTCTTCAACTTCTTTTATTGGCTCTTTTACTTCCTCTTGCTCTTCTTCAACTTCTTTTATCGTTTCTTTCACTTCTTCTTTTGTTTCTTCAACTTCTTTTTCCGGCTCTTTTACTTCCTCCTGCTCTTCTTCAACTTCTTTTATCGTTTCTTTCACTTCTTCTTTTGTTTCTTCAACTTCTTTTTCCGGCTCTTTTACTTCCTCCTGCTCTTCTTCAACTTCTTTTATCGTTTCTTTCACTTCTTCTTTTGTTTCTTCAACTTCTTTTTCCAGCTCTTTTACTTCCTCCTGCTCTTCTTCAACTTCTTTTATCGTTTCTTTCACTTCTTCTTTTGTTTCTTCAACTTCTTTTTCCGGCTCTTTTACTTCTTCTTTCGGTATTAATTTTTCTACTATATTCTGCATGACGATGCCACTATATAATATGCCCGTCTCATAATGATCTGCATCCAAGTCAAATTCATATATTTTTTCTCCTAGAGTACTCCAAATGATTCCCTCATCAGTAAGCATTCCACCTGCACTCTTTAACGTAATCTTTTCAATTCGTTCCCCTTCTAAATCATATACAGGTATTTTCACTTCTTTATTTATTTCTGCATCATCCAAAATGACCTTTTGCCTTCTAACATCAATTGTTCCCCACTGGCCTAATTGTATTAACGGCCTTACATCACGAATCTCATTTTCAGCTAATTTTAAACTAAGTAAGTCTAACATTGATCCAAGAACTGACACATCTTTAATACGATTATCTGTAAGATTTAACCATTGTAAATTTTTTAATGAAGATAATGGAGTAGTATCTTCAATTTGATTATGAGATACATTCAAATTATTCAATTGTTTCATGTTTAAGATGAACTCAATATTTTTCAGACCTACTCCTTCCAAAGTGAGTTTTTCTAAGTTCATCATGTATTCTAAGCCTGTTATATCTTTTATCTCTTTTCCTTTTTCTTTAAGGATCTCTAATTTTTTAATCTGTAATAAATCTTCTTTTGTGATAGGAGCGTTTAAATTCTCTCTACCTAAATTCTCTTTATTAATATGTTGTTGTAAAGTTTTATCGAGAATTACATTTTCCTTTTGTTCATTATCCTCTTTTATTTCATCTAACCTTTCAACAACATTTTGAATTACTGTTCCATTAAACTTAATACGATTTTCTTCTGGCTTTATATCTAATATAAATTCATATGTTTTTTCACCGGTAGTACTCCATTTAACAGAACCATTATTAACTATTCCATCTCCATTCTTTAATTGAATAGTATCGAGTGGCTCGCCTTGTAAATTATAGATAGGTATTTTAACTTCCTTATCTTTTTCTACATCATCTAAAAAGATTTTTTGTCTTTGAACGTCAATGTACATTCTTTTTCCTAACTCTTGAACCGGTCTAACATCACGAATTTCATTTAACGCTAGCTTTAAATCATATAAACCTGTTAATTGACTAAGTGGTGTTATATCTGAAATATAGTTTTCTTCTAAATTAAGTGATTGTACAGTAGACATTCTTGATAAAGGTTCGATGTTTTCTAATTCATTTTTAGAAAGGTCTAACTCTACTAATTTTTTCATTGGTGTAATATGTTCAATATTAGTAAGTCCATTGTTACTTAAAGATAAACTCTTCACATTCTTCAGTTGCTCAATCCCAGCAAGATTAGCATTACTAATTTGATTATTTGCTACAGTCAAAGTCCTTAAAGATTTCGCTGTAAATAATGGTTTAATATCTTTTATATAATTACTATTTAAATCTAGCAATTTAATCTTCTTCATTTGACTTAGTGGGCTTAAATCTGAAATTTTATTATTTCTCAAGCTTAAACTCTCAATATGTTCTAACTCAGCCAAAGGTCCAATATCTTCAAGTTCGCCATAGGTTATACTTAATGATTTCAATTGCCTCAAATTCGAGATAAATTTTATATTTTCTAACTTAACTTCTTCCAACGTTAAGTTTTCTAAGTTCTTCATATATTCTAGACTGCTTACGTCTTTTATTCCTTTACTTTTAGCTTCAACGACTATTAAAGATTTAACTTTTAATAAATCTTCCTTAGTTATTGGGGTATCTAAATTTTCTCTATTCAAGTTATATTTATTAATATGCTTTTGTAATTGCTTATCTAATATTACATTTCCATTTTCATCTTGTTGATCCACTTTATCCTCTTTATTTTCCTTTTGTGCTTCTGGAACATTATTTTCTAAATTCAATGTATTTACTTCAAACTGTACTTGATACTTATTGTCATAAGCCATTGTCGGAATATAAATATGCATTTGCATATTATACCTTTTTCCTAATTCCCCTACTTCAAACTGAATCACTTTCGTTCCATTTTTCTTTTTATCTTCTGATATTACTTTCACATCATGAAACACACCAGGAGTATGTATATCCTCTGTTTTCAAGTATTGAAAGAAATCACTATCACTTAACGTTGCTGTTACAATTTTCTTTCCGTTCTCAACTGTTAATTTCGGATTTTTTATATAAACAGCTGCCATAGACTCTTCATTTGTTTTATCTTTATACGCTTTAATAACAGCGTCATATGTACCATCTTCTAAACCTTGTCCCGTTTTATTCGCCTCAATTGCTACTGCCGCTAAAGCAGGTGTTGAATAAACAGCAAACGGAAGTGATAACGTCGCCGCTATAATCATTGCATTTATATGTTTTCTTTTATTTCTTTTCAACTTGACATCTCCTCCAAAATATATAAGTTAAAATGTAATCATTTCTCGAATAAATGATAATGATTTTCATTATCAATGTCAACTAAAAAAATAACCCCTCAAAAAGGGGTTATGCCATTTTCTCTCCTGATTCTTCTCTAAAAAAGCTCTTCATCGCATGGAATACATCTGCTTTTTGCTTTAAAATATAATATCTGAAGTTTTCATCTTTAATATTTTTATAGGCTGACATAAGTGTACTGTGGCGATTGTACTGGTTTAACTCTCTACCATATACACTTTTTTCACGCACTAACAGAACGTATGTTTGATTCAAAAGTCATACTTTGTTATTATATAGTTAAATATTTCCTATATAGAAGGAGCCATTACATTACATGCTATTAACAACAAGACAATCTCAGATTTTAAACTTCCTACAGAAACGAATACAAGAATACGGTTATCCACCATCTATCAGAGAAATTGGTGAAGGAATAGGAATATCTTCCCCCTCTACAATCCATAGTCACTTATTAAAACTTGAAGAAAAAGGATTTATTCAAAGGGATAACTCCAAGCCAAGAGCAATAAGGATTTTAAAAAATAACTATTAAAAAAGGAGGATACTATTGTGATAACTAGTCAAACAGCAAATGAAAAAGACTAATTAATTAGAAGTATTTTAAAAACACAAAAGGAAATAGCCTCCTTATTATTAGATCATCCAAACCAGAGAAAAATATCTCATCTAATACACGAATGGCATTCTCATAGAAACTTCCTTATAAATAATGCTGCTATAACTAATTTCTCATTAAACGATTGAAAAGGAAAATATAATCAAATTATTATTGTATTTTCATCTTTAAGAATGTAAAATTTTTAAATGTAAACATATACCATTTAAGGGGATGAAAGCACTCATGAAAAAACTATTAGCATCAGCTACAGCATTCACACTATTAACAGTCGGGTATAGTTCCGCTGCATTTGCAGCCAAAAGTCCTAATGACACAAAAAACTGTGGACATTTTAAAAATCAACAAGAGGCTCAAGCTTTTTGGAATCAAAACGGATATGGTGTTGGAAACGATCCACATCGTTTAGACAATGATAAAGATGGCATTCCATGTGAAGATTATACGTATCAAACAAGTACAAGTACTACAACAGACAATAAAGGAACTAACCCCCAAGAACAAACTAAGCAGGAAAATACACAACAAAATAACCAAGTAACCAATAATAAACAACAAACTGAACAAACAGCTGTAAAGGCTGAAACAAAAAAACAAGGCGAAAAATTACCTAATACAGCATCTAACGGTGTTACAATGATGCTTGCAAGTGCTGCTTTAGTATTAGTTGGTTCAATCATTGTATTCCGTCGTAAAAAAACGAATGCTTAAACTAATACTTAAAACGGCAGGAATATCCTGTCGTTTTTAATATGGAGTGATAATCTTGAAAAAAATTGATTGGTTGGGGGTTATACTAATTACTATAGGGTCTTTGGCCTTTGTTTATTACTTTATAGATTGGTATGATGCGAGAAAAACAGTTGAATCCTTAACAAGCACTGAAATTCAACAATATCAAAATATACATCCTGTCACTAATGAGAAAAAAGATGCCAAAAACGAATCAAACAAAGAACAATCCCAACATACTCTACCACATCAAGAATCTAATTCTACAAACACTAGTGAACCATTACCGGAATCACAAAAACTGATTCCAGCTTCTCAAGTTCAACATCAAATGGGAGAACAAATTGCTTACATGGTTATACCGAAAATCAAACAAAAATATCAAGTTTATTGGGGCGCTGATGCTAAAACTTTAAAAAAAGGGGTAGGAATGTTTATTAGTAATATTACCACTACTCCTTCTGGTAATGGACATACTGTTTTAAGCGGACATCGTGACACAGTATTTACTAAATTGGCGGATTTACAAGAAAATGACTATATTTTAGTTGAATATGATAAAAGAATATACATATATCAAATTCAAAAACACTGGATTACAGGTGCAGATGATCGTACTGTGATTATCGAAAAAAATACACCAACGTTAACATTAACTACCTGTTATCCATTTAACTATATTGGGGATGCCCCTAATAGGTACATAATTGAAGCTTCTTTAGTTTCTATACAATAAATTGGTAAGATTTACTTAGTTTGAGGGGGACGATAATATGAAAATTGTTCAATCTATATTTAGGGGATTCCGTTTATTAAGCAAAATAGTTAATCCTATATTAAAGGCATTATCTAAAAGTAAATTTTAAATCTCATAAAAAAAATCCCCTTCTGCATATAGGTGCAAAAGGGGATTTTTTCAAATTAATCTATTCGTTCTACAGATACTGGTTCATAGATAAATAAGAAACGGTACCTTTACACTAACATCTATAAAGATGAAAATCAATATATAAGTACCTACCTATAGAATCAGATAGTATTTTTTATTCATAAAACTATTCTTTTGTATAGTAGTATTTAAGACCTTTCGCATCTAACCATGCAGTTGCTCTATCTAGCTCATTCCCTTGACGGTAATCTGTTTCAAAACGAACTAACCCTTGTTTGTCTCCATAAGAAACAATATTAGATTTATATCCAAGAGCATCCATCATTCCTAACATCTCAGGTACTAACGCTGTACCAAATTCATACGTAACAACTTTACTAAATTTATTCACGATAATCTCCACTCCTCCATCATTTGGGTTTGCTTGAATTGATTTGCCAACAATAACCTCAGCTACCGCTTTAGCTGCCTTATCAAAGTTAGCACGGTATTTTTGCATATCTGTTTCATTATCGATAAAGCAAATTTCAGGGAGTAATCCAGTCTTAGTTTTATTAATCCATCCTAAATCCGTAGAAAATTTAATCCCTCGATCTCTCAATCCAAATGCATCAGCCATTGCCTTTGAAATCTTTGCCGCCAATTCTCTATTTCCGTATGAAGGATGTAACCACACTTCACAACCTGTACCGCCTGGAGTGGCATTTAAATGAAACTGTAAATCTACATCACTATCCACTACACGTAAATGGTTATTGGCTGCATTATTCCAAACATCGTATTTTGTCGTTCCTACTTCGTCAGAACAATTCACATACTTCCATCCAGCTGCTTGTACATATTTAGCAACTGCGTCAAGAAACCTTCTATCCTCCACATGTTCTTTCCCATAAGCGCTATTTGCACCTTGTACGATACTATTGTGACCACCTGATCCTGCGAAACAACCCATTATTCAACATCTCCTTTTAGTGTAAGTTATTTTTTTGTAATACATCTTTTTGTTGTAATCCTTTATTGCTTAAATAGTTATTCTTCCATGCCATATATAGAGTGAAAGCTCCTGTAATTACTGCCACTAAATCATTTGTAATTTTGTCATCAATCGTTTGGTACCCAATAAGATTCAAAACACTGTTAATCACAGCGATTACTAATACGACATAACGACTAATTGAAGCTGCATCAAAGTTTTTCATAACCTCACCTCCTTTCAATAAAAAAAGTGACCGTATATACGATCACTTCCCTGCGAATTTAAAAAGAGCCATTATCCCACCCGTGATAATAGCTCCAACTACTGTAGTACCAATCCAAAATACAAATTTATCTAATCGATCAATCCTTAAATGAGCGCTTTTCGCTGACTGCTGCGCTTCAATTGCAACATCCTTAACGTTGCCAAGCGTATCTAACTTTGTTTCCACCCTTGTTAATCCAACTAATAATTCCTTAAAGTCATCATGTTTTTGTTCTGGCATTTATTAAGCCTCCTTTTAAGCTGCAAAGCAACTTGGATCCATTCCGAAAATATCTGCAATATCTTCCTCACTCCTATCTTTTAAATAGGATTGTGTTGTCGAAATATCCGAATGATTTGCAAGTGATTTTAATTTTTCGAGTGGTACACCTTGAACTTTTAAATTATCTAATCTGCTATGACGAAAACAGTGAGGATTCATTTTATATTCCTTACCTTCTTTTTCGTATAACATCTTAGAAAATATCTTGCACCAGTAATTAAATACGCTCTTATTTAAAAGTTTTCGTTCACCATTCTTATAAACTCGTACGAACAAATCCGGAATAACATCTTTACCGCGCTGTTCTATATATAAACGAATACATTTCTGTACTCGGGGATTATAATACAATCTGAATTTCTTACCTCGCTTACCACGTACTACATTCGTAAAATAACGTTCTGTTAGTTCTTCTTTTTGAACTTGGTAAACTTCATTCTTCCTTGCTGCACTGTAGTAAGAAAGCGCTAAATAGGTTGCTAGCATATATTTCTCTTGTTCAAGTAGTTCATCGATTAACCACTCAATTTGTTCTTCAGTTATAAAAGTGATTTCTCTGACTGGATTCTTAGGTAATCCTCTAACCCGTGAACCTACATTAAATTCATAATCATAGTCGTCATCATCTGCACAAAACTCTAACGCGGACCTTAATGCACTCATCAGTCCATTTACACGTGCATTAGACATTCCCAACTCTTGAAAAATAATAGATAAGTTTCGAATATCCTTACGTGTTAATTCAATTAGATTTTTATTTTCGAAGTGTTGATGTAATAGAAACAAAATAATTCGTAAATCCCAATGATATTGCTGTAAAGTGCTTGCCGCTTTCCCTTGTGCTTTCTTTTCGATTAGAAAATCTTTGACTAGGTTTTTGTTTTCTTGGCTAACATACTTTTCATAAATTTCTTGGTCTACTATTCGTTTCACACTGATCATCTCCTCAAAATAAAAAGAGAAGCGAAGTCGCTCCTCCTGATCTATGAATTGAATTTTTACTCAAAGCCGTATTTTATTAAGAATATTAAGCGTAAGTGAATCCTTCCATTGCACCAGGACTAAATAAATTCAAATCACTACCAACTTGATAGAGTATACTCATATTAAATCGCTTAATGTTACAAGTACCAGAGCCTTGATTCATCCCTACAATTTTAAGGGTAACAGGTAAACCAGATTTTACAGGTATACGTAAATCGAGTGGGATTATAGGATTAACTGTACCTGTAGTATAAGCATTATTAAATGAACTTAACTGTGTAATGAATCCAGGTTGTTCCATTACTAGTCTTGATACAAATATATCCGCTGAGTTGCTTTGTTTCGCTAACAAATACCCATTGACTGTAACATGACCGGTAAATGGTGGGATAAAGGTAACTACACTTTCAGCTATATCTGTTAAAACATTATTTGTTAATACTACTGTACCATCTAAGTAAGTTTTATTAATATTTTTGACAGAAAATCCAGGTAATGAATTATCAATAGCATAATAAGTAGAAGCTACTAATACAGTATTAAATACAAATTCCAACCACTTATTGTTATCTACATCACCCCCGATATTTCCGAACCTACCAATTACAGCTTCAATATTCGTACTCGGAATGTTCATGACTTTACTTGCGTAGTTATTGGAACTTGAATCGTTATATCCAACGGTATTGACAATGACTGGATTCGTCATATCCTTTGTTAAATAATTCAGCATCAATCCCAATTCTTTTACCATTCGATCGTCAGGGTATACTAAATAGTCCCATTGATTTGAGTATTCTTGATTGTGTATATCAATAAAAGCTGAAATTTTACCTTTATAGTCGTCGAAAACCTTTTTGACATATTGACTTTCCTTTTCTGAAAAAGGCGCGGTACCTTTATAATCATAATCCCAAGGTTGTCCCGTCTTATTACTTGCCCAATTCCAATTAAAATTACGGTTTAAATCCACTCCATTAGAATTCTGCCGTTTTTTAGGATTCTGATACATTCCCCAAGGATTTACGATCGGTATTGTTAAAATACGAACTTTTTCTTTAATGTTTTTAAGTTGTGGAGGTAATTGTGCTTCTGACCCAGTTAGAATTTTAAGTAATTGTACAATTGCATAAGGACCAAAATCCTCCCATCCATGAATTGCCCCAATTATATATACGGTTTGTTGAAAACCTCTTGGCTCATATTTATAAAATTTAACATCATATTGACCTGATTGATCTTTTCCTAATGATTGTGATGAGAGATACGGATGACTTATTGTATCTAACATTTGATAAATCTTATCTGGTGTTAAATCTCTAAAATTAATTGTATTATTCAGTTTAGTACTAAAGTAGTAACTGTTATTTTCACTGACATCTTTAGACAAAATCCCAATTTGATTTGCATTCTCCTCTGATTTTTTTAAAGCCTGTTCTGCTGTTTCTTTTGAATCGATTATAGCCGGAATATCTTGTTTCCCTAATTCCAATAACTGATCAAACATTTGAAACTCATTTGTAGATTCAATTGAATCGTTTGAAGCGAGTGAAGAACGTACTTTAAAACTAAAACCATAGGTACTTGTACGTTTTTTCATTCCATTATCTACTCGTCCAATAGAAATTTCACCTTCAACATCTCCAGCTTTCACAAGGGTTTGTGTCGTCAATAATACTTTGACTTTCCCTTTTGATTTATCTAACAGCTCAATTTCTTTATCTTGAAATACGACTGTTTTATCTGGTTTTTTAAAATATACAATAATTTCATCTGTATCTTTTAAAGGTAATTCTTTTCCGTCTTCAGTAATATTGAAGATAAGTTCTGAAATATTTAAATTGTTTTGAGAAAATTCTATATTAGAATGATTAATAGATTTTTGTGTATCTACAGTAATTTCATAAGATTGATTGTTCATTGATTACACTCCTTTTTATCAAAATAAAAAAGCCTGCTTGTGCATGCTTTTGATTAAATCGTTCATAAAATTTTTCGTTCTAGTGCTACTAACCTTGCTTCGCGATCTTTATCTTTAGATTCAAGTTCATCAATTTTTTCTTTTAATGCAATGATTTCAGCATCCTTTGCAATTTTTTCTTCTTGAAACGCTCTAATTTGAAGAGATAAAGAAGAATATATTTCAGCTGCATTTCTTTCTTTTGTAACGAAACACTCAGGAGTATTTTCATCATCTGCAATCCAACCATATCGAATTGGAATATCATTTGTAGTAAATATAGTCGAATCGTCTTCTTGACGATTCATCCGCATTTCATACAGCTGTTCCATATCCGTTTTCAAGTTGTATTGTTGAATATTTAACGCCATAATTTTTTCTAAAGCGCTGAACTGCACATCTCGAATATTTGTTTTATACTTACGTTGCGATGATGTTTCGAAATTACTTGCCACTACAGGGGAATAAGAAGTACCAGAACCGGATTTAACTTCTAATTTACCAGCATAACCAGGCACTGATCCATTTCTAAGTAATACTGTTTGAAATCGTAAATCCGTTTCTCCATTGTTATCCACTACATCAAGCATATTTTTATCGTTTAAGCTGAAAACAATAGCGGTTCGACTGTCTATCAATACACTTTTATTTCCGCCTTTTAATCCGATACCATCAGTAGCTTCTACCCAATACGATCCACCATTTGCGTAATTATTTATACCTTTACCCGAGTTAACGGTTACAGACCCATTCATGCCACCCTTTAGGATTAAATCGCCTGATCTTCTAAACATAACTGAGCTTACGAAATACGGGTCTCCGTTAGAATCTTTACCGTTTATTATTCCTAAGAATCCTTGCGTTGGTTGTTGACTAAGAACAACAGAGCCATCTTGAAAACTTGAATCCCCACCTAATACAATCGTTGGCTGTAGTTGATTGACGGAATTCGTATAGTACCCAAGGTATAGCCGTGTTAAATTCGACTCCATCAAGCGTATAAATTGTTTATCTATAGAAACATAGTTAGAGCTGTTATCAGTACGTAAAGTTGTTCCTGTTATTAAACCACCACGTATTAAATTACCACTAAGTGTTCCCGTAGTAATAAAATCCGCAACAATTCGTCCATCATTTGTAATAGCTGTTCCATAGGGTCCGTTTATTCCCCTAGAAGAATACCCCAATCCATTGATATTCCATTGCCAAACCTTTTTAGCAGTCATTTCATCCTTGGTATCCATAATTAAAATACGATCAGGATAAACACGAACATGCCCACCAAACCCAGAGTTAATAAGGTTTGTTGCGTTTTCCTTTGCGGCTTCTAATATAGAGCTGGGCATTTCTAAAATTTCATTTTGAATTTGGTCTAATTTGCCAACGACATTTGTAAAAGACTCTTTAAAATTACCTAAAGTTATTTCTATATATTCTTTTTTAATTGGATCATACTTATAAGAAATAGCTTTCGCTTGAATATCAAGGTTATCTTCTTTATGTTTAACAGTGACGGTATCACCTAAATATACCTGCTGTAAAACAGCATAATCTTTATACTCCTCTGTTTGAGAAAGTTCTTGAAATTCAACTTTATATGTAGCTTTTGGAAGATCAACCTTTTGAATCGTGTACATGTCCTCGGCGGCTTGACGTAATAATCTATACGCTTCCTCTAAAGGAACAGCATCTTTATCATCTGCATATTCACCAATTGCTGCTTTAATATGTTTAAATTCCATCACTCTTATTTTAGGGTGAGGGTATTTAATAATATTTGGACTATCTACATATTTTTCTGGAAGAAGTAGACCATCAAATCCTTGAGGCATAATTTTAGTGATAGGACTTTTCCAATCAACACTCCCTTCATAGCCAAGTAAATTTTTCTTATGTTCAATCACAACACCACGATTCATGCCGCGATTTCTCAACATTTTCACATCAAAGTTATCTCTCTTTAACTCACCGCCCCAACGGTTTATAAATGAATTATCTTGATCATTATCTAAAAGAGCTTCGACTGGGTTTTTCCTTACAATACGCGCACTTGCTGTTGTTGTAATATCAGAGTAAAAAACAAAAGGATGTTTGTATTGACATCCTGTAGATAAACGGCTCATTGCTCCGTTTCCATTTGTTGATTGTATAAATATATCTTCGATCAGATTTTCTGTTAAATCATAAAAAATATGATAACATTGCACCGTTAATTCACCCATATTTGGTCGTGGATTAACTACACGAAATAATTGTTCGCCATCTGGTGTAGGGACTTTAATGATGCTCATACCATCAATCTCTAGCCCATGTGGCGCAAATAAAGGATAACTAAATGTAAATGCAAATAAACCGTTGAGTTCTTCCACAACAGTTGCGTTATAAATATGTTTATCTAAAATACCAATTCCGTTATGAGTAAAACTAGTCTCATTTGCTTTGTATAGCGTAATCATAAATATCTCCACCGTGGTTTTATTTGTATATATTCAACGTTTTCTGACCACTGTATGTTATTAGGTCCTACTTTTAGTATTGGAAATTCCCCTTCCATCACATTATTTAATGATACGGTATCTAAATATGCTTCTAATATCTCAGAATCTACTACTACAGAACCTATAACATTCTTTATTCTAAAAGAAATATCATTAATTGTTACTCTTAAATTTCCAACACCAACAATCCATAGTTTTGGTTCTGATTCGAACGTTCCAGGATTATAAATAACACCAGGCTTATCTAGTTTGAAACTTATATCTTCAGTGTATTCAAAAGGGTCAAGAGTAAATTCAACTTGAAACTCTCCATACTCTTCAATCTCATTTGCGATATCACCAATTTCTACAGATTTAATTTTTCGATACACATTATCGTCAGTGAAATATAGTGTTTTACCATTCATGAGCCATGCCTTGATACGTCGGATTAAAGGTTTTATATTTTCTTCTTCCAGTAAATTAAACTTAATTTTTAAAGGGACGTCCTCGAACGCCCCTTTTTTTGTTAACGAACCATGTCTACCTGGTACTTCTATATATTCTATTTTTTGTTTTGCTGTTGGAATAGCGGGACGATCTACCATGCATATTTTATAGTCACTCGCTA
This sequence comes from Bacillus sp. FF-1, assembly GCF_028548245.1. Taxonomy (NCBI): domain Bacteria; kingdom Bacillati; phylum Bacillota; class Bacilli; order Caryophanales; family Bacillaceae; genus Bacillus; species Bacillus sp. FF-1. The sequence goes on from NZ_JAQQGG010000007.1 coordinate 205,624, forward strand.
ATTCCTTATCAATTCCCATATCTAGCAAATCAATTCCTCCCTATTCCAATATTTAAGTTACGTCCTTTTTGCGTAAACCAATCATCGGCTTTTTCAAACATGCGGTCAATATCTTTATCATTTCGTACAGTATTATAAAAATTAACTTCAATTGGTTGCTGATTAGTACCACCAGAAGTTGCTGCGGAAATATTAGGTACACTTGCTAAAAGTGCTTCTCCTAATGCGTTTGGTACATCATAAGTCACCATTTGCGCCAATTGAGAAGCTACATTTTGTATTGTGGCTACTGCATTTTTGGTTACTAAATCTAGCTGTCCACCAATTCCACCCATTCTTTCAGAAGAACTTAATGGTGTTACAGATACTTTATTTCCCTTTTTACTAAATAACTCGGGACCAGCCTCACCAGCAATAAATTGTCCATCACCTAAAACATGTCCACCCTTTGCAAGCATTGGAACATATGGAATCATAGGAGCGTTTACTCCCGGGATTCGATTTAATAATTGTGCTGGGGTATTAAATGCATAAATGAACTTATTTATCATATAGATAATCCCGTTTATAGCTGCTTTTATGCCGCTTTTAAGCCCACTCCATACACCAAGTACAGCCGATTGCATACCATAAAAGGCTCTGGTAACAGCGTTAGTAACCCAATACACTGGTGTCATAATTACATCTGTCAATCCATACCATACAGAAGATGCTGTTGATTTAATGTCATTCCATATACTAGCAAGCGCCCCTTTAAGCCAGGACCACACGTTACTACTTGTGTTACTAACCTTATTCCATACACCTGAAATAACATCTTTAATACTATTAAAAATAGAAGACGCCACAGAAACTATTGAATTCCATACGCTATAAAGGAATTTTTTAACGTTATTCCATATCGCGCTTGTTGTAGAACTGATTTTGTTCCATGTACTTATAATCCAATCTTTTATTGAATTGAAAATTGGTACTACAAAAGAAACTAGCCCATTCCAACATGATTGTAAGAAGTTTCTCACTGCATTCCATACATTTTTTGTTGTTGAGCTGATTGTATTCCACACCGCAATGATCCAAGACTTAATTTTTTCAAAAATAGGCACAACAAATGCTACAAGACCATTCCAACAGGAAACTAAGAAATTCTTAATCGCTTCCCATACAAGGTTTGTAGTAGATTTAATCTTATTCCAGCATTCAGAAATGAAATTCTTGATACTTTCAAATATCGGAGTAGCAAAGTATAAAATCGCTGTCCAAATCGCTTGTAAGTATTGAGTAATGAAATTCCATACAGATTGAATAACTGTTGAAATGCCATTCCAGATCATAGAAAAGAAATCAGCAATTCCTTGTAGTACAGGCGTTATAAAAGCAACTAGTCCATTCCATATACTAATGAAAAACTCACTAATCGCTGTCCAAACTTCAGAAGTTGTTTGTTTAATACTGTTCCAAGCTACTGATAATGTCTCAACTACACCATTCCAAACTCCAGTTAAGTATTCGACAATTGAATTCCATATTTCTGTAGTATTTCCGACCATTGAATTCCATATTTCTGTTAATAAATCCTTTATTCCATTCCATAGTTCTATTAAATATTCTTTAATTGAATTCCATATGGATGATGTGGATTCACTAATACTATTCCATGTATCACTCGCCCATTGTGCTATACCTGTCCATATTCCTACTAAGAAATCTCCAATTGCATTCCAAGCGTCAATGGTCCATTTCGTGATAGAATCCCAATTTTTATATATAACTACACCTAAAACAACCACAGCGGCTACAATCAAAGCGATTGCTGCTATCCACCCCATCATTGCGGCTCCTATCCCCGATATGACGACAACTATTGGCGCTAACGCCATAAACGCTCCTGAAATCACTCCTATAGCTATTGCTATAGCTCCCAAGGTAGCCGCTAATTTTGGATTGTTAGAAATCCAATCCGCGATTTTAGCAACAACATCAGCTATAACTCCAAGAACAGGTTTAAGAGCCATTTGTAAATCTTGCATTGCTTTTTGGAATTTAACTGCTGGGTTTGCATCCATTTTCTTAATGGAATCATTCAATTGGTCCTGTTGCTTTCCGAAATCAATAGTTTTATCTTTCGCACCTAGCAAAGTATTAATGATATTTTGCCCTTGATCTTCATACATTGTTCCGAAAAATTTAACACCTAATTCATTCCGTTTGGTTTCATCATCAACCTCTGATAAAGCCTGTGCAATTTCAGTCATTGCTACTGAACCTGCTTTACCACCGTTCGCTACAGCTACTCCCCATTTTTGGACTTGTTCTGCTGAAATTTTTGTACCTTCAAGAGCTTCTGTCATAGCTTTATCGACACCTTGACCGAATTCAGCCGCTTTAATACGACCTTCTTTTAATCCGTCCAAGAGATTATCGATATTCCACGTTCCGGTTTCGACCCCAGCTGCCATAATTGCTTGTACTTCTTCAGCACTGTATCCTGCTCTTGTAAGCTGCCCGCCGTATTCAGCAATGATATCTAATTGTTCTGGTGGGAAACCCATATTAAGCAAGGCATTTGTTAATCCAAGAGCGCCTTCCTGTGTAAGACCTAATTCGCTACCTACTTCATTTACCTCTTGAATTAATTCCGTGAAATCAATACCTGCATATGATTGAGAAATAACAGCTGCGCTTTTTACAAAAGAAGCATTTGCTTCATCACTAACATCTTTATTTAATGCCCATTGTCTCCTTACGCCTTCAAGAGCTTCTTCAGCATCTAATCCATATGCTGAAATTCCTCTTACAGCTTCCTCCACAGATTTTTTAGAGGATTCTGGGACATTGAAACTTATGTCAATTTTGGTTTGCAACTTTGACATATCCATCGCTTTTTCAATTGCGGCTGCTATGCCTCCACCAGCTGCCATACCACCAATAACATTTTCAAGCCCTACTTTTAGCCCTTCAAACTTCTTCTCTGTTCTTCCAGCTTCTTGCTGCAAGCTTCTTAATTCATTTTGCACTTGTTGAATTGAATTACCATCATCTACAGATCGGAGAGCCCTTTGTAATTTCTCTATATCCGTTTCTGCTCCTAATGCTTCCCGTCCAATACGTTTAATAGCCTCATCTAATTGAGAAGATGAGGCTGTTCCTTGCTTAATCGCTGACGTTAAATGACCACCTAATGCATTTGCAAAATGATCTACACTAGTTCCAGTTGCTTCAAAAAGAGTTTCTAATTGCTTGGTTGAACTTGCTACTCTTTTTGCTTCATCTTCTTGTTCTTTCAGACTTCGATTTGTGGTTTCAATTTGGTTTTTCAGTTGTTGCTCTGCTGTATTTAACTGTAATAACTTCGTTTCTAGTTTATTAACTTCAGCGGAATTTTCACCATACTGTGATTTAGCTGCCGCTAACTGTTGTTCACAGCTTTTCGTTTGTTGTGCGGCGTTTTGTTGCGCTTGACTTAGGTACTGAAGCTTTGCACCTAACTTTTCTGATTCTGTAGCGTTATTGCCTAATGATGCGCGTTGCAAATCATACTCTGCACGTAATTTCGCTGATTTATTTACAAGCTCTGTTTCTTCTGTTCCTAGTTTATTTATGGCTTGTGCTGTACTACTGTTTTGTTGCTCCAATCTTTGTAAAGCTGATTCGGTTTCTTTGATCTGATTCGAAAATTTTTGTTCAGCAATTTGAGCGTTTCCTAGCTGACGAGATAATTTTTCAACTTCAGTAGAATTTTCACCATACATTTCTTTAGCTTTACTTAATTGCTGTTCTGTAGCTGCAACCTTTTGTGCAGCTAATTGCTGTTGTTGTTGTAAGTATCCTAACTTAGCATTTAATTTTTCGGTTTCTGTCCCACTTAATTTAAGTTGTTCTTGTTGCAATGTGAACTCTTGGCGTAACTTAGAACTTTCATTCTTCATTTCGCCCATTGCTTTATTAAATTCTTGATTAAAAACCTTAAACGTTATTCTTGACTCTGGTCCATTCGCCATATTTTCACCTGCCTTTTCTTAGCGTGGATTAGCTTTCCAACTATCAAAGGCAAGCTTCCCTTCTGCTATTCGCTCCACCGATGCGACGGGAAAATGCCAAAAAACTTCTGGATCAATCCCATAAATTAAAACGTAGAGAACATATTTGTCCTCTACGCATTCAATGTTTATTTTCGGTGGCTTTATTTCTTTTTTCCTGTGGACTTTGTACTAGCCGCTAATCCTTTAGCAAAATTATTTGTATTTCCATTTGTTATATTTGAAATTAACTTAGTATACAGCTTCATTGTTTCTTCAAAAGAATAATGGAATCTTTCAATGAATTCTTCAAAGTCATATGGGAACTGTTTATTCGCCCCTAAACAGCCTAAATAAATGACCTTTTGTATCTCAATTTCATTAAAATTCTGCAATGCATCACTATCGATTTCATTAGGATTCATAGTTGCTAAATCCTTCATTTTAAATAAGCTTTGCATCATTGATTGTTCAATTAAACCTAAACTTTGCCCTCGCTGCATTGCGGCGTTCGTAATAAAGCAAGGAACTGTTTGATGATTTTTTTCAATTACCTTAAAGTACCCATCTACATTTACAACTTCTATTTCTTTTAATTTTACGATTTGGACTTTCATAGGTTACTTGTCCCCTTTCATCTTGATAGATATTTTTACAGTTTCACAAGATCTGGTGTGAATTGTGTATGCCACTTCTCTTTTACTTGCGCATCGTCTACTTCATCAACTAACGCTTCATAATAGAAGTCGTCATTACTATCTTTAAGTGCCGTAAATTCTAATTCTGTTTCTGCTAATTCATCTGCACCGTTTTCTACTTTAAATTTAAATCCAGTTGTAGATGTACAATTAGAAAAGGCAACCATCTTTTTCACATCAGAAAACTCATCAATTACATCAGCAGTTAAAACAAATGCCTTTCCTTTAGATTTTGTTCCATATGACCAGACACCAGCTTTTAATCCATCTGCTTTAATTCCGAAAACCTTTCTAATTACATCCACACGTAAATGACCAGAAAGAGTCATATTCATTTTGGTAGGTTTAGACATCTTTTTAACTTCTACACCTTCGCATTTCTTTACTTTCTCAAGCATTTCTGTTTCACCCTCGATTGTGCCAACACAACCGAACTTTGTACCTGGTTGTTGAATGCCCCCCTCAATAAATTGAATACCTACATTTGTAAATGACATAGAATCAAATTCTTCAATAACTGTTTTTGCCATTATGATTAACCTCCTAATGTTTGATTGATAACCTTATCTAATTCTGTATTTAAGCGTTCTGATATCTTCGGCGTAGCTGTATGCAAACCACGCTCTAATATTTTTCGCGGTGTGTTTTTCTTTGAATTTCCTATCCCTAAATCGGGATACTTTAAATAATTGAATCTAGGTGTTGGACGAATCATAAAACCTAAATTTAATTTGCTATTCGCTAAAGCTTTTTGATCTTTGGCATGTTTTTTATTTCTCACTCGCCCCTTCCACGTAGAAACTGGAATTTTAGGCTGAATGGACTCGACTGCAAGATTCACACCGTCAGTATGCAAAACCTTATTAAGTGTTTGCTCCGATTTACTTGGTATTTGTTTCATTTTTCTTTCTAAGGCTTCAATATCACCAAACTCAACACTCCATGAATTAGCAGCCATATTTAACAAGTCTCGTTACATAAATTTCAATTTCATCAATGTATTCGTCGGTTTCTCCTTTTTGAATAGATGTTTTATCAGAACGTTGAAAAGAATGTCCTGTAGCCTCAAGTGTTGCAATAATATCTAGCATTCTTTCATCTAAGTCATCTCGATTTTCAGAGTAATAACGAATTAAAACATGTTGCTTAAGTGTTAATTTATTTTCTGTTTTTTCAAAGCCGCCTGTCTCAAATATGAAGTAGTGATAACCTTCTTCTTCATCTTCACTTACTTGATCTTGATAAATCTCCACATTGAATGCTTCATTTAATTTTTCAATTAACAAGCTATTCATTTTCTTGAGTCGCTTTTTTGATTGTTCGTTACTCAGCACTATGTCCACCTACTTCCTGTAAATAGAAATATAAATACTGTTTGTCTGAATCAACTTTTATAACATCGTATTCCAATTGATCTATAACTACTTTTAATTTGTTTTTATTAACAGAACGAAAAGAAGGCGGGAATAAAGTCTTTACCTTCTTATCTAGCTTTGCATTTAATGATCCGCAAGATTGATAGTCACTGTCCCGTGCCGACAATTCTCTAAAAGCTAATTTTCCTTCTTCAGCAAAAACACCTTTGATCCGTTTTGCATTTTCACTACGCTTTGTTTCTGTGCGTCCATATCTCAAAAAACCATCATTAAACGTTTCATTGTATGACTTCACCTTTTGCCCTCTCTTTCAAGGCAGATTCTAGAATTAAACGCTGCAATTCTCCTCGGAAATTCTTTTCAAAATCCTCCAAGGCGTTGTTATACTCATATCTGCATCGTTCAATAAGTAATTGTTTAACTTGATCTTCTTCTCCAAAAGAAAAAGACGTACCACAAAGTTTTTGTAAATACGCCTTTCCACGTTCAATTGTTTTTATTAATTGTTTATCTTCATCATCCCAAGTGATCCTTAAACGGCTTTTCACATCTTCAAGTAATGTTTCATTTAATGTTTTTTCCATTTTAACCACCACTTGTTACTGCTTCTTCTATAATTTTTCGAATATCATCTTTCAAAGTCGCCGAAGAAATATCTATGTTATGTTGATTTGCATATGCAACTAATTCCGGTTTTAACATATTGTTAAAATCCATTTCCTCCACTCTTAATGTGGAGGGTTGCTTAGGGTGTAGGTGTTTCACTACCAGCATTTAAAGCGCTAATATCAAATACTAAGAATGATTCATTATCTTTCGGACGACCATTCGCATATTGTTTAGACAAATAAACCGTTTCATCTTCTAAGAATTTATATTCTGTAGATGTTTCAATTTTTTGAGTTGAACCAACACCCATAAAGTAATCTCGCGCAATTCCTGCAACCATTTTTCCTTTTGGAACAGCTAAAGATTGAAGAACTGTTGCTGGAATTGGTAATACACCAGATACATATGCGCCATTTTGTGTTAAGAACGTTGTTGCTGGAAAGATTTTTTCCCAATAATCAAGTGGATTCACAATCATTAGTGCATTACTTACTGCACGACGACCATCTTTTGTAAGTGGCGCCATTACTTCTTTACCTAATGATTTTGGTGATAGGCTAGTAAGTGCAATTGCCTTTTTATCTGGATAAACACCCGCAGTAACTGCTCCATTAAGATCTTTCATCATTCCAATCGGTTGATCTTTACCAGTACCATTTACAATTGCTTCTTCTAATGCAATAGCCATTGATTCAGTTAAAATTTCGCGAACATAGCGATCAAGCCAAATCGGGCCCAAGTCTAACATTGCGTTACAAACTGGAACATATGCACTTAATTTATATAAATTCGTTGTAATAACTTCAAATCCATCATCCAATAATTCTTTAATTTCTTCACAAAGTTTTCCCCACCAAGCAGACTGTACATTTCCCTTTTTGACAATCCAGTCTGTAACGCCAGTAGTATTTACAAATTCAATGTAGTTCAATAGCGCGTGGTTTGTACGTAAATATTCAAATACACGTTCGAATACAGTTGCTGGAACTAACGTTTCTACACCTGCAAAACCTTTATTAGCAATAACAGTGTTGTAATATGTTTGTTCATCTTTTGTTAAAACTTGTAGCCCTCTACTTACCATTACTTGTTGATCTGTTAAATCTTCGTTTACAGCTTGTCGCGCTTCATTGATAATGTTTTCTTGAATAGAGTTTGCAAAATCAATCATAGCGGTCGCTGCTTGTTCCTCATCACCACTATTCATTGCATTTAATAACTTCTCTCTCATTTCATTTTGTTTTTGAGTTTCACGATCTAAATTTTTCATTTTTAAATTCCTCCTATTTTTATACAAAATAAAAAACACTACCGTTTTGGAGTGTTTAAAGCTGTTAGTAATGTAAATAATGCATTTTTGCTATTATGAGTAGTTTCTTTTGGTTCTTCTTGTTTTTTGACGGATGACTTATATTTGTTTAATATCTTTGCCTTTGGTTCTAACTCATCACCTTCATCATCTTCTGGGATTTCTATTTCATCTGAAATTTCATCACAGAAACCAAACGTTTTACATTCTTCAGCGGTTAACCAAGTCTCTTCTGCTAGCAGTGTTTCAAGTTCACTTTTCTCTCCTACAAAACGAGTTGTATAACTTTCTGTTACTGCCGTATCAATTTTTTCTAATTGATTAGCTACTTTTCTTAAATCCTCTGAATTACCTGCTGCATATGTCCATGCCTTGTGAATCATCATCATCGTATTTTTCGGCATAATAATTTTATCTGCTGCCATTGCGATAACAGAACCACCTGATGCCGCTAAACCATCAATATAAACATTAACCTTCGCTTTATGATTTTTAAGAAGATTATGAATTGCAATAGATTCGAATACATCACCACCTGGTGAATTGATATGAATATTAATCGTACCGGTAGAAATGTTGTCCAATTTATATTTCACGTCATCAGCCGTAATATCAGCAAACCAACCTGAACCAATAGAACCATATAAAAACAGGTCGGTTTCATCATTTTCTACTTTATTAAATACTTCAAAACGTTTATTAATTTTTGGAATTTGGATTGTTGTCACCTTTTACACCTCCTTTCATCGCTTCTGCGCTTTCAACTGATTCATAGTTCTTAGTAACATAACGCATTTCTGCCCATTCCTCATCTATAGGTTCACGCCCTAACATTCGTAAAATATCATTAATTGAATTTACACCAATTCGGAAAAATACATCACAAGCATTTGCAAGCTCTGTAATGTCCACATGTTTAATTCGACTTGTATCAACTTTCAAATATGTTCGCCCTAAGTACTCTTCTTTTGTATAAAACTTCCGATTTATTTCATCTGTAATTAATTCTATAAGTGGATTGATACAAAACATAAGGAAATTATCCGTTTGTTTAGATACATCAACCACATCACCTTTTAACATTCCTTTTGGTACATGAAAAGCCATAGAAACAAAATCAATAATGTCATCTACCAATGATTTAATATCTCGACTATCTAATTTATTTCCCTTTGAAGTATTGCTGAAATTATCTAATTCGTATCCATCTTGTAATTGGAAAACGGCACCTGCATTATCCGCTTCGAAAAATGTTTTAAACTGGTCATTAAACATTGCATCAATTTGTTCTTGCATCTCATCAGTTTGTGGTCTTAAAAAATCGCCTTTCACTACAACTCGCATAGCATTAGAGCGCTTATAAATGTTCGTTGCAGAAGTAATTAACTTTCCCCAGCTTCCATATAAACCATCTATTACATTCATGATATTTTCATCATTTAATTGAAAGTAAAAAACTTCACTCTCTTTAAATACCTTCTGGGTAAAAGTGAAATCATTTATTGTAACGTTTGTATACCAATTTTCTCTTAATGCAAATTCTTCTTTATTGAAGCTATCGGCTACATAAAGTTGATCGTTATGCATTATTACTAAACACTCGTTATCATAAATCAAATGTGAAACTAAGCTATGCATAAATTGAGATGCGTTTTGATTTTGATTTGGCTGTACATTAAATAAATAATGGTTTTCATTTCGGACTTCTTTTCCTTTTTCAAAAGTTTGGAACTCACAACGTACAAGCGTGTTCGCAATTAGATCTACACAAGTATTTACAGCTAATTTTTTAAAATAAAAATCAAGAGAAGACTCATACAAATAACTTTTTAGTACTTCCCTGTTTCTCTTTCCAAACCAACCGCCTATCCAATCTATTAATCCCATTCCTTCACCTACCTTTCTAATAAGTTCTTACTTTGAACGTTCCCGGAGTGAGTTGTTTATGTTCACTTAATTCCGAATCAAAATTTAAGGCATGCAAAAAGGCGAAAAACCCATCTGTTTTCCGCTTTTCTTTATCAATCTTTTTATATTCAATATTTCCATTCATTTTTTCTTCTTTGTATACATTACCAACATACCAACGCATAAGAGGATCATCGCCAAAAACAATTGTTTGCTTAATAAACATCTCCTCTACAAGCGGGGCTAACATGCTATGTGTGGCTGGTCCACGACGTACAATTTCAACTTCAAATCCTGCTGTAGTTAATGCTTCTTTTAAAATTGTAGAACGATACAAGTCCATGCTAACTTTCTTAATACGATATGTCTTATTCATCATGACAAACCAATTTAATACATGTTCTGCACTTATTGATTTATCATATACAACCGTTAACAGACCTTTTTCAATAGCTATTTTAATTATGTCTTGATTAATGTCTTGTAATTTAGGAGCTGTATGATGCATGAATGTATGTTGCATCCAATAACGTTTCCCGTCTTTTTTAAATAAAATCCCTACTGAACAAAAGTCGCGTATTTGCGCAAAGTCAACAGCTCCTATACATTCTATTCCTTGGATATCGTCAGGGAATGGCTGCTCTGTAGCTAACCTTTCCTCATAGGTAGCAACTTCTTTCCTTGTATCCTCGACAGGTAAATTCATTCTTTTTGTCATGAACTCAATTCGCAATGCACTATTGCGTTTCATATCGTGATATTCTTTACGCATTTTATGCTGTAAATTTTCATTATATCGATATGAAGGATTTGCCTTTTCCCACATTGACTCATCATGAACTTCTTGTTCCTCATCCAGTTTGCATATAAAAGGAAATAGTGTAGAGTCCGGTAATTCTTTATTCAAAACCATTTGTGCTTCTTCTTTCATATCATCCAGCACTCCACCACGAACATTTCCATCTGTCGTAATATAGAAAATCCTTGGGTCTTTCTTTTTACCTAGGCCGGATGTAAAGACTTTTATATTCGAATAGTCCTCATACTCATGTAACTCATCAAATATAACAGTTCCACTTCGCTTACCATCTTTCGTACGAGCATTTGACGTATTAAATTCAAACTTAGACTTTGTTTTTATATGTTTAATGAGTATTTTTGATTTGTAAAAAACTTTTTTTAACTTTCTTGCAAATTTAGGAGTTTCTAAAATATTTAACACATCTTCGAATGATGTTTTCGCCTGATCTTCTGAAGTCGCCACAATGTCTATATCATAATTTTTAATTCCATGATGACCACTTAACATATAAAAGCAATCATAACTGATATACCCGTTTTTACCTGCCCCACGACCAAGTAATAACAAATACCTGTCAAACATAAGACGACCATCTGCATAACGCACACCGTAAATAAACGCATTACAGAACCTCTGCCAAGCAAAAAGAGAAAAAGGAAAGTAAGGGGCTGGCTTCTCTACTGATTTTTCAATAGCCTCTGCATCAATCACCACACCTGGTTTGTCTAACTTCCAACGAAGAAACTTCATAAGTAGCTTTTGTTCTTTGCAACTTTGAATTTCTCCATTCTCAACCATGCGCATATACTCATCGATGTATGGATGATATTGATATGTAGTTGGAAATCTAGATGTCATCGTCATCAGTACCTTCATCATATATTGGTTCTTTCAAGCCAAGCACTTTCAATAATTCCGTCATGCGCTTGTTTGTCTCACGAAATTCTTTTGTAGCTGGATTAGCCTTGACTCCCTTTTGACTCTCACTGTTTTGCCATTCAATCATAGGTCCATTCTTTTTCATTTCTCTTGCTAACTTATTTTTCGCATCAAACAATGTCATGTAATCATCAACAAGATCAACGTAGTGCATACCATGCAAACCGCTATTTTCCAATTGTTGTAATAAATCTTGCTTTATCTGTGCTTTTTTTGATAGTTTTCGCACAAGTACCCCCCCTCTTACTTTTTAATTCGCAAAAATGTTTTAACCGCTCTCCCCCTCCCGTTGAAAGCTCCCCCGAAAGAAAGTCGATTTTATTTTAAGGGGGGTACTTATTTAATTCGTATATATCTTTCAACAAAATAAATAGTATAATTTATTTCTTCTTCTGAAATTGGCAAGAACATTTGAACTCTATCTATATCTAAAAGTTGTTTCACTTTATCAATCGTTAAGTTATTACATTTATTACGATTGATAATGTCTCTGATTTGAGTGTACCTATAATAAATAAAACGAGCACCAGCATTAAAGATGTCTCGCTCTACGCTTGTTCTATCCTCAGGTTCTAACGTTGCTACTCTTTCAAGATACTCAGTGTCGTACTCACGACCGTTATCGTTTATTATCATGTTTTACCATCTCTCTTCATTAACAAACGCTGGTAGCTTGTCCTGTGCCCTTAAACGGTCATGTACTTCGTTATGACATGTATTACATAGAGACATAAGATTATCAAATGTTAAAGCAAGCTCTGGATATTCTTTCACTTCCTTGATGTGATGAACACAATCAGCCTTACGATACTTCCCTTTATCTCTACACATACAACATTCAAAGTTATCTCTCTTTAATGCCTTGAGCCTTAGTTCACGCCATTCCCTAGACTTATAGAACTTCATAAGCTTGTTATCTCTTATTAACTGAATAAGCTCATGTGTTTCCATATCTCACACCTCACTCATTAACTTGCCTATTAAACTTGTTATCGCTTCTTTCTTTTCTTTCGGCTTCGTTCTTTTGTTTAACCTATTTAATTCTTTAACTACTGGTCGCAATGATTCTAATTCCACGTAATCTTTAAGATTCTCTTCACCAATAGCATTAAGGATTGTACCGATAGCAATCGCATTTTCAAGTTTAGTTAATTGCATTGCTCATTATCCTTTTCAATTAAATGTTCAAGACCTTCTAATGCTTCTTCACCATTCACATATATCGTTACATTTTTCAAAATAGAAATCACATCATCTAATGATTGGATTTTATTCGGATCAATCTTATATTGCTTTACAGGTTTAAGTACTAATGTTTTAGTTTCCACCCTTCATCCTCCTCAAAAATAAAAAGCACCCGAATGGATGCTTTTCTCTCAATAATTCATTTGTATTTTAATTGTGGTACGTGAAGTTTTATTCTTTTTCCAATCACCTAATGTTGTTGCCTTCATCTGCGCCAACCTTATTAAGTAACTGGAAGAAGAGCAAAAGCCCTTCTTCGCTTGAATGACATAAATTGCAATTGAATGTGAAATCAAGAAACAACTATCCATCCAATCTGCAACCATCGCCACCGGTCATGACGATCCATTTTCATTATCAGGAATTTTGTGAGAAATGTTTTCCGCCACTTCTCACAATACAAATATATCATGTTAAAAACCAAAACGTGTCCGTAAATAGTTCGCAAATAGTTCACGAATAGTTCGCGTTTTTTATTTCTGTATTTTTGCACATCGTTTTTCAGCTTCTTTTTGCATAGTTTTGAATAAATATGTTCTTTAATCCTTGAGAATGAATTAGCTATAAACTAGAGTGTGTTAAATTCACCTGTACGCATTTACCTCATATGTATCAAGCCTTCATGTATTATTACAGAAATGAATTTGACACGTTCAGTTTGTAGCTAATTCAAAAATTGATAAAAAAAGAAAGAAATTAGATTTTAAATTTCCTTTGATAATCATTTAATGTATCTTGTTCAATTCCGATATATCTCAATGTTTCTTTTTGCTCTGTATGATTTAGCATTTGCTGTAAAACCGCTACATCTCTAAACTGTTGATAATGATGATATCCGTACGTTTTACGTAAAGAATGTGTCCCAATACGTTCTAATCCAAACTCTTGCGCCGCTTGATTTAGTATCACATAAGCCATTGCCCTTGTAATTGGCTTATTTTTCCCGTTCCGACTTTTGATCAAATACTCGGTTTTCGGCTTTCCTTTTGTATAATCGCGAATTGCCTTCTTTAATTCTGATGGCATCTTAATATCTTTTATTTTCCTCGTCTTCTTTTCACGTATAACAATATTCCATCCCTCTACATCACGAACACGCAAGCGCAATATATCTGATATCCTAAAGCCTGTATTAATACCAAGAAGAAACAGAATGTAGTTTCTCTCATTCTGCTTCTTATAGAATTCCTTTATCTCTTGGATAATCTCTTTATTTCGAATCGGCTGTACAATGTTCATGCTGTTTCTACCTCTCCGTTTTGTGTACTTTGCTTAAACACTTCTTTTCGTAAACTAAAGGCCAAACGTAATAGAGCTTTCCCTTTCACTTTGTAATATGTAGTTCTACCTAATTTAACTTCATCCATTATGTCTGGATCGTACCCTTTATACTCTTCCATATAATACATATATATAATTTTTCTTTCTCTCTTTGGTAATCTATTAACTGCCCTATGAATCCATTTCATGAACCTTTCTCTAGCTTCTTCAAATTGAATTCTCTCAATAGCAATATTTTCTGTAGAGCTATTAAATTCATTCGTTACACATGGAGGAACAATTGAATACGATGGTGTTACTTTAGGAAGTAAATCACTCGGTAACATCGCTAAATATCGTCTGTACTCTTCAAATACTTCTTCTACTGAATCCTTTGTCTTTTCCTCATCAATAACAGGCATTTGAAATTCTAATTGTTTATTCACATTAATTCCTCCAATTTTTTATTTTTGTCTAAAAGCACCGCCATGACCACGCTCATATCTTGGTCTACGAATGCCCATTAATTCCTCTATATCTCGAACACTTAATTTTTCTTTCTTACGCTGCCTATTCTGTTCCTTTTGCTGCTGATTACGAATCTTTTTCATTCCCATCACCTCTAAGCAAAATAAAAAAAGCGGACACCAAACTACAGAGCAATATCACTAATGCTCTTTGTAGTTCAGTGTCCGCTGGTTCTTCCAGTAGGACTAAATGTTTAATTGCTATTATTATATCATTTTCTTGCATTTTTTTAACTTTTCAAAGGATTTTACTTAATAATTTCTAAATCTTCTTTTTCTCCACTTGTGGCGAAAAATTATCATTTTATCGCCAAAGGATTATTTTGTTTAGTTTTTGATCAGTTCAGGATTTTCATAGATATTCCCTACAACCTCTACATCGTCGTAATAATTACCATCTTTATCTTTCACCCCATGCAATCTCCACATCTCTCCATGTTGAAACGCTGGATATAAAATGAAACAAGGCGAACCATCTTGTCTCCAACGAACCTCGAATGTACCGTATGAACCAGTAGACCAAGCTTTTACAATGTCACCCTCATAGATATCAGTGCCGTTTTTATCTTTTAATCCTGTGTATTGAGTTACTTCGTATTCTGGATTATCAATAAATTCACCGATGTGGTAGTCTCTGATAAGGTCTCCTTCGTGAAAATGCTTATATACTTTATCCCATGCACGAAACTTAATTTCTTTCATTTCCCTCTTCCTCCCCTGAATAAAACTCAATATTCCGTCAATACTGTAGATGGAGGAATTTTTATATACCCATTAATTCCTCCCTTTCTTTAAGGGTTGGACAGTTAGTTTTCGCTAACTGTCCTTTATTCATTTGAATAATTAGCACAACTTTGTGCATACTATCTATAAGCTGCTTTCTTAACAGTGTTGGCAGCCCGGAATCTTTTGTCAAAAGGAGCAGTTAGCTTTTGCTAGCTGCTCTTTTATTTCGTATTATTCCAGCCTTGTTCTGTTAATTCCCACCCTTGATTACGCAATTCTAAAGCATCTGACTCTCTTCTTTGTGAAGCTCTTTTAATTGCTCTCTGTAAGCATTGAATTTCTTTTTGTTTGTATTCCAATTGGCGTTCAAACAATTCAATGTTTTTATCTTCATTTGTCACATATCTTTTATAAGCTTCAATTCTTTCTTCAGGCCACTTTTCCATATCCATTCCCCTTTTCAACAAAATGAAATTTTTATATTAATCTCTATCATTCAATAAACCTTTTTGAATTAACTCTCGAAGAACTTTAGATTGATTAAGGTTACCTTTTTCACATAACTCTTCAATTTCTCTCCACACTTCAGAAGGTAATGTTACTGATACTTTTTTCGTAATTCCAAACCCTTTACGACCAGCACCTTCTCGTTTACCACCACGTTTACTTTGAATTTGGTTACTCTTATCTTTTTCTAATGCGTTACCTTCATTTTTTTGATTCGAGTTACCATTTTCATTCTCTCTATTAGTTTGATTAAGGTTACTACCTTTATATTGATTTAAGTGACCTTTTTCATATTTATCTTTCAAATCTTGAAGTTTATTTATTAATTCTTCATATCCTTGAATCTCGTTTAAATAGTGTTTTTTTTCCATATGCTTATGCATATCATTATATGGATTCCCAAGAAAAAGATTTTTTATATAAGAAGACTCCAGTATCAAATCTCCAAATAATACCTCAGCTCCGTTTTCATTACTCCATTTAACTAAATCACCAATTTTTTCTAGATGATTAATAAATAATGATTTTAATTCTTCCTTTGTCATTTTTTCTAAATTGTTCATAACGACCTCTCCTTTGAATGAAGTTACTTTATTCAATTTTATTCCGCATCGAAATTATTATCAATTGATTTTGGTAACTTTATTCAAAAAGATTTCGACAAAATAGCGTTTTTGTTGAAAATGATGCCCTCATTTTTTTGGACACATTTACCAGTGTTTTTACAAAAAAATTCATGATATGGTTATTTAGTTGAGTACGTCATTACTTGACAATTACCCTTAGGAACCCCGCGGACAAACGGGGTTTCTTTTATTTAAATAACGATTTTTTCTTACTCCTCAACCAGCTAAAACTATGTTAAAATTAATCCATAATTTGTAAGGAGGTATATAAAATGCTCTCACTATATACATGTGTATCTTGTGATCAACCTCTCATACAACACGATGAACATTCGTTTATTCATTACTGTATTAATCCAAATTGCGAAGAAGCAAAACTGCACTTATCTCTGTTGGAAGAGATGGGGTTGTGAACCCTATCTCTTTTTCTATTCAAATACCGATTTTGTCTAAATCCATTCACTACTCTCATACTTTGACATACAATAATAGTGCCTTTCTAAATAATGTGAGTTCGTCACTGTCGTTATAATGAGGTATAAGGAGCGCTCTCGATTAGCGCTCTTTTTATTTAAATAAAGATTTTATTTAATTCCCATTCATCTTTTAGATTTCTTTGAATACATTAATATCATAAGAAATTCAATATGGTGCTCTGGTCCAGTTACCTTGAATTTCTTGCAGACCTTGAGAGAAGAATCCGTTTATAGCAAACGGGTTCTTTTATTTTTGGTCATACAATAAGAATTTTGTTTTAATACTCTACGCAATCCTCACACCAATACAAAATTTTGTTTTTATAACTCCAATCATTTATGCCTCGGATCTGGTTTATATTTAATTTCTTGTCACATAAGTAACAAGTTTTAACTTTTGTTTTTCTCCATCTTTGTTTCTTCATCGCCGCTCCTCTTTTCTTATTCGAATAACTATTTTGTTTTATTTCGCATATTTTTAAACGGCTCTATTAATAGCCAATAAATAAATTTACAAGCATTATATATAATGGAAATTGCAACTAGACTTAAAATAATAACCATATAAGCTAGTCCACCCCATCCCTCATGAATCGAATCCAAAATGAATAATGGCGAGACAAAAGTCAAACCTATTACACATAAAATCACGAAGGCAATTATCATCAAACATAGTTCTTTTAGTCTCTCTTTGAATAAGCTCAAATTTCAATCACCTCGCTTTCTATTCAAATAACACTTTTGTTATGTTTAATAGACTTTATCTTCTGGATAATACTTGTTATAAACCATCTTCAATCCTTTTCTGTATATATTCCTATAATTACTTCCTGCATCTTCTGCACTAATCATGAAATCCGTCAACATTTGAGCGAATAAGCACTTGTCTTTTTCACTCAATACAATAGTAATTTCATTAGGGATTTCAGACGGCTTTACTACAAACTTCTCACGCACATGAACACCTACTTTTCTATAAAAGTCAAAATCTATTACAATAAGGATTTTGTTCAGTTGTTTATTTAGTATGCGTACCTTCTACGCCTCTTTTTTCCCTACCCACAGTTCGTTTTCTAAGCCACAGTAACGCCTCTTCTAGCTTAGTGATTGCCATTGAGTTCTCTCTACAACGGAAATCTGTTTGGTTGAAATGTTCAAGGCGACAAATAACCATAGCGATAAGATCCTCATTCATTACACCGTTAATACCAGCTTCTTGGATTGGTCCTTCTTGAAAATTAACCTCTCCAACCTTTAAAGGTAATGGATTATCGTTCTCGACGTTATTAGGATTGTACATAACGATTCCAGTGTTAGCATAAACTTCAAAGTGATGTGGAGCATTGTTTGTAAACTCCTCTTCGTGAAATACCTCAGTGTACTTTCTCGTTAGCAAATCATGTTCTAGTCTTTTCATTTTTCATTCTCCTTTTCTATTCGAATAACTATTTTGTTTGGTTTTTTGACTGTTCAAATGCTTTTTTCTCACAATCTACACATGCTACAATGTCGCCACCTTCATCAAATTGATATATAGACTTTTCTTCAATATCCTTATTTAAAAAGCAAATATCACAATTAAATTGCTGTTTCTTATCCACTAATTCGTCATTGATTTTCTTAGTTAGTTTTACCGTTCCAATATCCTCGTAAGGCTGAGCAATATATCCTTTATCATGTAGAGCTTTAACTACTTCTTGCATATCCTTCCAAGCTTCTGTACCTTGACCGAATTTAATAGTAACTGTATTCATTTTTCATTCCCCTTTACGAATATTCTTTTCCACATTACACATACTATCTACAAGTCAACTTCCCATGACTACACTCTTTTAAAACGGAGCTTGTTCCTCCGGACTGTTTTGGATCGCGGCAGGTAACTTAGTCAATTACCTGCCATTTTCTATTCAAATAACGCTTTGGTTAAAATTTTTGATTCTGCCATTCAGTAATACAAGCTGGTTCAATTTCTTCAAATTCTTGTGTTTCTACATCAAGATCAATGACAGAATAGCTAGGTACTACTAAAAATTCTTTTCCGCAAACGTTACAAGTAGGATCATCAAGTGCATAAACTCCTTTAATTGTGTCAGGATTTTGCAAATCAAAATCAGCATTTTCAAAAACTACAAGACCATTACATCCTTTAACGTTACATTTATGTGCTTCAATAGCCATTTCTCATTCCCCATTTCTTAATAAAATTCAAATTTGGTCTTACTTCACATCAGTACACTTGTGACTAGCTTCTCTACTAAATCCTGGTATAATTCCCCATAGAGAGGAGGTGATACTTATGAAGATTTCAGATTGGATACAAATATCTGGAATAATCGTTTCAACACTTGTCGCTATTACATCCATTTTTATAGCATTAAAATCATTAAAGTTAACTCGAAAATCTATCGAAGAGGCAAATCGACCTTATGTCACATGTTTTGTATCTGCAATTGATACAGGTTTTCAAGCGAAATACTTTATTATTAAAAATTTCGGCAAATCAGGTGCACGAATTATTAATATTGAGTTTAATAAGAGTTTGCCAGATCTTGGGCGTAATGGCACGATTGACTCAATCACTAATAGCCTCATAGCACCAAACCAAAAATTTATGACTGCCGTACCGTCCGAAATGGATGATATAGTTAATGTAAAAATTACATACGAGGACTTTAATAACAATTTATTTGAAGAATCCCATACTATTAATTTCGGATATTCTCAAGATTTAGTTTATACAACTGTTAAGCATTCTCACCTTAACGACACCGCTAATACCATGCAGAATGTTGCTCAATCTATAATCAAACATTTCATCTAAGTTATCTTGAATAACTTACATACTTTTTGTGAAGTTCAATTTCAAACTCAAGACGTTCTATTTCTATTTGAGAAATGTCTTGAGTTTCTCTAAGGCACCTTTGAATTTCTTCTTTTATAGATTCATCGTCACCTATAGGTATCGATATTTTTATATGTGTCTTTATTTTTTCAGTTTGTTTTTCTTCCATTTCTATAGCCCCTCATTTCTCACAAGATTTTTAATCGTATATTAAATTAACTGAGTTTTTCTTTCGTCCATGCGAATTACTTTTCCGTCTTTATAAGTAAATGATTGTTCACCAAATCCACCTTGAGGTGGTTGGATTAATTGAACTTGACCATTTTTAACGATGTAAATACCATTCGTTTTTAAATCTATTTCAGCTGTCATTTCCGCAATATTTTCTTTGATAATTGCCACCGAAACCACTCCCAAATGTGTTATAATTACTTTGTCGAGTAAGTTGAGAGTGATCTCAGCTTTTTTTATTTGTCTATAAATATTGCAAAACATTTTCTGGAACAAATGATTGTTCCGATGATAGATGGAGCCGAATTGGAATCGGCTCTTTTTCATCTCTTGCCCGCTTACAAATTTCTTCAGCTTCTTCCCATACAAATTGTTTATCCTCCGCTCGTTTATAACGCCAAATTCCAATCGCATACTCTTCAAATAACTCATAGCGTTCATCGGGTGCTGTCGTCGGTTTTAATTCCTCAATTGCTTTAGCTTGACGTGGTATTTGCACAACTACATCTGCATACCGTAGTTTTGAGTTCACGCGATGAATATGCGCTTTCTTAGGATCAAATGATACGACTGATTCCACATCAAAGATTGTTAGTTGCTTGGGCACCATTGCTTCTCTCCAATACTTGCAAGCTTGCGATTAATATTCCCTCTAGCTGTGTTAATGTTAGTTGATCTAATGTCTGGCCATTAATTTCTGATAATCCAAGGTCTAATAATTTACGAATAATTGCTAACTTTCTTCGCTCTACTTCCTGACGTAATAGCATTATTAAGCCTCCTGTTGTCTATCAAACTTTCGTTCTAAGCCTACAAACTTACTAAATTCTTTAATGAATGCTAATTCCACAACACCTACTGGACCATTTCTCTGTTTTGCTAAAATGATTTCTGTAATGTTTTTATTTTCGGTTTCACGGTCATAGTAATCTTCACGATATAAGAACGCGATTAAGTCCGCATCTTGCTCAATTTGTCCATTTTCACGTAAGTCTGAGAGTAAGGGCCTTTTATCCTGCCTGCTCTCAACAGCACGACTTAACTGCGATAATGCAACCACGCATACGTTTAGCTCTCGGGCCATAAGTTTTAACTTGCGGCTAATTTCTCCAATTTCTTGCATGCGATTTCCTTTATGCTTGGGATCACCTACAATAAGCTGTAAATAATCAATTGCGATTAAAACTTTTTTATCAGGGTGCTTACGCTTTAGCTTCCTAGTTTTAGCGTAAATCTCTTGCATCGTGACATTTGCTTTATCGTAAATTTCTAATGGCAAGTCATTTATCAATCCCATCGCCTGACTAATCTTCTCCCAATCCTTTAAATTGCAAAGCTTTTTAGGATTCTTCAATTTCGTAGCATCTACATTTCCAGTACTTGAGATCATTCGCTTAATTAATTGCTTTTCTCCCATCTCTAGCGAAAATACCCCTGTTGCTGTATGGGCACTGGCTGCATGAAAAGCGACGTTTAATACAAATGCTGTTTTCCCCATTGAAGGTCGAGCGCCAACAATGATTAAATCACCTTCTTGTAATCCAGCCGTCATTCTATTTAAATCATCGTAACCAGTTGGTATACCAGTTAAATCACCTACATCAACTTGCATTTCCTTATACAGATCCACAAGTGTTTCTTTTAAATTAAATTCATCTGAATAACCTGTTTCTTCAATGGCGCTTAGTTCATCAATCGAAGTACTAATTGCGCTCATATCTTTATCTTGCTGAAGACGGTTATATAAGTTACCAGCAACCTCTTGAGCATGTCTCATCTTCCAAGCTTCAATCACCAGCCCTTCGTGATATGAAAAGTTTTTAGTTGTGGTTACAACTTCTGTTAGATTTACAAAGAATTCAATCCCGCCAATTTGATGCATAAATCCTTCATCGAATTTTCCAATGAGAGCAACAAGATCTATCGGAGCCTCAGCATCCTCTAGCTCTCTCATCGCTTTAAAAATCACTTGATGTGTTGGTAAAGAAAACTGTTTTGCTTTTAGCTGGCAATCTTTAATTAAATCGCCTTCTTGAATAATGCTACCTAAAACACTTTGTTCAGCTTCTACGTTACGAATCATATCGTTACTCATTGAATCAACCATCCATTCTGTTGATTAAGTGCTGCAAGTTCTTCATCCGTTGGAATGTTTTGTTCCCATGATTCTTGCTGTTGTATCACGTTTTTAGTAGATTCCGATAAGCCTTTTTGTTGGTAAGGTACTTGTGACGACTGTTGTGCTTTTGCATATCGTTGAGCACGAAATTCTTTATCAGCGGTTTCAACGTCTGCTACTGTTTTTAAGCCTTTAAGATGCCAATCTCTTAAAATCGTATTTACGTAATTCATATTTCTAGTGTTTTTCTCTAAAGCAATTTCCATAGCTTTTACAACAAGCTCTGCATTTAAATCATCTATCCATCCGTGAATACCATCTGCGATATAAGGTGTAATGAATCCAAAGTTCTGCTCGTAAAAAGTAATTGGATTAACCGCAACAACTTCTTCCGCGCTTGTGCGTTCTTCTTGTTGTTGTTCTTCTTTTTCTTCTTCTTTTTCTTCTTCTTGTCCACCTGTCGTTGACGTATCGTCGGACGTATCGTTAGCATGAAGAAATTCTTCAAAAATAGCACGAATTTTATCGTTTTTAACTTTTGCTGCTACTAAAGCTACTAGGCTAGTATCTCCTACTCCATCTAGTTCTTTACGAATACAATCTTCTACTGGCTTCCCACCTCTATTGAGGTTGTATTTCCCCCAATTAATAATGGCTAGCTCTCGTGTTTCTGGATTATACTTAACTAATTTGTGATGCTTTTCAAATCGATCTAATAGCGCATTAACACTTTCCATTGAGTAACCTAAATCAAAAGCCATTTGCTTTTTCGTAATTTGGTAAACTCCTATTTGTGTAGTACGTGGATTAGTTAAAAGATACAGATTAAACAACTTATCTTCTGGAGTCATTTCCTCAATAACTTTTGCATCCTGCCAAAAAGAAACTTGTACTTGTCTATAAACCGCCATATTATTCATCCTCCCGTTTACATATCGCGAATCCGTCCTCTACACGTAATAAGCGATAATTCTTATATCCTGTTTTGAGATATTGCTTTACTAAGTAGATAAGGTGCTGCTCTGATGTCGATTGCTGAAGAAGTTTAGGATTCAGCAACACTCTATGTAATGATTTGTCTAAAAGCATGCAACACACTCCATTGTTATACAGCTTCTCATTTGGTATAATTATCCTAACTAAAATTATTAAAGCCATTTATTGATCTATCACTCTGCAAAGTGATAGATTTTTTTATTTCTTTCGAGTAACTAATGAAGCATTGATTCCTCTCGCTCGAAAATCCGTTATGATTACACGGTAACTTTTCGATGCCTCATAATCTTGTTTTGCTTCACGAAGCTCCATAAAGTCTTTTGAACAACGAATTAATTCTTCATCCCATCGATCCGCTTCTTCTTTTGTTTGAGCGTTAAATACGTTATGAACACAAGTCACCATACAATCATGTAACTCATTCGCAAACTCAAGATCCTTTGGAAGAACCAATTCAGCTAAACGATTATATTGAGTTTTCATAGGTCTCACCTCTTTCTATTACTCATTGATGCTGTACGCATCGTTACAACCAGAAAGGCTTATTGTAAGGGGATGGGAGGAACAATCCCTTTCTGGTCATAACGACAAGCACAGTGCTTGTCCAAATGATTTATATAATGTTATAATTGCTTTATCATATTTTTGTTAAGGCTACTGTTTCCTAGGCGGTAGCTTTTTCTTTTACCCATTTATGCTTTAAAACAAATGAAGCTTCTATAATTTTGATTCGAATTCCAATTAGTTTCTTCTCTCTTTTTAATTCCTCTAAGTTTTCATCCTCCGCGAATGTTTCCGCTAATTTAATTTCACCTGCTAGCTTTGCATCAAGACGTACTAACTTTTTATACTCTTCCAAACTAGGGTTTATATAATCCACTGTCACTGTTATTCCTCCTTACATTACTTTTGATAACTTCAATAAACTCTCAACCGAATGAACAACCACATTATCTGAAATGGCTTTTCTTAACCAATTACCTCTTACTTCCTCAAGCAATCCTGGATGTACACCCTCTAATGCTTGAATGACACATTGAGTCGCTTGTATCATGTCATATACCTCTTTAGCATGCTGCACGTATTCTTTTTTCTTTGAATCATTCATTTGCCAAGATCTTGTTGTGACTTGCAATTTCATAATCTCTTTTGCTGCTTTAATGCCGTCCTCAGCTTGCTTGATATAATTCATAATCTGTAAGTTCACATCACTCGTCAAACGTGGATCTGTAGGCGGTAATCCAACACCGTATATATGTTTAATCGCCTGCTTGTTTAATGGCGCCCTCGTTGCATCACACCAATCCATCGCTAGTTCAAATGGAACTTGTGAAGTACCAGCCTCAATATTTTTCAAGCGTTCATATGTAATTCCAAGATACGATGCAAGTCCTTTCTTCGTTGTTAACGTTTCATCTTCACAACTTTCTCTAGCTCCTTGTAATAACGCGCCTATTGATGAATTACTATATATACTTGTTCCCATATTCGTTCGCCTCCATATTAAGTTGTTAAGGTATTAAAATATTAATTAGCGGATACTTCCATATTGATTTTATGAATGACTTCATTGAGTCGCATAAGAACTGGATTTTTATTTTCTTGTTCTTTTTGAAACCAATGTTTTCGTTCTTCTGACGACATATTAACTAAGTTTGAATGAATTACTATTGTTACGTTTCCGGACTTAATTGTCTTGGTGTCTTTAACAGAAGATGCTTGTTTGATTACTGACATGTTTCCACCTACTTTTCTGCGTTATTACCGTTCGTTTTTCGCACTTACGTTTTAAAAATTTTTTCTACAGAACTCCCTAATACTTCTGATATTTTTAAAGCAACATCTAAAGACGGTTTATGTTTACCGTTTTCTAAATTAGATAAATACGCTCTAGTAATTCCAACCTTAACTGCTAGTTCTTCTTGAGTTATAGCCTTTTGTTTCCTAAGTTTAGTAATTTGGTTCAATTCATCGTCCCCTTTTTTGTTCGTTTTCCGAACCTTATAAACCTATAATACGTTCTTAAAACGCACATGTCAACACAAAAGTTCGTTTTACGCACTGTTTTTTTTACGCACATCAAATGATAAAATATAATTCATAAAGGAGGGTTATAGAAATGGCTTTTTCAAAAAAATTAAAAGAGTTAAGAGAGGGGAAAGGACTTTCTCAAGAAGAACTGGCTTTAAAATTAAATATCCCTCGTTCATCTATAACTCATTATGAGAATAGTGATGATCGGTTACCAAGAAAATCTCGCCTATTAGAAATTGCTGATTTTTTTAATGTATCAGTAGACTTTTTACTTAGTGATGCGAAGGAAGAAATTCAACTTAGCAAAAAAGAAGAACGTGATATAGCTCGTGATCTAGAAAGAACTCTAGAGCAATTAGATAATAGTGAAGATGCATTAATGTTTGATGGCGAACCTATCGATGACGATACAAAAGAATTAATTCGTATGTCACTTGAAAAATCTATGCGGATGGCTAAAAAAATGGCAAAACAAAAATTCACTCCAAACAAGTATAAAAAATAATGAATGGAGTGAATTGATATGGACATTAAAGAATACGTACTATACATCGCAGAAAAACACCAAACAACCAATCCATTCGAAATTGCTAGCCATAAAAATATCAGCGTTATGTTTGAAAACCTAGGAAATACACTTGGATTTTATAGCACTTATAAAAGAATGAAGTTTATCCATATAAACAATCAAATAGATGAAATTACACAACGGTTTGTATGTGCGCATGAACTTGGTCATGCGCTACTTCATCCAAAAGCAAACACCCTATTTTTGAGAAATCAAACTCTTTTCTCTGTGGATCGCTTAGAAGTTGAAGCAAATACATTCGCTGTTGAACTTTTATTATCTGATGACATGATTTTTGATTACGAAAATACTAATTTATCAATCCAAGAAGTTGCTGAGATACATGGTATTCCAAAAAGTTTTGCTCGTTTAAAGACTTATACATATTAACCAAGAGCAACTTCCTTATTGATTTTATGAATAATTTCGTTCAGTTTCATAAGAACTGGATTTTTTCGCTCTTGCTCTTTTTGAAACCATTCACGTCTTTCATCAGAGGTCATATGAACTAAATTAGAGTGAATGACAATTGTAACTTGTCCAGATTTAAAAGTTTTACTATCCATGTCTTCCCCTCCCTTTTGAATATGTATATGTTCACTTGGAGGGTGGACAACCTATAAAAGATAATGATCATTTCGACAAAAAGAATGCTTTTACCATTCTTTTTTTCTATGTCATTTTTGTGTATAGTGAATTTAATACAATTGTATAGAGGTGATTTAAATTGTATCGTCCTGAATCTCTTGATGTATGTATATATTTGAGAAAGAGTCGTAAAGACGTAGAAGAAGAACGACGTGCGTTAGAAGAAGGGAATAATTATAATGCCTTAGAACGCCATCGTAAACGTTTATTTGCCATAGCTAAAGCTGAAAATCATAATATTATCGATATATTTGAAGAGGTTGCTTCTGGAGAATCCATCCAAGAAAGACCTCAAATGCAACAATTACTTCGTAAATTAGACGGAAATGAAATTGACGGCGTGTTAGTAATTGACTTGGATCGACTTGGACGTGGTGACATGTTAGATGCTGGAATGATTGACCGTGCCTTCCGTTATTCTTCTACCAAAATAATTACTCCTACTGATGTGTACGATCCAGATGACGAATCATGGGAGCTTGTCTTTGGTATTAAATCTTTAATATCGCGACAAGAACTTAAATCTATTACGAAACGCCTTCAGAATGGAAGAATCGACTCCGTTAAAGAAGGGAAACACATTGGTAAAAAGCCGCCATATGGATATTTAAAAGATGAAAACTTAAGATTATATCCGGACCCCGAAAAGGCATGGGTAGTAAAAAAAATATTTGAATTAATGTGTGATGGTAAAGGAAGACAACTGATTGCTGCCGAATTGGACAAGCTAGGAGTAGATCCACCTGTAACCAAAAGAGGTGCTTGGGATGCTTCTACAATCACCTCTATCATAAAAAATGAAGTTTATACCGGGGTAATTGTATGGGGCAAATTTAAACATAAAAAAAGAAATGGGAAATATACGCGTCAGAAAACTCCTCAAGATAAATGGATTGTATATGAAAACGCTCATGAGCCAATCGTTTCTAAAGAATTATTTGATACTGCGAATGAAGCGCATAGTAGTAGACATAAACCTGCTGTCATTTCTTCTAAAGAATTAACGAACCCTTTAGCCGGTATTTTAAAATGTAAATTATGTGGATACACAATGTTAATTCAAACTAGAAAAGATAGACCACATAATTACTTACGTTGTAATAATCCTGCATGTAAAGGTAAACAAAAACAATCTGTATTTAATCTAGTAGAAGAAAAACTACTATATTCCTTGCAACAAATAGTAGATGAATACCAAGCTCAAAAAATAGAAGAGGTAGAAGTAGATGATTCGAAGCTTATATCATTTAAAGAGAAAGCAATAATTTCAAAAGAAAAAGAATTGAAAGAGCTGCAAAATCAAAAAGGAAATTTACATGACCTTCTTGAACAAGGTATTTATACTGTGGAAATTTTCTTAGAGAGACAAAAGAATCTTGTAGAACGGATTACCTCTATTGAAAATGATATAGAAGTACTGCAAAAAGAAATTGAAATAGAACAAGTTAAAGAACATAATAAAACAGAATTTATTCCAGCATTAAAAACAGTTATTGAATCTTACTATAAAACAACGAACATAACATTGAAAAATCAATTATTAAAAACTATACTAAGTACAGTCACGTATTATCGTCATCCAGACTGGAAAACAAATGAATTCGAAATTCAAGTTTACTTCAAAATATAAAAAAGCCTGTATTTACAGGCTTTCTCTAATTGTACACATGATAGTGTATTAAACTGATTCACTTCCCCATACCCAAACATATTACACTTCTTCATTAATTCTTCAACAAGTTTTACACATCTAGCATTATCTGATGTTAAATTATCACCGTCTGAAAAATGGAATGGATAAATATTATAGCGGTCTGGTGAGTATTTATTATCAATTAGCTCGAGTGCTTTTTTGTATACAGAAGAACAAATTGTTCCACCACTTTCTCCTTTTGAGAAAAACTCTTCCTCTGGAACTACTTTTGCCTCCGTATGATGGGCAATAAATTCAATATCTACTGTTTCATACTTTGTGCGTAGAAATCTCGTCATCCAGAAAAAGAAGCTCCGTGCCATATATTTCTCCCATATGCCCATCGATCCACTCGTATCCATCATCGCTAATACAACAGCTTTTGAATCTGGCTTTAATACTTCATTCCAAGTGCGGAACTTTAAATCTTCTTGATGAATTGGATGGAAAGATGCTTTACCACGCATCGCATTTCGTTTATATGCGGATATCATCGTTCTTTTCTTATCAATGTTGCCCCATAATCCCGTTTTTCTAATATCATTAAATTCAACATGTTCAATCCTGTTTTCATCCATTTCTTTTCTCTTTAAATTAGGCAGCTCTAACTCTTTGAAAAATGCTTGCTCTAATTCCAAAATAGAGACTTCAGCTTCATAATAATCTTCCCCAGCCGCATCCCCTGCTCCTTGCCCTTTTCCTGGTCCTTTTTGCTTTTGACCACCTGATCCATCTCTCGCAACGACATCACCAACTTTGCTGTCACCATTTCCTTGCCCAACGTGTTTGTTTTTATCATAATTGTACCTAATCTTATATTCATCTAAAGAACGAATCGGTATTTTTACAACATCCTTACCATTAGACATAACAATGCTTTCTTCTGTTACAAGATCGGGTAAATTATTCTTAATTGCCTCTTGTACTTTCTCTTGATGGCGTTGTTGGTCGTCATATCCTTTGCGATGGAGGGACCAGTTTTCCTGTGAAATCGTATAATTTGGTTGGTTTTCTTCACCCATTTCTTTCCCTCCTTACTGTAATTGTCTTCCTATATGAACAGCAAGCTAGAAATTTTGTTTTATACTGTGCCAGCTAGAATGAAAGGTAACTGCCCATCGAAAATCATCCCATAAACATATATAACGTTTTTCATATAATACTCCGAGCATCCTAAACAAAATTTTGCCACTCACATACTAGAAAAGAATCATTCAGCCTTTGATAAGAAAGAAACACAATGCATAGTTGCACACATTTACACTTTGCAACATATTGTATTGTGTTGGCTTTTTTCGTATGAATGGTTGGTTACTCTATCATATGCATATTGTAAAAATAATTGACAATAAATTCATAAAATTGCATTTTAATTTATTACATTTGGACAAGGTATGACACTTTACACATATGACTGGATAATAAAACGCTGTCCCGCAAAATACAAGAGACAGCGTTTTGTTATCAAACTATCGATTTAGCAGGCTACCTACATAGCGTAATAATTCATTTGCTGAAGAAGAATTATAGCCGTGCTCATCAATTAAACGTGCAACAACATCATTAATTTTCTTCAGCTGATTTTCGTCTGGTGTTTTCGTTGATGTTGTAATTTTCACTATATCTTTTAAATCAGCAAATAGCTTCTTCTGAATCGCTTCACGAAGACGTTCGTGCGAATTATAGTCGAAGCGTTTTCCTTTACGTGCATAAGCAGAGATGCGAATTAATATTTCTTCCCGGAATGCTTTTTTAGCATTTTCTGAAATTCCAATTTGCTCCTCAATCGAGCGCATTAACTTTTCATCTGGGCTCATTTCTTCACCTGTTAACGGATCACGTAATTTCGACTTATTGCAGTACGCCTCAACGTTGTCTAAGTAATTATCCATAAGTGTCTTAGCGGATTCTTCATACGAATAAACAAACGCTTTTTGTACTTCTTTTTTAGCAATTTCATCATATTCTTTTCTTGCTAATGAAATGAAGTTCATATAGCGCTCTCGGTCTTCATTACTAATCGATGGATGCTGATCCAATCCATCTTTTAAAGATCTAAGCACATCTAGAGCATTAATAGATGGTACCTCTTTTCGAATAATTGTAGAAGAAATGCGGTTAATAACGTAACGAGGATCAATACCTTTCATACCTTCATCTTGATATTCGCGTTGCAACTCCTCTACATCAATCGCATTATAACCTTCTACCGTTTCTCCATCATACAAACGCATCTTTTTAATTAAATCAATATCTGGACGCTTCGGATCTTTTAAACGAGTTAAAATCGTAAACATTGCTGCAACCCGAAGTGTATGCGGTGCAATGTGCACATCGGACACGTCACTTTCACGAATCATTTTTTCATAAATATGTTCTTCTTCACTCACTCGTAAATTATATGGAACTGGCATTACAATAATTCTTGAGTGTAATGCTTCATTTTTCTTATTTGCTATGAAAGAGCGATACTCTGTTTCATTCGTATGCGCTACAATTAATTCATCTGCTGAAATAAGTGCAAATCTTCCCGCTTTAAAATTCCCTTCTTGCGTAAGCGATAATAAATGCCATAAAAACTTCTCGTCGCATTTTAACATCTCTTGGAATTCCATCATCCCACGGTTTGCCTTATTCAATTCTCCATCGAAGCGATACGCTCGTGGATCTGATTCTGAACCATATTCTGCAATTGTAGAAAAGTCCAAGCTACCTGTTAAATCTGCAATATCTTGTGATTTAGGATCAGAAGGGCTAAATGTACCAATACCAGTTCGGCGATCTTCAGAGAAGAAAATACGCTCCACAACTACATCTTCAATTCTCCCACCATATTCTTGCTCTAGGCGCATAACGTTGAGTGGTGATAAATTCCCTTCAATTCTTACTCCATACTCATCAAAGAAATCATCTC
Organism: Bacillus sp. FF-1; assembly: GCF_028548245.1. Lineage (NCBI taxonomy): Bacteria > Bacillati > Bacillota > Bacilli > Caryophanales > Bacillaceae > Bacillus > Bacillus sp. FF-1. Next base: position 236,696 of record NZ_JAQQGG010000007.1, read on the forward strand.
GTAAATGATGCGGAATTAAATGAAGTGGATCTTCATGCATTGGGCACCCTTTAATTGCAAAAATTGCTCCTCGATCTGTTCTTGAATATGTTTCTAATCCTCGTTTCAACATCGTAACTAATGTTGATTTACCTCCACTAACAGGACCCATTAATAATAAAATACGTTTTCTAACATCTAATCGTTTTGCAGACGGATGAAAATATTCCTCTACAAGACGTTCTAAAGCATCCTCTAACCCAAATAGCTGATTACTAAAGAAGTTATACTTTCTTCTACCATCAACTTCTTCAATTCCAGCATCTTTTATCATATTGTAAATGCGAGAGTGTGCTGTTTGAGCCACCCATGGTCTTTCCTTCACAAGCTCCAAATACTCCGCAAACGTACCTTCCCATTGTAAGCGTTCTTCTGCTTCTCGATGCTGTTCAATTTTTTTTAGAATATCCATTATAGCTCCTCCCCCATCTCCTTGTTCAATCGGATTATTATAAAAGGTATGCTAGGATGTCCTTAAACATTCTTTAAATCAAAATGAAATATACAGTAGTGTTATAAAATTCTCTCCAAAATTCAAAGAAAATTCTGTATAATATAGGTATTAAAGTTTTTACACCTCTATTCATTTTAAATAAATTCTTTTCTTCCAAGAACATTACATACATTTCGATTCATATTTCAGATTCGTAAACTGAAAAAATAGGAGGGATATTAGTATGAAATTATTATTAATTTTAGGTGTATCACTCACATTTCTTACAGCTATTTTTACATCTGGTTACAATGATAAACCCGGTACACATAAAAAGTGATGTGCTTCTTAGCACATCACTTTTTTTATCAATTATTTATAATACACATTTTCCACATCATATTTTGATAAAGGGCGGCTATAATAATAACCTTGTACAAACTTCACATTCTTTTCCTTCAAAAATTGTATTTGTTCCGCTTTTTCTACCCCTTCTGCAATTACATTCAATTCCAACGTATGAGCTAGATGAATAATTGCAGCCGTAATATTCGTATCGCGTTCATCTACATGTATACCTTCCATAAAAGAACGATCAATTTTCAAAGTATCAATTGGATACGTTTTTAAATAACTCAAAGATGAATACCCTGTACCAAAATCATCTAAATGAATCTTTAAATTTTGTTCTTTTAATTGTAGCAATACTCTTTTCGATATATCTTTATGTATAAGGGCTCCTTCTGTAACCTCTATCGCTAATAAATGAGCTGGTACATTGTACTTATGTAAAGCTCGTGTAATCATCTCTATTAATGTAATAGAGCGAAAATGCCTGGCTGAAATATTAACTGCAATTGGGACAACTTCATATCCTTTATTTAACCATTCGCGTATTTGTCGACACACTTCATTTACTACCCATTCATCAAGCTTAATAATAAATCCTGTTCTTTCTGCTAGCGGAATAAATTGATTGGGAGAGACAAATCCTAATTCTTTATTATCCCACCTTATTAAAGCCTCCATACTAGCTATTTTTTTCGTTTCAATATTAATTTGCGGCTGATAATATAAGAAGAATTCATTTTTTTCTATAGCACGATGTAATTGGTTTTCTATTATAAATCTTTGTTCACGCTCACAATCTAACCCACTGCAATAAAAATGATAATGCCCTTTTCCTTTTTCTTTTGCTTTTTCCAAAGCAGCATCAACTCTTTGGAATAATATCTTTTCATCTTCTCCATCTGTTGGAGCCATTACAATTCCGATTGAAGCACTTAAATACACGTCCTCTTCTTCGATTACAAAATGTTCACTAATCCTTTTCAGTATGTTTTTGGAAACTCCCTCTACACGTTCTTTCGTTATATTTTCTATTAACATAACAAATTGATCATCGTGTTCTCTAAATAAGTGTATACCGGGTATTTGAAAACTGCTTAAACATTCTGTAACTTTTTGTAACACTTTATCTCCTTCTTTATGACCAAACGTATCATTAATAAGGTGAAATTCATCTAAATCTATAAAGATAAACGCAAAAGCTACCTTCTCATTTAAAAAATCATTTAACTTATTTGTACATGAAATTCTATTCATTAATCCTGTTAGCTGATCATAATAAGCTAAATATTCCGTTCTCATTTCATTTAATATTTGCTTTGTAACATCCCTTGTAACAATATATACTCCAACAATTTCACCATTTACAATAATCGGGATAGTTCTCAAGGAAATATAGAGCTCGTACCCTTCTTTATGAACATATTTCTTTGAAACAATTTGCTTTGCCCTTCCTTGCATGGCTTCTTTAAATATAATTTGAAAATCTTTTTCATATTCTTTATTAATAAATTCAAAAATAAACTTATTATTTAATTCTTCAAATCGGTATCCAAATATTTCATACGTTGCTGGATTTGCATATGTAATTCTTCCTATAGAATCTATAGATATGATGGAGTCATTATTATATTCTAGTAATGACTTAAACAGCATTTGTTTTTCCTCTATCTCCATCTTCTCCTCTATTTGAGCTGTGATATCCCTTGTAATACAAATAATAAACTGACATACTCCTTCTTCATCAAATACAGGATTAAGTGAAGATTCATAATGTAAATTACCAGTTGGTAAACTAACTACATCACAAAAGGTATGTGCTTTCGCTTCGCTCGCTACTTTTGCATATTGCACTTGCAATATTTCCGCCGTATCTTCCGGTAATACTTCTGCAAAAGTTTTTCCATAACATTCTTCACTTAGCTTCGCATAATCCATACCTAACTTATTTACATAAATATATGTAAATGTTTCATCATCAATAACTTTAACAATAAATACTAAATCTTGAATAGCATGTAATAATCCTCTTCTTATTAAATCCATATCTATCATACTTAAAAAGGTATTTTGATTACTATATTGTTCCTTCATATTTATCTCAACCCGTCTGATCTATTTTTATTCATATATCCCATTTTATATGAATATGTATCCTTTTTTAAATGTATGATTACATATTATTTTTATTTTTAGAAAAAAAGTCGCCATATGGCGACTTTTAATAAACAATTTCTAAATCTAATCCTGGATAATTTTGTTGACGGAATGCTTCATAAATTAAAATAGCTGCTGTATTAGATAAATTTAATGAACGCACTTTATCAGTCATTGGAATACGTAAACAATGATCGAAATTTTCTTCGATTACATTAGCTGGTAAGCCGTTCGTTTCTCTTCCAAATACAAAATAGTAATCCTTCTCACGTTTGCTATAATCAAACGCTGTATGAGCTTTCTCGCCATACTTTGTTAAATAGAAGAATTCACCGTCTTTATTTTTCTCATAAAACTCTTCAATTGAATCATAATACGTAATTTTCACGTGCTGCCAATAATCTAATCCTGCACGCTTTAACATTTTATCATCCGTTGAAAATCCAAGCGGTCTAATCAAATGTAATTCTGTTCCAGTTGCTGCACAAGTACGAGCAATATTCCCTGTATTTGCTGGAATTTCTGGTTGATATAAAACAACATGTACTCCCACGCGATATTCACCTCTGTTTTTTGTCTACTACGTATTATACCACTTGAGCGAAAAATCTCTACCCATTAATAATATGAAAGAATTTATATTTCATTTGTGGTGTATATTTACTAGAATCTTCATAGTTCCAATAACGCCGACGGCTATTCGCTGAATGTGCATTTACAAGTGGCATACCATCTGCGTCTTTTGCTACTACAATCGTCGTATGGTTCCACCTACCATCATCCTCGAAATCATAAGCGATGACATCACCAAGAATAAGGTCCTCTGGCCTTTCTACAGCTTCAGCTCGAAGTCCTGATGTAGCACCTGACAAATACCAATAAAAAGAGTGTGCAACAGCCCAGCTCCAACTCCACTGATTCTCCCTTTGCCACCATCCTTTACGAATATTAGGATATCCATTCATTGGTACTTCTCCAGTATGAAGACATTGAGAAATAAAATTCGTACAATTATCAGGGAAATTACGATATGCAGGGTTTCGATCATCCCACCAACGCTCTGCATATTTAACTGCCTCTAAACGGTTGTACTGATAGGAACCGTACTTCTCTTTTGTAACTTCCCTTTCTAATGTCTCACTCATTCCAACTGCTTCTGGCACTTCAATAGCATAATCACTTATTATCCGGCTATTATTTAAACAAACTCTTCGTTTTAATTGTTCCTCTTCAATATAAAATAATTCTTTATGCTTAATTAAATATTTAAAATGTATTTGATAATCAATTTCTTGATGATTGCTATTATTTAATTGCCTCATAAAAGAAACATCCGCAGTTGCTTTTACTATCTCTGCATTACGCTTTTGAAATAATTGTTTCTTTCTCTTTGCTATTTGTAATAAATCTTCAGCAATACCATCTACATTTGTTCGTTTCTCTGTTATATATGCTAAAAAGTGTTGGACTTGCTTTTCAATATTTATTTTTACAACCATTTCGTCTCCCTCCCATATTACAATATGAAAAAGGGAGATATTATCTACTCTTTTTTCTGCGCTAACAGTTCAAGTCCGCGATTCATTTCATGAAGAACCTCTTCGTCTTTCTCACGTTGCATCGCTTTTTCAATAGCTTCGCCCACACCGTCTCCACCAATTTTCCCAAGCGCCCACGCTGCCGTCCCGCGAAGCACTGGTCTTGGATCATCTTTCATAACACCTATTAAATCTGGAATTGCTGATGCTTCTTTAAAATGTGCAAGTGCCAAAATTGCATTTCGTTGCAACGGTTTTTTACCTCTCCATGAACCAGACATAATTCCATATTTCTCTTTAAAATCACGATTGCTAATTGTTAAAAGCGGTGTTAATAACGGTTTAACTAACTCAGGATCTGGTTCCATCTCAGGGTGATTATGAAAATCCATTCCTTTATTTTTCGGACAAACTGTCTGACACGTATCACATCCATAAATACGATTACCTATTTTGTCGCGATACTCTTCTGGTAGGAATCCTTTCGTCTGTGTTAAAAATGCTATACACTTCTTCGAATCTAACTGTCCTCCTTGTATTAAAGCACCTGTAGGACAAATATCAATACACTTTGTACAGCTCCCGCATTGATCTTCTATCGGCTGATCTGGTGGGAATGGAACGTTTGTAATCATTTCTCCTAAATATACATACGAACCAAATTCAGGTGTAATAATAGAGCAGTTCTTACCGCTCCATCCAATACCAGCACGCTCTGAAACAGCTCGATCACTTAATTCACCCGTATCAACCATTGACTTAACTTCTATATCGGGAAGTTTTTCGATTAAATATGCTTCTAATTTCTGCAAACGATCTCGTAAAACGAGATGATAATCTTGTCCCCAAGAAGCACGACAAAAAATCCCGCGGCGTTCTCCACGCTTACTTAATGGTGCATTTTTTAATTTTGAAGGATACGCTAATGCAATCGCAATAATTGATTTTGCACCAGGTAATAGAAGCTGTGGGTTCGTTCTCTTTTCTATATCAGGCTCTTCAAATCCAGATTGATAATTTAATTGTTGCTGCTGGATTAACCGCTGCTTTAATTCTTCAAATGGTGAAGCACTAGCAAAGCCTATTTTATCTATACCAATCGTTTTACTATACGCAATAACATCTTGCTTTAATTGTTCAAAATCCATTCCTAATCGCCTCCTCAGATGAATCCATCCTTTATGTAACGATCTATTAGTTAGCAATTCACTTTCGGAATACTATTCTTTACTTCTATTTTCGCATACAATTACGTTTTCCAAACATTAAAAAACGCAATGCCTCGTTTATCTCGGAAACGAAACACTGCGTTGATCACAATTTATAGAAAAACATTTAATAAAATTTGGAGCGGGTGAAGAGAATCGAACTCTCGACCAGAGCTTGGAAGGCTCTTGTTTTACCACTAAACTACACCCGCAAATATGAAATACATATAAGATATTAGAATAACTTATGTAAAGTAGTATAGCATGTAAAAAAAGCGGAAGCAAGAATTTTATCGAAAAAAGTCGAAAAAGTGATGAGTAGCTCATCACTTTTTCAATTCTTTATCAATCGCCTTCTTCATACTATCGAAATCAGGGTTTGCAAGATTTCCGTTTATATATACTGAAGGAGCACCTTGAACTTTTAATTTTTGAGCACGATCTGAATCTTTACGTACTTTTTCTTTTATTTCTTTACTGTGTAAATCTTTCTTAAATTGATCTACATCAACTTTCGGAAGCTTCTCTTTCACAATGTTAAGAAGTAATTCTTCTGTAATCCATTCTTCCGTATCTTTCTTTTGACTTTGATAAATCTCATCATAGAAAGTCCAGAATGAATCTTTATCTTGTTTATAAATTGCTTCACCAGCTGCTGCACCTAAATCAGAGTCTTTCCCAATAAACGGAAAATTAATAAAGTATAACTGCACTTTACCTTTATCAATATACTCTTCTTTTAATCGTGGCAATACTGTTACATCCCAAGTACGACAAGCGGGACATTTGAAGTCTCCAAATTCAACTACCTTAACCGGAGCATCATCTTTCCCTAAAGATTGTTGTGTGGAATAAGCAAACATCTCATTCCCTTTATCTTTTTTGTCATTTATGATGCTATACGCAATCGTTCCGATCACAATCAATACTGCAATGGAAAAAACTATACCAAGAGCCATGAGTTTGTTCGATGATTTCATATACATTCCTCTTTAATTTCATATTCTGTATACAGCATTGTACACAATACACATAATATCAACACTTATATACGTCACGCAATGAACACGCTCACATAAATTACAAAAACACAATAATTGTGACGATATTGTGTCACGATTTGTCACAATTTATTCAAAAAAAGAAGCTCCTATGTAGGAACTTCCATTAGCTTACTGCTTTTTCACGAGCACTATTTAACATCGACTGCTCTGTTTTTATATCATGACGAATGACTAACTTCTCACTAACTGCTTGCACATACTCATCATGATTGATATAGCCTTCTTTCTCCATCAATCTCAAAACGACATTTCGTCTCTCTACGGCCTTATCATAATTTTGTGCCGGTGAGTAATAAGCAGGTGCCTTTACTACAGCAGCCATCATTGCACTTTCAGCCAATGTTAATTGGCTCACCTTTTTACCGAAGTATAGGTTTGCTGCTTTTTCAATTCCCCATGCTCCTTCTCCGTAATAAATATTGCTTACATACAATTTTAAAATTTCATCCTTCGTAAATGTACGTTCAATTTTTTTCGTATAGAAAATCTCTTTCCACTTACGAGAAAATGTACGTTCATTCGTTAAAAAAGCATTTTTAGATAACTGCTGTGTAATTGTGCTTCCGCCTTGCACAACACCACCAGCTTTTATATTTTCAACAGACGCTCTGACAATCGCTATATAATCTAAACCGTTATGATGATAAAACCTTTTATCTTCTGTCGCAATAAATGCATGTGTCAATGATTCTGGTACCTCTAACTTAGCCGGTACATGTAATTTACTAATATCACTTTTCTCAATCATTACATTTCCAATGAATAATAACGTAAAACTTAACAATAATAATAAAATAATGGCTTTATAAAAAAACTTAGTCATTGGATTTAATGCAACTTTTTGATGATAGTTCACCCTAGATAATACTCGTTCTTTCATCTTAAACACCTCTTTTCCACATAGCGTATAACTCTTACTTTAAGAATACCTTGTTGTAAAAAAATATCCCATCGATTTCTCTTACACGTACCTTACATCATTGTAAGGTATAAATTGAAACTTTCATCAGACCCCCATCAATCTGGCTGCCCGGCAAATAGCGGGATAAAAAAGTATTGTATCACAGTCCTTTTTTATCTACTATTCATCTGAAATATTGAATATAGATTATGCTAAATCAATAGCAGATTAGATCTTAAGGCTATTATACTTTCTCTATTAAAGCGCCCTATTTTCATTATATCATCTACCAATATATATACTTTTGAGTATCTAGTAATCTAAATGTACATAATATATCATATATTATACAGAACAAACGTTCTTCGAATCAATACTAACGCTATTATTATTTTGACCTTTTTCTTAAACAGTATACAAAAAAGAGTAGTGATTTGACTGTATCTCAAATCGGCTACTCTTTTCTTTACAATCTTCCTATTAAGTTATACGGCTGCACTTCCCACGTTTCATACGGAATGAAATGGGTTGCTCTCATCGCATCAAGCGTTCTGGATTTCATATGAGGACGCGTTATATACTCATTTATGTTCTCTTCGTTTAAAGCTACAAATTTAGCCTCTTGTATTTCTTCATGTTGAATTTTTATTTCACCGCTTACATATGCTACTTTAAAAACGACAGCTAAAATGTTCATGGAAGCATTATAATAAACTCCTGTAACTCCAAGCGGCTTCACAGTTAAACCCGTCTCCTCAAACATTTCCCTACAAACAGCTTGATCGAGTGCTTCCCCTTCTTCTACCTGTCCTCCTGGTAACTCCCACGTATCAGCTCGCCAGTGTACCTTTGCTAATAACACTTCATCTTTTTCATTTGTTAAATAGCCTGCTACAGCAACGATATGTTTTGGTGTTTTTTGTTCCATGTTAAGCCTCCTAGCAATAATGAATATTTCATATATCCCTATAAGCATATTCCCTGTTTACAATAAAATACCTTTATTAAAAAAGCCCCTATTCGTTAAACGAACAGGGGCTTTTATCGTATTATTCTCCTAAGTCTACGTTGTGATAAACTTGTTGTACATCTTCTAAATCTTCTAATGCATCAACCATTTTTTCAAATTGTGCTTGTGCATCTTCAGGAAGTGTTACATCGTTTTGTGCAAGCATTGTTAATTCGGCAACTGTAAATTCTTCAACACCCGCATCTTTAAGAGCAGATTGTACTGCATGGAATTGATCTGGTTCAGCATACACGATAACAGCATCTTCTTCTTCAAGTATGTCACGTGCATCCACATCTGCTTCCATTAAAATCTCAAGAACTTCATCTGATGTTTTCCCTTCAAGGCCGATAACAGCTGTTGCATCAAACATGTAAGCTACAGAACCGTTTACACCCATGTTACCACCGTTTTTGCTAAATGCAGCTCGTACATCTGCTGCAGTACGGTTTACGTTGTTTGTAAGTGTATCTACAATTACCATAGCTCCATTTGGTCCGAATCCTTCATAACGAAGCTCGTCATAATTTTCTTCTGAACCACCTTTTGCTTTTTCAACTGCACGATCGATAATTGTTCTTGGAACATTGTATGTTTTCGCACGTTCTAATACAACTCTAAGCGCTTGGTTTGATTCCGGATCTGGCTCGCCTTGTTTTGCCGCTACATAAATTTCACGTCCAAATTTCGCGTATATACGGCTAGTATTTGCATCTTTTGATGCTTTTTTATCTTTAATATTATTCCATTTACGACCCATACTTTCCACTCTCTTTCCCGTTTTAAATCTACATAAAAATATTAATATGAAATATCATGTGTGTTCAACACATTTTTAAAAGAAATATAAAAAGTTCATTTTTGATTCATATTACAGACATAATATAAATCACTATCATTTTGTTCTTTCGACAAGTTATATTATACATGAATTCCTACGTTTATTACGAATTTTAGAAGCACATAACATAATTTAGCAAAAAAATCCTACCATTTCACCAACACACTATTTATGCTTATTTTGTAGTGTGATGAAAATATAAAAAGACTCTACACATTTGGTGTAGAGTCTTTTTATTACGCCGTTCGTGATACCGATGGTCGGGGTCGAACCGACACTCCCGAAGGAACACGATTTTGAGTCGGTTTTTTCCGTTATATCATAATTTATTATCATTTATTTACAGTCATATTAAGTAATTCTACAGTTAATTGTAGGGTGTCACAGTTAGCCTGTTCACACGACTACTATATACTTTACAGTATAGTTCTAGCAGACGAGATTTTCAATATATTTTTTCTACTAGCATATAATTTAACATTATCACTATACCTTTGTTCCTAATATAAGTTGATAAGTGTTAGAAGCCTTTCCTTGTCCTACTGTAACAGATAGTAGCCCCTGTTCTTTCAGTCCTTTTATTGCCTTTGATGTTGTATTACGATTAGCCCGTAAATAATCCTGTAACTGGTTATATGATAGTTTCACTGGTGCTTTATCAGCTTCTAGTTCTTTCATAATATATAGTAATAATAGTTCTGTTTTATCTAAGTTAGTGCGTTTAAATAATTCCAACCGCAATCTCCTTCTCTTGTTCTGTTATTTAACACTCATACTAATAGTGTCTTACATTTCATATAGTACATATTAATTACCATTAAAACAATAAAAACTTCCCCTTAGCTATGTAATTATATATCAAAAAGACTTATGCGTAATTCACATAAGTCTCACTTTTGTTACTCATAATTGATTATTCTTCATCTTCAAACCCATGTAAGCTATCAAGTAATTCTGTAAAAGACGAACAAACAGGAAAAATAGCTTTTTCCATCTCTTTTTCTTCGTGTTCCTAAAGTACAATGGTTGGGATTGAAAAATATTTCGGATTAAGAAAATACTTACAACAAAAGTTAAAATGTTGTATCAGTTAGACTTTTTCTTATTACAATTTCATGTTTTAGAGTTTCTGAGAAATCAAATGCTTTAAATAATAAATCAGAAAATGTCTTTCCATCTTCTCTAGCAAAATACGTAACAAGGTCAACAACTTGTGGTGGTAATGCTTTTCCTTCCCACGGCGGTCTTTTGGTTATATCTTCAATATCCCAAATAATTTCTTCGGGTTTCTTCTTTTGTAATATGCTTTGAATTTCTTTTAAATTCTTTCTCGCTTCTTCTACGTCTTCCCAACTTAACTTATCAAAATACAAATTCTTCATAAGTAAAGGATATTTAGTTCCCCAACCTTCAGGTTCTGTATGATATGACATTGTTGAAAAGAAGCTATGCAAAAAGTCAGGATGCCCTACTTCATAAAACATAAAATCTATTCCAAATCCTACGTTTGACATATTATCACTCCAATATACTAATCTTTAATTTCAATAGTAACGTTATCATTTGTTTTTGTCTTGATTTTCTGCACTAGTTCAATAATTTCATCAGGACTTACTTCCTGTCCCCTAATATCAACACGAACTGTTTGTTTCGTTCCTTCAGGTAGATTCTTCAATCTTGCCTCTACTTGCTTTCCTATAACATAAGCTAATCTAGTTCTCTTTGCTGGTGTAGATACGTCATAGTTTTTTACTTCAACTGCATGTTTAACGCCTTCACTATATAAATCAGGAATAGAAGAACCTTTTGTTTTTTTCTTTAATTCTTCACCATCTTTGAAAATGACTTGTTCCCTAAATCCTTTGTAATCTTTCAAGGCATCAAGTTCAGACTGTCTCCAAGATGGTCTAGCAAACATAAGATAACCACTTAGATAATTCCCCCAGTTTCCTGTTGGCGGTAACATACTAGTCATAGTCCCACTAGTAAGACCACCTGCAAAAGCAGGTTGTAAACGTGGTGCAGTAATTTCAGTTACTTTTGCAAACTTCGCACCTCTTGCCACTGTTGAAACTTTACTTATTCCTTTATCCCCAAGCCATCCTAATCCAAGCCCCATAAAAATACTCGTTCCCCATTTTGTACGACTTTCCGCATCACCATGCCAAAAATCATTCATAAATGAATCCGAAACAGTATTCCAAGCGGTAGAGACCGTTTCTATGGGGTGACCTATAGCATACTTAATATTTTCTTTTGTTACTGTATCGTCTAGTGAATCAAATCCTTCTACAATCTCCCCAATAACTTGCCCAGAACCAACGTATATACCGTCCCAAACTTTTCTAAGCATAGATTTTTCAGGAGGTTTACCACACATTGCCCCTTCTTCTACCTTTTCATCTGATAAATTTCCATCAACTAAATTCCCCCCATAAAGTTCATCAGCATTACGGAATTTTTCAGCAGCATGCATTAATTCTTCTACAATTTTATCAAATTCCCGAAATACATTAAACATTTGAGGTTTTGTTTCATTAAACATCTGATAAAACCTTTGACTTGTTGCCCCACTCCACATTGAAGCGATATATTCCGTTTGATTATATAAGTCTTTATGTATATCTTGTAATCTATTTTTAGCATTTAGGACTACCTTTGCTGATTGTTCCAACCGTTCAGGTGTTACCTTTATTTGAACCATATAGCCCCACCTCCCCTTAATATTCCACAAGAAAATTATACCATGTTAAATTACCCCATTGTCCTAAATATTTGAATTTACTAAACACGATGAATTAATGAACTTTTACCTTTAAAATAAAATTGTCAAACAAATGTTGAGAAATATCGAAATTCAATTTCCATTATATTCTATTCTTGCTATTATTTAATGTAAGACTATTCAGAAAAGGAAGGGATTACATGGGTGTTCCAGTGAAGGGGAATGAACAGATTTCAAAGTTATTTAATGACTGGTATCAAGCTATACTACAACATCAAAATGTACAAGCAACAAACTTAAAACAAGAAGTTGAAGATAAACTTTCCACTATAAAAGAAGATAAAAATTTATTATTATACTATTCATTATTAGACTTTAGATATAAAGTGCTAACCGATGGACTTAACATTACAAAAGATAGCTTTAATGAAATTAACTCCTTTGATGTACCTGATAGCGGCTTTTTATCTTATTATTATCACTTCTTTAAAGGCATTCATGAAGCGATGGTTTCAAATTACACTAAAGCGAGAGAAGAATTTGAACAAGCGGAAAAACTTTTAATGTATGCACTGAATGAATTAGAGGAAGCTGAATTTAATTATCGCATTGCTTCATTCCACTATCAAACATACCAACCTTTAGTTGCAATTCAATATGTAACGAAGGCAAAGGATATTTTTTCTAAACATATGGGATATGAAGTTAATGTAGCTTCCTGTGACAATGTTTATGGGCTATCTTGCATAGATTTAAAACAATTTGAACAAGCGGAAATCAATCTAAATTCTGCGTTAGATATTCTACAAAAACACAATGAAGAATCTCTAGTCCTTAGAGTACGACACAACTTAGCTTGGTTATACGCGAATCAAAATCTTTCAAGTTTAGCAATTCGACATGTATCCGAAGTGACGAAAAAGAACCCTAAACATTTCAAAGCTATTTTTGTAGAAGCACGTGAGTATTATAAATTAGGCGAACATACTCTTGCCGAAGAATTGATTGAAAACGGTCTACGTATTTGTAATGAACTTGAAAACAAAGAACTTCTACCCCATTTTATGATTCTAAAAGAACTAAATAATAAAACTTCCGCATTATCTTTAGAAAAAGTAATTTTAGAAGGGATTTCTTACTTTAAAAAAGAAAAACTATGGGACTGCGTGCAAGAATACACTGAGATTCTAGCAAACGCATTCTACCAAGAAGAAAATCATGTACAAGCTAGTAAGTATTTTTATATGAGTAATGAAGCAAGGAGAAAATATGAAGAAAAAGGGGCGTTAAAGTAATGAAAAAGCTTGGATTAACAATAGCAGGGTTAGCTGTATTAGGAATTACGTCTTTAGGATTAGGACATACGAATGAAATAGCAAAAACGAAACAAAAACTAACAGCATTAAATATAGGCGATACATGGTCACCCCAAAGACCTGATTTAGCTTATAGTGATGGGAATACTGGTGGTATAAGTAAATTAGAAGCACACGGTAATCATGGCGGTGCACCTGCTTACAATAAAGGCGATACACCTGCACCAAAAGCTTAATTGTTTCATAAAGAAAGTCATACTACTTGTATGGCTTTTTTGTTATTTCATAATTCTATACTTCGCTTATTTATTTCTTTATTTAACCTTATATAAATTTAAACTACTTTAAATTTCTTTACATCACTTTATTTCACCTACATAACTGCACTTCAAGAATAAAGTATAATACAGTGTAAGCTTTAAAATTAAATACAAATAAAGTGAATTACGTATTTTACTTATGCAACAATGAAAGTGAATTAAGGTAAAATAAAGACAATTAAAGTATATTACATCTATTTAAAGAAACAATGATTTCATTTTCAATAAATTAAAAAAAGCAACTGTAATTAACAGCCGCCTTCCGTTTCTTAGTGTAAACCTTTTGCAGTTAAATCTTTGACTCTTTTCATAAAATCTAATGATACTTCACCTTTTTGCACAGCTTCTATCCCATATTGAATATCATCTTCTTTGTACCCTAGGCTACATAAGAACATTCTTATACCAATAGCAGCACCCTTAAATAGCTGTATTTCATGTTCATTATCTGCCCTATACATTAATTCTTCATTTTCTAAGAGGTTAACTATACCTATGTAAAACATTTCTTCCATAGTCAAACTTCTTACCATATCGTTATTCTACTTAAAGTATTTCTGCATAATAATAGTTTTCTGTTTCAATGCAACCAAACTCAACTTTTTCAGGAAACATTGAAACATTTAATTCTTTTGCCATCATAAGTGAACTAGTAGCCCACTCTACATATTGTTGAGGAAGTCTATATGCTACCGCTTGTCCTTTCTCTTTTACCGTGACAATAGGTGTGTCCATTCCTAACATACCTACTGACAGTACTTCATAAATAGCCCCTTGTTCCCTATCATTCTTAATTTTAGGTATTGATAAAACTTCATGTTTGTTAGCATCACGATAAATTTTTGCCCCTTGTTTGTTAACCATATAATCCTTAGTAGTCATACTATATCCCCCACCTTTTCATTATAGTTACAAACATATTATACAATATTTTCTAGCGGACTACTTTTATTTTCATTATGTAAAATTCTAATTCCACTTGCCTTCTTCAATTCTTCTTCCATACGGTTAAACTCGTTAATGTACATCATTTTAAACTGAAGTGCCTTTTTACCAGTGAAGCCCATAACTAATAAAGTAAATCCGTCTTTAGTCATGTTGTATTTTTTATAGCTACGCTTTGCCCCTTCAGGTTTATAAGTGGTTTCTTGGAATAGTAGCGAAAATTCGCTGCTATTAAATTCAGTACCTAATTTCTCAATTGCTTGTGTTACATGCTGGTGCTGTTTCCCAAAAACTTCAGCTACTTTTTTACTGTCCGTTACTACCTCGTTATTTTCGATAAATACAAAATAAAAAAAAGCGTGTCCCCATAGGAAAACACGTCAAATAAATTACTATAATGTTGGCACCTTCATCATACTTATAAGTAATGGTATTAAAAATGGTATTAATTGTTACAAAAATTTTGAAAAGTTTTGTGTAGTTTTTAAAAAGGAATTTTTATATTTGTATTTTCCCTATAATTTCCCCACCCTTACCCTCTCTTCTGTAAATACCATGTAGAAGCATGTGGTTTCCTGTCAGCCCTCGCTGAAAGATGTTAAATAAAGTAGGGAAGCTGGTAAAGTCTTGCTTAATATTGTTACAACGCAGTATTTAGTTTACACATTTATGTAAAGGAAGACAGTACAAGGACACTGGGAATGGCATTAGGACGCTGTAAAAAACAGCTAGGACATGGGTATATTACCTATAAAATAGTATAAAAAAAGACACACCAGTATCTTCCACATACCAGTGTGCTAACGTTATAAATAAACATAAAAGGTATTAATGAGTGTCATCTTTAGTATAACATGTAACATTAATAATAAATGTTTTTTAAATTTTGTGTATCTATTGGCATAAAAAAGAGGCATACAGCAATTCGACCTTTACTGCACACCTTTCCATCTACTATACCGCTAGCACTTTTTATATTTAGCGGTAGGAGGTAAGAAATGACCCCGCTTAAAGAAGTAGTTACTTTCAGTATATCCAATATATAAAATGCTTACCAGTCCAAGGGTTAGAAAAATATTGTGTAATTTTTTAAAGCAAGTACAGGTAAGTTAAAGTTAGTTAAAATTGAACCACCCTTACCCTATTGGAAGTAAATGTAACTCAAAGTTATAAAAGTGGTGTAGGAATGTATAACGCATTAGACCCAGCCTACTACCATGCCCCTTCCCCCTGTATACCCCTTCCTCCAAAATAAAAGAATACATTAATTATCTAACATTCATTCTAACGTACTTAACACCTTCATACAGCGGCTTTAGTGTTACTTCACATTTACTGTTTACTTATTACGTGTTGTACGTTGCCTGTGCTATGCGTGTCTGCTTACTACGTGCCTGTGTGCTATACCTATGCACTGCACTATGTACTGCACTATGTACTGTGTGGTGCTGTGTGTGCTTCGCCCCTACCTTACTGTGTGCCATGCTACCGTGCCCGTTGTCTTTGCTGCGTCCTCGCACTAGGTAGGTGTGGTACTGTGGTGCAGTGGACGTGGTACACCTGTACATATACCTACTATACACGGGGCATACAGGAAACCTCACAAACGACTGTATAACGGGCTTTATGACGTAGAGTAGTATTGAAAAGTAGTTGTATTTTAACAACGCTGTACGGGGCGAATGAGGACATTAAAAAGGGACGCTTGTTACAAGACAGGCTAAACAAATAGTATCAAAATATCTACACTTATTGACACTGATAAGAAATCCCTGTATTATAGGGTTTGTAAAGTATCAAAAAGTCGTATCAAATAAAAATTGATAAAAAGGGGAAATACATAATGATTTATGGTTACGCACGTGTAAGTACAAATAAGCAGGAACTGGACATTCAAATTAAAACATTAAAAGAAAAAGGTGCTACTCAGATATATAAAGAAAAGATAAGTGGTGCTAAAGCTGATAGAAAAGAATTAAACAAGCTATTAGAAACAATAAAAGCTGGTGACACACTTGTAGTAACTAAAGCTGACCGTATAGCACGTTCATTATCACAGCTAGAAGCATTCGTACTTGATTTAACTAATAGAGGTGTAGCGGTACATATAATCAATATGGGGCTTTTTACAGCGGAATCAATGGACAACCCTATAACAAAACTATTGTTTCAGGTATTAGGTTCATTTGCCGAGTTTGAACGTTCTATGATTCTCGAAAGAACACAAGAAGGTATAAAAGACGCTAAAGAAAAAGGTGTTAAGTTTGGTAGGAAGTCTAAGAAATATGTGATTGAAGGTTCTTTATTACATGCTATTGAACAAGTGGAAGAAGGGAAGATGTCACAGCCTGAAGGGGCTGAATTTGTTGGGTGTAGTGTAGCCACATTTAAAAGACGACTAAAAGAATACAGAGAACAAAAAGGAAGTTCCTAGTTCTATTTCATAACTGGGCTTTAAATTCCCTTCAGGAACTACAAGGGATAATAGCTGTGATTTTCAGCTAAACCAAACGGTACAAAAAATGCCCACAAACTCATGTGTAGCATGGGCTGAATGACTATCATTACTATAAAAAAAGATTTTACACATTCACAATTTATCACACAGGCAAGCATTGTTATTTCGCCTATTTCAGTTACTAAACAGTAAATTATTGTCAAGTGAGTTACCTTACATTAATACAAATAAAAACCCCCACTAGTATTAACCAGTAGGGGACATTTCTTTACGTAATTTAATTTTTATCTTCTCTATTTCTGCCAATCTTCTTTGGCGTACTTTATCACTTTCACTATCTAGTCCCGTTAAGTTAAGAAAACAATGGTGCTGTAACTCTTCATTACCTCCTAACATGTTTGCTGCCCTATTGTAAAATACTTTGCCACAAATACTACATTCATGTTTTACCACTACCATTACATTTATAGGACGTTCTTTGACTGCAATAAAATCTTCATACTTCCCGTTAAGTAACTGCTGGTATTCCTCAATAGATAACGTTTTAAAGCTATCTACTTCATAACTACTAATTTCTTTTTCAATTTCTGTATACATTGTATTAATTATGATACCTCCTGTTATGTTTAATTAGATTTATGGTGTTACTTACCGCCCTAACGGGCGTGACTGCGGTTACGGCTTCACCTACACCTTGTCCACTTCTTGTTAGTATTCTTCGTTAATAGTTTCTATCAATACTATGAATAGTGCCGCTATAATAGCTTTAAGTGTGACGTCAGGAACACGGGCTGTTATGCGATATGTTTTTTTGTTTTTATTACGGTTAATGATAGTGAATTAAAATGAATGTAAAAGATTAAGAGATAATCACACTAACAAAAATCACCCTAATCCCTTGTGGCAGTAGGGTTTAACCCCTATTTAATATGGTGCACAAAAGGCATAGTATTTCATTAAAAAGGTGCACGAAACGCATAGTATCATTTCTTACTCTTCACAATAAAATCAGCTATCAGCACTTCAGGTACTTGTAAGTTATATTCCCTTTCGCTTACTCTTCGCATTAATAACGGATTAGCCTTAAAGTGATATTCTTTGTCACCTTTTCTAACTTGTGCGAATGCGTATAGTGTCCCGTATCTCTCATGTTCAAAGGTAACTCGTCTGATTTTTTGTAATACTTTGTTGGTATCAGCTACACCAATAATTGTAGATATTTGTTTCAAGTTAAGCGTATCAATCTTTTCTAACTGTCTTTCATTTGGATTACTTGCTAAAATATTGTGCCCATATGTTACATAAGGCAATAAAAAATAGACCGCTGAAAGGTCTTTTGCTTTAACTTGTGCGTCACGTAATGCACGTATGCTATTTATAATTAGCTTAATATTATTCTTGACCTGACTACGTGGCACTTTTCCTCTAAAATGATAAATAGGATTCATGCAGTAAACTTTGTCTTCATTTAGGTATAGTACGCCCTTTTCAGTTAATTTACTGATAACATCTTTTGTTTTACGTGTCTTTAAGTTCAAAATCCCTTCAAAGTCTTTCACCTTAGTAAATGGTGTTTTAGTTGTCCCTAAAGTGCCGTCATATCGTAAATACGATTGAATTATGAGTAGGTAGCCTAATGTTGTATCGTTCATACCCTCAATTAACTTCGTGATTTCTTTCATATTAGTATTGGTAAAGCTATCACCTTCAGATTTGAAACTTTTTTTATCATGTTCACGCTGTTCTCTCTCCAATGCCTCTAAATTTGCTAACTCACGCAAACGCGAATTTTTAGTAGCTGCTTGAAAAACTTCACTTAAATTTGTCATTTTAAAATTCCCCCTTAGTTGTAAAAAATGTCATGTAGTACGAGATAGCAAACGTTCATATATGGTTCATACAGTTGCATTAATCCTAAATCACATAGTTCTTCTGCTACTTCAATTAACTTTTCTAGCATTGCTTTTTCAGTAAATACAGGAATAAAATTCACCTGCTTTGAGAAAGATTTCAAGTCTTCAAATGAATAAAAACGCCCTTCTGTCTGTTCCTTGTGCAGAATTTGAATAAGCAAGGTAATGTGTTTGTCATTCAATCCAAAACGTTGTTTTAAAGTTATTAGGTTTCGCATTAATAGCCCTCCTTAATGTTGTTACATATAAGGTAGTACCGTTAATCATAAATTTAAGGACACATATGTATGTGATTAATAAAAAAAAAGAAGGCAAACCGCAAATGGCTGCCTTTACTATTTCATGTTATTTAATTTGTTTTACCTTTTACTTTGTCTTTTACTTCTTCCTGTAACTGTAGTCCTAATGAAAGTAGGGCAAATGGTGGCAGTCCTTTTAAAATACTAGCATCACCTTGTTTTATTTTATCTAATATTTCTTTGCTGTATTGCATTACACATTACTCCCTTCTTTACAGTAGTTACGTACAATAAAACTGTTATTTTTAACGGCGTTATTACCTTCCTTAGCTTGAATAAAGTGAGTAGGTGAAATCTGTAGGTTACCTACCTCTAACGGTGTTGACGTACTAATTATCTTATTATGAAGGCGGTATTCATCAATTACCACACTATCACCAGCTAAACAATCGTATACGTCATGTTCAAATTCTTTTTGTTCTGATTCAAGCATTTTACTAACATCTGCAACACAGTCCATTACGTCAGACAATGCCACCCGTGTAGCTTTATTCATTTCTTCATTAAAAGCGGCGTGTAATTCATTACGGTCTTTATCAATAGCTTGTGCAACTGCTGGGGCATACTTTAATCTTACCTGTGTTGTACGTTCCTTAGTTTCTTCTAAATACACGTCTAGTGCTTGAAGTTCTTTTACTAAGTGGTCTTGTTCATTTTGAAGATAAATGCGTTCGCCAATTTCATATGTCGCTTCCATATCAGCAAGTACTTTCACTAATTCAGCTTGTTTTTCAGCTTTTCTTTCTTCAATACTTTCAGCATACTTTTGAATGTCTTCCATATCTTTTTGAAATGCTTGAATAGCTTTCTTTGTATAGCGGTGCGGCTTGTAACCTGCAATTACTTTATCTAATTCTTCACGATTAATTTTAAATAACATTATTATTTTCTCCTTTCGATTGTGCCTGCCGTTTCTTAGCAAGCATTACAGCTTGTATAGCTACTTTCGTTTCTTTTATGCTAATGGCTGTTTCCTTCTCGACTTCACGTAAATGAAATAGCTTATCTAACAGGGCATTTGCTTTACTGTCCAATTCTTTAGCGTTATATCCCTTAGTTAAAATAGCAGCACATAGTTTTTCTACTTTCTTTGTCATACTTTATAACCACGTCTAGCCTTAATTTCCATCAGTTTTCTATAAGAATCAATTTCCACACGGTCGATACGAAAGCGGCGTTTTAATTCCTCCACACGGGCATAAACATTCGGACTAAAATCCTCAACGTTTCCGCTTTCGTATTCGCTAATCATTCTTTGACTTACCCCCAGCTTTTCAGCAACGGCTGCTTGTGTTAAATTTCGTGAAAGCCTAATGTACTTAAGCATTTGCGGTTTAATTTCAGGTTTATAAGGTAAGTTTTTATATTCATTTCCAATCATTATTAAATCCCCCTTTTTAGGTAGTTATATTAGTTTATTTCCTCCTTCTATTGCTATAAAAATAACCCCTACATCAAGTGACATAGGGGCTACTTACCAAAAGCACAACTTAAAGGAGAATGAATTTAGGAGGAAAACATGGGTAAAGATACCCAAACAAAAAACCACACACAATGAAGTATACGGTCTTAAAAGTTCCCCTATATTAATGTGTGTGAAACATAATCCATTTACAGGTATATTTTAGAATTATTTTTCACTTCATACTAGATACAGCAAGGGTTCATTGCTTCTTGTTGTCAGGTTGCTTTTTCCATAAAATAACTCACCGAGATTCACATTTCTAGGCGATTAACTTTTGTTTTACGTATAGTTGCACTACTAATCTTCTTTAAATTACTTTAAAAATAAAAAGAGAATGCAGATTATCTCCACATTCCCTTTTCAAGTTGCTATATGTTCATTAACAGTTGTCTGATAAATTCAATTGCCACACCAGAAATGATAACATCAAAATTAACATGAAAATACATTTCTGTTGTATCTGAATCCTTCTTGTAGAAGAATTTAAACATATACAACCACCACCTATTTATACAGCGTTTTCGATATAAATTAAAATCCCTTTATAATTCTAAACGGTTAATGGTTGAATGAACCTTCTATATTATCTCAAATTATTCCTAATCAAACAAGTGTTTCCATATATTTTTTTGTTAGAATCCCAACTTTTATTTTATAAACTTCTTATCCAATCCTCACGCCTCTTTTTCAATTCTACTTTGCTTACTGACTCATTCCCTTCAACATTCCCGATTGGATTATATAAGTTAATAGCATACATTTCATAAATTTTTCGGTCTTTCCTATCACAATAAAAAACATCAACCGAATGAAACACATGATGAAATCTTCTTGTAGTACTACTTTTACCAGTCATATGTTTAGTCAGTCTCTTCCTTAAATTCAAAGACTCTCCAATATAAACAATTCCTCCACTTGAATCTCTCATAAAATAAAATCCTGAATCTGAACTAACTTTATGAATGTCTGATACAGGAATACTCAAAGAACTTTCAGGAATCTCAATCTTTATCAAATTTATTACCCCTCATTTCCAATCTAACATTCTTTATAACCTAATCCTATGATATACTAATACTAAATTAGGGAATCATTTCCCTTCTGTGTACTTATTTTACTTATCTATTCATTTTGGCGTTTAGTCCTTTAAAACTAAGCGTCCTTTTTTATTTATTATACCGTTATTTTCTGATATAATGTTTTTTGAAGTTACAGGGGAAAGTATCCCCTTCTCTTTACTACCGTTTGCGTTTGGTCTTATTGGCTAAACGCTTTTTCTCTTTTTCCCCTATATAGTTCTTACTTTATATATCGTTTAAGCCCCATTTCTCTCTATCTTAGCTAGTGGTAGTTGCTTAGATTTTCCTCTACCCATCGTTAGTGGTGGAAAATGTTTTAAATCTCTTGACGGTTTTGAACGCCCTTTGACATGGTGAAGCGGAGGTTGTAGAAACGGCTGATAGCATAGTTATCCCCTAGATTTCAAAGTTAAAATAACTAAGAAAGCTAGAAAGGATAAGTACTATACATGGCTTGCGTTATGCAGTGTCCGTATGCGTAGCCCTATTCACTTAGTAGTTTTCACTACATACACCCTTTAACAATGGCTTGTCCCTTGCATATCGTCCCACAATGACAAGCTGAATGTATTCCCTAGCACCGTAATGCTAACGATAACCCACCGAACCTTTCAGAGAATAGTCTCTAGGTAAGTTCTCACCTACTCTCACCGAATGAATAGGAATCCAGTGAAAGGTGCTATCCTTGTAAAAGCATACTAAGTACTTTCCGCACGACCGATAGCAAGCCACACCTTAATTATCCCTACGTTATACGTGTCCATAATTACAGTTTATCAGTTTTTAGCGTGGTTTACAGGCAATTCCACGTTCGGAATTACCGCACACCCATACTTATAATTACCTAAAAAAGACAATAGGAAACTAAACCTCTTGCATTATAATTTTTTTGCTTTATAATGGAGGTGACGAGTACACGGAATGTCCGTTATTTAATTGTTGTTGATATGCAATTTTTCCGCTATTTAACTGCTATTGAATATACGAAATTGTCCGTTATTTAGTTTTGAGTCGATTTTTAAACCTTAGGTCACGTGCTGTAACACGTGGCTTTTTTCTTTGTCTAAAATTTTTATAAATATCGTTTATTAAGTACCTTTAACGGGGAAAATTCTTTATGCCGTTCTCTTACGTCATTACCAAATAAATTTACATATGTTTTAACAATCTCCATATTGGTGTGTCCCAGTATGGCTTGTAACTCAAATATATTCGCACCTTGCTGTACACTTAGTTTGGCAAATGTGTGTCTAAACGTGTGAGGACTACAACGCACATCTTTTATTTGTGCCATGTTGCCGTATATAGATATTCGTTGCTGTATTCCTCTTCTGGTAAGGCGTGTCCCATCAACAGTGACAAATAAAGCATTACTTTCAACATACCCACGAATAGCGATATACTTTTTCAGTTGGCTTTTCATATCTTTTTGTATAGGTACTTGCCGTTCTCGATAGCTTTTAGCGTTACGAATTACAAGCAAACTATCCTCCCATCGAATATCCTTTACAGACAGCCCCACTAGTTCATTTATACGTATACCTGTTTCAAGCATTAGCATCATAATTGTGTAATCCCTAACGCCCGTAAATGTCCTTAAATTAGGCTGATGGAATAGCTTATTAAGCTGTTCTTTTGAAAAAGTAGGAATAATACGTTTCCTGTCTTTCAACAACTTAATGTTTTCCATTGGATTTCTAGGAATGTGCTTCTGCTTGTATAAGAAGTTATAAAAAGCACGTAATGCACGTAAACGAGTATTAATAGAAACTACTTTAATTCCTCTATAATTTTTCATGTAAAGTATCACGTTTTCTTTTACATGTTCTTCAGTCATGTTATAAGGTTTTAAAATAGAAACGTCTATTTCTTGTTCTGTTAATAAATTAAGAAACGCCTGTAACTCATTTAAATAATACTTAATGGTAAATGGTCGAAGATTTCTTAACTCACAATCCTTTACAAACAAGGTGATAGCTTCATTAAACGTTTCAACATAGGATTTACTTTGCTTTTTAATAACAGCTAATTCACTTTCATCTAAAGTGTTTTTTCTTCTAGCCAAAAGTTAACCACCTTTCTTTACCTGTGAACACGACCAATGAATACGATTTTAAAAGTGGATTTTTCAAGCAAAATTACCCCTGAAAACACAAAAAAACGCCTTCCTACAAAACTGTAGAAAGACGTTTTAAACGTTGCTATTACTTAATTCTTCTGTAATTCACGATAACCATTTAACGATACCGATGGTCGGGGTCGAACCGACACTCCCGAAGGAACACGATTTTGAGTCGTGCGCGTCTGCCAATTCCGCCACATCGGCACAAAAGAAAAGGCGGCAACCGGATTTGAACCGGTGATAAAGGTTTTGCAGACCTCTGCCTTACCACTTGGCTATGCCGCCATATAAAATTTTACTGGAGCGGAAGACGGGATTCGAACCCGCGACCCCAACCTTGGCAAGGTTGTATTCTACCACTGAACTACTTCCGCAAAAATGGCTGGGCTAGCTGGATTCGAACCAGCGCATGACGGAGTCAAAGTCCGTTGCCTTACCGCTTGGCTATAGCCCATCGAATTCTTACTTAATTATATGTAAGTATCCATTAGATTATTTATAATTTTTAAAATAAAAATGGGGCGACTGATGGGAATCGAACCCACGAATGCCGGAGCCACAATCCGGTGCGTTAACCACTTCGCCACAACCGCCATGTTGTGTAAATATATTTGGCAGGGGCAGTAGGAATCGAACCCACACTGGAGGTTTTGGAGACCTCAGTTCTACCTTTAAACTATGCCCCTATGTAAATGGTGGAGGGGGGCAGATTCGAACTGCCGAACCCGAAGGAGCGGATTTACAGTCCGCCGCGTTTAGCCACTTCGCTACCCCTCCGAAACTTACATGGTGCCGGCTAGAGGACTTGAACCCCCAACCTACTGATTACAAGTCAGTTGCTCTACCAATTGAGCTAAGCCGGCGTATTTTATTAAAGTAAATGGTGGCTCGGGACGGAATCGAACCGCCGACACGAGGATTTTCAGTCCTCTGCTCTACCGACTGAGCTACCGAGCCTTATTAAAATGGCGGTCCCGACCGGGGTCGAACCGGCGATCTCCTGCGTGACAGGCAGGCATGTTAACCACTACACCACGGGACCATTTGGTTGCGGGGACAGGATTTGAACCTGCGACCTTCGGGTTATGAGCCCGACGAGCTACCGTGCTGCTCCACCCCGCGATGATATTATTCATATAGTTTATATGGTGGAGGATGACGGGATCGAACCGCCGACCCCCTGCTTGTAAGGCAGGTGCTCTCCCAGCTGAGCTAATCCTCCAAAAGTGGTGACCCGTACGGGATTCGAACCCGTGTTACCGCCGTGAAAGGGCGGTGTCTTAACCACTTGACCAACGGGCCAAATATTATAAATCCTATGGCGGAGAGCAAGGGATTCGAACCCTTGATACGCTTGTGACGTATACACGATTTCCAATCGTGCTCCTTCGGCCAACTCGGACAGCTCTCCAATGGCTCCGCAGGTAGGAATCGAACCTACGACCGATCGGTTAACAGCCGATAGCTCTACCGCTGAGCTACTGCGGAATAATATTGCCTGGCAACGTCCTACTCTCACAGGGACAAGGTCCCAACTACCATCGGCGCTAGAGAGCTTAACTTCCGTGTTCGGTATGGGAACGGGTGTGACCTCTCTGCCATCATTACCAGACATTATTCTTTTGAGACAATCATTATTATAACTTATTTTCTTTAAAAGTCAACAAGTTTTTTATGTTCTCTCAAAACTAGATAACATTGCTACATATTATATGGTTAAGTCCTCGATCTATTAGTATTCGTCAGCTCCACATGTCACCATGCTTCCACCTCGAACCTATCAACCTGATCATCTTTCAGGGATCTTACTAGCTTACGCTATGGGAAATCT
>NZ_JAQQGG010000008.1:0-215691 GCF_028548245.1 Bacillus sp. FF-1
CCGTCCGCCGCTAACTTCATAAGAGCAAGCTCTTAATCCATTCGCTCGACTTGCATGTATTAGGCACGCCGCCAGCGTTCATCCTGAGCCAGGATCAAACTCTCCAATAAAGTTAGTTTGTCTAGCATCATAAAATAAAAATTGACGTTTCACGTTGTTTGTTTCGTTCAGTTTTCAAAGAACTACTTAGTCGCTCATTTGCGACTTCCTTATGTTAACATCTTCGTTTTTCGATGTCAACTAAGTTTTTTAATTTCTTTTTTATCGTTTTCTGCGTTTCCGCATCAGCGACGGTTATTAATATATCATGCAGTACATACATGGTCAATACTTTTTATAAAAAAATTTCACATCCCGTTAAAAGTTTAAAAACATGTTTCAAAAATCATTATAATCTCCCTTCCTTCTGCATTTCATATCTTATCACTTTACCATATTTCTGCACGATAGAAAATTCTAAATTTTATGTTATATTATTGTTATAGGAGCGTGGTGAGAATGAGCATTAAGTATTCAAACAAAATCAATAAAATCCGGACCTTTGCATTAAGTTTAGTATTTATCGGCCTCTTCATTGCATACTTAGGAGTCTTTTTCCGTGAGAACATTATTATTATGACAACATTTATGATGGTTGGCTTTTTAGCTGTTATCGCTAGTACAGTCGTTTATTTTTGGATTGGTATGTTATCTACTAAAACTGTACAAATTATTTGTCCAAGCTGCGATAAACCTACAAAAATGCTCGGTCGTGTCGACGCATGTATGCATTGCAACCAACCTTTAACAATGGATCGAAATCTAGAAGGAAAAGAATTTGATGAAAAATATAATAAGAAGAGCTATAAATCATAGGCACATATGAGTACAGTAAGGAAAATGTATCCTTACTGAGCTAAACATTAAAAGGTGATTTCTTGGTTAAGAAATCACCTTTTGTATTTATTCTTAATTAAATTAGATCTCCACTGAACATTTTAACTCCTTCTGAACCTAACGTAATTCCCATATATAATAAAGAAAGAGGTTGACGTAAAGCCGTCAGCCTCTTTCTTTATTATATATTACGCCTTATGACACTCTGGACAAACGCCATAAATTTCTAAGCGATGACTATTAATAACGAAGCCTGTTGTTTTTGCAGCTTCCTCTTCAAGTTGTTCCAAACCTCCATAAGGAAAATCAACAATTTTACCACATTTTTCACAAATCACATGATAATGTTGACTTGTAACATAATCAAATCTACTTGAAGCGTCTCCATAAGTTAATTCCTTTACAAGCCCAACCTCTTTAAATACACGTAAGTTATTATAGACAGTTGCAACACTCATATTTGGAAACTTACCTTCTAATGCTTTATAAATATCATCCGCTGTTGGGTGCGTCATTGATTCCACAAGGTACTCTAAAATAGCATGACGCTGTGGAGTAATGCGTACACCCGTATTTTTCAGCATTTCTAGCGCTTCTTTTAATTCTTCTTTGACCACCGTCATGCACCCCGATTCTATACGGATTATTATTTTATAATTCTTATAAAGAGTGTACTCCTTTTCTTATAAATCGTCAATATTTCTACTATAAGTATGTGGTTTATTTTTGTATATAGCCTTATTCTTATGTATCTTTCCCTATTTTTTATGCATTTACAATAGAAAAAAAGTGCGACATAATCGCACTTGGAATACTATCATCTGAGGAGGTATGCCCTACACTTCACTTTATGTAAGACAATAAAATATGTATAGACACTCGCCTTACTTCTGTATATTTTATCTCCACAATGGATTTACTTTATATAAGAAAGAACATCTTCAATATGTCCCTTCACTTTCACTTTACGCCACTCTTTTACAAGCTCACCGGCTTTATTAATCAGGAATGTAGAGCGCTCAATTCCCATGTACTCTTTCCCAAAGTTCTTTTTCAATTTCCAAACATCGTATAATTCTGCTACTTTATGATCCTCATCTACTAAAAGTGTAAATGGAAGTTCATGCTTCTCAATAAATTTCAAATGTCTATTTGCCGAATCCGGACTCACTCCAAGAATAACCGTGTCCTTCTCTTGAAATAATCCATAAGAATCACGGAAATCACACGCTTCAGTTGTACACCCTGGAGTCATATCTTTCGGATAAAAATATAGAACTACATTTTTCCCACGAAAATCAGCTAAGCGAACTTGTTCCCCGTTACTTCCCTCTAATGTAAATTCTGGAGCCATTTCTCCTACTGTGATCATTGTTATCACTCCTACTCTTTTCTTTTACTATAACAAATGCTTCCTTATTTTTCATTGTCTATTACAGACCTGATCACGAAAGCAAACGGTAATGTATATCCAATTAGCGCTTCTCCAATTGCAATCCACCGCCCAATTCCAATTGGAGATATATCACCATATCCAACAGACAATAAAGTAACTGCGCTAAAATATAAACAAATTTCAACGAGTTGAAAAGAGTGAGCGTTTAAGCTTTCTCCATCCTCTTTCAAAACTGCAAAACCCATTTCTTCTAATACAACATAACTTAATCCAAACGCAATTAGTACAGTTGTATAAATCAAAAATAATGTGGCTAGATTATACAGCGAAAAAAAACGCGTTGAATCTGAATAGGAACTCCATAACAATTGGACACTTCTCAAAATAGCAATTGCTACAATTAATAGAATAAATCCCCATAACATGTCCTCCACCTCATTTTATATGTATGAGACAGCCATTGGATTTATCCCTTAGAAACAAACAAGCTTTTATAATTAATTCCCTGCACCACGGTACCTTTTTACCCCTTGATTCCAAAGAGTAATTGCAATCGTAAAACAGATAACACCAACGAGCGGTGTTGCAAATGCATAGCTATTCCACTCTGTTTTTCTTAAAAAGTACGCTGCTGGATACACTCCGACAAACGCAAATGGTAAGACAAACGTTAAAATGAAGCGAATCACACGGTTATAAATATTAACAGGATAGCGGCCATAATTCCCTATGTTATACATTAGCGGCATAATCGAACTTTTCGCGTCCGACCAAAAACCAAGACTTGCAAGCGTAACAAATATTCCTCCGTATACAAGTGCGCCCCCTCCTACCATCAACAAGAATAAGAAGATATCGTACCAGTAAAAAGATAATTGCAACTCCACTGCTGCGTAGCCCATTACAATCATTCCCGTAATTGCTCCAATTAAAGATTCAAGCTCCATTCTTTCTAAAATAATTTGAAATAAACTATGAATCGGTCTCGTTAATATGCGATCCATTTCTCCTTTAATAATGTAACGATCATTAAAGTCCCATATGTTAAAGAAAGCTGAGAAAATGGCAAACGGCACTAAAAAGAAACCATAAATAAAGATGACTTCTTCTCTACTCCAACCTTTTAATGCTTGCGTATGTCCAAACACAACAAGAATAAAGATTAAATTAACAGCCTGTAGTGATAAATCAGAAAGTAATCCAACGATAAAATCGCCCCGATACTCCAATTTTGTTTTTATATATTGACTTGCATATTGCAAAAATAGTTTTATATATATCATCTCATCATCCCCCTTGTACAATTAGACGTTTTCTCGCCGTTCTCCACATGAGTACAATCGGAATAATAAGTACAATGGCCCAAATTACTTGGAATAATAATGCCTCATACAATTTACTTCCTTGTATACCTTCTGAGAAAATCATACTCGGAATATAACTAATAGCCTGAAACGGTAAAAACATCATTGCCTTTTGGGCCCATAACGGATAAAAACTAATTGGTAATAATAGACCTGAAAACAAATCAATAACAACACGTTTTGCATACATAATTCCACTATTATTAAATAAGAAGAATGTGAGCATTCCCGTCATTAAATTAATTTGTGTATTAATAATAAAACTAAATATTAAAGATAAGAAGAAATATAACCACGTTTGAAAGTTCGTTGTAATTTGCAATGAAAATAATAAGGTAACGATGACCATACCCGGAATGGAAAAGAAGGCAAAGCGAAATATTCCTTCACCAAGACCTTGCATCACTTTCATCCCTAAATAGTTATATGGACGTATCAGTTCTACCGCTACACGTCCTTCTTGAATCTCCATCGCAATTTCCCTGTCTATATTATTAAAATAAAAAGCACGTGCCATCCACGCAATTGCGATATACGTAGTCATTTGCGAAATAGATAAACTTTCAATATTCTCTTTTCCGCTATAAATTGCTTGCCATAAAAAATAATACGCACCGATATTAATCGTATAAATTAAAATCCCGCTATAATAATTTGTGCGATACGCAAGCATCATTAAAAAGCGAATTCGAATCATTTCAATGTACTTACCCATGTTTAATACCTTCTTCATAAATGTTACGAATAATTTCCTCTGTAGACACTTCGTTAATTTTTAAATCTTTAATTTGAAAGGCTTGTACCACTTTAGAAATAAGCATTGAAATAATAACTTCTTCATTCGGTATTTTGGCAATCCACGCGTTTTCCTCTTTCGCTTTCGACCAAACGACATGACTATCTGGCATAACCATTGATAAAGCCTGATAGGAAACTGGTGCGACAAACTGAAAATGTATTTCCTTCTCTGCTCCCCACTGCGTACGAAGATTATGTAAAGAACCGTCATACATAATATTTCCTTCATCCAGCATGATAACGCGCTCACATAATGCTTCAATATCAGTAATATCATGGGTTGTTAATAAAATTGTTGTTTTATAACGTTCATTCATTTCTTTTAAAAATTCACGTATTTTCAATTTCACAAGTACATCTAGCCCAATTGTTGGTTCATCTAAAAATAATAACGGTGGATTATGAATTAATGCCGCCGCTAATTCACAACGCATTCTTTGACCTAAAGATAACTTTCGAACTGGCTTGTCTAACAAAGGACCAATATCTAACGTTTCGATTACGTGCTCCATATGTTCCTTATACTGAGCGTCTGATACACCGTACACTTTTTTTAATAAACGAAACGATTCTTGCACGGCAATATCCCACCAAAGCTGCGAGCGTTGACCGAAAACAACACCAATTGTTCTTACAAATTCTTCCCTCTGCTTATGTGGGTTCATCCCATTTACTAAAATGTCTCCTGATGTCGGAGTCAAAATTCCCGTAAGCATTTTAATTGTCGTTGATTTACCGGCACCGTTCTCACCGATATATCCAACCATTTCACCTTGTTTCACAGTAAAAGATACATCATTTACTGCTGGTACTATTTTATAATTACGATTTAATAAATCGCGAAATGCACCCTTTAAACCTGGACGACTTGAATAGGCTGTAAATTCTTTACGTAACCCTTGTACCTCAATTACCGATTTCATAACCGGACCCCCTTCCTAAATGTCACAACGAATAGTTTACCCAACTGCCTTCTCTATCACAAACAATACGTCTTTTCGAAAAACATGTTAGAATAATACATAGATTTTTGTAAGGAGATGAATGGTAGTGAAATTCACAAAATCAGAAGCATTACATAAAGAAGCTTTAGAACATATCGTTGGCGGTGTTAATAGTCCTTCTCGTTCTTTTAAAGCAGTTGGTGGCGGCGCTCCTGTTGCTATGGAACGTGGAAAAGGTGCTTATTTCTGGGATGTAGACGGAAATAAATATATCGATTATTTAGCAGCATACGGTCCTATTATTACTGGACATGCTCACCCGCACATTACAAAAGCAATTACAACAGCTGCTGAAAATGGTGTACTTTACGGAACTCCAACAGCGCTAGAAGTAAAATTTGCAAAAATGTTAAAAGAAGCAATGCCTGCATTAGATAAAGTTCGCTTCGTAAACTCTGGTACTGAAGCTGTAATGACAACAATTCGTGTCGCTCGCGCTTACACAGGCCGCACAAAAATTATGAAATTCGCTGGTTGTTACCACGGTCATTCTGATTTAGTACTTGTAGCAGCTGGATCTGGCCCTTCTACACTAGGAACTCCTGACTCAGCGGGTGTACCACAAAGTATCGCTCAAGAAGTTATTACCGTTCCATTTAATAATGTAGAAACTTTAAAAGAAGCATTAGATAAATGGGGACATGAAGTAGCAGCTATTCTTGTAGAACCAATCGTTGGAAACTTCGGTATTGTAGAGCCAAAACCTGGCTTCCTTGAGAAAGTGAATGAACTTGTTCACGAAGCTGGTGCACTAGTAATTTATGATGAAGTTATTACTGCTTTCCGCTTCATGTACGGTGGTGCTCAAGACTTACTTGGCGTAACACCAGACTTAACAGCGCTTGGTAAAGTTATTGGCGGCGGACTTCCAATCGGTGCTTACGGTGGTAAGAAAGAAATTATGGAACAAGTTGCCCCTCTTGGACCTGCATATCAAGCTGGTACAATGGCAGGAAATCCTGCTTCTATGGCATCTGGTATTGCTTGTCTAGAAGTTCTTCAACAAGAAGGGCTTTATGAAAAATTAGATGAACTTGGTGCAATGCTTGAAAAAGGAATTTTAGAGCAGGCTGAAAAACATAATATCGATATTACATTAAACCGCCTAAAAGGCGCTTTAACTGTATACTTCACAACAAATACAATTGAAGATTACGATGCAGCACAAGATACAGACGGAGAAATGTTCGGTAAATTCTTCAAGCTTATGCTGCAAGAAGGAATTAACTTAGCACCTTCTAAATACGAGGCATGGTTCTTAACGACAGAACATACAAAAGAAGATATTGAATATACAATTGAAGCTGTAGGTAGAGCATTTGCTGCTTTAGCAAACAATAAATAATCCCGCCATTAAAAGGAAAAAAGAAAGCACACCTTTCTTTTTTCCTTTTTTCTATTTCATAAATCCCTCATTAATAGTATAATTATTCATAATTATCTGTTTAATTTTATTTTATATCCTTACTATCTTTGTATATAAGGCTGCTCACGCCTCGAATAGTAAGATTATTCAAACTTTCATAAGAGGGGGGATTGACGGATGCTCAATAAAACAAACACATGGACACCGTCTTTATTTCGAGATTACAAAAATGCGGAACACGATGCGTGTGGAATCGTTTCCGTTATGGAGAAACGAAAAATTCCTACAAAAGAAAATATTGACCTTTGCATACAATCGCTCGTCAAAATGAATCATAGAGCTGGTTTCATTAATGGCGAAGGCGATGGAATCGGTATTCACATTGATGTACCAAAATCACTTTGGAATGAAAAATTAAAAAGTAGCGGATATAATCCAACGATCGTGGATCATCCCCACTTTATCGTTGGACATTTTTTTCTAAACAAAAACGAAAATATAGT
This sequence comes from Bacillus sp. FF-1, assembly GCF_028548245.1. Taxonomy (NCBI): domain Bacteria; kingdom Bacillati; phylum Bacillota; class Bacilli; order Caryophanales; family Bacillaceae; genus Bacillus; species Bacillus sp. FF-1. The sequence goes on from NZ_JAQQGG010000008.1 coordinate 7,308, forward strand.
TAATTTAAAAAATCATATTCGTACACAACTAAATAACGAAAACTTTGCAATTCTTTTCGAAAGTGATGATGTAATCAACTCCGATGCACTCGGTCCACTTGGTAAACAAGAAGAACCTTTATTTTGGCAAGTTGCTCTTATCGCAGAAAATGAAGTTACAAATATTGAGCAAACATTATTTACAGTAACGATAAAAATAGAAGAAAATGAAGCGATTCATGTTGCTTCCTTAAGTCGCGATCACGTTGTATATAAAGTTCTCGGTGCTGGGGATACACTTGTTGCCTATTACAATGATTTACAACACCCACTTATTGCTTCAACTATGACACTAGGACATAATCGCTATTCTACTAATACATTATCTAACTTCTTTCGTGTACAACCATTTAGTATCCTCGGACATAATGGTGAAATTAACACAATTGCAAAATTACGCGATCAAGCTGAAATGATTCACGTTCCACTTACTGCTGGGGGCAGTGACTCCCAAGATTTAAACCGCACCTTAGAAACTCTACTTGTTCAATACAACTACAGTTTATTTGAAGCAATGGATATACTATTCCCGCCAATTATTAATGAAATTAAACTTTATGAACCACATTTACAAGATTTATATACGTATATACGTGAAGCATGGGGCCATTTTGCACAAGGTCCAGCTGGCATTATTTCACGTTATAAAGATGAAGCTGTTTTCAGCGTGGATTCCCTCGGGCTACGACCAGTATGGAAAGTAGAGACAGAAAGCTCTTATATTTTCTCTTCTGAACCTGGAGTTGTATCCCCAACTGAATATGTAGCAGAACCAAAACCACTCGCTCCAGGGGAAAAAGTCGGACTAAAGTGGAATGAACAAGATGAGCTTGTTCTTTATGAATATGACAAATACCAAGCTCAAGTATATGACCGTTTTAAAAAACGAGTGGATACTAAAGATTATCATTTAAACTTATCTACCCCTGAAACGAAAGAAATCCAAGGATTATGTGATTCTATGCAAGTTGACACAAAACAATACGTTGCTTTCGGATGGGATCGTGAACATATTCAGCTTCTTGAACAGATGGCAACAAAAGGTGTTGAACCAATTCGCTCACTTGGGCATGACTCACCACTCGCTGCACTTGATACTGATAGACGAAATATCGCTGACTTCATTAAGGAAAGTGTAGCTGTTGTTACAAATCCAGCAATCGATCGCGATCGAGAAGTTGAACACTTCTCCACCCGAACGATACTTGGCAAACGTCCAAGTTTATTGGCCGATGCTAAACAGCCATTTGTAGTTGAGATGCTTTCCCCAATCATTTTAGAAGGAAGTGTAGCACAATCTATTGTAGAAGAATTACACACAATTACGTACGAGCAACTTATACAACTATTCAATACTCATAGCTCTATCGCTACACTCTCTGCTACATTCAGTCAGGCAGAAACTTTACAATGTGCCTTAAGTCGAATTAGTTCTGAAGCGATAACAGCCGTGAACGATGGAGCTTCCCTATTATTAATAGACGATGCTGACGCTCACCTAAATGGACGATTATGGATTGATCCGCATTTAGTTACCGCGAAAGTACATCAAGTATTAAGCGAAAATAAATTACGCCGAAACTGCTCTCTCGTTATACGTTCTGGTGCCCTTCGCTCCTTACACGATATCGTCACACTGTATGGATTAGGAGCAGATAGTATCAATCCATATTTACTATTTGCAACCGTAAATGATGGGACAAAAACACCAATTACGAATTTATATCATGCACTTAATAAAGGACTGGAAAAAGTCATTTCAACAATTGGAATTCATGAATTGCGTGGTTACGGTCGCCTCTATTCTTCTATCGGGTTACATGAAGAAATCGCAAATATATTGCAAATTACAAATTTCTTAGGTTCAAATGATTTAGCTTTTTCTCTTGAATCACTTGCTGAAGATGCACAAATGCGAGCGAACGATTATAACAATCCTAAAGTTAGAATGCGAAAATCTTTTCATATATTCCCGCGAATTTGGAAAGCAATCGGCGATGTTGCAAAGGGAAACTCTTATGATGATTACCGTGAAAAATTAAGTGAATTAGAAGAAAATAACCCAATCGCAATTAGACATCTTGTTCAAACGAAAGAAACAAAACATGTCGTTCCGGCTGAAGAAGTGTCCATCAGTATTCAAAATCATGATTTACCATTTATTATTAGTTCCATGTCATTCGGTTCTCAAAATGAAATTGCCTTTCGTGCATATGCAGAAGCAGCCGATCAGCTAAATATGATTAGTTTGAACGGTGAAGGCGGCGAAATTAAAGATATGATTGGAAAATATCCACATACACGTGGACAACAAATCGCGTCCGGACGATTTGGCGTAAACGCCGAACTACTCAATTCATCAAACTTAATTGAAATAAAAATTGGGCAAGGTGCCAAGCCTGGTGAAGGTGGACATTTGCCAGGTTCAAAAGTAACAGCCAAAATCGCTGAAGCGCGTAATGCTACAATTGGCTCTGATTTAATTTCACCTTCTAACAATCATGATATTTATTCCATTGAAGATTTAGCTCAAATGATTACAGAAATTAAAACGGCTAATCAACTTGCAAAAGTAGCTGTAAAAGTTCCTGTCGTCCCTAACATTGGAACAATTGCTGTCGGTATCGCTAAAGCTGGTGCTGATTTTATTAACATTAGCGGATTTGATGGTGGTACAGGTGCCGCACGTATTCACGCATTGCAACATGTAGGGCTTCCTGTAGAAATTGGTGTGAAAGCCGCTCACAATGCTTTATTAGAAGCAAATATGAGACATAAAGTAGAAATTTGGGCTGATGGTGGTATTCGAAGTGTGAATGATGCCTTGAAAATTATGCTCCTTGGAGCAAACCGCATTGGATTTGGTACATTATCCATGATTGCAATTGGCTGTACAACTTGCCGCGGATGTCATCTAGATACTTGCCACGTTGGAATCGCAACACAGATTGAATCTGAAGCTCAAGCGAAAGAACACGGATTACGCCGCTTCGTCCCGCGTGAATTAGAAAGCGCCGTGGCTGGATTATTACATTTATTCACTACTTTTGGCGAAGAACTAAAACGATTAACAGGAAATCTCGGCTATACAAATTTACAAGAAATTGTCGGGCGTTCCGATTTATTAGAACAAGTTCGAGGCAAAAATTTATTAAACTTATGTAATTTACTACAAACGATAGAACATCCATCTGGTACAAAAACAGAACACGTACTAGAAAAACAATTTGAAACAATTCATTCTCCTCATTCAAAAGAATTAGTAGGCGTTGGCGTAGAGCAACGCGTTATGGGTGGTCTAGAATCTTGTTATCGCGTTCGTAGTAAATTATATGAAGACACGAAGCTTGAACCACTTACATTAAAGTATACGAATGGCTCGATTCCTGGAAATGGATTAGGTGCTTACAATAGTGAGAACTTATTTATACACGTAAACGGCGGCGCACAAGATGGTATTGGTAAAACCTCCTTTGGTGGTGGTATTTATATAACGAAAGCAAAAGGAAAAGATGGTCTATATTATAACGGTTCTGTCGGAAAAGGTTTTGGATACGGTGCACAAAAAGGGGCGCTATACGTTCAAGGTAACGCTGATGCTCGCGCTGGCATTCGCCTCTCTGGAGCAGACATGATAATTGGCGGACGCATGATAAAGCCACTCCGCGAAAAAGAACAAGGGAATATAGGAGCATACTCTAATATTAAAGGTTTCGCTTTTGAATATATGACAAATGGGCGCGCGCTTGTTTTAGGAGATCCTGGTCCATGGATTTGCGCTGGTATGACTGGCGGTGTTGTTTATTTACGCCATGATTCAAGCTTAGGTTTAACAGAACAGGCCTTAAAAAGAAGAATCGCAAAAGGAGCAAATGTTACATTACAACCACTTAGTAAAAATGGTGTGCAAGATGTGACCGAGTTATTACTAGATTATATCCGTGTATTAAATGAACATGAGCAATACGAGGAAGTTGCTTTATTGACACCGTTATTCGATGATATGCAGCAACAGTTTTTTGAAATCATCCCGAAAAAAGAGCAGGCTGATCCATCTATATCAACAGAGTGATATGCCTAATTTTCATCTTCAAGAAAAAAATTGACGAAGTACACTTCTCATAGTAATCTATAGTAACAATTTGAAACCTGCTGAAATTCAGCAGGTTTTTTTACTAAAAATTGATGTTTAAAAAGAATTAGGAAAAAGTATAAAATGAATCTTAATTTCTTATTAACGTCACTAAAATATCACTTGCTAACATATTGTAATGAATGTATAGTATCATGTTGTACATTCATTATGACAAGAGAAAGGATCTTATTAAGGGTATGAAACTTGGTGCTCGCATTTTAAAAACGGGTATTGCCATCACATTAGCTTTATTTGCTTGTATTTTACTTAACTTACCGAGTCCAGTATTTGCGGGAATCTCAGCTATCTTCGCTGTTCAACCGTCTGTATACCGTTCGTATTTAACTGCACTTGAACAAATTCAAGCAAACGTCATTGGTGCGGTATTCGCTATCGCATTCGCTACTGCTTTTGGACATAATCCTTTTATTATTGGATTAACATGTATATTAGTAATTGCTCTTACATTGCAATTACGATTAGAAAACACAATATCAATTGCTTTAGTAACAGTTATCGCTATTATGGAGTATCAAGGTGAAGATTTCTTTAGTTTTGCCTTACTTCGATTTGCGACGATTATGGTTGGAATTATTGCGGCTTCACTTGTAAATTTAGTGTTTATGCCGCCAAAATACGAAACAAAGTTATATCATCGCATCGTTGATAATACAGAAGAAATTGTAAAATGGATTCGAATGAATAGCAGGCAAGCTTCTGATTTTACAACATTAAAAACTGATATTGATCGTATGAAAGAAAAAATGATCAAACTAAACCATTACTATTTGCTGTATAAAGAAGAAAGAAGCTATACGAAAAAAGTAAAGTTCGCAAAAATTCGTAAGCTTGTTTTATTCAGACAAATGTTAGCGACAACAAGTCGTGCTTTAAGTACGTTAAAATCATTACATCGTACTGAAAACGAACTGCGCTATATGCCAGAAGAATTCCAGGAATCTATTCAGAACGAACTTGATTCATTAACACATTATCATGAACAAGTTTTATTAAAATTTATTGGTAAAGCAAAAAAACAACAATCTGTTGAAATGCTTGATGAAGTTGAAACAGGTAAACAGGAATTAATTGATATCTTTATGGAATATCAAAACAAGGATGATGAAGAGGCATATAAAACATGGCTACATCTCTTCCCTCTTATTTCTGCTATTATTAACTATAGTGAAGAAGTAGAGCATTTAGATTTACTTGTGGATAGCTTCTACACATACCATAAACCAGAAGCAGAACTCAAAATCGATGATAAAAAAGAAGACGAATAAAAAAACAGCTCCTTTTACGCTAAAGGAGCTGTTTCTGTTATATGTTGAAGTTGATATAAATTGTGGTAATATCCTCTTTTTTTCATTAATTCTTCATGAGATCCTGTTTCTTTAATTTCACCATCTTCAATGTAAATAATCGTATCCACATGCGTAATCGTCGCCAATCGATGTGCAATTATGATCGTCGTTCGATCAGCAGCTAACGTTTGAAGCGCCTCTTGAATATATCGTTCATTTTCTAGATCCAAAGCGGAAGTCGCTTCATCTAATATAAGTAACGATGGATTCTTTAAAAACACGCGTGCAATCGCTACACGTTGCCTTTGCCCACCAGATAACTTCACACCGCGTTCCCCGACGACAGTATCATAACCATCAGGTAACTCAATAATAAAATCATGAATTTGCGCAGCTTTGGCAGCTGCAATTACTTCTTCCTCTGTAGCTTTCGGATTCCCATATAAAATATTTGCCCCGATTGTATCGCTAAATAACAAATTATCTTGCAGTACAATTCCAATATGGCTACGTAAATTTCTCATATCATACTTTCTAACATCTATCCCATCTACATAAACTACGCCTGAAGAGACATCATAGAAACGCGGGATTAAACTAGCAAGAGATGACTTCCCTCCCCCACTCGCTCCTACAAGTGCTACCTTCTCTCCTGGTAACATAGTTAACGAAAGGTTATGTAATACCTCTTTTTCATCCGAATTGTAACGAAAAGATACATTATCAAATATCACTTCACCATTTAATTTTTTCGTTTGTACCGCACTTGGCACATTCACAATATCGTATTTTTCATCTAATAGTTCAAACACCCGATCCATCGATGCAAAAGACTGTGTTAATGTCGTAGAGGAATTGACAAGGCGGCGAAGTGGACTATACAAACTATCCATATATCCAACAAAGGCAACCATAGTTCCTAAGGTTAACTGCCCCTGAATCACTTCATACGCCGCAAAACCGATCACGAGTAACGGCCCTAAATCTGTTAACGTATTTACTGCCGAAAATGTTCTCGCCGTCCAACTCGTATGTGTTAACGCTTTCGTCAAAAATTCATTATTTCTTTTTTCAAATTGCTTCCCTTCATACTCTTCTAATGCAAAGCTACGTGTCACTTGCATCCCTTGAATACGTTCATGTAAATACCCTTGCATCGTTGCTAACGCTTGTGAACGCTCTTTCGTCAATTTTCGAAGACGCCCGAAAAAATATTTCACTGCCACTACATAAATAGGTAAAATTAATAGCGCAACAAATGTCAATTTTATATTCATAGAAAACATAACAATGATAGCGATAGCAATTGTTGCCGTGTCTAACCAAACATTCATCAAACCAGTAATTACAAAATCCTTCGTTTGTTCTACATCATGAATGACGCGCGAAATAATCTCCCCTGTTTTTGTATTCGAATAATAACGTAAACTCAACTTTTGTAAATGACCAAAAATATGTTTTCGCAAATCATATAGTATTGTATTTGCGATACGCTGCGCAAAATATTGACGATAATATTCAATCGGTGGTCTTAACACTGCAAAAATAAAAAAAGCAATCCCAATCGCTGTTACTAGTTGAGACGTCTTATCTTGAAGTGACCCTCCGCCCTGAATGACATCATCAATAATATACTTTAATAACCACGGCATAATGAGCGGGATGCCGAATTTAACTAGACCAATCATAATCGTAATAGCAATAAGCCATCGATATGGTTTAACAAATTGCAAATATCTTTTTATACCTTGCACATAATCCCCCCTCTAATAGGACAAACCTGCGGGGAAATCCCCTGCAGGTTTGTTTTAATTTCTGTACATTAAATATCTCTCATACCACATATCTACAAAGTCTGGTGCGAATGGCCCTTTTCTTTGATGAATCCATTGTGTTAGTTGTGCTACATTTCGTTTTAAAATCGTATCAATTACAGGTGGATATTGCATAATTTGACTATGTTTTTCATATTCATCTTCATCTAAAAGTGTATATGTCATATCTGGATACACTTTAATATCTAAATCATAATCAATATACTTTAACGCTTCAGAATCATATGCAAAAGGTGAGCTTAAATTACAATAATAATATACGCCCTCTTCCCTTAACATTCCAATCACATTAAACCAGTAGTTTGCATGAAAATAACAAATTGCTGGTTCACGAGTAATCCATGTTCGGCCATCTGATTCTGTCACTACTGTACGATCATTTGCTCCGATCACAAGACTTTGTGTCCCTTTTAAAATCGTTGTCTCTTCCCACATTCTATGAATGGAGCCATTATGTTTATAACTATGTATTTGTACTTTTTCTCCTTCTTTGGGAAATCCCATATATGCTCCCTTCCTTCAACTGCAAATGCCCTTTGAACTGCATTCACTTTTTTTCTATTATAACTTTTTTGTCGAAATTTTAAAACTAAAGCGATAAGACTCTATATTTTACACTGAATACGATATCCTTAATCCTATTAAGAAACAAGGATCTTCGCTTAACATTTTATAAAGGAAGAAATGAGAATAAAAAAAGTCCTTCCTCATTTCCATGTACAGAAGGACCTTTCACCTAAAGGCAACAATATATCTTATCCTAAATTTGAAATCATTTTTTCAGTTTCAAAAGATTGAATCACACTATTTGTTTGCTCTTCAAATTTCTCATGTAATAGCTTGAGCGCTAATTCTGTTCTATATATTTCTTGGCGGATAAAATGTAATTCCTTTTTATCGCACGTATCCTTTTCGCTCATTTCAATTTGCTGATACTTCTCTAGGTGAGCTTGTAACTTCAACAACTCATCCATCGTTTCCAATTGCTCTCCTACCAACTTATCAAAATCGTTCATTACTTACCCCCTTTTGGACTTATTTATCATTTATTATTCCTCATTACATATTTCTAATCTTTAACTTCCTTCTCCTTTGACTACATTTGTTGACTTATTAGAAGTTATGTCGTTCGTTTTATTTTCATTCCCATGACCAAAGCACAAAGAAAACACTTCTCTCGAATTAGAGAAGTGTTTTTCTTTCATTACTGATTTGAACTAGAAGATTGTGATTGTTTTGCAGCTGATTGTGCATTTTGTTTTTTCACAGCATGCACGTCTGTTTCAGTTGCAAATTCAGTACCATAACTAGCGTTTGCACTTTGTGCACCAGAAGCTTGTGCTTTCTTCGCTTCTGATTGTGCGTTTGCTTGTTTTACTGCTTGCACATCTGTTTCAGTTGAAAACTCTGTACCATAACTAGCATTTGTACTTTGAATGCTAGCGCCAGAAGTTGCCTTGTTATAACCTTGTTGTTTTTTACTCATCTTTCTCACCTCCACAATCAATAATGTAACCAATTCAACTAGAAGCTATCCGTAATTTTCTTTTGAAAAAATTCCGCATATATCTCTTGTTACTCATTCAAACTATAGAAAATGGAGGTGGGAATATGTATGTAGGACGCGATATGACTGAACTAACGATGGTTTCAAAAAGTGAGTGGAAAGAAGATGAATTGGCTTATTTTCATCATTCATTACAACAGATTTTGCCGTATTTAAATGCAGAAGGTCAAAGTATCTACAAAGAAATTGTAATAGAAATTGAATCAAGAGGCGGCTTACAAGAAGGTGATGCTAGTTGGACTCATGGGACAAAAATTTCTTACGATTAAAAAAGTGTTCCCAACCTGGGAACACTTTTTTTGTTTATCCCGCTTTAATGGGCAGTAAGACCCCCACCTCAAAATGCAGCGAAAGCAAAGAAGTGAGGTGGGGGGCGGGCTGCCCATTAAAGTCCGATTGGTGAGGGCTGATAATCAGTGGGGGATGAAGAAAACCCCCACTGATTAAAGTTTCACTTTATTGCATTGTAATTTTCTCAACACAATTCTCATAAATCGTACGATGTGATTTAGAGAAAGGTAACTGCTCAAATGCTTCTTTCGATACAAATTTCAATGTATCTGTTTCAACGATATCACCAGTTACTTTTCCGTAAAATACGAATATATCCCATGTGCGATGTGTAAATGTATGTTGTACATTCATTGCGTATTCATCAATAGAAATCGAGAGCTCAAATTTTTCTTTCATATAATCTGTAAGCTGTTCTTTCTGACTTCGAATCCCTTCGCCAAGTTCAATATTCGGAAACTCCCACATGTTAGCTAATAAACCGGTACTTGGACGTTTATTAATGACGTAACGACCATCTTCAGTTTGAAGTACTCCTGCAACGATCGGTACCATCGTAGGGGCTTTCGCTTTACTTTTTACTGGTAATTCCTTTTGAACACCTTCAGCATATCCCCTGCAATGCTCACGTACAGGACAAAGTAAGCATGCTGGATTTTTAGGAATACAAATCAGTGCTCCTAATTCCATCAAACCTTGATTAAAATAAGATGGATTTTCAGCCGAAATAATTTCACGCACAATCTCTTCAAACACTTTTCTCGTTTTTGGTTTTGCAATGTCATCCCATACTGATAAAATGCGAGATAATACACGCATAACATTTCCGTCAACTGCCGGCTCTGGTATACCATATGCGATACTTAAAATAGCACCTTTTGTATAGGGACCGACTCCCTTTAATTTCTCAATCTTCTTTACATCACTTGGCACAATCCCGCCATATACTTCTTTTACTTCTTTTACGGCTGCATGTAAATTTCGCGCTCTAGAATAATAGCCTAAACCTTCCCATGCTTTTAACACTTCTTCATCATCAGCATTTGCCAAAGCTTCTAGAGTAGGAAACTTCCCCATGAAATTTGCGTAATATGGTTTTACAGCTTCTACCCTAGTTTGCTGCAACATAATTTCCGAAACCCAAACACGGTATGGATCTTTATTTTTACGCCATGGTAAGTCGCGTTGCTCTTTTTCAAACCAACCAATTAAATCATTTTGAAACTGCTCTATGTTAAAATTATTTAATATTTCAAGTGTCAAACTTGGTCCCCCTCATTTTTTTGCATATAAGTACTATTATAAAGATTTTAGGAAAAAATTTAAGTAAGATGACATAGGAAATAGAAGGCAAAGGACTTGAGGTATCGAATAAAAAGAGTTACATTAATAAAAAACGGAGGTGGATTTCTATGGACACAGCCACTCACCTTGTTATGGGCGTTACTCTAGGCAGTTTGGCCACGTTAGATCCAGCCATAGCACAAAGTGATATTGGGCCACAAGCAGTTATGCTTGCTACAATTGCCGGCTCCAATATTCCTGACATCGATACAGTTTTAAAATTGCGTAATAACGCTAAATATATAAGAAATCATCGTGGGATTACTCATTCCATTCCTGCAGTGATTCTTTGGTCTTTCCTTATAAGTGGCATCTCTTTCGCCTTCTTTTCAGACGCTCCATATTTGCATCTACTACTTTGGTCCTTTATTGCCGTCTTTCTTCATGTCTTTGTAGATATTTTTAATGCCTACGGTACACAAGCATTACGGCCCTTCACAAAAAAATGGGTAGCGCTCGGCATCATTAATACATTTGATACCGTCATTTTCTTTATCCATATACTCGCAATTGCTTGTATGCTCGTAGGTTCCCATAAAGGATATACTGCCTTAGCAGCGTATATATTAATGATTGTTTACTACATCGGACGGATTATGATGCATAGAAATATAAGAAGTGTTGTACAAAAACGTTTCAAAAATGTTGAGAAGATAATCATTTCTCCTTCTTATCGATTTTATCATTATCATTTAGCAGTCGTTACAACCGATTATTACTACGTTGCTAGATGGCATCGTGGTAACATTATGATCTATGATAAGTTCGATCGGGTACCGTTCCCAGATAATGCTATTATGCGCGCAGCTAAACAAGATGAAAACATCTCAGCATTTTTATCTTTCTCCCCTGTATATCGCTGGGACATTTTCGATTATGACCATTATTATGAAGTTCGATTCATTGATTTGCGATATCGTAGTAAAGACTATTATCCATTCGTTGCGATCGTTCAACTCGATCATAATTTAAATATTATTAGTTCCTATACAGGATGGATTTTTAGTGAAGAAAAACTTCGAAAAAAACTGGAGTTACTTCCACATTAAAAAAAGCGACTTCAGTCGCTTTTTTTAATGTTTCAAATGATCTTCTTGATTGATTAGATGGCTATATTTCGGATTATTTGTACGCATTTCATGAAGGCGTCCTCCATGATTATTAATCCATGATCGCACAACTTGTTCAGTCATTTCTTCTCCTTGATAACGACCTGATTTCGCATAAGTCGTTTGAAAATCTTCCCACAGTAATTCAACCCAAGCACGCGCTTGTGCGTAAGAAAGCTTGTCATTTTTGTCTAATAATTCTTTCGTTAATGCTTCATAAATATCATTCATGTTCTAGTCTCCTTTACCTAATTATCCCTTCATTTCTAAAGGATAGTTTCTTCTATTTTGCACATTCTATAATTGATACTTCTTCAAGAGGTATCAACTGATGATGAGGAGGGCGTTCGCAATGGGTAAACAAGCCGAATTTTGGTCTGAGTCAAAAAACAACAGCAAAATCGACGGTCAACCGAAAGCGAAATCACGCTTCGCTTCGAAACGACCTAACGGCACAATTAACACGCACCCACAAGAACGTATGCGTGCTGCAAATCAGCAGGAAGAGTAGTAACAAAGTAACTTAACTTCCTACACGAGGTGATAAAGATGAGCTACCGTGATCGCTTAGATAGTCGTTCTGAATTATTTAACCATACGTGGACTCGTCCGAAACATGCAAAAGCGCAAGTTAACGGACAGACGCAACAAACCCAGTCTCTCATTATATTGGCGAATGAATGTAAAAAACGCCAATTTTAGAATCTCCTATCTCCTGTAACGCCTACCAAAGATGAAAACCAGAGAGATATTCGCTCTCTGGTTTTTATTTTTCTTGCAATAAAGAAATCGGTATTCCAATCTCTTCATTATCATTTTGCTTATGTCCCCAAGCAAATACCCCATTGAAATACGTAATTTCAAATAATATACCAGGTTCTTCTACTAATTCATATGTCTCACCGATATGGAATTTGTTTATGTCAGTCATATAAGCGCGAGCCATTGCTATCTTTCGCATTAATACATCGAACTCATTTACAATTCCAAGTTGCTCAGCTTTTATCGCTTGCTCTTTCAAAACCCCAATTTCTTCCCTTAGCTCATATGGTGTCATTTCACTGTAGCGTTTTGGCATATTCATTTTATTCCCTCATCCCTCTTCACGTTTCATTTGCAAAAATATCTCTATCTCATCGATAGAGAATCCTTTGCGATATAACGCTTGTTTCATCTTATTTTCAAATGTCCATCCATCATACTTCTTATATTTCTCATAGTATTTATTCCCATGATAGTGTAACGCTTCTCGTTGCTTTTCGTCATCTTTTTCGTCTTTCAATTCTTCTAAACAAATTTGAATCACATCTCTAGAATATCCTTTACGAACCAGCATTTCGTCTAACTTTAACTTCATTTGTAAAAAGGAATGCTTTTGATAAGATTTCTTCTTCTTTTCTATAAGAATTAAAGCATTCTCAATTTGCTTTTCCTTCGGATATTCTTGTAAACTATGCGTAATAATTAAATCCTGAACACCTTTATTTAACAACTCTCTTTTAATAACCGTTGGACCTTTTCGATTCACATTGCTTTGCGTTCTCGTATATAAAATAGCATACTCTTTATCATTAATATATCGGTCATGTAATAATTTCGAAACGACCTCAGAGATGATGGCTTGTCCAACTTCTTTTTTTCGTAAAAAATCTTCTATTTCTAGTTTCGTTCTCATTTGATAGGATAAATAGGAGATTGCTTGTAAATATGCTTTTTGTACCTCTTCATTGTACAAAATATTTCCTAAAGCTATTTCATCAATTTCTAAGCCTTTTTGTAATCCATGTTTTATTAAGATTACTTCATTGACACTAAATCCGTATTCTTCACCTTGACCTTTATCGATATAAATATTAAACCGTTCTTTCGATCGTTTTTGCACTTCTATTTTTGTAATGACAGCCATACTCTCACCTCTCTATTATTTTAACATAGTCAAGGAACGTTTTTGCTTTTCAAGAATATATATAATGAGGAGGAAATAATTGTGAAAATCGCAATTTCTGGTGGTACCGGCTTTATAGGTAAATACCTTTCTACCTTTTTTATTCAAAAAGGATATACTGTTTACATTCTCTCACGAAAAAAAACTGCTGAAACTTCCGATCCTAACCTTCAGTATGTACAATGGACACCAGATTTACAAACCTTCCCCCTCTCTTCTATTGATGTAGTTATTAATCTAGCTGGAGAGTCTATTAATAGTAGATGGACAAAGAAACAAAAGAAAGTCATTTTAAACAGTAGAATTCAAACAACAAAAGGACTCATTAAACAATTGCAGGCACTCCCTACAAAACCACACACATTTATTAACGCAAGTGCAATTGGATACTATGGAACGTCTGAAACCGAGTCTTTTACAGAACAGCATGTGACTCCTGGAAATGACTTTTTAGCAAATACAGTATATTCATGGGAACAAGAAGCATCTAAAGCACGTGCTCTCGGAATACGGACAATCTACGCAAGATTCGGAGTCGTATTAGGTCCAGACGGAGGAGCCCTTCCAAAAATGCTACTTCCCTATCAATTCTATATCGGAGGTACAGTTGGATCTGGAAATCAATGGTTATCATGGATTCATATAGACGATGTCGCTTCCATGATTGATTTCATCATACACAAAGAAGAAATTGATGGACCTCTTAACATTACAGCTCCTGATCCTATAAGAATGAAGGAATTTGGAGAAATCATTGCAACTATAATAAAAAAACCTCATTGGTTACCTGTCCCTTCATTTATGCTTCGTGCTTTATTAGGCGAGATGAGCATACTTGTACTAGAAGGGCAACATGTATTACCTAGTAAAGCAATTGAGTATGGGTATCAATACACATTTCCGTCAATAGACCATGCATTACAAAATATACTTTCGCATACAATGTAGTACTTCTAAAACACAGTTTTACAGAGGGCCCTTTCAAAACTTTTATTTTCTAGCATCCGAAGCATTATTACACAAATAATCTTTCAGTTACTTTCCCTTACATTCCATTAACATTATAAAGTAACAGAAATGAGGTACCTATGAAAATATTGCTCAAACAAGCCATTGTCTATCCTATTACATCCCAAAAATTTCAAGGGGATGTACTCGTTATAGGAGAAAAAATTGCTGAGGTCAAGCCTTCCATTCAACCTACTCAAGATATGACAGTTATAGACGCACGTGCTCTTCATCTCTTACCTGGATTTATTGATGTCCATACCCATCTTGGTCTCTATGATGAAGGTACTGGTTGGGCTGGCAATGATGCAAATGAAACGTCTGAAGTTTCAACACCCCATATCCGTTCTTTAGACGGAATCCACCCTTTGGATATTGCATTTAAAGATGCGGTACAAAATGGAATTACAACTGTTCACGTTATGCCAGGAAGTCAAAACATTATCGGTGGTACGACTTGTGTAATAAAAACAGCCGGAACTTGTATTGATCATATGATCATTCAAGAACCTGCTGGCTTAAAGATTGCCTTTGGCGAAAATCCTAAAAAAGTCCATAGTAATGGAACAAAAGAGTCCATTACGCGTATGGGAATTATGGGATTACTTCGGGAATCATTTTATGAAGCACAGCACTACGGGCATGAAGCAGATTTTCGAATGCTTCCTATTTTAAAAGCATTACGCCGTGAAATACCCGTACGTATCCACGCTCACCGAGCAGATGATATTAGTTCCGCTCTACGCTTTGCAACAGAGTTCAATCTTGATTTACGTATTGAACATTGTACAGAAGGACACTTTATTGTTGAAGAACTTTCAAAACACAATTTGAAGGTTTCAGTTGGCCCCACGCTTACACGCCGTTCTAAAATCGAACTAAAAAATAAAACGTGGGATACTTACCATATATTATCAAAAAATGGAGTGGAAGTTTCCATCACAACAGATCACCCCTATACACCCATTCAATATTTAAATGTTTGTGCTGCTGTCGCAGTAAGGGAAGGATTAGACGAAAAAACTGCACTAGAAGGAATCACTATATTTCCAGCGCGAAATTTACGTTTAGAGGATAGAATTGGAAGCATTGAGGCTGGAAAAGACGCTGATCTTGTGCTCTGGACCCATCATCCTTTCCATTATTTAGCCAAGCCTGTACTAACTATGATTGATGGAAAAATAATTTACAAAAAAAATAAAAAAAACTAGTTTATTTTTTTGACTAGATAAAGTATTATACGATTATAAACTGAATGAAACCATAATCAATTTGTGTCGTGATTATCATTTTCAAATTGATGAATGGGGAAGGCAAATGGTGCGCCACCAGCGTTAGAAACTGGTTCTAGTGGGTTCGATTCCCACCCCGAAATTTTTTAAAGATTGATATAAAAATTTCGAGGGTGGGGTGTTTTTTCGTCATGCTACCCTCGTGTGAGGAGGAGTTAGTATGTTGAAAAAACGCGACTTACACGACAGCCACGTTCTATACGAGTTAATGGTGGATCCAGCTGTCTTCCCTTTTGTGCGTCAAAAGGCTTATTCTTATGAGGAATATTTATTTTTAACGAAACAAACGATTGAAGCTGAAGAGCGTGGGGAATTAATTTCACGCACAATTTTAGATGAATGGGGTAACCCTATCGGAACAATTACTTTATTTGATGTGCAAGAAAAAGCCGGATTCCTTGGAACATGGCTTGGCAAACCTTATCACGGAAAAGGCTACAATAAATTGGCAAAAGAT
Organism: Bacillus sp. FF-1; assembly: GCF_028548245.1. NCBI lineage: Bacteria > Bacillati > Bacillota > Bacilli > Caryophanales > Bacillaceae > Bacillus > Bacillus sp. FF-1. The sequence continues at coordinate 23,637 of NZ_JAQQGG010000008.1, forward strand.
TCATTTTTTAGCGAACTTTTCTACGAGTTAGATATTGAAACGATCTTTATGCGTATTCGCAAAATAAATATTCGTTCTATTAAAGCTGCAGAAAAATTACAATATGTAAACCTAGCAAACGAAACAAGAAAAGCCGTTTATGATGAAATTAACGCAAATGAAGAAGTATATAACTTATATGAAATTCCAAAAGATCAATATACACTTGCTACAATGCGAGATACAACGTTCCAAGATTCTCATCACTTAAAAGAAGCATAATCTAAATTTTCAGAAATAATAATTAACCATTAACATTTTGATATATACGTATATCACCCCATGTCTTTGGAAACGATAAATAGTGACTTTAGGACACGAGGTGATTTGTAATGGATAAAAAGAAACGTGATAAAGCAAAAAACGCATTATCTAGTACACAAGAAGTTCTCTACCAACGAGAATTTCGTAAAGCAGATCGCGCAGCGGGTTATCGCTCGAAAAGTATTTAAAGTGAGAATGAATAATTAGAAGTTCTCCCCCCCTAATTATTCATTCTCATTACATATTTTTTCTACGTGATAGAGTAGGAAAAAGGTTCCTTATAAATAAGGAACCTTTTTTATGTGGATAACGTTATCCACATAATTTATAGAATTGTGAATAAATTAGGCAAACCTTTCACCAGTTTATATATCGTAACGCACATCAAATGTTAGAATTGTGGATATTTTTCTAAAAATTGTGGATAATGTGGATATAGTTGTTAATATTCCGACTTTACTGTTTAATGAAAGCGCACTCTTCATGTGGATAAGTCTTTATCTTCGAAAATAATAAAGAACCCTCTTTAAACATACAAAAGAGGGTTTCATATTAAGTAAATGATTGTGCAAGAGCAGGTGATTTAATAGGTATATGATTCGGTTCTACATGGTTTTCTGCCAAAATTGTATCCACAATATGATCAGCTGGCTCTGGACGATAAATGCTTTTCATCGCTTCTTTCATTTGAAGAAGCCTCATATCATCTTGTAATAACGCCTCTGTTTTTGCAAAAACCTCACTATCATCACGAATGACAACTGCAGCCCCTTTTCTTTCAAAGTACATCGCATTTTCATTTTCTTGTCCTGGAACAGGCTTATATAAAATGACAGGTACTTGCAATGCTGCCGCTTCACTTAACGTAATACCGCCTGGCTTTGTAATCATACAAGAAGTAACACGGAATAGTTCATCAATATTTTCTACATAACCAAATACTTTTAATGCATCAGGATTTTTTTCCTGTAACCCTAACAAATCCTGTTTTAACGCTTCATTTTTCCCACAAACAACAACTACTTGTAAATCAGGTACTGACATAAATGATTGGCATAGTTCTTTTACACTTCCTAATACTCCATGAGCACCTGCTACAATTAGTAAAATCTTTTTATTCTTACATAACTGATATTTATTATATATAATATCTGAATTGATCTTTAACTCAAAACTACTACGAATCGGAATTCCAGTTTCAACAATTTGCTCCGCAGGCACACCAATATCAACCATAACTTCTTTTACGTGATCAGTTGCTACAAAATAACGATCTACTTCCCGATGAATCCATATTTTGTGCACACAGAAATCCGTTAATACGTTATACACAGGAATTGAAATACCTGTTTGCTTTTTTAATTCTGGTACAGCTATAATCGGAAACGTATTAATAACAATATCCGGTTTCTCCGCTTGTAAAAGTAATTTCAAACGTTTTCTTCCAAAATTAGCATACCAAGATGCTATTTTTTTATCATAAATTTTTTCCACGCCATAATAAAACAAGCGGTACAATTCTTTTCCTATTGTATAACTTTTTAAATATAAATATTTTGTAATATCGGTTATAACCGGATGTGATTCTCCGAACAAATCGCATACAATTACATCTTTAATTCCTTTTTGGCGAAATGTTTGTTCTAATGTTTTCGCTACTTGCACATGACCGTTTCCGTAATGTGCAGTTAATATTAAAACCTTGGGGTTTTTTATCAAACAAATCCACTCCTAGCTTATTGTTTCTCCATATTGCATATACGACAATAGGAAAAACATTTTCCTTAAAAATTACATAAACAGACTCTAATATTTCTCTTTCAGCTATGTACCTGTCGTGGATATGCAAAGCATATAAGATTGACCCCTTAATCCTATCTGTGCTCATATCTTTACATTATACTTTCCTATAAGAGCTTTCGCAATAACTTACAAATGTTCTCTATTCCATGATACTCACTCTTTTACTTCTTAATTCTTTTTACTATTTTGATTTCCCTTTACAATTATGTAAATTTCTCCACTTATTCCTTACAAAAATATGGATATTCTATTTTCAGTATACTCTTTTCTCCATATATACTCTAGGTTTTATTGTAAAGAAAGCAAAAAGCCTAACCCAACATTTGGATTAGACTGCTTGTAAAATATGTCTTGCTTCTTCTACATTTTTTTCAGTAGGCGGTTCTACATTTGCGAGTGGATACTTATGCCCAAGTGCCTCCCATTTATATACACCAAGCTTATGGTATGGTAGCACTTCAACTTTCTGAACATTAGACAGACTTTGAATAAAACTAGATAGTTTTTGTAGATCCTCCTCATTATCAGTAATGCCAGGAACTAATACGTGTCGTACCCAAATCGGTTTATTCTTATCCGATAAATAACGAGCAAATTGTAAAATATGTTCATTTGGTTTTCCTGTTAATTTACGATGTTTCTTTGAATCAATATGTTTCAAATCCAATAAAACTAAATCTGTGTACTCCATTAAAATATCTAGCTTATTTTGGAATTCTGGTTCTTCAGAATAACAACCACCCGAAGAGTCAATTGTTGTATGAATTCCAATTTCCTTACACTTCTTAAATAATTCAATTAAGAAATCTAGTTGTAATAATGGTTCCCCACCACTAACTGTTATACCGCCTCCGGAAGCTTCAATAAAAGGAAGGTAACATGTCACATCCTGCATTACTTCTTCGACTGTTATTTCTTTTCCTTTACCGATCTCCCACGTATCAGCATTATGACAATATTGACAACGTAATAAACACCCTTGTGTAAATATGACATAACGAATTCCTGGGCCATCAACAGTACCACAAGACTCTACAGAATGAATTCTTCCTTTTACCATGTTACTTCCTCCTTTATTGAAACAGCCTCCCTCTGCTATTTATAAAATGCAGAGGGACACTTTTTTCATTTACATGCTTTCATGCATTGTACGGTTAATTACATCGATTTGTTGTTCACGAGTTAATTTAATAAAGTTTACAGCGTAACCAGATACGCGAATTGTTAATTGTGGATATTTCTCAGGATGTTCCATTGCATCCATTAATGTTTCACGGTTAAATACGTTAATATTTAAGTGATGTCCTTCTTTTACTGCATAACCATCAAGCATTGATACTAAGTTACGTACTTGTACTTCATCCTCTTTACCAAGTGCTTTTGGAATAATAGAGAATGTATTAGAAATGCCATCTTGTGCATCTTCATATGGTAATTTAGCTACAGATAATAATGAAGCTAACGCACCTTTTGTATCACGTCCATGCATCGGGTTCGCACCTGGTGCAAATGGTTCTCCAGTACGGCGACCATCTGGAGTGTTACCAGTTTTCTTACCGTATACAACGTTAGATGTGATTGTTAAGATTGACATTGTATGAACAGAATTTCTATATGTTTTATGTTTACGAAGTTTATTCATAAATGTTTTCACAAGATTTACAGCAATTTCATCTACACGGTCATCATTGTTACCGTATTTAGGGAAATCTCCTTCAATTTCAAAGTCAACTGCAATTCCGTTTTCATCGCGAATTGGTTTTACTTTTGCGTATTTAATTGCACTTAAAGAGTCTGCTACTACAGATAGACCCGCGATACCTGTTGCCATTGTACGAAGAACATTTGTATCGTGAAGTGCCATTTCAATACGTTCATAGCTATATTTATCGTGCATGTAGTGAATAACATTTAATGTGTTTAAATATAGACCCGCTAACCATTCCATTGTCATATCAAACTTATGCATAACTTCTTCATAATCTAATACTTCAGAAGTAATCGGTGCGTACTCAGGACCAACTTGTGCTTTAGATTTTTCATCTTTACCACCGTTAATCGCATATAGCAATGCTTTTGCTAAGTTTGCACGTGCACCGAAGAATTGCATTTGTTTACCGATTCTCATTGCAGATACACAACAAGCAATCCCGTAGTCATCGCCGTAGTCAGCACGCATAATGTCATCATTTTCATATTGAATTGCTGATGTTTTAATAGACATTTTCGCACAGTAGTTTTTAAAGTTCTGTGGTAATTGTTTAGACCAAAGAACTGTTAAGTTTGGTTCTGGAGCTGGTCCTAAATTATCTAGTGTATGCAAGAAACGGAATGAGTTCTTTGTTACTAATGGACGGCCATCTAATGCCATACCGCCGATAGACTCAGTTACCCAAGTTGGGTCACCAGAGAATAATTCATTATAATCAGGTGTTCTTGCAAATTTCACAAGACGTAATTTCATAATGAAGTGATCCACAATTTCTTGTACGTCTTCTTCTGTTAAAGTACCATTTGCTAAATCTCTTTCAATATAAATATCTAAGAATGTAGAAGTACGTCCAAGACTCATTGCAGCTCCGTTTTGCTCTTTAATTGCTGCAAGATATGCGAAGTATAACCATTGGAATGCTTCTTGAGCAGTTGTTGCTGGCTTAGAAATATCAAAGCCATGAGAAGCAGCCATTTGTTTTAACTCTTGAAGTGCACGTATTTGTTCAGATAACTCTTCGCGTAAACGCATTGTATCTTCACTCATTACACCGCCAGTTAAATTTAAATCTGCTTTCTTCGCTTCAATTAAATGATCTACTCCATATAATGCTACGCGGCGGTAGTCACCGATAATACGTCCACGTCCGTATGCATCCGGAAGACCCGTAATAACACCTGATTTACGAGCAGCTCTCATTTCTGGTGTATAAGCATCAAATACACCTTGGTTATGAGTTTTTCTCCAATCTCTAAAAATACGACTAAGCTCTTTATCCATTTCGTATCCATAAGATTCACAAGCTTGTTCCGCCATACGAATACCACCATACGGTTGTAAAGAACGTTTAAATGGTTTATCAGTTTGGAAACCGACTACTTTTTCAGTCTCTTTATTTAAATATCCTGGTTCATGTGATGTAATAGAAGAAACAATTTTTGTATCCATATCAAGAACGCCACCGTTTTCACGTTCTTTCGTTGTTAAATCCATTACTTGATCCCAAAGTTGTTTCGTTGCTTCAGTTGCTCCCGCTAAGAAAGATTCATCTCCCTCGTAAACGTTTACATTATTTAAAATGAAATCGCGAACATCAATCTCTGCTTTCCATTTTTCACCTTTAAAGTTTTCCCATGCATTTTTAACATTTTCTAATACTTGAGTCATCCTAATCTCCTCCATTTTTGATTAGTACAGGACTAAGATTTTTTATATAACAGCTTACACACTTAGAATACTACTTTTTTACGAAAGTGAACGAAATAGTTGTGACATGTTTGTGAAATGTTGAGCAAACTACTATATACATAGTGTTAACTTCATTTTAAAGTCTTTAAAATTAACCCTTTCCTTAATTGTATTTTTTTGGTATTCTTATATACGAGTCCTATTTTGTAATATAAAAACAATACCCATTGTAGAGCTGTAATACTCTTATCTCCTAATCTGTTATAGTTTTTATAACAGAACAAAAAAGTGTACATATGTTGTACACTTTTTTGTTACCTATAAAATATCTCTTTTTCTATTTCCATCATGGAATCCACCACGACTGCCTGTTAATGCAATTAATTGCTCTAACCCTTCTATATGATCACCAATAATTCGAAGTACAGCTGGTGGATGACCTATTTTAGCAAAATGTTCACTGGGTCGAATACGGTTCATCTTATCGACTTCAACACGACTTACACATGCAACTTCAAATCCTGAAAGAATAGCTTTCACTTGAGCTACACACGGTGCCAGTAAAGATCTATATCCAATTTCTTTCAAACACTTACGACTAAATGCATTCGGTACAGCAATAAGAGAGCCTACGCCTAGATCTTTTCTATCACAAGCTAAATTTAATGCATATTTAAATGCAGTTACAAGATGAAGCGGTACTCTTAAATCTAAATAATGATTTAGATCATTTAATGCAACATCTGTTCCATCTGCAATAGCTTTTGCAAAAGGATATAACTCACTCGCTGGAATAACAAAATCGCCGTCTATAAATAATACAATTTCTCCTTTTGCGAAATACGTTCCAAGTGAGCGCCCCACATCATTTCCGAGTGCTTCTTTATATACGATTGTCGTTGCTCCCTTTTCTTTTGCAATCGTTGCTGTTTTATCAGACGAACCATTTACAACAACGATAATTTCAAAAGGTTCAATTTTGCGAAGTTCTTCTATAACGTTTCCAATTGTTTTCTCTTCATCTTGTACAGGAATAATGACCGATAATTGCTTTCCCTTATACAAATTCGATGTAACGCCCCATCCTTGATAAAAATCTTCAAAATCTAAAGTATGATAGACACTATCTCTTTTCCTATTTCCATCATAATACCCTCCGCGCTCATCGCTACCTACTATTCGCTCCGCTACAGCTTCTATATGGTCACCTATCATCCGTTTTTCAGAATGAGAAAGACCCGTGCCATACGCAGCATGCTCGGTCGGCCGAAATTTATTTGGTGTAATAACGTCAATTGCACAATGTCGACTAATTCTCCATTTGCTTTGAACAAGACGTAAATGAGCGACAATAGGATTAACAAAACATTCATACCCAATGCTTTGAACAACTTCTTTCGTCAACGCATGAGGTACAGATAATAAAGAGTCAATTTTTAACTCCTCACTCTCTAACATTGCATTTAATATTTGGCGCCACACTGTCACTGAGTGCGGTTTTTGTTTCTTTAAAAATAACGCATCCAAATTATTTAAAACGATGTCGGCCTGATCATGTAAAATTGGATTTAGGAATAATTGTAACTTTGAAGTTTGAATAACAAAATCTCCATCTATAAATAGTAATACATCACCTATCGCGTGTTTTGCGCCAACTGCACGGCCCACATCATTCCCCAGTAGCTCTGTATACTTGATTACTTTACACCCTAAATGATCAGCAACCTCTTCTGTACCATCGTTACAACCGTTTGTTACTACAATAATCTCTACTGGATTTAATCCTTTTGCCGATTGAATAACGTCTGAAATCGTATCCACTTCATTACATACAGGTATAATAATCGATAGTGACTTAGCCATTGTTTTCTTCACGAAACCATTTAATAGTTTCTTTCAACCCTTGTTCCCACGTTACTTTCGCTTGAAATTGAACAAGTTCTCTTAATTTCGTTACATCTGGTCTTCTATTTGGAATTTCTTCAAAGCCATGTGGATATACCTCTTCGAAAGGAACTTGAACAATTTTTGAAGAAGAATTCGTTAATTTTTTTATTACTGCTGCTACTTCTTTTATACTCTTTTCATTCTCAGAACCTATATTAATAATCTCACCATTTACCTTCTCATCCATTGCTCGAATCGTTGCCTCTACCGCATCACTTACATACGTAAAACAACGTGTCTGCTTTCCATCTCCATATACGAGAATGTCTTCTCCTCGCAGTGCTGCGCGGATAAATCGTGGGATTACCCCTGCATACGGACCATCTTTCGCTCTTGGACCATAAATATTAAAATAACGAACAATCGTTACAGGTAAACCTTCTAAAGCGTATCCTAAACATAATGTTTCTTCTAACGTTTTACAAATTGCATAACTCCAACGTATTTTAGAGGTTGCACCGTATAATCGATCTCCTTCTTCAGAAAAGGGCGGCTTTGCCTTACCATATACTTCTGAAGTAGACGCAAAAACTACTTTCTTCTTTCCTTTTAGCGCTGCTTGTAAAATGTTTCTCGTTCCATCAAAATTCGTTTCAATAAGCTCTATGCTCTTTTCCATTGTCGTTTTCACACCTAAAATTGCTGCTAAATGAAACACTACATCATGTTGATTTACTAATTCATAAATAGAATTTTTATCTAAAACACTTATTGGAATAACCCGAATTTCTTTCATTAACTCATCATGATATTTATTTTTCCCTTTATAGAAGTTATCAACGATAGTGACATCATAACCTCTTTTCACCAGCTCTTCAGCTAAATGCGATCCAATAAATCCTGCTCCACCTGTAATTAAACATTTCTTACTCATACACTCACCTTCTTTATAATTCCACGTGTATCTACGACTTGCTTTATCCCTTTAAAAACCTTCCAATCGATATTAGAGTGGTCTGTTAAAATTAAAATACAATCCGCTTGTTTAACGACTTGTTCATCCAAAGAAACAGATTGATACACCTTATCTCCAAATTTTGCAGAAGAAATATATGGATCGTGATACGTTATCTCATATCCTGCTTTTATTAACAATTCAATAATTGGCAACGCTGGCGATTCTCTTAAGTCATTTACATCTTTTTTATATGCAATCCCTACAATTAAAACCGTTGCAGGTGATTGCACCACACCTTTTACTTTCCGGACCACTTTCTCTGGCATTTCCTCATTAATTACATGTGCCGCCTCAATTAATTGACTAATTGCTCCATTCTTTTTTATTCTCCACTGGAAATATAAAGGATCTACCGGAATACAGTGTCCCCCTATCCCTGGTCCTGGCCAATACGGCGTAAATCCAAACGGTTTTGTAGATGCCGCTTCAAGTGCCTCATAAAAATCAATTCCTAAACTTTCACATAGTGTATTTAACTCATTTACTAATGAAATATTGACTAAGCGCTGAATATTTTCAAATAGCTTACACATTTCTGCTACTTTTGGGGAGCTAACTGGAACAACTACATCAAATATAGTGCTATACAAAGCCTGTACTTTTTGTTTACACATTTCTGTTTGTCCACTAATGACTTTTGGAATCGTTTGAACTGAATATTGACTATTAGCTGGGTCAATTCTCTCAGGAGAATACCCAATATAGAAATCTTCTCCTACCTTTTTTCCTGTTTGAGAAATAATCGGAATAATAACTTCCTCGAGCGTACCTGGATATGTGGAACTTTCGAAAATGAAGGTTTGTCCTTTTTGAAGGTTTTGTTGTATATAATGCGAAGCTGAAATGAGGGCACTTAAGTCCGGTTCTCTTTGTTCATTAATTGGAGTTGGGACAGTGACAATAACATAATCACTATTTTGAAAATCAGCAATACCTTGATCCGGTGTATTGACTATTAATTTTTTTCTAGTCAATAAACTCTGTAACAATTTAGAAGAAACATCTGGAATATAACTTTCTCCCTGTATAATTGATTCTATTTTTCTAGTATCTTTATCTAATCCAAGCACTGTATGTCCTCTCTCTGCAAAATGAACTGCCAAAGGAAGACCAACATATCCTAATCCGATAATGGCAACTGTACTACTAACATTCATCTGTATTCTCTTCTTCCTTTCTCAATTGTTGAATGATATTTCTATTCCGCTCTCCATCTGTAAAACTCCCGCGCTCGTCTGTGGATTGCAATAAATATGCAATCGCCTCAAGTTGATCACCGAAAATACGATCAAATGCTGGAATACGCCCATTTACAAATCCATGTTGCTCTGGGCGTACTCGATTTGTTTTTATGACATCTACAAAGTCTACCGCTGTAATAGAAAATCCCTCCAAAATAGCTTTCATTTGAGCGAGTGGTGGAATGATAAGAGAATCATATCCGATTTTCTCTATTACTCTTTTATGCATAGCATGTGGTACTGCCGTTAATGAGTTATTCCATAAATCTGGTCGTTTCGCTACCAAATTCACAAAATATTTTCCCATGCTAATTGGGTCTGCCGGATGAAACATATCTAATAAACACTGTAAATCATTCAATGCCACATCATTTCCATCTTCGATAGCATGTAAAAATGGAATTAGTTTTTCCCCTGGAATAACAAAATCACCATCGACAAATAAACAAATATCGGCCGTAGCATGCATAGCTCCTATCGCTCGGGCTACATTATGTCCAAGCGCTTCCTCAAATTCAATAACAATGACATTCTCTAGCTTTGCTTGTTTAACTGTCTCAACGTCCGCTCCATTCGCAACAACTATAATTTCATCTATACCTGCTTTTTTCACTTCTTGTATAACAGATCTTATAGTCGTCTTTTCTTCTGATACTGGGATAATCGCACTATATTTTGCTTTTTCTCTTTGTAATAAAATTGGTTTATACTTTCCTATAAATTCTCTATCCCTCTTTCCTTCCGAAAAGCCGCCACGCTTACCATATATTTCGATTACGTATTGCAAAGCACGTAAATGATCCCCCATAATACGGCTAGTCGCTTTCGGATAAGGAGAACCGGGTGATGTACCAGTATGAACAGGACGCACTTTATTTGTATGAATGACATCGACTGAAGCCATATCGACAATATCTACTCCTCTAGACATCGCCATCGCTTGAAATAGTGCTGGATCCGCTAAATTCCACCAACCAAACTTCTGAATAACTTCCCTACTCATTGCATGCGGAATTGCGATTAAAGATCCAACAACAAGCTCTTTTTTATTCAAATAACGATTCAACATAAATTTTCCAACTGTCGTATAATGCGGTCTCATCTTTAAATAAACGGACCATGTTAAATTATTCACAACAATTTGGTGGCCTTGCTGAATGCCTTTTATAAAACGTTGCAGCTCTCTATGATCAATGACGATATCACCATCTAAAAACAAAACAATGTCGCCTTTCGCTTCTCTTGCACCAATTGCCCGTCCAACATCATTACCAAGAGAATATTTATAATAAATGACATGGCAATGATGTTGTAAGGCTATTTCTTTTGTTCCATCTGTCGACCCATTATCTACTACGATAATTTCATATGGTTTCAATTTCTCCACTTCTACTAAGACTTGTGATAAAGTACTCGCTTCATTATGCGCCGGAATAATAACTGATACCCTCATACTTGTACCACGCTTACCCTTCCAAGCGAACATAAGAAATGATAGGAATACGTACAACTACATCTTCCGGTGGTCCATAAGAAGGAGAAGTACGAACACTTACTGCCCCGTCTGTCACAGATAACAAAATACCCGCAACAATTTCGACCGCTGTCACAACTTGCACTAGCTCACCAACATGGTTACGTAATTCTTCAGTAAATAACATATATAAGTCTCCTTTCTTACGCTTCTTTAATTGATATAATACTTGTAAATGGTAATAAAACTTCTGTTCCTATTCCTTCTTGCAGTGTTAAGAAATCATCACCAACTGCTACAATTACACCTGTTAACTGTCCAACTGTCACCGTAATTTCTACATTTTTACCTAAATACTGCTCTGCAATTTCTTTAAAAGGTGATGTATTACATTCTTTTAAAATGTTACAAATAATAGATTGAAATCTACTTGATTCAATAAATTCTTCCGTAGCTTGCTTGGAGTTTCTTTGAATAAACCTCGCGAAGTTTTGCGAAAACAAAAGTCGTTCCACAGCAGGCAATAACTTATTATCTAAAAAATAATCTAATTGTCTATTAAACAATCTCGATAACTTTTTCCAATACTTACCGAATAAACACATACACTTCTCCTCCTATTATTTTTAAATTATAAAAATATATCCATACATCTTAATGTATACAAAGCAGACTCTTTTTGTGATAGGTAAGACATACATTTTTCAACGAAACAATATGTTCTAATCACATAAAAAAAAGACTACCTAAAAAGATAGTCTCTTACACTTCAATATTTCGTAACATCGTATAAATGTCATTATTCACTTTACCAAAAGATTTAATGTTGTTTTGAATGTTAGATAATAAAACAACATACACACTACCATTTTTACTAAATCCATTTAAACAGTTCCAGCCTGGCATTACACCGTGATTCGAATAACTTCCCGGGTCTACGTACCATCCAAACCCGTAATCTTTTTTTCCACCTGTAAACATTTGATCGTAGCTTTCTTTTGAAATCAACTTTCCAGAGAAGAGCGCTTCATTAAATAAATATAAATCATGGGCACTTGTATATATATCACCACAACCATAAAGTTGTGACATACTTGGAATATTAGGTGTTGTCATATTGTTATTTACTATTTTATAACCTGTCGATGGAAATCTCGTTTGTTCTAGCTCTCTACCAAAACCAGAATGTTTCATACCAGCAGTAGCAAAAATATGTTGTTTAATATACTCTTCTAACGGTTGTCCGCTTACCTTCTCAGCAATATAGGCAAGTATCGAATAGTTAGAATCGGAATACTTCCATTTCTCTCCTGGACTTCCAATACGCTTTTGCTTTCCTATTCGTTTTATCAATTCTTCATGAGAGATATCCTCTGTTCCCTGCTCGTACTCTGGAATTCCTGATGTATGTGTTAGTAAATGTTTTAACTGAATGCCATTACCTTGAGGGAAATCTGGAATATACTTCGCAATCGTATCCTCTACATTTAACTTATTTTGATCTTTTAATTGCATAATAGCAGTCGCTACAAAAGCCTTTGAAATAGAACCAATATAAAAAGTTGTCTCTGAATTATTCGGTACTTGTTTCTCTTTATTCGCCATACCGTATCCTTTATTCAAAAGAACCTTTCCGTTCTTCACAATAACCGCTGTCCCGCTAAATCCTGTTTTTTGCAAATATTGATCTAATTGAGCGTTTTCATTAATTTCTTGAGGTGGTCCCTCAGCAGGCTGTTCTGCAGCTTGTGCTTGCTTCACTTGTTCTTCCTGCTCTATTTGTTTTTTTGCTTCTTGCTTCTTTTTTTCTTCTTTCTTTTTTAGCTCTTCTTGTTTCTTCATTTCTGCTGCTACTTTTAAAGTTTCTTCTTTCTTATTATGCGCAACAATTTTTGTATACATGAAATATACAAGTGAAAATAGTAAGACGAGAATGATTGTTCTTTTTATGTATACAATCGGCCGACGTGATTTCCCATTCGCATTATTTTTTTCGTGATCCATGATTACTTTTTTCCCCTTATTCACCAATAATTTAATCTCTCTACTAAAGATTTATTTTAGTAGATTATGGATAATCCATTCTATGTCATCCCTACTTTATCACGCACTGCACATATTACCAACCTATATGTATAAAAAAGAAAAAGAAAATTTACAAAAGTAAGATTCCCGTTAAATTTTTAACATAAAAAAAGAGGATATCCTCTAAAAACTGATGTTATCAATCTTTTTGGATATCCTCTTATCTAATTATTTATACGTGTTTTTTCATATCATCGGCAACAGATTCAACATTTGTACCTACGATAACTTGGACACTCGTGTTACTTAATTTCATAACACCTTTTGCACCAGCACGTTTTAATGCTGCTTCGTTTACTTGACCAGCATCTTTCACTTGTAAGCGTAGACGTGTTGCACAGTTATCAATAACTGTTAAGTTTTCTTTTCCACCTAAAGCTGCTACGTAAGTTTCACCAATTGAACCTGCAACTGGAGCTTCTTCGCCTTCAGCCATTTCCTCTTCATCTTCACGACCAGGAGTTTTTAAGTCGAACTTCTTAATTAAGAAGTAGAATACTACAAAGTAAATTGCTGCGTAAATTAAACCGATTCCTGCTAGTAACAATGGTTTTGTTGCAATACCGAAGTTTAAGACGTAATCGATTGCCCCGGCACTAAATGAGAAACCATCATGAATGCCAAGTGTTGTTGTAATGAATAGAGACAGACCTGTTAATACAGCATGAATTCCATATAGTACTGGTGATAAGAACATGAATGAGAATTCAATTGGCTCTGTAATACCAGTTAAGAATGAAGTTAATGCTAGACCACCTAACATACCTGTAACCATTTTACGTTTTTCTGGTTTAGCAGCTGCAATCATTGCGAAACATGCTGCTGGTAAACCGAACATCATAACTGGGAAGAAACCAGTCATAAACATACCTGCTGATGGATCTTTTGCAAAGAAACGTGCAATATCACCATGAACGATATCGCCTGCTGCATTTGTAAAGTCACCAAGTACGAACCAGAAGTATGTGTTCATTACGTGGTGTAAACCAATTGGAATTAATAAACGGTTTAATAATCCAAATAAACCAGCACCAATTGAACCTAAGTTCACGATACCATGTGCCACTGCATCAATACCACTTTGAATTGTTGGCCAAATTTGACCGAATACCAATCCTAAAAGTAACATTACGATTGAAGTAATGATTGGTACGAAGCGTTTTCCTGCAAAGAATCCTAACCATTCTGGTAGTTTAATCTTATGGAATTTGTTGTATAATAATCCCGCAACAACCCCTGCAATAATACCACCGAGTATGGCCATGTTTATTTTTGGCGTTAACGCCGCTGCTTTTGAAACCTTTGTCATTGTATCTGCTAATTTAGTTGGATCTACTGAACCGACTAAATCTTGAACACTTTTTAATTTATCATTTAACTCTGCTGCTGAATACGTCTTACTTAGAGCATTCGTTGTATTTTGTAAAACAAGATATCCGATTGCTCCGGCAAGTCCAGCTGCTCCACTACCGTCAACAGACAAACCGATTGCAACACCAATTGCAAAAATAAGTGCTAAATTATCAAAAATTGCTGCACCGGCCTGTGCCATAACAGGAATGTTAAATACGTCTTCTTGTCCTAAACGAAGCAATAATCCTGCTGCTGGTAGTACGGCAATTGGAAGCATTAACGCTTTACCAATACGTTGTAGAAACTGCAACATTTTAATTCCCCCTATCAAATTTATGAAATCGTTATCATTATAAGTACGCCTTAGAAAACGCTTTCTATTTACATAACCATAATAACATATAGTTGTATAGATGTGTAGTTTTTATTTTTGAATTTTTTATGGATAAATCTCCTATTTCCAAACTGTTATATAAAAGGAAATTTCTCCTTTTTCACTACAGAATATTCAAAACGAAAGACCCTCTATAGAACATGCAACTTTCGTTTTATCATTCCACTTTTTCATGTTATTATTTATTTCCGAGCATATCGGGAAAAGTAAACTTAGTTAATTCGAAATAGGAGCGTTGGTACTATGCAGTGCATTGAAACAAACAACTTACAACAGTTGTTAGAACAAGTAAAACCATATACGAAAAAAGGAAAGCTTGCTACTTATATCCCCGAACTAGGAAATGCCAATCCAGATGATTTAGGGATTGCCATTTTTCATAAAGAAACAGAATACATCCATGCTGGCAACTCACAAACACTATTCACTCTTCAAAGTATTTCAAAAGTAATTACACTTGCACTTGCCCTTTTAGATCGTGGTGAAGAATATGTATTTTCTAAAGTTGGAATGGAACCAACCGGTGATCCATTTAATTCTATTATTAAATTAGAAACGACAAGTCCTTCTAAACCACTTAATCCAATGATTAATGCAGGGGCACTAGCCATTACAAGCATGTTAGCAGGAAAAGATAATGAAGAAAAAATGGATCGCATTCTTCATTTCGTACGTGAAATAACAGATAATCCTACTATTAATTATTCTTCTAAAGTTGCCAATTCAGAATTAGAGACAGCTTACTTAAATCGTTCACTTTGTTACTATATGAAACAAAACGGAATTATTGATTGTGATATCGAAGAACTGATGGATTTATACACTCGTCAATGTGCAGTTGAGGTAAACTGTATCGATTTAGCGCGTATCGGTTTAATTTTTGCGATGGATGGATATGATCCATATAAGGAAAAACAAATTATCCCTAAGCATATTACAAAGATTTGTAAAACATTTATGGTTACATGCGGTATGTATAACGAGTCTGGTGAATTTGCGATTCGTGTTGGTATTCCCGCAAAAAGTGGTGTAGCTGGTGGCATTTTCGGCTGTGTAAAAGGAGAAATGGGCATTGGTATTTTCGGACCAGCTTTAGATGCAAACGGAAATAGTATCGCTGGCTTTAAAATTCTTGAACTTCTTTCTGCCCAAGAAGGTTGGAGCATTTTTTAATTGAGAGCTATCCTGCTATACTAGCAGGATTTTTTCATTTCATAAAAACCTTAACTGTATCAACTATCCACGCCCGTACAAAAACCGTGCTGAAAGTTTCTCTATATCATGCATATTTGCTCCCCCCTCCTGAATAATATAGTACAACCTAGCGCTATATGTGGAGGTGTGAAAGATGAAACTAATATTTCAAATGGGAAAACAACCTGTTCTTGAAAAAACAATTCTTCTTTTTATATTGAGTATTG
This sequence comes from Bacillus sp. FF-1, assembly GCF_028548245.1. Lineage (NCBI taxonomy): Bacteria > Bacillati > Bacillota > Bacilli > Caryophanales > Bacillaceae > Bacillus > Bacillus sp. FF-1. Next base: position 40,016 of record NZ_JAQQGG010000008.1, read on the forward strand.
TAGAAAGCTTGAAGTTAAAAGTCGTTTCACTCGATGAAGCTCACCGATACATATTCAATTTAGAAGTACTTGAACTATTAATGGATCGGAACATCGATGATCAAGTACTGGAACTTATTCATTTCGGAATGGGACTTGAAGACATTCATCATGTGCTTCCTGAAGAACTTGAACATACAATTGAAGAATTAAAGTGGCTTTGTATCCAAGTATTAAGTGAGTACAGTATGCATGAAGAATCGGAACAATTAATTGAAGATATACGTTAAAAAAAGCACCTATGTAGGTGCTTTTAATGTTTTTTCAAACTATTTTTATACGCTTCAATATTTACTGGTAGCTCTTCCTCTTCCAAAGTATGTTCATTTACATCTTTATGAATGAACGCACCTTTAGGTGGTTGGTGATCATGCCCTTTTTTCTTATGATCAAATGCTTTCCCGCGTCCCATACAAATCCCCCTTTCTTAAAAGAAATCCGTATTAGTATGGAGAAAAGTACGTCGATATATGCAATCCCTTGCTGTATTTCCAAGGAAATACTCGAACCTTGTTTTCTACTCTCCTTACAACAACTGATCTATCCCGATAAGAATTAATAACACGCCCGCAATAACCGTAGCCCATTTCCCTAAGTATTCTGCTAAATATCGTTTTCCTACATACGCAAAACCACTTATGCAAATAAAACTAAACACCCCAGAAATAGTTGCTGTAAGCCAAAGGTTCAAGTTTGTTACTCCAGCATCAAATCCACCTGCAATATTATTAATAGACAACGCAATCCCTAAAACAATTGCTTCTGAAAAACTAATCGTTTTAGAACCATCAAAATCTGCTTTTTCTGGATCACGTAAAATTCCCATAAGTACATTACCATCTTTAGAGCCTACGGTATTTCTTTGCCCCAAGAAAGGCTGGCACAAAATAAACACACCGATTATCCCTAAAACGATTGCTCCAATCAAGTTTGCTGTAAACTCTGAAATAAATAACGCAATCCAGTTCCCAAAAAATCCAGCTAATAAAGTAAATAAAAAACCAAAAAATGCGATGATAAAATTGTTGAACCACGAAATTCTAATTTTACGAATGCCATATGCAATCCCAACACCTGCATTATCTAAATTAGAAGCAATCCCAATTAAAAAAATTGAAAATAGACCTGCCGTACTCATAAATAGCCACCCCTTTTTCTCACTTTTCAATGCATCTTATGAAAATGTTGAGCAACTGTGCCTGTCTGTTTCATATACATGTAATAAATGCTCAACATTTTTTCAACAATAAAAGGAGTGCCTTCGCTATGCCTAAAGAAAATCCAAATGAGCGGCTTAGTAGATTAATAAAAAAACTTTTAAAAGAACGTGCCTTATCTATGCGCCAACTCGGAATGCTTACAAATATTGATCCCGCAACAATCTCAAGAATTATGAATGGTAAACAACCGCCAAAACAAAAACACCTACAAAAATTCGCAGAATGTCTGCAAGTTCCACCCCAATTGTTATTTGATGAAATGTATCCGGATTCTCCTCACATTAATAAAGAAAAGACGGATATGTACACATCTCTTGATACAATTCAGCAAACGCTGCAATCCTCTAACTTATTCGATTTCGACTACACAACAACCCGCGTAAAACAAGAACTTGAAAACTATGAACGATATGCGCAAACAACAGAAGGTGAAAAACGTATTCATGAAAGTTTTGCAAGCAAGTTAGAACAAATTGATAGTGCTGGTCCTTTCATTGAACAATTAACGGATATGTATCAACAATTTTGCAATGAAACGATTCCAAAAGAAGAGCGTGCAGTCCTTGGCGGCGCATTACTGTATTTCATTTTATCGACAGATATTATTCCCGACTATCTCTTTCCAATTGGTTATTTAGATGATGCAATTGCTGTTGAATTAGCGAAAGAGAAATTAATTGAGCTAAAACGAAAGACATAGAAAAATAAAGAACTATTTCAGTTGTTTCTATCCAACTCTGAAATAGTTCACTAAAAAATCGTACAAGTATACATACCTGTACGATTTCAACATACTAATCTATTTTTTTCGTATGACACCATTCGTATATAAATGCTGTTATTACTTTTGTAAATTCAATTAACTGTTCTATTTCTACTTTCTCATTTATTGAATGAGCTTCCTCTAATGTACCTGGTCCGTAAATAACGGCCGGAATATGAAATTCACTAAACCAACCACCATCCGTTACCGTTGCAGACATATCTAAAATTGCATTTTTAGAAAGAATTGATTCGTGTACTAAGCTAAGCGTTTTTACAGCTGCATGTTCACTATCTATTTCTAAAGAAGGGAAAATTTCGCCACGATCCACAATCATTGATTCTCCGCCCCACTTAAAATGTGGTGGATTTTCAGTTAGCCATGGATCGGCAGCTGCCACTTTCCCAATATACTCTTCAATTTCTTTTATTATTTGTTCATGTGTTTCATTCGGATAAAAGTGTACTGTTATCCATAACCGGCACTCATCCGCAATAAATGCTGCATGTCTTCCGCCTTCAATAACAGCTGGATTAATTGTTGTTGTTCCAAATGGATAGCCTTCATATGTTTTCATAACTGCCCAGTGACGCTCTAATTCTTGTAAACTTTGCACAATTTTCATCATTTTTTCAATCGCGCTCGCTCCGAATAAACGACCCCCTGCATGGATCATTTGCCTACGTGTTGCATCATGAAACGTTTGCGGGCTTTTCACAGTAATCCACCCAGTAATTACGCCGCCCTGTCCTTGCATATGTAAATCACTCGTATCTACTACGACTGCAAAATCAGCATCATACCCTCTTTTGCAGCATTGAAGTGTACCCGCTTCTCCCACTTCTTCCCCAATTACGGATTGAAAGATTAGATCTCCAGGTAATTCAATACCAGCTTCTTGTAATAGCTGAATAGCAAATAGTGCCCCAGCCAGTCCCCCTTTCATATCTGCTGCACCACGTCCAACTAACCAACCATCTTTTATAAATGGCTCAAACGGATTCGTTTCCCACGCCTCACCTGCTGATATTTCCGCTACATCCATATGCCCATTAATAATAAGACTTTTATATGTGTCACTTTCTATCCCTTTTTTCACCCCAACAACGTTCGGATCATTCGGATATACATCCCATTTATCAACACTAAAATTTTGTTTTCTTAAAAACTGTGCAACAAATTCTTGCGCCTCATTTGTGTTTCTCGCCGGCGGTGCTGGTGTTTCAAAACGAATTAAGGTTTTTGTAAGCTCTAGTAACTCATCTTTTCGTAAATCAATCTGTTCTAATAGCTGTGAAACTTCTTCATTCATCGCTAATCCCCCTTTGCATACATAGTATGTTTCCAGCTTTATTTTCACAAAAAAAGAGACTGTTTACAATTTTACAGTCTCCAAATTACTCAATATTATAAACTTTCTACTTCTGTTGTATCTGTCTTTTCAATATGTTCTACTTTATGTGCCTTATTTCTTGTCGCACGGTAAAACAGTAAGCAAACAATCATAAATGGAATTCCACAATACAATGCCATTCTTTGTTCTGGAATAAAGGCCATACCTACAATTACCGTTATATTTAATACTAACGCAAGCAGTGGAACGAATGGATACAGCGGTGTTTTAAATTTCAAGTCTTTCACATCTCCGCCCTGCTTTATATATGACCTTCTAGCTAATAAGTTAGATAGAGCAATAGATGCCCAAACTAATATCGCTCCGAACCCAGCAATAGAAAGTAGCCATAAATAAACTGTATCTTCCGCATAAATACCTGATAGTAATGAAAGGCAACCTACAATTGTACTTACAATCAATGCATAAATAGGAACACCATTTTTAGATAACTTACCAAAAATCGGACTAATCATTCCTTGATTAGACATAGACCATAGCATACGAGAAGTTGCATATAATCCTGAATTCGCAACGGATAGAACCGCTGTAATAATAACGAAATTGATAATATCGGCTGCATAAGGAATACCAATTTTATCAAATACAACTACAAATGGACTTTCTATTACTCCCGCCTGTTGCCAAGGGAATAATCCTGCAAGAATGAAAATAGATAATACAAAGAACACGAGTATACGCCAAACTGTATTATTAATTGCCTTCGGAATTGTTTTCTCTGGATTTTCACTCTCACCTGCTGCAATACCGACTAGTTCTGTTCCTTGGAAGGAAAAGTTAACAGCAATCATCGTAATTAAAATAGCGGATAATCCATTTGGAAACAATCCACCATAATCAGTAAAACTAGAGAACATTGGTGCTGGTTCATTTCCTTTCATATCTAGAAAACCAAACATCGCTGCCCCGCCCAAAATAATAAATGCAATGATTGTAATGACTTTAATACTTGCAAACCAAAATTCAACTTCTGCAAAACTTCTTGAAGATAACGCGTTAATAGCAAAAAGTAGTACCGCAAACACTACGCACCAAACCCAAGACGGTACATCAGGAAACCAGCGTTTCATTAAAATACTAACTGCAATTAGTTCAATACCTATTGTAGCCGACCAGTTTAGCCACGACATCCATCCGACTACATAACCCGCTGCAGGGGAAATATGCTTTGTCGCATACGTTTGATAAGATCCTGCGTCAGGCATCGCAACAGCTAATTCTCCGAGACAGAGCATCGTTAAATACATAACAAATCCTCCAACAAGATAAGCTACAATCGCTCCTCCAGGCCCAGCTTCATGAATTGTATACCCCGATCCTAAAAAAAGTCCGGTACCAATAACTCCTCCAAGTGCAATCATAAATATGTGTCTGCTTTTCAATTCCCTTTTTAATCCTTGGTTTTGATCCATCATACAAATCCCCCCTTTTCCCTTTGGAAACCCATTTCATGTAAGCGTTTTTATTTTTTTTATACGAAAAATAATTATTGAAAAGAGCAAAATACATAGTATTAATCACTACCTGTTATTAAAAGATCATCCCTCACTGTTATTAATAACTTTTTATCAGCGATAGCTTGTCCTTCTACTACTTCTAATGACTCGATATACCCACTGATTCCTACCTTAATTTCTACTTTCTGTTTATCTATTGTTTCAATTAACGCTAATTTCTCCCATTCGTATACGTAAGAACTTTCCGTAACAAATAACTTCTCAACTTTCCCGTAACAAGGACTATACACGCCTTCTATAACCGTCTTCACTTTATACACTCCTCCTTCTTATTAATTGGTACTGAAACGTTGCATATCCCTCCTTTAGAGATTTCAACTATTCTTTATGCAAAATGCGTACCAATCTTAAATTCCTATTTAAAATGAGGGTTCCTCACAAAAAAATCTTCATAACCGCAAATTTTTTCTACCGTGTAAAAAGTTTTAAAAGGAAAATCGCAAAAAAATTTTGCGGTTTTATAAGAATTTTAATAAAATTATAAAAAGTCAGTCTTCATAGGGTGAAATGAGGAGAAGATAATCTATGCGTACAGAAGAAATTAATTTGAAACAGATCATTGAAATGAATATGCTATATGAAACTTTGCTCAATGAACTCGATATCGGGATTCATATTATTAATGAGGAAGGTAAAACGATTATCTATAACCGTAAAATGATGGAAATTGAATCAATGGAGCGCTCAGATGTGTTATATAAAAGTCCTTTAGAAGTATTCGCATTTGAGGAAAATAAAAATAGTACTCTTATAGAAGCATTAAAATTAGGAAAAACAAACAAAAATATAAAACAAACTTATTTTAACAATAAAGGGCAAGAAATTACGACGATTAACAATACTTTCCCTATAATAGAAAATGGAAAAATTAAAGGCGCTATTGAAATTTCAAAAGAGATTAGCAATTCTAAACAAACAATGAAAACAAACCTTTCCCGAAAACAAAATAATAAGTTTACCTTTGATCACATAATTGGTGATTCTGAAGCCATTCAATCAATCATTGCGGAAGGAAAAAGGGTCATTCGTACATCCTCCTCTATACTTCTCGTAGGAGAGACAGGCACTGGGAAAGAACTATTTGCACAAAGTATCCATAATGAAAGCCAGCGTTCAGGCAAACCATTTATTTCACAAAACTGTGCCGCTATACCTGATACGTTAATGGAAAGTTTATTATTTGGTACGAACCGAGGTGCATTTACAGGAGCTATCGATAAAGCCGGTTTATTTGAAGAAGCGAACGGAGGAACTTTGTTATTAGATGAGATCAATTCGTTAAGTCCAGCACTTCAAGCGAAGTTACTGCGGGCTATACAAGAAAAAACAATACGAAGAGTCGGAGGCACACAAGAAAAAGAAATTGATGTTCGCATTATAGCAACTATTAATGAAGACCCTCTTGAAGCTATTACAAACAATCGATTACGGGAAGACTTATATTACCGATTAAGCGTCGTTACTTTATGCCTCCCGCCGTTACGCGAACGAAAAGAAGATATTCCCGCTCTTGTTCAGCACTTTATCGAAAAGTACAACATTCAATTTGAACTTAGCGTAACAGATATAGATGTACATGTAAGAGAATTCTTGTATGCATATGATTGGCCCGGAAATGTACGAGAATTGGAACATATCATTGAAGGTTCAATGAACTTGGTTGAAGATGAAAATATTATTACAGCGTTTCATCTTCCCACTCGCTTTCGCGAACGAATAAAAAAAGAATTCAATACGCAACCTTTCCTAACTAATAACGATACTGATACACCTAAAACATTAAAACACACAATAGAAGCAATGGAAAAGAACTACATCAATCAAATTCTAAAAGAATATCACGGTAATATCTCACAAGCTGCAAAGTTTTTAGGATTAAGTAGACAAAACTTACAATATCGAATTAAAAAACTGCATTTACACATATGAAATGAAGCTTGGATGAGTGGATTACTAGCCCTCACCAATTCGACTTTTATTGCTTGTTCATGCAGCATAAATCTGCTTTAATGTACAAATAAACAGTTGGTAAAATATGCTATAATGAACATATAACATACTCGAAAGGAACGATATATATGAGTAATGATAAAAAATTAAAATTATTACAATACTTAGCCTTCTTCCCTACCATTGTATGTATGATGTTACTAGTTGATATAAATGCCTATCCTTATGCAAAGCTACTAGCAACACTTAGCGGCTCTTTTGCAGCTATTATGCTTGCTGCTTTTTGGAATTTGAAGATACGTATGAAGAAAGAAAGATCTTCTTAACGCTAAAGCATAAAAAAAATCGAGCCTACACAGCTCGATTTTTTTACTGATTATTAAAACTCAACATTCTCCAAATACAAACCACTTGCCTCAGCAAGGCAATTAATCTGATTACGTTGTTTCGCCTCTAAAATGTGTGGAATCGCCTCTGCATCTAATTGTCCTAATCCAACTTCAATTAATGCTCCAACAATTTTTCGTACCATGTTATGAAGGAATCCGTTACCACTTACTCTAATTTGTACAAATCCTGCCTCTTCCATCACATCAAGTGTATATACTTCTCGCACCATAGACTTTTTCTTTGATTTTGCATTTGAAAAAGCAGTAAAGTCATGTGAACCAACTAAATGTTTCGCAGCTTCTTTCATGCTTTTCACATTTAATTTTTTATTCACATGCATGCTGTATTTACGCATAAATGGGTTCGTATGCTCTTCATTCCAAATTTTATACAGATATGTTTTTGCTTTAGAATTGTAACGAGCATGGAATCGATCATGTACTTCTTCCACATTTGTAATGCTAATATCATTTGGCAAATATTGATTTAAATATTTTTTTACTTTATGTTCCACTAACTTCTCATCACTTTGAAAGTTAGCAACTTGATTCAAAGCATGTACACCAGCGTCTGTTCTACTACAACCGATAATTTCAATTTCTTTTCCGACCATTTCGGAAATGACACTTTCGATTTTTCCTTGAATCGTATTATCGTTATTACCGAGACGTTGCCATCCTTTAAAACGTGCACCATCGTACTGAATCGTTAATTTATAATTGTTCATTTTATTCTCCTTCATAGAAAATATTCCCTCATATCGTGAGGGAATATAAATACACTTTACTTTCTAACAAGCTTCACTACATTTTCTACATGAGCTGTATGCGGGAACATATCAACTGGTTGTACATATTCCACTTCATAGCTCTTCATTAACGCTTGTACATCACGTGCTAATGAAGAAGGGTTACAAGATACGTAAACAACTTGTTTCGGCTTCACTTTTAAAATTGTTTCCAGTAATTTATCATCGCAACCTGTACGAGGTGGATCGACAACAATTACATCTGGACGCCATCCTTCTTTTACCCATTTCGGTAGCCATTGTTCAGCTTTACCTGCTTCATATTTCGTATTTGTAAATCCGTGACGCTTCGCATTTTTTCTTGCGTCTGCAATTGCTTCTGGAATTACATCCATACCACGTACTTCCGCTGCATCATTTGCAAGCCAAAGTCCGATTGTACCAACACCACAATACGCATCTACAATTTTCTCATTGCCAGTTAAAGCAGCGGCTTTTTTCGCTTCATTGTATAAAACAACCGTTTGTTCTGGATTCAACTGGAAGAATGCACGTGCTGATAATTCAAATGATAAATCACCAAGTGTTTCTTGAATTACTTCTTTTCCAGCTAATTTAAATGTTTTATCACCGAAAATAACAGATGTTTTACGCCAGTTTACATTTTGCATAATTGATTTAACAGCTGGCATCTGTTTTTGTACTTCTGCAATAAATTGTTCTTTATTTGGCAACTCTTCTTTTGTTGTAATAAGTGTAACTTGTACTTCCCCTGTTTGAACTGCAGTACGTGTCACAATTGTACGTACTAAACCTTTTTGTTTTTTCTCATTGTAAATAGAAACATTTAATTTTTCTAAAATACGTCTTACAACTTTTGTCGCTTCATTCGTTGCTTTATGTTGAATCATACAATGAGCAATATCAATTAACTGATGTGAATTTTGTTTATACAGTCCTGTAATAACCTTTTCGTCTTTACGCCCCACTTGTAGTTGACTCTTATTACGATAATGCCATGGATTTTCCATGCCAAGCGTCGGACGAATTTTCTCTTCCAAACCGTTGTTCATATACTTCTGGAATGCTTGTACAACGATATCACGCTTTTGATTTAATTGTTCTTTATAGTCTAAATGTTGCAATTGGCAACCGCCACACTCTTCATATACCGGACATGGTGCTTTCACACGATGTGGTGAAGCTTTACGAACTTTTTTCACTTTCGCTTCAGCGAAGCCACGCTGAATTTTCGTTGTTTCTGCAACAACTTCTTCTCCTGGTAATGCCCCTGGAATGAAAACAACTTGTCTCTTAAAATAACCAACGCCTTCTCCGTTAATCCCAAGACGTTTAATTGTCACAGGGAACGTTTGACCAACTTCCAACTTACTCTCATGTTGCTTTTGTATCATTATTACACCTCTACTCTATACTTTTCCATAAATATAACGCTGCATAACTGCAGTATGGTTCACACTCTTGTTTCACTTTTTCTAAAAATGCATCATCAGGCTTATCATCTAATTGAAATACACCTTGTACTGCACGCTGAATCCCAATGTCCGCTTTCGGAAACATGTTTTTCCGTCCAAGCCCAAACATTAAAAAATTTTGCACTGTCCATGTACCAATCCCCCTAATTGGTAACAATTGTGCTGAAATCTCTTCTTCCGCCTTGGTTTCTATACTCGCTAAATTTAATGTACCGCTGGCAATACTTCGACCTAATCCTACTATATATTCAGCCTTTCGCTGACTAAACTTCTGCTCTCTCAATTCCTCTATTGAAATATTTGCTACTATTTCTGGAGTGGGGAAAAAGAATACACCGTTCTTTTCTGTTCCATATCGTTTCACAAACTGTTCTGTTAACACAGTAGCAAATTTCAAATTTATTTGTTGATGAATGATACAGCGAAGAAGACAAGCAAAATAATCAAATTCTAAAATAATTGGAGTATAAGCATATGTTTCAAATAGTGGACGTAATGATGTGTTTAAAAAATGATTTTGTATATCTTGAAACGGTTCATTCCAATGAAAAATGGCCCTCATTCGTTTCATAACTTTCTCTGGATCTCCTGTCTGACTAGAAATCCAAAACTGTGGATTTTGAACAGTACCAATCCCTTGCAGGCGAACAACAATCTGTTCCTCGTCTATACAAAGCGGGACATAAATAACTTTCTCATCTAATTGAATGACGTTAAGAGGATCAAAAGATAAACGTTTTAATACTTCTTCAAAATGATACGGATACTCTAACGTAACATGTTCGCTCCACATACGTTTCCCCATCCTTTTTACACATCATTATAGCATGAGAAAACCGCAAGCATACATGCTTACGGTTGATTGCTTTTTACTAAGTCATCTAGACTTTTAAAATGATACCCTTTCTCGCGCAAATCATCAATGATTTTCGCAAGTGCTTCTGCATTATCTTTTGATATTGCATGAAGTAATAAAATAGATCCTGGATGAATCATCGTCATAACATTATTATGAGCATATTGCCACCCTCTTTGCTCATCCACTTTCCAATCCAAAAATGCAAGTGACCAAAATACATTATAGTAGCCCATTTCTTTCGTAAGAGCTAACGTTCTTTCACTAAATACGCCGCGCGGAGGACGTACATATTTCACTTCTTTTTGCCCGGTTACTTTTTTAATTTCTTCCGTTACACTCGTTAATTCTTGACGAAGTTTCTCATCATTTACCGCTGTGAAATCAGGATGGCTCCACGAATGGTTTCCAATAATGTGTCCTTCATTCTTCATTCTTAACAATAAATCTTTTTGTGTTTTAATATAATGCCCCGTTACAAAGAAAGTTGCTGGTACTTTTTTCTCTTTTAATACGTCTAAGATTTTTCCTGTGTATCCATTCTCATATCCATTATCAAATGTTAAATAAATATCCTTTTTCTTCGTATCCCCTAAATAAAAACCACCATTTTTTTGTAGCAAATCTGTATATAACTTTCCTGCATCTGGTACTGTTTCATTTTTAGGGCGCGGGATTCCCCAGTTATGTGGAGTATTTGTATAAGCTAGTGCCGAAACTGGAACAAGTGCCATCATAATTGAAAAAATGAGACCGATATATAACCATTTATGTTTCATAAATAGTCTCCTTTCCATATATAATCGTACTCGTAGTTTCTGTTGCTACGCATTCTTTCATGCTGAACATGTTTTTCTATATATACCAAAAAAATGCATCTCGAATCGTTCGAGATGCATTTTTGTTTACTTAAATACTGGCTCTTTAAAGCTAGCTAATTTTTCAAGTGATGTTTTATCAACATCTGCATGTAAGCTATTACCGTGAGAATCCATCGTTACAACTGCTTTAAATCCATCGATACGTAAATGCCACATTGCCTCTGGAATACCAAATTGTAAGAAATCAACATCTTTCACTTCTTTAATACATTCAGCATAATATTGCGCTGCACCACCGATTGCGTTTAAATATACACCACCGTGTTCTTCTAAAGCTGCTAATGTTTTCGCACCCATGCCGCCTTTTCCAATGACAGCTCTAATACCGAATTTCTTCATAATATCACCTTGGTACGGTTCTTCACGAATACTTGTCGTTGGACCTGCCGCTTTAATTTGCCAATTGTCATTTTCATCTTTCACAACAACTGGACCACAGTGGTAAATAATTTGTCCATTTAAATCTACTGGACAATCGTTATCCATTAAATGCTTATGAATTGCATCACGACCTGTATACATCATGCCATTAATTGTTACAACATCACCAACGCGAAGTTCACGAATTTGCTCTTCTGTAATTGGCGCTTGTAATACAATTTCACGCTGCTCCGTTTTTTCTTGTACTTCTTGCTCCAGTGTATCTTCACCTTCTTGATATAACCAATCCATAATTTCACCTGTTTCAGGATGGATTGTTACACCAAGGCGACGGTATGCCCAGCAATTATACGCCACAGATACGTAGAAACTAGCTGGCAGACGGTTATACACGCCAATTTTACAGCCAAGTAAAGTTGTTTCTCCGCCAAATCCCATCGTACCAATGCCAAGCTTATTCGCATTTTCTAATACATATTCTTCAAGTTGTTGTAATTCTGGGATTGGATTGACATCATCTAATGTACGGAATAATTGATTTTTTGCTAATTCGTAACCTGATGTGCGGTCTCCCCCGATACCAACACCAATTACACCTGCACTACATCCTTGACCTTGTGCTTGATATACCGCATGAAGAAGGCATTTACGAATCCCTTCTAAATCGCGGCCAGCTCGTCCAAGTCCTTCTAGTTCACACGGTAAGCTATACTGAATATTTTTATTCTCACAGCCCCCCCCCTTTAGGATTAAACGTGCATCAATATAATCTTTTTCCCATTGTTCAAACTTAATAACCGGTGTACCTGGTCCTAAATTATTTCCACTATTGTCTCCAAAAAGAGAATCAACAGAATTTGGACGAAGTTTACCATCTTTTGTCGCCCGCTCAAGCGCATTATAGATAGCTTCCTTCAACTTTAATTGATTCACACCAACTGGTGTATAAATTTTAAACGTTGGCATCCCTGTATCTTGGCAAATTGGCGAGATGTTATCATCAGCCATTTTAATATTATTTGTAATTGTGCCAAGTGCCATCGCAGAACGAGTCCCTGCATTTTCTCGCTCTTTCGCTTGTTGAATCGCACGACGAACATCTTTCGGTAAGTTCGTTGACGTTTCAACAATTAGTTGATACATGCTTTCTTGAAGCTTTTCCATTGTTACTTCCCCCTCAATTGTGAACGCTACCAAAACGTTATGAGCTGAAATTTCCACTATTATGCTCTGCAGCTTTTTATTTGTTTCACGCTATTCAAGCATACATGAAATTTTTCACAACTTGATTATACCTCTTTTTCTATCGTCCTTCTATTATCCGCACAGAAAAAGGCTACCAAATTGGAATTGGCAGCCTTTTTAATATATTATTCGTCTTTTTTAAATTGCTCACATTTTAATTCTAATTCATCTAGCATTGCAAGAAGACGATCTACATCTTCTAATTCTACTTCTTCAGGTTCAATTGTATCAATTACTTCAATGAACATATTTAAACGTTCTTTTAAATATACTAATTGTGTATCTTTATCTTGAATTGCTTTTCCCATGAAGGCACTCTCCTTTTAATTCGAGTTGCTTTTATTATACCGCAAAAATGATTACAATGGGTATGTAATTTCATCAATTTTGTCACGGTTATTCACTATAATGTAAGCCCTCTCTCTTTTTCCTCTAAAAAGTTTCGCTTTATAAAAAGCACATATTCTTCTATTATAGAGGATGGACAAATTGTTATTTCAATAGTCAAAGGAGTATTTCATATGACGATATCACAAAAAATGAAGCCGATTACTCCTTCTTACGATCCATGGGAAGCGTATATGGACCTTGAAGAGTACGGCAAACTACTATTAACAAATGTTGAGTTTACAACGACGACGTTATGCAATATGCGCTGTGAGCATTGCGCTGTTGGTTACACGTTACAGCCGAAAGACCCGAATCCGCTTCCGATGGATCTTTTATTAAAACGATTAGATGAGATTCCTCATTTACGTTCTTTAAGTATTACTGGCGGAGAACCTATGCTTTCAAAAAAATCCGTCGACAACTATGTAACACCACTCTTAAAATACGCCCACGAACGAGGTGTTCGCACTCAAATCAACTCAAACTTAACTATAGATTTAGCACGTTACGAACAAATTATTCCCTATTTAGACGTATTGCATATATCTCATAACTGGGGAACAATTGACGACTTCGTTGAAGGCGGATTTGCAATGATGGAGCGTAAACCTACGTATGAACAGCGTGCAAAATTATTTGAACGTATGATCACAAATAGTAAAGCTCTATCAGATGCAGGTGTACTCGTATCAGCCGAAACGATGTTGAATAAACGAACTCTACCACACATTGAGCATATTCATCGTCAAATCGTTGATGAAATGGGATGTAAACGTCATGAGGTTCACCCAATGTATCCAAGTGACTTCGCGAGTAATCTAGAGATTTTAACAAAAGCTGAAATTCGTGATGCAATTGAGCATTTACTAGAAATTCGCGATGAAAATGTATGGATGTTATTTGGAACTTTACCTTTCTATGCTTGTAGCGATGACGAACGAGACATTGCCACATTTAAGAAATTACAAAAAAGCAAAAACGTAACAGTTCGTAATGATCCAGATGGCCGTTCTCGTTTAAATGTAAATATTTTTGATGGAAATATTATTGTAACGGACTTTGGTGATGTTCCACTTCTAGGTAACATTCAAACAAATACGTTACAAGAAGCGTATGAAAAATGGAGCGCTTCAAAAACAGCAAAATCATTAAGCTGTCACTGTCCAGCAGTAAAATGTCTTGGACCGAATGTTCTTGTAAAAAACAGCTACTATCCAACCGAAGATTTCTTATCAAAAACGGCAAACATTACATTATAAAAAAACGTCAGCTTATAAGCTGACGTTTTTTATCTTATTGCGAATGAGAAGAAGAAATGAATTTAAAATATAAATGATCATGAATTGGGATAGCGGCTCCAATTCCTTGAGAAGTAATATTTTTTACAACAAGCCTTTTTTGATTTCCTTTTAATACGAGGTATACTTCTCCAAATGTTACTTTTCCTTTTTCATTTACCGCTGGTGTATAAGCGTATAAATATCCAAGTTGACTCGGACTAATATTATACACTCTCTCATGTCCAGTACCATAACCAATAGTCGTTTTAAATGAAAGTGGCAATTGTACTTTTTCAAGTGCTTTGAGAAGCATCATTTTTTTCACATCTGCAGCATCTTTCATATCTGCTGTTAAATCACCTTCAACCGTCTTTTGTGTTTCTTGCTTATAGCGTAGTGGATATAGGCGATCTCCTCCGCGATTATCGTACACATTGCGATTTACTTGTTTATATTCCCAATTAACCGATGTATCAATCGATTCATAATGTAAAGCCCATTGCCCTAAATAAATCTTTGCTCGGTACCCTACCGCAAGCGGCGCATTCGAAATTGTTGTTTCATTAAACATTCGAATTAAGTCCGGATTTTCAATTTTAATATTTGCTGTTTTTAATAATTCTTGAGCAAACTTACTCGGCTGTAAACGCGGTAAATCTTGCGCATCATTTGGAAACGTATTGTCTTTAGAAATATTTAAAACAGATGAAGGCATTTTTGTTTCTACTGTTGTCTTTGCAAAGCCACTGTTAGGAAATAATAAAATAAACGAGACCATAGTTGAAAGACATATGCTGTATACTCGTTTCACCTGTCTGGCTCCTTCCTACATAAAGGTATATATACTACTTCGTTTATTGTTTTCTCTGAGCACAATTGTTATGCCTATTTTTCATAATAAATAAAAACCAATTCCCATAATGACATACGCAGCTAATAAAGTACCGCCTTCAAACCAGTTTGTATCTCCATCATTTGAAATCGCAATCGTTAAGAAAACAGCTGTAATCATAGAAACAAGTTCTGGTATTGTAAATACTAAAGGCATCCTTTGCGTGAAAAACATAGAAAGCAGTACTAATACAGGAGCAACAAACATGGCAATTTGTAATGTAGAACCTATCGCAATCTCAACTGCAATATTTACTTTATTTTTATACGCCATAATAATTGCAGATGCATGTTCTGCTGCATTTCCAACAATCGCAACGATAATAACACCTATAAACAATTCTGACCAACCAAATGATTTTGCAACTGTCTCAAATGTATGCACGAGCGCCTCTGACACATAAGCTACCGCAATTGTTGCTATCGCTAAAATGAGTAATGCTTTCCCTTTCGACCACTCTGGTTCTTCCTCATGAGCGACTTCATCACTTTTCTGCTGATATACACCACGGTGCGTAACTAACTTAAATAGCAATGCAGCAAGGTACATAATAATCATAATAATCGAGACACCTATACTTAACTGATACGTCTTTCCAGCGTCCATCTTCATTGAAAAAATCTCTGGAATAACAAATGCTACTACTACAGCAAAGATTAATAAAGCCGAATTATGCCTTGCATCATATACATTAAAACTTTGTCTCTTATATTTAAGCCCTCCCACAAAGAAGGATAGCCCTCCTACTAATAATAAATTTCCAAGTACAGAACCCGTTAAAGAAGCTAACACAACTTCAATTAATCCTGCCTGAAGGGCAAAAATTGAAATGATTAGTTCAACGGCATTACCGAAAGTAGCATTTAATAATCCACCTATTCTAGGACCAGATACAATTGCCAAACTTTCTGTCGCTCTCCCCATAAAACCCGCTAATGCGATAATCGTAATACAATACACAGCAAACATAATTGTTTGAGGCCAATGAAGTGTTTTCCCAAGTACAGACAGTGGTACACCTATAAGCGCCACTATAAGAAATATTTTATTAAACATGCTTTCCATCCTTCCATCGTATGTATTTCTCCTCGATATTATTATTATTCTTCTCCTAACTTGTCCGATTTCATCACAATTGCGTTTAAAAAATCGGATTGAAGAAAACAGTATGAAAGATATTTAAATTACCTTGTTGAAACAGACAGAATTATAAATTATGAAAAGGGGTTAAAATTATGCACTTAAAAGAAAAAATCGCAACTATTATTCAAGGTCAACGTACCGGTGTATTATCTACAGTACGAAATGAGAAACCTCATAGCGCCTTTATGATGTTTTTCCACGAAGATTTTGTACTGTATGTTGCAACAGATCGACAATCAAAAAAGATAACAGATATTAAAAACAATCCAAATGTACATGTACTACTTGGTCGTGAAGGAAAAAAATTAGATGAAGATTATATCGAAGTGGAAGGCTTAGCCTCCATCGAGGAAGACTCCACATTAAAAAACAAGTTTTGGAGTAATAGCTTAAAGCGTTGGTTACTCGGTCCTGAAGACCCTAATTATGTACTAATTAAAATCAACCCCGATACAATTTATTACATCGATGGTGCGGGTACGACGGAGCCCGAGTTTTTACGACTATAAAGTGAAACAAGCCCACCTTTAGGTGGGCTTGTTTTGTCGAAAAGTTCTTCTGAAAAAAACAATAAAATAGGTGGAACTTTCTAAAGATTCTGTTATATAATAGCAGTAACTTAAATAAACTGTATTAAAACAGATTGAGAGGAGAAATAAAATTGATGAAAAGAGAAGAACGTAAAAACATGATTGAGTTTATCGAAAAGAAAAAAGGGATTGAGCGTGACGAATTATTGTTTATGACAGATGATGAAGTAGAACATATTTATAATGTAACGTACTTTTTATATGAAGAAATTGCAGAGTAGTATAATAATCCCCACCTTATGAAAAATATAAGGTGGGGATTATTTCGTTATCTATCCAGCTCTTTGCGAGGCGGTAAAATCCCATTCACTTTATACGTGAGAATGATTTTCATGTATAATAATGTACGATTGGAGGAATTTTACTATGAGTTCATGGCTCTTATTCGCACTATTATCAGCAATTACTGCTGCCCTTGTATCTATTTTCGGTAAGATTGGTTTAGATGGAATCGATGCCAATGTTGCTACGACGGTTCGTTCTATTATTATGGCATTATTTATGGTAGGCGTTATTATTATACAAGGTAAATTTCAAAATATCGGCGACGTACTGCTAAATAAAAAAGCACTGCTCTTTATCACATTAAGTGGAGTTGCAGGTGCTTCGTCATGGCTATTTTATTTTCTTGCCCTTAAAACAGGAAAGGTTTCACAAGTAGCTCCTGTCGATAAATTAAGTGTCGTATTTTCTATTATTCTCGCTATGATTATACTCGGCGAAAAGTTAAACTTTATGACTGGTATTGGTGTTGTCTTTATTACAGCTGGTGTACTATTTATCGCTTTCAGCTAAAAAACCGCTACTCGCGGTTTTTCTTTTTCTTTATGTAAAACCATACGACACATGTAACAACTACTGAAATGGATAAAATCCATATTCCATAATGATGCAAACTATACTCAACGAAACGCCACTTCTCTCCTAACTTCCAGCCAAGTCCAATAAAAACACTTATCCAAATAAGTGCACCACCGTAAGCGTACAAACAAAAACGCCAAAGTGTTAAATTCGACATCCCAGCAAAATACGCTGTTAAATGACGTACTCCTGGGATAAAATAACCAACTATTAAAAGAAATGGGCCATATTTTTCAAATAAAATATGTGTTTTTTCAATGTGATGTTCTTTAATTCTAATTTTCGGTCCATATTTTTTTAAAACAGGGAGTCCAAGTTTTAAACCTAATATGTAGCTTAATGTAATGCCTAACATCGCACCAGCCATCCCACTTAAAAACGCAGCTGTGCCTGACATAACGCCTTTTGAAACGTTATAACCAACGAAGGTCAATAAAAACTCGTCTGGTATCGGTAATCCAACAATCCCGCCAGCTAAAGCTATAATAATTCCAAAATACCCATAATGTGCGATTAACTCGCCAATATGTTGTTCCATTCGGAAGACACATCCTATACACGATCGTTATTCCACATTGTGCCCTTTCTATCTTTCAGACAAACATGGTATACATATTCACTATACATTGTTTTTATAATGAACTCTACTTCTATCCATTCCTTTAGCAGGCAGAAATTGAACTATTAATCAGTGACCTCGCTCATTCTTAGTACACATCAATCACGTGCTAGACTCCCGCCTTCTTTCCTTATATCCATCTCCTCTTGAAGGACTAATCTTACTATCCACAAATACCATGATTAAAAAATAAAAATTCATATGCTTGTTTTTTTGTTACAATAAAGGAAAGTTACTTTTCGCAACGGTTTAACTCTCAGGAAAAATGATATACCTAGCAAAAACATAGTTTGGTCGATATAATGCAACTTCTACCTATTAAAAGAACATGCACCCTTTACATACAACATCATTTTTCTAAATTATACAGGGGGAACGAACATGACCATTGAAAATCAATTTATCCAAAAGGTTTACTATAAAACATTTTTAACAGAAAAAACTTCTACTCCAGTATCAGAAGTACTCGGTGAAGCATATATAAATGAATCTACAAATGAATTCTCCAACATTTCTAATATTCGCTTTGCTCAAGGTGAATTGTATTACCAAAATAAAGACTTTGAAGCAGCAATATTTAAATGGGAGAAAGTAAATAATGAGCTTGCACTTTGGGCAACCAAGAATATTGCAGATGCTTATTTTGAACTAGGATTCTTACCAAAGGCAGAAGAAATGTATCAATCTATCCAAACGGAAGATACAACTCTTACAATGGAAGTTTCCTTACAACTTCTTTCTCTTTATATCGAACAAGATCGTTTAGGTCTAGCATTTAAGACGATTAGTGAGGCTGTTGCATTTCAACCTGACTATCCAAATATTACTTCAATTGCTCGTTCATTCTATGAAAAACAAGAAGATTGGAATAACGCCATCGAACTTGCCGTTCAAGAAGGAATTCGAACAAAATCATTACACTGGTTCGATACTTTAATTAATTATGTGAATCAAGGATTTACGAAACAAATCAAACCAGAATATTTCTATGAATCTTTAAAAGCTTTATATGCAATTGATCAAGTCCAATTTAAGGAACTTGTTATTGCTCTTTGGAACAGCTATCAAAATGAAAAATCACATCTACCTTGGATTCAAACAATCAATCATTTATTCTTACATATTGAAACAGACAACAATGACGATTGGCATGAAATTGTTGAACGCTATCAAGATACGTACTTTGAATTAATTACTGGTGAACATTTCATGCATGAAATGCAAGGACTTGTACCTGACTTATTAACAAATTGGTTTAGTTTAACGAGAGCAAAAGACGCCCTATTCGTCTCTGCTGCAGTGTTAGCGTGGAATGAAGTTTCACCTACAACTTTAGAGTCATTACTCGTAAAAAGTGCGGGAGCCCTACTCTCTAATTCAACAGCTGAAACAAATGTGAAAATGGAAACTGTTTCTCATTTATTCGAAACAATTGCTGTATGGGCTGAAAAAAATGATGTAGATTTAAGTCATCAATTTACGTTACTCGTTCATGAACTATGTGATTTAAATGTTACAAAATTACTAATTTCGGGAACTAGTGACTATGATAAATTATCATTCGTCAATTCAATATTAGGAGAGAACATCTTAACTGAAACTATAACAACTCCTATTCTATTTAAAGATGATAGCCAAACTGAAATAACAGAATTCACTGCGTTAGATGTGCACAATATACCGAACTTTGATGAATTCCATCAAATAATGGCTACACCTGAACAATCAGAACTTGAGAACAAATGTATAGAAATTAAATTACCAAGTAGATTTTTGAGAAAGAATAAATTTGCATTTCTTGTTACACCATCTGTTCGAGGACAAGTGGAAAAAAACAGCTCATATTTTGAATACTTACAAGCCGCAGATAGCCTTATTTACGTATTAAATTCTGCTTCATCATTACATGGTGAAGAACTTGATACATTACTTTATTTACGTGAACAAGTACCAAACTTACAAATTCATTTCGTATTACATACAAATAGTGCGGATACGAATGAAAAACTAATGAGTAAGATGAAAGTCCATTTCCCAAATGCGCAGTTCTTCCCATACTCTCCTTCACAAGAGGGGAGCCAACAACTTGGGGACGTGACAGAGTCTATTCTTTCTAATCTAGCAGAACGCGATATAGAACAAGAACGTATCGAAAAACTAATATGGTTTACTCAAAAGACAATCGCATACCTTGTAAATGAACGTGTGGAATTAGAAAATACATTAGTCAAATCAGTACGCTGGAATAAACATATCTCAGTAAAACTAAACGGATTTATTAACAATCTTACTGCTCTTGAAAAAGATAAAATTCGTTCTATTACAGAATCTTATCTTTTAACGAAAGAAGAAATCACAAGAGATATCCATTCTCAAATTCCTGAATTATTACAGAGCTGCTCTGACCTTGTTCAAGAAGATAGTGATTTCAAATTAGTTCATGAAGAATTAAATACTGCGATGAACGAACGAATTCAAAAACATGTACAGCAAGTGCTTCTCCCTAAATTTACTGGGTTTATTCAAGAGTGGATTGAAACAGCACATAATGAATTTATTCAAGCTCAATCTTATTTAGATGAAATGAGTGAAACGTTTAATAAATTATATAAAGAAGAACGAATGAAACTTCCTTGCGATTTCAAATTACTAGATGATTGGCATCGAGATGTTGTACGCATGACCAATAGAATTACAGTATCGAATATCAATATTTTATTACGTTTTACACCGACACAATTTTTCTTAAAGAGTGCAGGAAAACTATTTGGTAACATGCAAAAAAATCAATCTATGCTTGCAAACAAATATAAACAATATATTGAAACGGAAGACTATACGGAAATTGCTCAAACGATTTCAAAACAATTCTTCCTTCAATTTGAAGTATTTGAAGGCGCATTAGAACGAGATATCATGATGTTCTTTAAAGATCCACTTAGCATACTGAAACAAAATGTAGAAGCCGCTCAACTTGAAATACAGGAAGACGAGCAAACATTAGCAACGTTAAGAAGCAACCCAGAAACTTATCACGATCCGTTAGCATTCTTTAAACTGCAACTATTGCAACACAAATTCGTTTTAAGTACGCACAAAAACAATGAAGACGTCTATGAATTTAATGAGTCTCCTACGATTTAACATAAAGTGAAACTTTAATCAGTGGGGGGTCTTCATCCCCCACCTAACTTCCTTGCTTTCGCTGAATTTTGAGGTGGGGGTCTTACTGCCCATTAAAGCGGGATAAAAAACCAAGCAAACTGAAATTTGCTTGGTTTTTTACTTTAATTCATTATTTTCATATGTTCAAATGGATAATAAATTGCCGCTAATTCTCCTAATACATCAGCTTTATCAATGAGTCCTAAACCATTTCTACTATCTCTGCTTATTAAGCGATTATCTCCCATAACAAAAATCTTGTTTTTAGGAACTGTAATTGGTCCAAAGTCCTCCGTTAAATTCATAAGTTTTTTTTCAGCTTGTTTTTTATTACTATACAAATACGCTTCCTCTATCACTTCATGATTCACATATAATTGATCATTTCTCACCTCAATAACATCGCCAGGCAAACCAATAACCCTTTTCACATAAAAATTTTCTGTCTTTACAACAATAATATCTTCTCTCCCATAACTTTCAAATTTCTTTGCCAACTTATTCACAATCACCTTATCCCCATCTTGTAACGTTGGCTTCATAGACGCCCCTTTTACAGTCGTAGGAAAAAATACGAAAATTTTCGCCAAAAACACGAGCAAACAAGCAATTGCAATTGTTCCAAAGAATTCACGCAACCGTTTTTTCTTTTGCATCATTCCACCATCTCATCATGTTTTTACTTTTATTATAAAGACTTCAACTACTTAATTTCTATAAAATTCTGAATTATAAAATTAGAATATTAAAAACTTTAAAATAACATCCTCATAAAATCCTTATTTTTATATACCATATTTTATATGTACCTCACTATTTATAGACAGTAAAATTTGGCTGAAGCAAAATAGTAAAAAAGATACTCTCCAAATAGTCTATCTACTATTTGGAGAGTATCCTTTTATATTCCCACATATACAATACACATTTGAGCCGCTACATATGTAAACCAAATCCAAAGTGGTTCATACTTTAATTTGCGCCCTCCAATATCTGTCACGCCAATAATAAAATCAGAAATCACAAATAGTAAACCACCAAAAGCTGGTATCCACCATATTCCTGTATTCTCATAGTATAAGGCGAATGCAAAGCAAGCCATTCCTCCAACCCACAATCCGTAAATTAGCGCTCCTATCGAAAACAATTTATCTTGTTTCTCATTTCGAATAAAAAAGAACCATCCTATAATGAGAAAGAGTCCGTATGCGAGTAAACCAATCCAAAAACCATTCCATGAAATACCTGTTTGCAAAAATGCTTTTACATAAAAACAATGCGCAAGCGCGAAAGTAATCATCCCTCCAATTAGCCTGTGACCAATTGGAATTAAACCTGCCATAAATAAATCCCCTACAGTTGATAACGTCATACCTAGTGCAACCCACGTACTATAATCTACTGATGGATCTTGTAACCATATCCAAATTGCACTTGCTGTTAAAGAAAAACTAAGAATAAGACGCACCGCTAAAGGTAACGGCATATTATTTCTTTTCTTTTTTGTCTGTCCTATTGCATAAATTACACCAATTAAAAAAAGAATGATTTGTGCAATTAACACCATGTAAAGTAGATTCATAATATGTTCTCCCCAATAAAATGCTTTTTGTATCTTTTTTCGTTACACCTAGTCTATTATCCTTTTTCTACATAAAAAAAGAAGAACAGTACTGTTCTTCTTTTTTAATCGTTTTCCTGTTATTTATGCTACTTGTTTTTCTTGCTCCATTTTCTGCTTAGCTGGCGTACGATTCACCACGATAATTCCCGCGGCTACACATGCTAAACCAAATAATACAAATGAATGAATTGCTTCTCCTAAAATCATGCTCGATAATAACACACCAAATACGGGTATGAAGAACATGTACATTGATACTTTTCCAACCTTGTTGTACTTCATAATTGTATTCCAAATGCAAAATCCTGCTGCGGATAAGAAAGATAAGTAAATCAGCATAAGTATTGCATGTACACTGAATGTAAATGGCATGACTCCAACTTGCAAAGCCCCTATACATAATAGCCCGATAGAACCAAAAATCATTTGGTATGCTGTCATATAGCCAACATCTAATGTTTTACTACCTTCTTTCGCCAATATATTCCCATACGAGTACAACATTGCTGCAATCATAAGTAATAAACTACCAATTCCGAAATGGAATGACAAACTACCATCACTCGGTACATTTACTAAAATGACACCACAGAAGCCGATAGAAACTCCAATTACTTTTCTCACATTAAGAGCATCATCTTTATATAAAAAATGTGCGAGTAAAATTTGAAAGAATGATGAGGTTCCTGAAATGATAGCTCCTTCAATACCAGAACTATAGCTCATTCCAATATAAAAGCATATATATTGAAGAAATGTTTGAAATAAACCAATTTGTACTAACTGCTTCCCCGTTCCTTTTTTGAAATTCATATCTTTTCCTAACGCTTTAAAGAAGAATAAAAGCATAACCCCAGATAAGAAGAAACGATAACCAGCAAATAATATTTGCTCCCCAACTTCTTGTGGCTGAATTCCAAGTTCAGCATAACTTAATTTAATAAAAGGGAATGCGCTCCCCCATAAAAAAGTCGCTACTATTGCAGCAATAAACACGCCAATCGGATGGGTAAAAAATTTCTCTGTCTTCACTTGTTGTCTTCCTTTCCGATCTTTTTACGAACAATATTCATATATACCAAAGGAACTGTGAAAACACAAGTTTTCAGTTTATACGCAAACAAAAACATATCATCTAACGAAAACATATGCTATACTATAGAATAATTACAACATAATAACTGTTAAAAACAGATTCAACAGAAATGCTGCTATCCATTATGGATGGCAGCTTTCGTCGTTTTATAGGGGTTTCGATTTTGATTATTTTTCTCAATAAGAATTTGGAAGGAGCGAGTAGTAATGAACTCAGAAGTAAAAACATTACAAGTACAAAAGTCTATTTCTCATCCCTCTTTATGGGATACATTAAAGAAACATTATGAACTTATATTTGCAATCGCATCTGGTATTTTCATTTTAGCTGGTTGGTTATTCACAAAGAACGATGTAATGAATGTAGGCATTACTTGCTATATCCTTGCTTATATAGTTGGTGGATATGCAAAAGCAAAAGAAGGTATTGAAGATACAATTGAGGAGAAAGAGCTAAATGTCGAAATGCTTATGCTCTTTGCTGCTATCGGTGCTGCAATTATTGGCTACTGGGCAGAAGGCGCGATTTTAATCTTTATTTTCGCACTAAGCGGTGCAATGGAATCTTATACATTAAGTAAAAGCCAAAAAGAAATTTCAGCGCTTCTTGATCTACAACCTGAAGAAGCATTACGTATTTCAAATGGAACCGAGGAACGTGTTCCTGTTGGACGATTACAAATTAACGACATTATTTTAATTAAGCCAGGTGAGCGCGTTCCTGCTGACGGTACGATTCATAGCGGTGAAACAAATATCGATGAGGCAGCGATTACTGGTGAACCTATTCCAAATGAAAAAAAACATGGTGATGAAGTATTTGCTGGTACTGTAAACTTACGCGGTGCTATCGAAGTTAAAATTACAAAGCCGAGCGATCAAACATTATTCCAAAGGATTATCCGTCTCGTTCAAAGTGCACAAAGTGAAAAATCACCATCACAACTATTCATCGAAAAGTTTGAAGGAACATATGTAAAAGGTGTACTACTCGTTGTTGCGCTTATGATGTTCGTCCCTCATTTCTTACTAGATTGGAGCTGGAATGAAACGTTTTATCGCGCTATGATCTTACTTGTAGTCGCATCTCCTTGTGCACTCGTTGCTGCCATTACACCAGCAACGTTATCTGCTATTTCTAACGGAGCAAGAAATGGAATTCTCTTTAAAGGTGGCATACATTTAGAACGCCTCGCTTCAGTAAAAGCAATTGCTTTTGATAAAACAGGGACATTAACAGAAGGAAAACCTACCGTAACAGATGTATATGTTCGAGAAAATATGACAGAAAAAGAAGTACTTTCAATTACAGCAGCAATTGAAAGTCACTCTACACATCCTTTAGCTGAATCTATTGTGAAGTATGCACAACATGCGTATGACATTACATTAAAAAAACCAGAAAACGTTGAAGATGTAACTGGTTTTGGGCTAAAAGGAACATTCGAAAACAAAGCTTATAAAATAGGTAAAGCTGATTTTATCGGTGAAGAAACAAAGACATTTCATAATGGTATTTCTGCTTCCCTTGAAAAAGAAGGTAAAACTGTCGTTTATATTAGTGACGAGGATGGCATCCTTGGGCTTATCGCTTTAAAAGATACACTTCGCCAAGAAACGATAGCTGCTATTCGCGAATTACAAAGCATCGGTGTCGAAGCAATTATGATTACTGGTGATAATGAAGAAACAGCAAAAGCAATTGCCTCTGAAAGTAATATAAAGGAATATTACGCATCATGCTTACCAGAAACAAAAGTGGAAACGATTAAAAAGCTAAAAGAAAAATACGGGACAGTAGCAATGGTCGGAGATGGTATAAATGATGCCCCTGCACTCGCTACTGCTAGCATTGGTGTAGCGATGGGAGAAGGAACAGACGTAGCTTTAGAAACGGCAGACGTTGTACTTATGAAGAACGAGTTATCTCGACTTTCACAAGCAATTCGTTTATCAAAACGAATGAACCGTATTGTAAAGCAAAACGTAATCTTTTCACTAGCTGTAATTGCAATGCTGATTTGTTCAAACTTCATGCAATTTTTAGCTCTTCCATTCGGGGTTATCGGGCATGAGGGAAGTACGATTCTTGTTATTTTAAATGGCTTACGATTATTAAAAGGAAACAATTAAAACGGGTCCCTCATAAAGGACCCGTTTTTTCTAATGGTAGCTATTATGCCCGTTTGCACTACCACTCGTTTTATGCTTTGGATGCGAACTACTCTTTTGTTTATTGTTATTTTTATTGTTGTGATTCTTTTTATTATTACTCATGAAATATCCCCCCTGTTCCCTATTATTATGGAACAAGAGCTCACTTTTCATTACGGGAATTATTGTCACCCGTCCTATAATGATGGAGTAAACCATTAATTTCACCGCCAAGTAAAATTACCCATCCAGTTAAGTAAAACCATAACATTAAAATAATAATACCACCGAGACCACCATATGTATTGGCGTAATTCGCAAACTTATCTACATAATAAGCAAATGAGTACGATACCACAATCCATCCTACAGTAGCAAATGTTGCTCCTGAAATGACTTCTCTTCTTTTTAATTTTCGATCTGGTGCAAATGTATATAAAAAACTAAACAATGCAAATAACACGAAGAAACTCGCTACTAAACGCGTAATACTCCACACGTAAGAAAAACTATCCGATAAACCAATTGCTTTAAATACAGCTGCCCCAATGACTTGTCCAAACACTGGAACAATTAGTGCAAACACAATCATAAAAATAATCGCTAATGTAAATACAATTGATAACGCCCTCGTTTTAATAAAAGAACGTGTTTCTGTTACATCATACGCACGGTTAAAAGCATTCATCACCGCATTTACACCATTTGAAGCAAACCATAGCATTGATAATAAACCAAATGATAATAAACCACCATTTTGCTCATTTACAACTTTATCCACGTTTACTTCAATCAAAGACATTGCATCTTCAGGTACGTACGGTTCTAATAAGTTGAGCACACTTTCTGTTTGAAGGTCAATGAATCCAAGAAGCGTAATTAAGAAAACAAGCCCAGGAAAAATCGCAAGCAAGAAGAAATAAGCGAGCTGTGCTGCCAAGCCCGCTACATCATCGCGCATCGTTCGGTCATATAAATCTTTACCAAACGAATAAGTACGATTTCTTCTCACCTTTTCTAAAATTTTTCTCATATATGGTTAAACGCTTTTCTTCTCTTCTTTATCTTGCTTCAACTCAATGTACGCTTCAGTTTTTTTTTCCTCTACATTGGAGTCTTTCATAAATAGTTCACGCGCTTCTTTCATACCGCCATCTTCAGCAACTACCGGCTCTTCTTCTGCTTTCAGTTCATCTACTTTTGGAGAAACAGCTTGAATTTCAATCGTTTCTGGCTTCTCTGCTGGCTCAACCTTTTTCTTACTAAAAATTTCTTTCGTTTCTTTTAACGTCTCTACAACAGACGGCGTCAATTTTTTAATTTCTGCTACTTTTGCTTTCACTACATTTAAATCAGCAAGTTCGCGTCCTTTATCTGTAACAGTTTGCACTTTTTCTTTGATTTTTGCATTTTCACCAATTTCAATCATCTTTGTTTTTGCTTTTTCTGCAGTATTTTTTACTTTTTCACGGTTTTCTTTCTTCAACATAGATACAGCTACACCTGCAGCTACACCAATCGCAATGTTTCGAGCAATATTATTTTTCTTTGCCATATTCCTTCACCCTTTCATTTCTTATGTTAGAAAGTATTTCTTTCTAAGCTTCCTCATATTCCTTGTTCTTTTCGAATGAAAGCTAATAGCTTTGCACACCCTTCTGTTACAAGGTCATATACTTCTTGGAAATTCCCTGTATAGTAAGGGTCGGGAACGTCTGTCCAGCCACCGTCTGGAACAAAATCGGACAGCCTACCAATATAGCCTCCAGTTTTACCTAAACTTTTTAAATCTGCTATATTCTTGTTGTCCATGGCAATAATATAATCAAACTTTGTTAAGTCTTCTTTTTCTACTTGCCTTGCTTTAATTCCTTCAAAAGTGACTGCATTTTCTTTTAAAATTTTTTGTGTTCCTTTATGTGGCGGATGGCCAACATGCCAATCTCCAGTTCCTGCAGAATCAATGACAATTTTCTCTTCGAGTCCCTCTTTTACGACAAGATCTCGAAAAATCGCTTCTGCCATCGGCGAACGGCAAATGTTCCCAAGACAAACAAACAATACTTGAACCATATTTTTGTTTCTTCCTTTCTTGGTGCATTTCTTTATATATACTTATAGTATAAACAACCAATTAGTGAATATAAAGGAAATCCCTACTAATTTAATAGGATTGAAAAGATTCATTAACGAAAATGATAAAAAATGTTAAGATAGCCTTATGTTATTTTAAAGGGGGACACTTCGGTGGATTTATCCGTAAAGTCAGAAGAAAACGTTGAATATATGGTTGAAGCTATTAAAGAAAAATTACGTATGGTTAATGCTGGAGCGATGAGAGCTGCTAGCTTTAATGAAGAAATGTACGAAGACTTACGTGACATTTATGAGCATGTTATGAAACGTGAAACATTCAGCATTAGTGAAATGCAAGCTATTACAGAAGAATTAGGTACATTAATTAAAAAGTAAAGGAGCCTCGTTTATGAGGCTCTTTTTTACTTCCAACAAATTCATGACAACTCTTCTCTTTCCCTCAATCAACTGTAAAATATTGTACAATAGAAGTAGAACCTCACCTTAGATTTTTTCTCCATACATACTACTCACAAATAATAGCAACACTACCATTGCTAACTGTTTTTACTGGAGGTGCTTACTTATGAGCAATTGGTACAGTAAGACGAAAGATCAAACATTAATCGACCTAGAAACAAACGAACAACACGGTTTAACAGAAGAAATTGTAAATGGACGTTTAAAGCAATACGGTTCTAATGAATTAGCTACAAAACAAAAACGCACTTTATGGCAGCGTATTTTCGCCCAAATTAATGACGTCCTCGTATATGTCCTTATTATTGCTGCCCTTATTTCAGCCTTTGTAGGTGAATGGGCTGATGCAAGTATTATTGCGCTCGTTGTAGTTTTAAATGCTGTTATCGGTGTCGTCCAAGAATCGAAAGCAGAACAAGCTTTAGAGGCATTGAAAAAGATGGCGACACCTAAAGCTATCGTCAAGCGAGATGGTGAACTAAAAGAAATTCCATCTGAGCACGTCGTTCCAGGTGATATCGTTATGCTCGACGCCGGACGATATATCCCATGCGATTTACGCCTGATCGAAACCGCAAATTTAAAAGTTGAAGAATCTGCTCTAACTGGTGAATCTGTCCCTGTTGATAAAGATGCAATCTACCACCCTTCCATGCAAAGTGATGAACAAGTACCACTCGGTGATCAAAAGAATATGGCCTTTATGTCTACTCTTGTTACATATGGACGAGGCGTTGGTGTTGCTGTTGAAACTGGAATGAACTCACAAATTGGTAAGATTGCTACCTTGTTACATGAAGCAGACGATGATATGACACCACTTCAAAAAAGCTTAGCACAAGTCGGAAAGTATTTAGGCTTTGTTGCTGTAGCTATTTGTATCGTGATGTTTCTCATCGGCTTTTTACAAGGACGAGATACACTAGAAATGTTTATGACTGCAATTAGTTTAGCCGTTGCAGCTATTCCAGAAGGTTTGCCAGCTATCGTTTCCATCGTTCTTGCAATTGGTGTGCAGCGTATGATTAAACAAAATGTTATCATTCGGAAACTACCAGCTGTTGAAGCTCTCGGTTCTGTCACAATTATTTGTTCAGATAAAACAGGTACGTTAACACAAAATAAAATGACCGTTACTCACTTTTATAGTGATAACACATACGATCAATTAGAAAATTTAAACGTAAATAATGATGTGCAACGTCTATTGTTAGAAAATATGGTGCTATGTAATGATGCATCTTACAATAATGACTCACAAACGGGAGACCCGACTGAAATTGCTCTTCTCGTTGCCGGGAGCACCTTTAATATGCAAAAAGATCATTTAGAAAAAATACATGAACGTGTAAATGAGCTACCTTTTGATTCAGATCGTAAAATGATGTCAACCGTGCATACATATGATGAAAGCTACTATAGCATGACGAAAGGTGCTATCGATAAACTCTTACCTCGATGTACCCACATATTTAAAAACGGTAAAATCGAGGTTCTAACAGATGCTGATAAAGATCAAATATTAGAAGCCGCTGGGTCAATGTCTCAAGAAGCTTTAAGAGTACTTTCATTCGCATTTAAACAATACAATTCAAACGATGTGGATATAGATCATCTCGAAGAAAATCTCATCTTTATTGGTCTTGTCGGTATGATTGATCCACCGCGAACTGAAGTAAAAGATTCAATTACAGAATGTAAAAAAGCCGGTATTCGCACAGTTATGATTACTGGTGACCATAAAGATACCGCCTTTGCAATTGCTAAAGAACTTGGCATCGCTGAAGAAATATCTGAAATTATGATTGGAACTGAATTAGACAACATTTCAGATACAGAACTAGCAAACAAAATTGATCGCTTACATGTATTCGCTAGAGTCTCTCCAGAACATAAAGTAAAGATCGTAAAAGCATTACGTGCAAAAGGCAATATCGTTTCTATGACTGGTGATGGCGTCAATGACGCTCCATCTTTAAAACAAGCAGATGTTGGCGTAGCGATGGGCATTACAGGAACAGATGTTGCAAAAGGGGCAGCGGATGTCGTATTAACAGATGATAATTTCTCATCTATCGTGAAAGCTGTTGAGGAAGGTAGAAACATTTATCGTAACATAAAAAAATCAATTCTCTTCCTACTCTCTTGTAACTTCGGAGAAATTATCACTTTATTTTTAGCCATTTTACTCGGCTGGGCAACACCACTACGACCTATTCACATTTTGTGGGTGAATTTAATTACAGATACGCTGCCTGCATTATCACTTGGGGTTGATCCTGAAGATCCTGATGTGATGAAGGAAAAACCACGACATGCGAAAGAAAGCTTATTTAGTGGTAGCGTTCCTTTCCTTATTTTCAATGGGGTTGTCATTGGCCTTTTGACGCTAATAGCCTTTATCGCCGGAGCAAAGTTCTATACTGGAGATACACATCTATTCCCTCTTTTCCCAGAGCAAATTGATGAGGATGCTCTATTACACGCTCAAACGATGGCATTTGTCGTTCTTAGTTTTTCTCAGCTCGTTCATTCATTTAACTTGCGTTCAAGAACGAAATCGATCTTTTCAATTGGGATTTTTACAAATAAATATTTAGTCTTCTCCCTTCTTATCGGTGTTCTTATGCAAGTTTGTATCATCTCCATTCCGCCCCTTGCAAATATATTCGGTGTGCATGCATTAACGATGCGAGATTGGGGATTTGTTCTCTTATTAAGTATCATTCCGCTTGTTGTGAATGAAATCATTAAATTAGTGAAGAAAAACTAAAAGGCAATGAGGACTATTCCTCATTGCCTTTTCGTTTACCCCACTGATTAAAGTTTCACTTTATCCTTGTAATTCTTTTTTAATGTTCTCTGTTAATGTAGCCATACGTTTGCGGCTTTCTTCACGCTCACGTTTATTTTGTTCTTCAATTTGTTGTGTTTCTTGCATACCTCTTGAAATAATGTTCCAAGTTTCCTCAAGTGTTTCCATCTTAATACTAGAAGAACCTGATAACCTCGCTACTTCCACACTTTGCGTCGCGATATTTTGTGCATTTTTCTTAAGTAATTCATTTGTACGACGATCCAGTTCAGCCATAGAATCTGCAACAAGCTTTTGACGCTTCGCATTTACCGCTTGAATGATACCATTTTTAAAGATAGGGATCGTTGTAATAAATGCTGTATTGATTTTACCAATTAATTTATTATTACCACGTTGAATCATACGAATTTGTGGTGCTGTAAGTAACGCAACCATACGTGCTTTTTCTAAATCATCAATACGCTGTTCTAAAATTTCAACAGAGTTTTTAAGCGACTCTAATTCAATACCTGCTAATTGATCATTATTACGTACACGCTCTTCATACATCGGAACTAACTCTGTATTTAAACGCTCTAATAACATTTCTCCTGCTACTACGTATTTTTCTAAGTCTAAATAATATTTTAAGTTTTGCTCATATAAACCATCTAACGTACCAATTGATTTTTTCATTTCATCTTGATACTTTGTAATTTCCACATACACTTTATCAATTTCACGGCCCATCGTTTGATATTTGCTAAAGATTTGTTCAATCATTTTATCCGCTTTTTTGAACATACGTGAGAAGAAACCGCTTTTCTCTTCCGCAAAGTCTTTGCTATCGAATCGGTCCATAATTTTACCAAGCTGTTTTAATAATTCACCAGAATCTTCTATCTTTGATAATGACATTGTATGTAAAATTTGATCAGCAAAACGTGAAATTTCCATAGAAGGTTCTTTTCCAAGTTCAATTAATTCTAATTGATCTTTAATATCTACCGCATTATAAATACGTTGTACATCCGCATCTTGTCTAAGTTGCAAGCGAACATCTTGTGCTGTTTGCTCATTTAATTCTGTTTTCGAATCTAGTACGACTGGGTTATTCATATGGTATTCTCCCTTTCCTTATAAAAATGGACGAAATAGTCCTTTTATTGTTTGTGATAAATTTTTATAGGCTGATGAACCATGAAACTCAAGATCGAAATTAACTTCTTCAAGCCAATGTGAATCAAATGCCCCCGCTTCAATATATGGTTCAATATCGTTTCTTCCCGTTGGATTGAAATGGAATACATCTACTCCAATTTGATTTAAAAATAGTAATAAAACAGCATCAGAACGAGTTAACTCTCCACTCTTCTCATTATTAAATATAACAATTTTCGGTACATCTTGTGAATAATCAAATTTCTCAAGCTGTTCTAAAATATTCGGTGGTATTTGAGAAAGTTGCGCGAAAACATATAGCGCTACATCTTGTTTCGTCTCTTTTGCAATTGGTTTACACATTTCGCTTTCACACGTATGGATAATCGCTTCTGCAATACCATGTTGTAATCCTTCTGGCAATCGTTTATGCGGCCACCAATGACTGTTCATAATTAAATCTGGATGCAATTTTCCCCCACGGTCTAATGCATCTCGATAATGGTATTGGAAATTTGCTTTTTGTTCTTTCGTAAACGGAAATGTATTAATTAATAAACTGTTATCAAATGATGTAACAGCCTTTAATCGTTGAAAATACTCTTTATCATTCTTTGAAACACCTGATATTTTCGCAAATAAAGAAGGGATATAAATGTGTTTATTTTCAACAAAGAATGTCGGGCGTACAAACGCCTTTTCTTTCGTAATTAAAAAGAGTTCATCATATGTTGTTTTTAATGTACGAGCTACAGGCGTATAGGAACGGAATTGCCATGGCTTGTACAGCAGTGAATTATCGTGGTGAAGTACTTGCTCAATTTCTTTTGAAGCTTGATACGCTACTGTTGCAACACGCTCACGGCGGCGATCTGGAAATGGTTCAAGAGCAATACGGCCTGGATGAGACATAATAAATGTCCTTCCCTCTTCATCGACATTCTCAAATCCATCTTTTCCTTCTGGGTGATAATAAAGTACATCGCAGCCGAGCATAATAAGAAAGTATAAGAAATATATACGGCTTTCCTGTGCATCACCGTACCAAACAATACGCGGCATTTGTTTCTTATAGTTAATCGTAGAGAACCACTTCGCTACGTAATTTTCGCTTAATTTAATCATGTCGATTAAGAAACGACGGAAGCCTTCTGTCTTTAAAGATTGATTATGTTGTTTCTCATATAATTTCAATACAGAAATAAATGTCGTATGTATATAATGTTGTAAATCAGGATTATCTACTTTCGGCAAAAGTTGTTTCCCAGATAAGTGTGCCACTAGCCTATTTACTGTTAGACCATTTGGTGCTTCTTGATGTAATCCGAACACTTCTTGAATATGACGAAGTTTTTCCGAATCGATTACTTTATTTAAATTTTGTTCATGTAAAACTTCAATTCCTTTCGCTTCACTATAATCAAATAGTTCATTGAAATATTCATCTACATCATTAGGAACGCCAAGGATTCGACATGCTATATAACTAAATTTCATCTCATTCTCTGTCAGCTCATATTGTGGACGTTTTTCTAAAAGCGTTTCAAATTGCTTTAAATCTGATTCATCTTTTAATGCATATGGTTGAAGTGTAAAACGTGAAAACACAACAGTTCACCTCCAAAAACATTTACTTTTTCTAAGTCTTTCTTCTATTATAAACTATTTCTGTCTATAAAAAATGGGCGCTCGTAAAACGAGCAAACCCATTTCAATTATTTATTGTCTTCTTTAGTAGCTGCAACTTCTTCTTTAGCTTGTCCAGAATTCTTCATGTAGTGAAGTATAAATGTTGCTCCAAATGCTACAACTAAAATAATAAAGAACACTGTATGGCTTATTTCAATATGAATGACAGACAATAACATTTTTGCTGCGATAATTAAGATTAAAATATATGCTGTCGTTTCAAGTTCTGGAATACGCTCTAACAATTTTAAGAATACACCAGCGATACCGCGCATCATTAAAATACCGAGCATTCCACCTAATAATAGAATCCAAACTTCATTTGATACACCAAATGCAGCAAGTAC
This sequence comes from Bacillus sp. FF-1, assembly GCF_028548245.1. NCBI lineage: Bacteria > Bacillati > Bacillota > Bacilli > Caryophanales > Bacillaceae > Bacillus > Bacillus sp. FF-1. The sequence continues at coordinate 75,279 of NZ_JAQQGG010000008.1, forward strand.
GCTATCTACAGAGAATGCGATATCCATTAATTCAACCATCGCAACTGTTCCCCAGAAGACACCAAACATTCTGAAGAGAACACTGTTTTGGTTCATACCATGAGCTTCCTCTTCTTCTGCATTACCTTTTCGTTTATCAATAAAGTATTTAACTGAAAGCCATGCTAAGTAAAGTGCACCTAACACTTTTACCCATGCTAATTTAATTAAGAACATTCCAATTCCAATTGCGATAAATCGAAATACATAAGCTCCAATAAGTCCATAGAATAATGCTTTTTTACGTTTTTCTTCCGGAAGGTGTTTTACCATTACCGCTAATACAAGTGCGTTATCAGCAGATAACAATCCTTCAAGTACAACAAGTGTACCTATTAATCCCCAAGATACTGGATCCTGCAACACTTTAATCCACATGTCCAAGTCGAAAAATTGAGCATACGTATCAAGGATTCCTTGCAAAATACTCATCTTACCTATATCCCCTATTCTTTGCTAGATTTATAGAAAGGTCAAAAAAAGGAAACGAATATCGTTTCCTTCCTATGCATCCAAGCCATACGCTCTTACAAGCGCACCTAAGCCACCTTGGAATCCACTTCCTACTGCATTAAACTTCCACTGTCCATTATGACGGTATAATTCACAAAAGACAACTGCTGTTTCGATGGAGAAATCTTCCCCTAAATCAAAACGAAGAACTTCTTCATTCGTTTCTTCATTCGCTAAACGAACGAACGCATTTCCTACTTGTCCAAAGTTTTGACTACGGCCTTCTGCATCATAAATTGTAACTGTAATAGCAATTTTGTGCACATCTGCTGGAACTTTCTTCAAATCTACAACAAGTTGCTCATCGTCGCCTTCACCTTCACCTGTACGATTATCTCCTGTATGTAGAACAGATCCACAAGGAGACTGTAAATTGTTATAGAAGATAAAATCAGTTTCCTTCGTACATTTTCCGTTCACATCTAATAAAAAGGCAGATGCATCTAAATCGAAATCAGCTCCACCATCATAAGATTTAATATCCCAACCAAGACCAATTACTGCTTTCGTTAAGCCAGGGCTTGTTTTACCTAAATCGATTTTCTGTCCTTTTTGTAACTGAATGGCCATGTATATTCACCCCTATATTTTAATCTTTAAAAATATATCCATTAGCAAATATATATTTACTAATGGATAGCTAAATCTATTACTCTACATCTAAACCGAAATTGTTACATAGAGACGCTAATCCACCTTGGAATCCACTTCCGATTGCATTGAACTTCCAGTCACCTGCATGGCGGTATAGTTCACCTACTACAACAGCTGTTTCAATAGAGAAATCTTCTCCTAAATCGTAACGAATTAACTCTGCATTCTTTTCTTCATCTAAAATACGTACGAAAGAGTTAGAAACTTGACCAAAGTTTTGGCTACGACCTTCTCCATCGTAAATTGTAATTGTGAAACAAATACGTTCGATATGTGCAGGTACATTTTTCAAATCTACTTTGATAGATTCATCATCGCCTTCACCTTCGCCAGTTCGGTTATCTCCTAAATGTTCTACAGCACCATTCGCACCTTTTGGGTTATTATAGAAAACAAAATCTTCTGCTCCTGAAACTTTACCGTTAGCACCTACTAAAAAGATACTAACATCTAAATCAAAATCAGCTTGTCCATCATAACGATTTGTATCCCAACCAAGTCCTACAAGAACTTTTGAAAGACCTGGATTCGTTTTTGTTAAGTCTACCTTTTGTCCTTTTTTCAATGAAATTGATGCCATATACAATTCCTCCTCGGTTTATATTATTGATAACGTGATACAATCTCACTTAAGTTTTTATCTTGTGTTCCTTCTCCAACAGCTGAAAACTTCCATTCACTTCCGTGGCGATACATTTCACCTGCAATTAGAGTCGTTTTGCCAGCATAATTATCCGATAAATTATAGCGTGCGAATTCTTCGCCAGTTTGCGGGTTTTGAATACGAATATATGCATTACGAATCATCCCGAAATCTTGACGACGATTTACACAGTCATAAATATTTACAACGAATACTAAACGATTAATACGGCTCGGAACTTTATGTAATTCTACGAAAATTGTTTCGTCATCACCAGCGCCTTCGCCTGTTAAATTATCTCCTGAATGAATAATACTACCACAAGTAGAAAGCTTGTTTCCGAAGTAAACTAAATCGTTTTTGTTTAAAAAACGATCTTCTTCTAACATAACAACTGATGCATCACAATCTACATTTGGTTTACTTCCAAATAATGAAGACAGAAACCCACCTGATTGCCCAATTGGATCCCAGCCTAAGCCAACCTGTAGTTTTGCTACTTTGGGTTGTCCTTTCGTTAAATCGATCTTTTGACCTTTTTCTAAAATAATAGGCATGCAGTTTCTTCCTTTCTACAAAGCATTTTCCAATACGGAAAATATTGTATTCTCCTCTTATATTGTAGCATTATTTACCTAGTGATAAAAAGGATAAATTCTCAGTTATATGAAAACATTCATATAATTTACTTATGATGATGTAAGAAGTGGTAAATAGCACCAATCATTCCTGCACAATTACCGTTTTGTGCAAGTTCAATCTCACAATTATTATAAATCTCTTTTTGTAAATATTTTTCTACCTCTTCTTTTACTTCTTTTAAGAACTGATTTCCTCTATCAGTAATTCCGCCACCTATAACAATCATTTCTGGATTGAAAATATAAGCAAGGTTACTAATTCCAATCGCTAAATGTTTAAAGAATACCTCAACTGCTTGCGTAACTTCCCTATCTCCTTTATCATACAGTTCGAAAATCGTTTTCCCATTCCAATCACCTTCTCCTTTATATTTTCGGACAAGATGAATTAACCCTGAAATGGAAGCGACCTCTTCAAACGGCTTTCCTTCTATTAACATATTTCCCCATTCACCAGCACTAAACGAATGCCCTCTATATAACTCTCCATCTATAAAAATTGCTCCTCCAATACCAGTTCCAAGGGTGAACATAATAAAATTTCCTTTCTCTCTTCCACTACCATTCCACTTTTCTCCAAACGCTGCACAATTCACATCATTATCAATGGATACAGGAACTTTTAATACCTCTTGCAATCTATTCATAATAGGAATCATACTATAGCCCGGAATATGATCCACACCTCCCATCACCACCCCTTTATTAACGTCAACAATTCCCGCCGTACTAATACCAATTCCCCAAACCTTATGTTCCCCCATTAATTTTTTTGATAAAAGAATGAGTTTTTGAATGATTTGTTCTCCGCCCAAATGAATTTCTGTTAGAACTGTTTTATGCTTTAGTACTGTTCCTGTTTCTGAAACAATTCCATATTTAATATGTGTACCACCAATATCAAATGCAATATACTCTTTCATCTGCTGTCACTTCCTCTACTGTAATGTGTGTGAAATTCCCACTACTCTACTATTATAAAGAATTTACACTAACTCTTTTCTCTCTTTAGAAATACACCACCTTTTTCTATATATAGATTTTTTTGTATAAAACTCTTTTTCCTATGAAATATTACAAAGGGATGTATTTTAGATGGAATATTAATTTTTCAGGAGGAAATCAATGACGAAAATTTTTATTTTAGCATCAACTCTTTCTTTATCTTTTTTTAGTGGTTTAAATATTGGTAATGCAGCAACAGAAAGCTTCTCTCCAGTAACAAATGCGATTGTACAAAATAACGATCATTTCGCAGAAGGTAACTCAAAAGATAATAATAAACCACCAGGAAACGGTGGTTCTCAGGACGATAGTGGTTCTGGTGGCAATGGTTCTGGCGGCAACGGCCCTGATGGCAATGGTTCTGGTGGCAATGGTTCTGATGGCAACGGCTCTGGTGGCAATGGCTCTAGCGGTAGCGGTTCTGGTGGCAATGGTTCCGGCGGTAGCGGTTCTGATGGCAGTGGTTCTGGTGGCAATGGTTCCGGCGGTAGTGGTTCTGATGGCAGTGGTTCTGGTGGCAACGGCTCTGGTGGCAATGGTTCCGGCGGTAACGGTTCTGGTGGCAATGGTTCTGGTGGCAATGGCTCTAGCGGTAACGGTTCTGATGGCAATGGTTCTGGTGGCAATGGTTCCGGCGGTAACGGTTCTGGTGGCAATGGCTCTAGCGGTAGCGGTTCTGATGGCAGTGGTTCTGGTGGCAATGGTTCCGGCGGTAGCGGTTCTGATGGCAGTGGTTCCGGCGGTAATGGTTCTGGTGGCAACGGCTCTGGCGACAACAGCTCTGGCGGCAATGGCTCTGGCGGCAATGGCTCTGGCGGCAATGGCTCTGGCGACAACGGCTCTGGCGGCAACGGTTCTGGCGGCAATGGCTCTGGCGGCAATGGCTCTGGTGGCAATGGCTCTAGCGGCAATCGTGGTAAAGGCGATAGCAGTTCTCAAGGGGGAAATGACTCTCATGGAGGTAACCGTGGTAAAGGCGATAGCAGTTCTCAAGGAGGAAATGGCCCTCAAGGTGGTAACGTAAAAGATAACGCGAAAAAACAAGGCGATAAGTTACCGAATACTGCAACACATTATCCTGCATCTATTTTAATGGGACTTTCAACATTCCTAATTGGTATGTTACTATTCATTCGCCGTAAAAACGCAAAATAAAAACATATCCTTCCATCTTAAAAATACATGAAACAAATTGTAAAACTAAAAAGGACTTTGGATTGCATTTTATTATGCAGCCTAAAGTCCTTTTCATCCTTCCTATCCAAAAGAGCATTAATACGCTTTTCCCCAATACACCATTTGTTTCGCTTCTTTACCACAACAAATACATTCGTCAGCTAAATGCTCTTGCTCAAAAGGCATACAGCGAGAAGATACTCCGACTTCTTCTTTTAATTTCTCTTCACAAGCTAGTTCCCCGCACCACATCGCCTTAATAAATCCTTGCTTTTCATCAGCTAATTTTTTCATCTCTTCAAACTTCGTCACACTATACGTATTTTCATCACGAAATACTTTTGCTTTATTAAATAAAGAGTTATGAATTTCCTCAAGTAGTGCTGGAATGCGTTCTTCTAATTGATCCATTGATATAAACTCTTTTTCTTTCGTATCTCTTCTTACGAGTACAACTTGATTCTTTTCAATATCTTTAGGACCAACTTCTAATCGAATTGGAATACCTTTCATTTCATACTCATTAAATTTCCAACCTGGTGTTTTATTACTAGCATCTATTTTTACTCGTGCAATCTTTTGAATATGTCCTTGTAACTCTAGCGCTTTCGCCAAAACTCCTTCTTTATGCTGAGCAATCGGTACAATAACAACTTGCACTGGTGCAACTTTAGGAGGCATTACAAGCCCATTATTATCACTATGAACCATAATCAGTCCACCTATCATTCTCGTTGATACGCCCCAAGATGTTTGGTGTACATATTGCCACTTACCGGTACGATCTAAAAATTTAATATCAAATGCTTCAGAGAAATTCGTTCCAAAGTTATGGGATGTTCCTGTTTGAAGTGCTTTCCCATCATGCATTAAGCTTTCAATCGTATAAGTTGCCTTTGCTCCCGCAAATTTTTCTTTTTCTGTTTTTTGTCCTTTAATTACCGGTATCGCTAAATAGTCTTCACAGAAAGAAGCATATAGATTTAAAATATTTAATGTTTCAGCTTGAGATTCTTCTGCTGTTTCATGAATTGTATGACCCTCTTGCCATAAGAATTCCGTTGTGCGAAGAAATGGCCTCGTTGTCTTTTCCCAACGAACTACTGAACACCACTGATTATATAGCTTTGGCAAATCATTATAGGATTGCACAATTTTTGAAAAGTGCTCACAGAATAAAGTTTCAGATGTAGGGCGTATACAAAGTCTTTCTGCTAACTTTTCATTCCCGCCATGTGTCACCCATGCTACTTCAGGAGCAAATCCTTCTACATGATCCTTCTCTTTTTGTAATAAGCTCTCTGGGATAAACATTGGCATATACACGTTTTCATGACCGTTTGCTTTTAACTTCTCATCCATAACTTTCTGCATATTTTCCCATAAGGCATAGCCGTACGGGCGTAGAATCATACATCCTTTTACACTTGAATAATCAACAAGTTCTGCTTTTTTTACAATATCTGTGTACCACTGTGCAAAGTCCTCTTCCATCTTCGTAATCGCTTGTACTTGTTCTTTTGCCATAGTCCGTCTTCCTCCTTCTAGAAAATACAAAAAAGCCCGCGTCCCTAAATAGGGACCGAGCTTTGCCGGCGTTACCACCCTGATTCATGCACAAAATTGCGCATGCTCTCTTTTTGATAACGGGAAATTCCCGCTGCATATGCAGAACGCAAAGGTAGGTTCCATGTTGTCTTTTTAAGAATCTTTCAGCCTGACGGATTCTCTCTCTGCTAAAAAGGTTGAACATATACTAGTCCTTTTTCATCGTTATAACAAAATAAATTTGTTGAATATCATAATATAAATTTCACTTCAAAACAAGAGTGAATTTTCTTATTTTTATATATTCTTTTCATTTTTTACAGTTTTATACGTAGCTTTTTCGTGATATTTTTAAAAGTTGATGTGCAATCATACCAATAAGTGTACCAAGTAGGACGAAGAAACCAATAAACCCATACCCCATTCCTTCCCATCCACCAATAACCATCATTGTAACAGGAAAGGATGCTAAACAAAGAAGTATTAGACTAAGTGCAAATATAATATCGAACTGCTTGTCTGGAAACCGTTTCTTTAGTAAATACGAAATAGCAAATACAAGGATAATCGTGATTCCACCAATGATGTAAAATATACCAAATCCATCTAACCAGTCCATACCATTCCCTCCTTCCATAGATTCCCTTATACTTATTATATGTTCAACTTTTCTGAAAATAAATAATAAATTTTATTTAAAAACATATTTTTATTACTAGGTATTAATAGTAGTATATAGTAATAGGTTTTATATAATTAGGAGGATTACTTTATGGATAAAGCATTAACGAATCGTGTCATCATTTTATCATTCGACTGTTTATCAGCTTTAGATTTTCCTATACTACAAAAATTACCTCACTTCCAATCTCTAATCAAAAAGGGTACGGTTGTCGAAAAAGTAGAACCAATTTATCCTTCTGTAACATACCCAAGTCACTCAACAATCGTAACTGGTAATTACCCTAATAAACATGGTGTTGTTAGCAATACGTTACTTCAACCTGGACGTGAATCACCCGATTGGCATTGGTACCGAAAATCAATACAAGGAACAACGTTATATGATGAAGCACATAAAGCAAATTTAACGACAGCTGCCCTTCTATGGCCTGTTACCGGCAGAGCAAATATTGATTACAATTTACCAGAAATCTTTCCAAATAGACCGTGGCAAAATCAAGTTTTAGTTTCATTATTTAGCGGTAGCCCGCTATATCAATTAGATTTAAATCGTCGTTTCGGCCATATACGAAATGGAGTGTCACAACCTGAACTCGATGATTTCGTACTTGCTTCTGCTGTGCATACAATCCAGACGAAAAAGCCTAATGTCATGTTTGTACATTTCACCGATTTAGACACCCAAAGACACTATCACGGCTTTGAATCAAAAGAAACAATAGCCGCAATTCATAGACATGATGAGCGACTAGGGAAAATTATTCAAGCTTTAAAAGACAGTGGACTATACGAAGAGAGCACTATTATCGCTCTTGGTGATCATAGCGCTTTAAGTGAAAACAAAGCCATTCAATTAAATGTACTATTTCATCAAAAAGGGCTTATCTCTATAAATTCAAAAGGAAAATTAGTAGACTGGAATGCTTATTGCCAAAGTTGCGATGGGTCCGCCTATGTATATGTGAAAGACAAAAACGATACCGATACAATTCGAGAAGTACAACTACTCCTTGAAGAACTGCTTCAAAATAAACAAAACGGTATTGAATTTATACTTCATGATGAGGATGCGAAGGAATGCGGTGCAGATGGCAATTGTTTATTTATGTTGGAAGCACGAGAAGGGTATTATTTCACTGAAAACTATACAGGAGATTTTATAAAAGAAATTACTGAAAAAGATGTTACGCCTAGTAAAAAATATACATTTGGTACGCATGGATACTCTCCAACAAAACCTAACTATGAAACAATTTTTATAGCTGCTGGGAAAGGAATAAAAAGCGGCATTACCATACCGTATATGAGACTTATTGATGAAGGCCCAACTATCGCTAGACTACTCGGTTTACATTTAGGTGAAACAGACGGATCAATTGTAGAGGATTTACTCCAATTGTAAAGAACTGTGTATATATGTAAAAGTTATGTAAAATTCATCATTGTTTCTCTTTTTATAATTTTTATTTTTGTACACTGTTAGTAGAACAAATTTGAGGGGGAACATTATATGAAAAAAATGTCCAGACAAGAAAAAAGCTGGATATTATACGATTGGGCGAACTCCGTATATTCGCTCGTCATTACAACCGCATTATTCCCAATTTACTTTAAAGCAGCTGCAAAAGAAGCTGGGTTATCTGGTGCAACTTCAACAGCATATTGGGGATATGCAAACTCGTTCGCAACACTTTTAATTTCTATACTTGCTCCTATTCTCGGCACAGTTGCTGATTATAAAGGATTTAAAAAACGATTTTTCACATTCTTCTTTGGACTCGGTATCGTATTTACAAGTATGCTAGCAGTCGTTCCAACATCTCAGTGGTACTTATTACTAGGATGCTATATGCTCGCATTAGTCGGTTTTGCTGGAGCAAACATTTTTTATGATGCATTTTTAGTAGATGTCACTTCTGAAGATAGAATGGATCGAATTTCTACAAGAGGTTTCGCTTTAGGCTATATTGGGAGTACTATTCCATTTATCGGTTGTATCGCTCTTATCATTCTTGCTCAAAAAGGAACTATCCCTTTATCAGTCGGCATTGCTAGTCAAATTTCATTTGCGATCACAGCTCTTTGGTGGGGATTATTTACAATTCCAATGCTAAAAAACGTAGAACAAACGCACTATATTGAACGTCACCCAAGACCAATTACAATGAGCTTCAAACGCCTTGCTGATACTTTTAAAAATATTAAAGAATATAAAACGGTCTTTATGTTCTTAATTGCTTACTTTTTCTATATTGATGGGGTCGATACAATTATTACTATGTCCACCGCTTACGGAACAGACCTCGGTATTAGTGCAACAAATCTATTAATCATATTATTCGTCACACAAATTGTAGCTTGTCCATTCGCTTTATTGTACGGAAAACTATCGGAGACATTTACCGGTAAAAAAATGCTATATGTCGGTATTATTATTTACATCATTATCTGCATATATGCTTATTTCTTAAAAACGACACTCGATTTCTGGATTTTAGCAATGCTAGTTGCTACTTCTCAGGGCGGGATTCAAGCACTTAGTCGGTCCTATTTTGCAAAACTAGTACCTAAAGAATCTGCAAATGAATTTTTTGGATTTTATAATATATTTGGCAAATTCGCCGCGATTATGGGTCCAGTATTAGTCGGTGTTACAACACAATTAACAGGAAAAACAAATGCTGGTGTTCTTAGTATTATTGTATTGTTTATTATAGGTGGATTTTTATTAACTAAGGTCCCTGAAAATAATACATCCGTTACACCACCTAATCCGAAAACTAAAACGCTATAAGAAAAAGATCCTCTTCATGCAAGAAGAGGATCTTTTTTATCTATAACGTCTTACAATTAAAAACTCAACAGCCGGCTTTACAACTATCGCAGCACATAACGCAAACAATAACGGTATGTTATGAAAATCAATCCATCTATTAAACCCTACCGATGCGAAAAACAAGCCAAAAATTAATACAACGAGTACATAATATGTAACATTGGCACTTGTTTTTAATACATGTTTTTCTAAATCATCTTTCTCCTCAGTATCCCCTTCGACGCTATGTGATGCCAAACTTTTAAATAGATAATGTAACGCGATGCTACAAATAAATAGTGCATACCAGTTTACTTGAAGTTCAGTTAACCAATAGTAAAGTGCATACACTAACGTACCTATAGCAACTAATATAGTAACGAAAAGGCTTATCTTTTCTTTCCCCAACAACTACTCCCCCTACTGCTTGTACAAAAATAGTTTATCAACAGTTGTTCCTAATACTTCCGCTAAACGAAAAGCTAACGCTAAGCTTGGATCATATTTATTATTCTCAATTGCATTTATCGTTTGTCTAGAAACCTTACATTTATCAGCTAATGCGCCTTGTGAAATATTATTTTCAGTGCGTAATTCATAGATTTGATTTTTCACACCATTTCTCCTAACCTGTAAAATCGTTTTTACATCATCAGTATATAATTGGCTCATATAGTTGTCAAAAGTTCGCCAAAGAAAAAGGGAGCACTTCTGCTCCCTTACAATAGTTATTTCGACGCTAACGAATTTGTTAGTTCCTCTTTATTAGTGACATCTTCTTTCTTTATTTGCATGCGTAGAACTGGCCCTATTGCTAATAAAATAAGTGCCATTGCTATACAAAACACAATAACTAGTGATGTCATTTCCTTTAATCCTCCAGCTAAAGCAGTACCAATTAGCATAGCTCCCATAAACAGCGGTAAAATCGTCCCATTTACTCTTCCAACCATATTTTCTGATACAAGTTGAATCATAAGCGTACCGACAACGATATTAACACAGGCTAAACAAATACCTGTTCCAAATCTCATGAAACTAGTAATCCAAAATGATGTAGATAGCCCTTCTACTAAAAATGACATCGCTAATATGCCCATACCGAATACGAACATTTTTTTCGGGTTCACTTTTGAAGCGAAAATCGCAGCAACAATACCACCAATTAACATACCTATTCCATCAGCTGCAGCTAAATATTGAACTGCTTCCTTTTCCATTCCAAGGCGTTCTATTACAAGAAACACTTCTAATGGCGTTGTTAATCCAACAGCTAAGCCTATAATGGTGAAAGTAATTGTAATCATACGTAAATTTTTCGTATGAAGAACGTATTTCCACCCTTCTTTTATATCATTTTTTAATGAATCTCTCGCCACTTGCTCTTGTTCAACCCATTTCGGTAAAAATGAAAGAGCGATAGCAGATAACAAAAATAAAATGATTAAGCTATATAGTGACGTAAATAAACCAAGTTGTGTATACACAAGTGATCCTACCACTGGTCCAAAAATCATAAATAATGACTGCAATGTTTGGTTAAATGCAATCGCATTCGCTACCTGTTCTTCCTTTACGTAGCGCTTAAATATACGCGAAGATGATGGCTGAGAGAACTGGCCTACAACCGCTGAAATGAGTGTTGCAAAAAATATAGCCTGCCAATAATCTAGTTTTAACAACAGGACAATTCCTATAATAGACATTACACTTAATATATCTCCAGCGACCATTGTTCTTTTCGGATTCCAGCGATCAGCTAGCGCACCACCGATAAATGAGAAAATAAAAATAGGTGCATATTCCATAACCGATAACAATGAAACGGAAACTGGATCATTATTCGTTCGCTCCATTATGAAATATAGAAGGGCCATATTTCTGATCCAAATTGCAAATTGTTGTAAAATATCAGACGCCATAACGAGCATAAATGCTCGGTTTTTAAATAAAGCGTTCATTTTCATTCCCCTTTCATAAACCGACCGTTCGGTCTAATTTATTTTATAGAAAAGCAACTGACTTATTATTCAGCTGCCATTCCTTTTAACAATACATCTATTGCCTTTTTATAAATACGTTTCAACTCTTTATAATCTAACTCGTAGTAAAGTACTCCAAGCCCTGATAATAATCCATTCACAATATACATAAGATCGCGCGTATTATCTTCACGAAACTCTCCAGACTGTATGCCTGCTTCAATTAGTTTCTCAAACATAACATATGATTCTCTAGTTAAAGCTAATAGTTCATCCAAAATCTCTTTACTTACAACTTGGCTCATAGAGAATTCCTCTATTGCATTTGAAATTGGTTGCTGTATGTCCTCTACATGATATTCCGCGAGACCATATAATTTTTCAGTATTCGTACTATACGACTTCTCTTTTTCATTCCATTTTTCAAGCCAATCATACGTATGCTGTTTTACCACAAATAAAAATAATTCTTCTTTACTTTTAAAGTGATAATAAATACTTCCTTTACTTCGTTCTGTAATTTCACAAATCTCTTCCATAGATGTAGCTGCATAGCCCTTCTGTGAAAACAGACTTTCTGCTTTATATGCAATTTCTTTCTTTATCTCTTCTGCACTTCTTCTCATATTCACACCTCTTTAAACCGACCGTTCAGTCTAATGATAACAAATTAAAAACCTCTATTACAAGAGGCTATATTCCTTATTTAAGAAAACGTACTCTCAAACCACGTTCGAATCATGTGTATAATTCCAATTTTAACTCCTAATTTAACAAGAAATACGCCTCCCGCAGCTAATAAAAATAACATTACTTTCCCCTTGTTTTTCACTTTCGGCTCCCTTTTCATTTCCATTCCCCTTAGTATGTTAAAAGTATTTAATCAAACGTTTGTTTAACTGTTTTTATGTATATGTAAGCCAACTAATCAAACGTTTGTTTAAAAAGAAATACGCCTATATAAGGCGCATTTTCATCAATCACCGCCACCACCGCAGCTTCCCCCACTATCTCCACCAAAAGACCCTCCACAATCATGTGAACCTCCATCATACGAGCTATCATTATCAGATCCAGCAAAGAAAAATAGCGGTGATGAGTTGTTAGATGAATTATGAATGTTATTTTGTTTTGTAAGATTTACCTTCTTTTTGTTTGATCGAACTGCTGTTAAGATTGTTACAACTACAACAAATAATAGTATGAAAATAATAAATTCCATATAAAAGCCTCCCCTATTCCTCGAATAATTGAATGGTTCTCTCTAGATTTTCAAGCGAAATGAAGCGCGATTCACGAAGAATCTCTTTTCCATTATGAAATAATAAAATTGTCGGTCCAGTAAATACTGCATATCGCCCTGCAACCTCTTGCATGTCTTGCAGTAATATCTCTATTTTCTCTACGTAATCATAATTCTCTAATACGTAATTTACTTTCCTTAACATGACATCACAAACACCACAATTTTCCGTTTTAATAAACAGAAGTACTAATTGTTGTTCTTCAATATATGTTACTAATTCTTCTATTGTTTCAAAGTTTTTCATCTTATCCCTCTTAACGTAGTTTATGAAATACTTTATCTTGATACATACGAAATGCTGAACTATCTTTAATCTTTCTTTTTTCCATTACTTGCTGAAAACGTAGCGTTTTTGCCGTTAACTCTTCTTTTAATTTTTTTCTCTCTTCTTCATCATAACAGCAAGCAATTAAATCCTCTATTTTTAATATATCTTTTTGCAGTTCCATTTCTGGTGGAATCATGCCCGCATTTTTTAAAATTTTATAACTCATTCTAAGTTCTGGAGGTACCATTGAAAGGTCTTCTAATTGTAGTGGTTTTCCTTTTCCCGGAATATGATCAAGGTCTCCATTCCGTATTGCTTGTCGAATTTTTTCTTCGGCAATATTCAAAAACACATCCACATTACTCCCTCCCTTACATATTTTTACTATTATTTTACATGAAATTTCATTATCTTGCTACGCTATTACAAATTGACCTCATACAATTTTTTCTCAAATTTAACTCCAAGAAGCCCTTTCCTCTCTAATCGATATTTTATTTTCATGTGTAATCTGTATTAGAGCCATTTCATATTGAGAAAGTCTTTTCGAATTCAATAAAGCGTTTACACCAAATCTTACATTTGCTACGATTTAATCAGCTTCAGCTCCTTGTATAGACTTCGTGATGTCTGATCATTTTTATCTAGATTCATTTTGATTTATTGGCGCATGCCTTTAAATATATCTTTTATTTTGAAAGGAGAAATGGCTATGAAATCAAAAAAATTCACACTGCTATTACTATCCCTACTACTCTTCTTACCTCTTTTTCTCACAAACTTTATTACTCCCAATGTCGCATTAGCAGATTCACAAAAGCAAGGTCAAAAAATTGTTGGGTATTTTCCTTCATGGGGCATTTACGGACGTAATTATCAAGTTGCAGATATTGATGCATCAAAGCTAACTCATTTAAACTATGCTTTCGCTGATATTTGCTGGAATGGAAAACATGGAAACCCTTCTACTCACCCCGATAATCCAAATAAACAAACGTGGAACTGTAAAGAATCTGGTGTACCACTGCAAAATAAAGAAGTCCCTAATGGTACTCTCGTACTCGGTGAACCATGGGCCGATGTCACAAAATCTTATCCTGGCTCAGGTACAACTTGGGAAGATTGTGATAAATACGCACGCTGCGGAAATTTCGGCGAACTGAAACGATTAAAAGCTAAGTATCCTCACTTAAAAACAATTATTTCCGTTGGTGGCTGGACTTGGTCTAACCGCTTTTCTGACATGGCCGCTGATGAAAAAACAAGAAAAGTATTCGCTGAATCTACAGTCGATTTCCTACGCGAATATGGATTTGACGGCGTTGATTTAGATTGGGAATATCCGGGCGTAGAAACGATTCCTGGTGGTAGTTATCGTCCTGAAGATAAGCAAAACTTCACCCTACTCCTTCAAGAAGTTCGAAATGCATTAACGAAAGCTGGTGCAGAAGATGGTAAACAATATTTACTAACAATTGCATCAGGTGCAAGCCAACGTTACGCTGATCATACAGAGCTAAAGAAAATCTCTCAAATACTGGATTGGATTAATATTATGACATATGATTTCCACGGTGGATGGGAAGCTACTTCTAACCATAATGCAGCTCTATACAAAGATCCAAATGACCCAGCAGCGGATACGAATTTTTACGTAGATGGTGCGATAAACATTTATACAAATGAAGGGGTTCCAGCAGATAAACTCGTATTAGGTGTACCTTTTTACGGACGCGGGTGGAAAAGTTGTGGAAAAGAAAATAACGGACAATACCAACCTTGTAAACCAGGTAGCGATGGAAAGCTAGCCTCTAAAGGTACTTGGGATGATTATTCTACCGGTGACACAGGTGTGTACGATTATGGTGATTTAGCAGCTAATTATGTGAATAAAAATGGGTTTGTTCGCTACTGGAACGATGTAGCGAAAGTACCTTATTTATATAATGCAACTACAGGTACATTTATTAGCTATGATGACAACGAATCTATGAAATATAAAACAGACTATATAAAGACAAAAGGTTTAAGTGGTGCAATGTTTTGGGAGCTTAGTGGTGACTGTCGCACCAGTCCAAAATATAGTTGTAGTGGACCAAAATTACTTGATACGTTAGTAAAAGAATTACTAGGTGGACCTATTACTCAAAAAGATATTGAGCCACCAACAAACGTAAAAAATATTGCTGTAACAAATAAAAATTCAAACTCAGTTCAATTAAACTGGACGGCATCTACTGATAACGTAGGAGTTACGGAATATGAAATTACTGCTGGAGAAGAGAAGTGGAGTACAACAACAAATAGCATTACAATTAAAAACTTAAAATCTAATACAGAATACACATTTTCAGTAATTGCCAAAGATGCTGCCGGAAATAAGTCACAGCCTACCGCTATTACAGTTAAAACAGATGATGCTAACACAACACCTCCTGGTGGAAATAGCAATGCTACCTTTTCAGTCACTTCAAATTGGGGAAGTGGTTACAACTTCTCGATTGTAATTAAAAATAGTGGAACGACCTCTATTAAAAACTGGAAATTAGAATTTGATTATAACGGCAATTTAACACAAGTTTGGGATTCTAAAATTAGTAGTAAAATAAATAATCATTACGTAATTACGAATGCAGGATGGAATGGTGAAATTCCTCCTGGTGGATCGATTACAATCGGAGGAGCAGGAACAGGCACTCCTGCTGAACTTGTAAATCCATCCATTAGCGAAAACTAAACGTAACTTCCAATAATTATTTCACTAAAGTTTGAATTTAGGTTTGATTCCTCTCTCTTAAATTCAAACTTTTAATTTTATGAAAAATCACAAATTAACATTATAATAACCTATTATAACTATATTTAGTTTACAATATGAAGTTCGTGTGAAGTTAACCTGAATTTTACATGAATTTCCTTTAAGCTCTATTGTCTTCCTATACTAATCACATTATCCTTTACATATAGGAATTATTTTCATTCCATTTCAAACTATCTATATATACATAAAGAAGGATAGTCGCCTATTAGGGAAAGGCATCTAGTATTATTATAAATATAAACATAACAAAAGAAAAAGCACGCTTATAAGCGCACCATAAGAGTGCTTCTTCATACAATTCTCATGTAAGAGTTCTCGAAAATCATGTTAATCACAAAGAAAAGGCATTAGCTTATACAAGCTAATGCCTTTTCTTTATTCATATTGTTCAGCGTTCCATTCTTCTATATTCCACACTTTTGTTATCCATGCTTCATAGAAAGAAGGCTCATGTGATACAAGTAAAACGGTTCCTTTATATCGTTGTAGCGCTTCCTGCAACGCCTTCTTTGTTTCTATATCCAAATGATTAGTTGGTTCATCTAAAATTAAAACATTACTTTTCGTTACGATCAGTTCACATAAACGTACTTTCGTTTGTTCTCCGCCGCTTAATAAACGAATAGGCTTTAATACATGTTCTTCTCGCAATCCACACTTTGCTAATGCTTGGCGTACTTCTTTCTTTGTCATATCTGGTCGCTCTGCCCAAACTTTCTCTAAGGGTGTTGTTTCTGAAGCAAACTCTTCCTGGGCAAAATACGCAGGATTTACTCGTTCTCCAACAGAAATTGAACCGCTTAGCGGCTTAATTTGACCTAATAATGTTTTTAACATCGTCGTTTTTCCAATTCCATTATGACCAATAATCGCTATCTTTTCTCCTTTTTTCACTTGTAAATTCAACTCTGGACATAAAGGATCACTATAACCTATCCTTAGTTTCTCAGCTTGCAATATACGACTCACCGGCTCCTCATAAACACTGAAATCAAAACGGGATCGAGTTACAGAATGAATCTTTTCAATCCTTTGCATTTTCTCTAATACTTTCTCTCGACTTTTAGCCTGTTTCGCTTTTCGAATTTTATTTTTTTGAATAAATATTTCTAACTGAGAGATTTCTTTTTGTTGTTTCGCATACGCCGATTGTAATTGTTTCTTTTGCACTTGGTAACTTTGCACAAACTTTTCATAGTTTCCTACGTATCGCTTCACTTTTCCTCCTTCTAGATGAAAAATAACATTTGTAATACTGTTCAAAAATAATTCATCATGCGAAATGATTACATAAGCTTTTTCATATAGTCTCAAATATGATTGCAACCATTCTATATGAGCTGTATCTAAATAATTTGTTGGCTCATCTAGTAATAAAACATCAGCTTTTTCTAAAAGAAGCTTCCCAAGTAATAACTTTGTTCGCTGTCCCCCACTTAACTTCGATACATCCTTTTTCAAACCTATTTCAAATAAACCTAAACCGATTGCTACTTCTTCAACTTCTGTATGAATGTGATAGAAATTAGAGCTTTCCAATATAGTTTGTAATTCTCCATACTTTACTAACAGTTTTTCTACTTCTCCTGCTCCATTCATTTCTTCAGCAATTTTTAACATTTCGTATTCAATCGCATACAAATCAGCAAATGCACTTTGCAAGTATCCCTCAATTGTCATCCCTTCTTGTAAATCCATATGCTGCTGCAAGAAACCTACCTTCACATGTGGAAACCATTCAATGTTCCCATCATCATGTATAAGTTCTCCTGTTAAAATCCTTAACAATGTTGATTTTCCAATTCCATTTTGCCCTACTACCCCAACATGCTCACCCTTCAATATTCGAAAACATGCATTATATAAAATGGTTTTCTCACCATACGAATGACTTAAATTTTCTACCGTTAATATACTCATTATTTTCTCTCCTTTACTTATGATTCATAAGCTAAATAGAGAGAGCAACAGTATAAAGCCTTATTTAATTGTGCATATAAAAAATGGGTAAGGTGAATACACCTTACCCATTACATATTATCGTAAGAAAGGATTAAGGTTCTTTACCTGCTGTCTTCAATTTAGCTTAATCGATAAAAATGGGCAGACTTCTCCCATATCAAGCTAAAACCATTTGAAGAACAGTTGATAAAGTCATTTTATCCTTTCACTCCTTTAACATTTGTTATATTAAGAGTATAAACTACTCTGTTATATTCTATTCTCTACTTTTCCTTTTGTTCCTTCCCCATGTTATCGTTTTCTACATAAATTTCTTTATACATCTTTTCTAATGCATATGGACTTGTAAAGATGAGCGTTAACGATTTCCACATATAAATTCTTCTCTGTAATTCTATTCCGTATCCTTTACTCACCATACTTTTCACTTCTGAAATATGGTCTTCAGCTTGAAATTGTTGTACAGACTTCAATTCATCCGTTTTAAAATCTGTTAAAAGACCTATCACAACTCGTCCGTGTTCCTGTGATCTTTCTTCTAAATCAAACTGTATTGAATGAACAAAACCTAAAACGTGAAAAATTTGAGCATGTAAACCAACAACAGCACGCTGTTCCATTAAATTGTAGCACTCTCGTTTTAGCACCTCTACCATTTCCAAAGAATTTCTATCAACTTTCATTTTGCCGACAAACATAATTTTTACAATATGAGCGACTGCCCCCATACTTTTTAATACACTCTCTAGAATTTCTACCGCGTCTTCTACATAACCATTTGAAACTATGGAATGAATAAATTCATCTAATACCGCTTGAAACTTTTTAATTAAATGTAAATCACGTAACTCCGGAACATCTTTTCTCAATTGATCTCGACCTTGAACCCACTTTAAAATTTCTGTCATTTCTTCTTCTTTTAATTCATGATGTTCCATACCATACTTCATTAATAAAATATGATTTTTTAATACAGCTTTTCTTTCTTCAAGATTATCTGCCGTTAATTCATCCACTATTTTCTCTATAGTTTTCATCTTTCTCCCCCTATATAAAAAAGCCTCTTAACAGTAATTATACCAAAAACTGTTAAAAGGCTTTTTCTATTTTTTCATATAAGGAGCTAATACTCTCAAAATTTCTTCCTTATCTTTCTTTAACTCAAGTGATGTTAACATATCCATCGTTCTCGGCCTAGGTAATTTCACTTGTACCTCACCAACTATTGATGCTGGTCTTTGAGATAAAATAAATACGCGATCCGAAAGCAAGATTGCCTCATCTAAGTCGTGTGTAACCATAACGATTGTTTGCTTCTCTTGGTGCCAAGAGTTTAGAAGCCAGCTATGTACTTCCATTTTTGTAAAAGCATCTAATTTACCAAAAGGCTCATCAAGTAGCATAATTGGCTTTTCACATAAATATGTGCGCAGAAAACTAATTCTTTGACGCATCCCTCCAGACAATTCATCTGGATAATGTTCTGCATATTCATCTAGTTCAAACTGCTTTAATGCTTCCATTCCTTCTGTCAGCCTTTGTTTTTTCGGCTTCCCTTCAATTTCTAACGGAAGAACGATATTTTGCAAAGCTGACCGCCACGGTAGTAATAAATCCTGTTGCGGCATATAACTTACAACATCTTGCTCTTGCATTTGCTTATCGTTATACGTTACACTTCCACTTGTTGGATTTTCAATATTTGCGATCATATTTAATAGTGTACTTTTCCCACAACCACTCGGTCCTACAAAAGAAACAAATTCTCCCTCTCGTATAGAAGCACTAATATTTGCTAATACATTCTTGCCATCGAAAGATTTCACAATATCTTTTATTTGTAATCCACTCATTTTTCACTTGGAAGGAACTCATTTGTAAAGGCATCTTTCACATCAATTTTCTTCTTAATAACTTTGTTATCATATAAGAAATTCATGTAATTCGTCCAAACTTCTTCCTTCTGTACTCCCCACGCTTTTGCATCATCTTGATACTTCGTACTTAACCATTTTTGACTTTCTTGTACTAAATCTTTATTTACATCTGGAACAGCTTTAATTAAAATATCAGCAGCTTCTTTCGGCTCTTTAATTGCAAAATTATAACCCTCTGTCGTTGCACTCATAAACTTTTTCACAAAGTCTTTATCTTGCTTCGTATGTTTTTCACTCGTAATCATAACAGGACTATAGAAATCAAGCGCTGGATCTAAGTCTTTCACCATAATCGTATTTAACTCTTTTCCTTGGCGCTTCGCTTCAATTCCATCCCAACCGTAATAAATCCATTCAAAGTCTGCATCACGACCAATTGATTTAAAGAAATCTGTTTGTCCTAAAATGATTTTTTCAACTTTATTAAAATCGGCTTGGTGCTTATCCATAATTGTCTTTAATGTCGCTTCTTCCGCTGGTCCTCCCCAGCCACCGTAACGTTTCCCTTCAAAATCTTTCGGTGACGTCATATTATCTTTCTTAAGCGATGCAAAAGCTGAAGTGTTATGCTGAATAATCGCACCTACAGATACAACAGGAATACCTTCCACACGAGCCAACGTTACATTTTCTTGTGCGCTTATTGCGAAGTCAGCTTTTCCTGAAGCTATCATTTGCTCCGCCGTCACATTATCACCAGGCTGAATGATTTCTACATCTAAGCCTTGTTTTTTATAATAATCTTTCGCTTGTGCTACATATAAGCCAGTATGATTCGTATTCGGAAACCAATCTAATACGACTTTTACTTTTTGATCTTTACTTGCACTTTCTTCTTTCTTCGCCGGATTACATCCAGCTACACCTACTGCTAATAAGGCAGCCAACATAACTTTTAAACCTTTTTTCATTTTCTGCCGTCCTTTCTATATATCCATGGTGCTGTTATTCTTGCCATAAACTCCACGATAAAATACAGACATAATGTCACCATTACAATAATTGCTGCAACACCAAAGACTCGGGCTGTTAAAAAGGATTTCGTAGCCCTTGTAAGCATAACTCCTAATCCTTCACTGGCACCGAGCCATTCTCCAATAATCGCTCCCATTACGCTATATGTAACTGCAATTTTTAAACCGGAGAAAAAGTATGGAAGCACTGCTGGAAACTTTACTTTCTGGTAAACTTGCCATTTCGTTGCCTTCATCGTTTGCAACAACTTCAACATATTTTTATCTACCGTTTGAAAACCTTCTAAAATGCTAAGCGCAATCGGGAAGAAACAAACGAGTATGACTACCATTACTTTCGGTAGCATTCCATATCCAAACCAAATAATAAATAACGGTGCAAGTACAACGATTGGAATCGTTTGCGAAATAACAAGCAACGGATTTATTAAAATACGAAATAAAGGGATAACGTCCATAAGAATTGCAATGCTTGTCCCAATTAAAATCGCAAAGAACAGTCCCATTATAACCTCTTGCAGCGTCTGCATCGTATTAGGTAATAGTAAATCTTTCATTCCAATTAATTCTTGAACAATGGCAGAAGGCTTCGGTAAAATCCACGGTTCAATTTTAAATAATGAAACAGATCCTTCCCATATCGCAATGAGAAGGATAAGCCAAATTGCTGTAATTATTTTAGATTGCTTCTGGTTTTGCATATTCATCACGGTACTTCCAAACTTTTTCATCTATCGTTACACCAGTGCTTGGACGATAATGGATTTTAATAGAAGTAATCACTTCTTCTGCTCCAGCGTCCACACAAGCTTGTTGTGCACGTTTAATGATATCAAGAAGTACATCTAATTCTCCTTCCAGCGTCGTTTCCATTGCCCCTACTTCATAACGAACTCCCGATTGTTGTACAACCTCAATCGCTTTATCAACAACAGAATACACATCTTTGTTCTTTGCTTGTGGTACTACTGAAAACGAAATTGTAACTTGTTGTGACATAATAAAATCCCCCTTATGAAATTAAATTTTAAAACAAGAAAAGGCTTTCCTACTGCGTAGGAAAGCCTTGTATGCAAGTTATTATAGAATAACATATGCTACATCACTTTAAGTAACTCCCTACGCTGGCATTATCCAGATCAGGTTGAGGGTCGATGTTTGCTCACATCCTCTCAGCCAATTGGCTCCCCGGTCCTTAATTCGTTTTCATTGTAGCATGATTTATTTTATTGAACAAACAAAAGCATGTATAATCATTTCATTTAACTTTTGAATTCCCCAATTAACTCTTGTAACTCCTGTGAGAGCCAGCTTAAAGAACTGGCTAATTCAGCAATATCCTGTACAGACATTTTCTGTTCTTTCATGATTTCTTCAACATTACTACTACTATTCGCATACTTATTTGCAATAAGTGATAGTTCATTTACAACACGAACAATATTTTGGCTATTTTGCAATATATTATTTGAATTGCTAGAAACAACTCCAACTTGATTGGTAACAGTTTGTGCTGATTTCGAAATTTTTTCAAAGAAAGCACCACTACTTTCAACAAGTTTCATTCCAGACTCTACTTCTTTTGAGGTTTTTTGCATTGAAACAACAGCTTCTTCCGTTCCTGCTTGTGTTTCCCCTATTAATTTTGCTATATCTTTTGCTGATGCTTCCGTCTGCTCTGCTAATTTACGCACTTCATCAGCAACAACGGCAAATCCCTCTCCTGTTTCCTCAGCACGTGAAGCTTCAATAGTAGCATGTAAAGCCAGCGAATTCGCTTGATTTGAAATACTTGTAATTACAGTTACAATATCACTAATTTCTTTTGATCTTACTTCCAAAGAATAAATGATAGAAGATAAATCTTGTACTGCATTTTGTATTATGTTCATTTGATTCATCGTCTGTTCAATAATACCATTTCCTTTTTCTGAATGATGCTTCGTACCTTCAGACTCTTTCGTCATTTGTTTTGCAATATTAGTTATCTCTTCCATCCTATCTTCCATTTCATATACAATATCTAAATACTTTGGTACTGACGTTTCTTGCAATTGAACGCCAGCCCTTAACTCAACTATAGAACTTACGATTCCTTGGACTGCCATGCTATTTTCTTTCGTACTCACTGACAATTCTTGTGAAGATGAGGAAACCTGTTCTGCTGTCTGCTTCACTTTATCTATAATTCCTTTAAACTTCTCGATGGTATTGTTAAAATACGCATTAATAATACCAATATCATCTGGTCTTTCCTCTAATTTAATACTTAAATCACCTTCACCAACTCTGCGTAATCCTTCACGTAAATCCCGCAATGGAGCAAGTGCGTTACGTACGATTAAGAATTGAATAACAGTTGCAATTAAAACAGAAATACAAATAAACATTAAACCTTGTATAATGAATTTTTCCTTTGTAATAGGAACAATAGAAGCATCTACATCGGCTGCAACAATTGCCACAATATTTCCGTCTCCATCTTTAATTGGCTCTAATATCGTTACCCATGATCCTAATAGATCTTCATATACTACTGTCATGTTTGCTTTTTTCGTGCTCATTACCTTATCGTATGCTTTCATCCAAAGATCTGGTTGTTTATAATATTCTCCCGGCCTTACTTCAACAACATTTGCTAAGTCTGTAGACAAGTCGACGATTAGTAACTCACCTTTTTCATTTTTTTTTGCTCCAACAATATACGTTTGTCCAACACTATTCAATTCTTCCGTTGCTTCATCTAATTTCTCTGTTAACTTCTCTCTCTTTTCTCTTTGTGCCACTGGGTCTTTTGTAACATCTCTCACTATTTCTTCGTCTAATTTATGTAATACCGTATCTCCTGTTTCAAAAGAATGCCTTTCAAATATAGACATCATGCTATTTTGAAACATGTTAAAACTTAACGCACCCATAGTACCAACAAGCGTCAAAATAACTAACACAGTTAACAATACATTCTTTTGAAGAAATGATAGCTTGTGCCAATATTTTTTCATTCACATCACCTTTCTTAATTAACTTAATATAAAGGAAAACTATTAAAATAGAAACCTTATCAACAACTGATAAGGTTTCTCATTTGTTTGCAAATAAAAAAAGACCAATGAAAAAGCATTGGTCAAGACCAACCCTATCCGTCCGGTAACTGGCTAGCGTAGCCTTTCGGCCTTAGCTCCTGTAGTTTTGCGTCCTAATGTTTCCATCAGTTTGCCTTTCTCGCTGAACGAGTTGAACGATATGGGAGTTCTATGAGAATTACATTATTCTCTATCAAAGATTACAACATAAAAATTAAAATGTCCACCTATTTAGAGATACAAATGTAAAATTTGGCTGTATTATTTTTTCAAAATAATTTAACAAAGTACGTGAATGTTACATTTCTTGTGTTATATAATAAAAAATGTATATAACACAAGGATTGTTTTGAATATTTATTTTAATTTTCTTTTAAATTAAATTATTCGAATATATCTTAACTAATGAATTTCGGAGGTAGTTTATCATGTTTTGGCTACAATTTCTTACGTTACTACTCTGCATTTTTATTGGCGCACGTCTAGGCGGAGTTGGTCTAGGAGTAATGGGTGGCGTTGGTATGGCAATACTTGTTTTCGTCTTCCACTTACAACCTACAGCTCCTCCTATTGATGTCATGCTTATGATTTTAGCAGTAATTACAGCTGCTGGTGCACTCCAAGCCGCTGGAGGAATGGACTACCTTGTTCATCTGGCCGAGAAAGCATTACGAAAAAATCCAAAACGCATTACATTCTTTGCTCCAATTGTTACTTATCTATTTACACTTTGTGCAGGAACTGGTCACGTTGCTTATTCTGTACTTCCTGTTATCGCAGAAGTCTCTCGCGAATCTGGAATTAGACCGGAACGACCAATGTCAATTGCCGTAATTGCTTCCCAACAAGCAATTACAGCTAGTCCTATATCAGCTGCAACAGTTGCACTTTTAGCAATGTTAGCTGACTATAAAATCACTTTATTAGATATTTTAAAAGTAAGTATCCCTTCTACTTTTATCGCTTGTATGGTAGCTGCATTTGTTGCTAGCAAAATGGGGAAAGAATTAAATGAAGACCCTGAATACTTAAAACGATTAAAAGAAGGAATGATTCCTAAGATTGAAGAGAAAAAAGAATTTGTAGATGTAAAAGGCGCTAAATTATCAGTTATCCTTTTCTTAGTAGGAACTTTCCTTGTCGTACTTCTCGGTTCATTTGAAGCACTTCGTCCAGGATGGATAGTTGATGGGAAGTTAGCCCGTCTTTCCATGCCAAACACAATTGAAATGGTTATGTTAACGATCGCAGCTCTTATTATTATTTTCTGTAAACCAAATGTAGAAAGCATCGTGTCTGGTAACGTCTTTAAAGCGGGGGCAACAGCAGTTGTTGCTATTTTCGGTATCGCTTGGATGGGAGATACTTTCTTTAACGGAAACTTAAATATGATTCAAGGATCAATTCAGCATCTAGTAACAAGTGCGCCATGGCTATTTGCCATCGCATTATTCATTCTATCTATTTTACTATATAGCCAAGCCGCAACAGTACGTGCTTTAATGCCTCTTGGATTATCACTCGGTATTCCACCAGCACTACTGATCGCGATGTTCCCTGCAGTAAATGGATATTTCTTCATTCCAAACTACGGAACAATTGTTGCTGCCATTAACTTTGATCGTACTGGTACAACTGGCATTGGTAAATATGTTTTAAATCATAGCTTTATGATTCCAGGCCTAATCGCAACATTCACTTCTATAGGAATTGGAATGCTCTTAATATCAATTATGTTTTAAAGAAAAAGCACAAACCTACAAATTTACAGGGTTTGTGCTTTTTTAATCAAACGTTTGTTTAAATATTTTTAGCTATCCATTCTTCCATTATGTTCTTTAATATTTGTGTAAAATCCGCTGGGAAAAGATGCCCCAAACCTTCTCTCACAATTAATTTACAGTCCACATTATATTCCTCAAACATAGACATTAATTGAAGTGTGTTTTCATAAAATGGATCTTTGTCTCCCGTAACAATATATCCTTCTACATTCGTTATATCATTTGATACAACTATACTTTCAATTTCCTTAACATCTCGAATAGCAGGTATAACTGCAATAAATTTTTGAGTCGCTGACATATTCTTTAACGCTAACTCTATCGCTATATTTCCCCCTTGAGAAGCTCCCGCGATGATGATGTCCTCCAAGTTATATTTATTTACAAAATCATTAAAAGTTTTCATAACGTCTTTTATAGCTATTTCATGATTATCCCAGCTATACGACTTCATTCCATGTATTTGTGAGGACCGGGGAAAACCTAATATATACTCATTTAGTATTTCTTCTTCACACCAATATGGTGCAAAATCACTTATATTTGATCCTCTCCAATGCAAAGAAAATAACCCTATCTTCGCCTCTTTATTTCCATAAGTAAATAATTTCGGTTCGGCTGTTAGCTGCTGTTTCTTAAAGATTTCTTCACACTTTTTCACTATCATTTTAAAAGCTGCATTCTCTCGTAATCCCTTTAAATCTTCATCCCCCATAAGTGTAGGTGGATTCCACCAAATCCCCTTTTCTAAAGCTTCGTTTAAACTAACAATCGCTTCCTCATACTTACCTTCTGCCGAAAGTGCACACACTTCCCAGAAACTAGTTTTTTCTATTCTTTCAGGAAACTCCCTTTTTGCTTTATCTATGCATCTATAAATCGCTTCGAATTCTCTTTTTTCGAATAAACGAAACAACTCATTTTGCAACTCTATAAACTGTTTCCTTTTCAAACAATCCTCCCCCTTTTTCTAACTATCGATATCAAAACATAAAAAGCTATGTAGCGTTTTAATACTACATAGCCTTCTTCTACAAACTGTTACTCACTTCCTCTACTAGCCTCTTCGTACTTTCATACGCAGATTCCGCTAAACTAATCGCTGAAATAACTGAAACACCGTCCGCACCTGCTTCTATAACCGAAGCGGTATTTTCAATTGAAATACCTCCAATTCCGACAATCGGTATTGTAATTCCTTGTTCTCTAAAATGAGCTAAACCTTTCGTTCCTTGCACCGCTTTCGTATCTTTTTTCGTACTCGTTGGGAAAATAGGGCCAACCCCTAAATAGTCCGCTCCATTTTCAATTGCCCAGCGTGCTTCTTCAATTGTATGTGTAGATACACCGATAATTTTATCCCCCATTTTTTCACGAACAGAGATAATTCCTTCATCATCTTGCCCAACATGCACGCCATCTGCATCTAACTCGAGAGCTAGTTCCACATCATCATTTACAATGAACGGTACACCGTACTCCTTACAAATTGCTTGTAGTTCTTTTGCAAAACAAATGCGTTTCTCTTCCGTTAAAGCGCCTTCCCCCTTTTCACGAAATTGAAAAATTGTTATACCACCTTCAAGTGCATCTCTCAATACTTGCAGTGGATCCTTCGTACAATTGTTACTTCCCATAATAAAATATACTGATAACAACCTAGACATTTCTGACTTTGAAATACGTGACATTTATTTTCCCTCCTTACTATATAACCTCAATTTTCCCATACTTCTCTATATCACCTGAAGTCGTATTCGCTAACTGATTCAAAAATTCAATTTGAAAACTACCAGGTCCTTTTTCCACCGTCTTGGCAGCTGCCAGTTCCGCAGCTACCCCATAAAACGTTAATGCCGCTACCGCTGCCTTTACATAATCCTTTTCTACCGCTACAAATGCTCCTATTACAGAAGTTAGTAAACAACCTGTTCCCGTAACTTTCGTTAAAATAGGATGACCGTTTCGAATGAGAACAGTTCGCTCTCCATCTGTAACAACATCTTCTTTTCCAGTAATCACCGCAACTGTATTCAATTCATCCGCTGCCTGTTTTGCAATACTTACGACATTACCATTTCCAGCACCAGCGTCTACCCCTTTAATTTCCCATCTCTCATTAATAACGTTCGCTATTTCAGCTGCATTTCCGCGAATAATCGCTAATTCAATTTCAGCCGGAATATGTCTCGCAACTTCTGTTCGATACGATGTTGCTCCTGCACCAACTGGATCAAACAGTACTGGTACATTGTTCACATTTGCTGATTTACCGGCAAGTAACATCGCTTCTACTTCTTCCGGACGAAGTGTTCCCATATTTAATACTAACGCTCCAGCAATGCTAGCCATTTCTGCCACTTCTTCTTTTGCATACGCCATTACAGGCGATGCCCCTAACGCTAACAAACCGTTAGCTGTAAAATTTGTTACAACAACATTTGTAATATTATGAACGAGCGGATTAGATTCTCTCACCAAATCCACTACTTTACTAATTTCTTTCCTATTCATCCTTCTCATCTCCTAACTATAGTTATGGGAGATACACAAAAAGGCACTTTGCGCGTACGCAAAGTGCCTGAACATGTGCTTTTACACTCTCCCTACGCTGGCATTATCCAACAGGTTCAAATGGTCAATGACGGACTAGTCATACTCTCAGTTTGTATCCACAAACTCCCATGTGTTTAGTATTCTTCTACTTCAAAGTCTACTCTTATTCTAGTAAAATAACAAGTTCTTTACTTTTCTATTTAATATAGAAGCAACTAATAAAACAATACGCATAATAACTATCTATTTCTCACAGTCTCATCATGGTGCATATTATGTTCTGTCACGATCATTCACTTTCAAACAGATGTTATCCCATTAAAAAACGTTCAAATCTGGAGCGAAACTGAATCTCAAGAAGATGTATGCTATAGTTAACGTATGGAAATTTGAAAGGATGTTTTAAATATGTCAAAAAGCGTTGTAATCGCTGAAAAGCCTTCCGTTGCACGAGATATTGCACGTGTACTGAAGTGCGATAAAAAGGGAAACGGCTACCTTGAAGGTAGTAAATATATTGTGACTTGGGCTTTAGGTCATCTCGTTACATTAGCAGATCCAGAAAGCTACGATGTGAAATATAAAAAGTGGAATTTAGAAGATTTACCGATGCTACCTGAGCGTTTGAAATTAACAGTTATTAAACAAACAGGGAAACAATTTAATGCTGTAAAAAGTCAGCTTCTTAGAAAAGATGTAAATGAAATTATTGTAGCGACAGACGCTGGGCGTGAAGGAGAATTAGTCGCTCGTTGGATTATTGATAAAGTTCGAATTAACAAACCAATTAAACGTCTATGGATTTCATCTGTTACTGATAAAGCAATTAAAGATGGTTTCGCTAATTTAAAACCAGGTAAAGCATATGACAATTTATACGCTTCAGCTGTCGCACGTTCAGAAGCTGACTGGTATATCGGTCTTAACGCGACTCGAGCTTTAACGACTCGCTTTAATGCCCAGCTTAACTGTGGCCGTGTGCAAACACCTACTGTTGCTATGATCGCTAATCGTGAAGATGAAATAAAGAACTTCAAAGCTCAAACTTACTACGGCATTGAAGCTCAAACAACAAATCAATTAAAACTAACGTGGCAAGATGCAAATGGCAATAGCCGCAGTTTTAATAAAGAAAAAATTGATGGTATTGTAAAAGGTTTAGATAAACATAATGCTACTGTTTTAGAAATTGATAAAAAACAAAAGAAGTCATTCTCTCCTGGTCTTTACGATTTAACTGAATTACAACGTGATGCAAATAAAAAGTTCGGTTACTCTGCGAAAGAAACATTAAACATTATGCAGAAATTGTATGAACAACACAAAGTGCTAACGTACCCTCGTACAGATTCACGCTATATTTCATCTGATATCGTTGGAACACTTCCAGAACGTCTAAAAGCATGTGGTGTTGGAGAGTACCGTTCCTTAGCACATAAAGTATTACAAAAGCCTATCAAGGCTAATAAATCATTTGTTGATGATAGTAAAGTAAGTGATCATCACGCAATTATTCCAACAGAAGGATACGTTAACTTCTCCGCCTTCACAGATAAAGAACGTAAAATTTATGATTTAGTTGTAAAACGTTTCTTAGCTGTTTTATTCCCAGCATTCGAATACGAACAACTAACGTTACGCACAAAAGTCGGTAATGAAACGTTCATTGCACGCGGAAAAACAATTTTACATGCCGGTTGGAAAGAAGTATATGAAAATCGCTTTGAAGATGATGATGTAACTGATGACGT
The DNA here is from genome assembly GCF_028548245.1 of Bacillus sp. FF-1. Lineage (NCBI taxonomy): Bacteria > Bacillati > Bacillota > Bacilli > Caryophanales > Bacillaceae > Bacillus > Bacillus sp. FF-1. Next base: position 105,421 of record NZ_JAQQGG010000008.1, read on the forward strand.
AAAAGAACAACTTTTACCTCGCATCGAAAAAGGCGATACATTAACTGTAAAGTTGATTATGCAAACATCAGGTCAAACGAAAGCACCTGCACGTTTTAACGAAGCAACTTTACTTTCAGCAATGGAAAATCCTACAAAATATATGGATACGCAAAATAAACAACTTGCTGATACGTTAAAATCAACTGGTGGATTAGGTACTGTAGCAACACGAGCTGATATTATCGACAAGCTATTCAATTCATTCTTAATTGAAAAACGCGGTAAAGATATTCACATTACTTCAAAAGGCCGTCAGTTACTTGATTTAGTACCAGAAGAGTTAAAATCACCTACACTAACTGGTGAGTGGGAACAAAAGCTAGAGGCAATTGCAAAGGGTAAACTGAAAAAAGAAGTATTCATTTCCGAAATGAAGAACTATACGAAAGAAATTGTTTCTGAAATTAAATCGAGTGATAAAAAATATAAACATGACAACATTTCAACGAAATCTTGTCCAGATTGCGGTAAACCAATGCTAGAGGTAAACGGCAAAAAAGGAAAAATGCTCGTTTGCCAAGACCGTGAATGTGGTCATCGTAAAAATGTATCTCGTACAACAAACGCTCGTTGCCCTCAGTGTAAGAAGAAGTTAGAATTACGTGGTGAAGGTGCAGGGCAAATCTTTGCATGTAAATGTGGCTATCGCGAAAAATTATCCACATTCCAAGAAAGACGTAAAAAAGAATCTGGAAACAAAGCTGATAAACGTGACGTTCAAAAATATATGAAACAACAGAAAAAAGAAGAAGAACCATTAAATAACCCATTTGCAGAAGCATTAAAGAAATTAAAATTTGATTAAACAAAAAGGTTCCTACCTCTATCGGTAGGAACCTTTTATGTTAGTGAATGATTTTACTTCCTTTTGCGTTCTCAACGAATTTTTCGCTCGATTTATTAATTGGTGTTTTCAGTAATAACGCAGCTACAATCATAACTACTACGAAAGCACTTAATACAAGTAAATCTCGCGTTACAATATCCCACAGCATTCCGCCTACTGTTTCACGAATTGCACTAATTGCATATGTGAACGGTAAGAACGGATAAATTGCTTGGAAGAATTTCGGTGTCATTTGAATTGGGAATGTTCCGCCCGACCCTGCTACTTGCAGTACAAGTAAAATGATCGCCATCGATTTCCCAACGTTTCCAAAAATAGAAACGAGTGAGTATACGATACAAACGAAGACTCCACCAATAAATAAACTAAATAATACAAACCAGAATTTATCGACTACGTACGTACCGAGTAAGAATATATCTCCCATTGATACGATAAACGCTTGTGAAAGACCTATCGTTAAGAATGTTAATAAACGTCCGAAGTAAATTTCATGGCTCTTATAATTCGCGCCCTCTTCATGTACTTCTACTGTTAATAATGAAACCATTAATAATGCGCCTACCCATAATGCAAGCACTGTATAGAATGGTGACATCGCTGAACCGTAGTTCGGCATTGCAAATAATTTATTCTCTTTTAAATTTACTGGATTCGCAAAGTAGTCACTTTGCTTCTCAACATCGTTTTTCAATAAGCGTATGATGTCTTTTAAATCCTCTTCAGATTCAAAATCACGAATTTTATCTGCCAATTCTTTAATCTTTTTCTCAGTAGCTGGCATTTCAGCTTTAATGTCTGCTAATTTCTTTTTACCATCTACTAAGCCTTTTGATGAATCTTCTAGTATTTTTTTAACATCTGGAAGCTTTTTGTCTGCTTCTTTTAAAATTTGAGATGTGTTTTTAGACATCTCTTTTGTACGAGCAATTGCTTCATTAAAGTTTGGAACGATTTCTGAATCGTATTTAGCTAAGATGTCACTTATTTGGGCCGAAGTACTTTTAGATACTGCGTTAATACTTTCAATAACATCTGCTGCTGGCTTTTGACCTTTATTAATAGCGTCAATTCCTTTATCAGTTAAATCGATTCCTTTTTGAAGACCATCTTTTACTTTATTCAATTTAGAAATCGTGTTATTCGTGTTCTTATCACTATTTACATCTGCTAAAACTTTATTTGTATTTTCCAGAACTGGAATCATATCATTAACTAAATTCCATGCTGCTTTGAACTGTCCATTTAAATCATTTAAGGCTACTTTTGTAGAGTCTAATCCATTAACACCTGCGTTGCTTAAGTCTTCTCTTGCTTTTCCAAGTTCTGTTTTTACTCTGCTGTAATCACTTACAGCCTTATCGTACTTTTCTCTACCATTGTCTAATGCCTCATTGGTTTGATTTACTAACTCATTCGCTTTTTTTATATCTTGATTTAAATTACCTCTAAGTTGCTGAGCATCTTCTTTTACATTTTCAGCTTTGTCTTTCAATTGCTCAGCTTGGTTTTTCAATTGCTCAGCTGTGCTTACTGCTTTTTCGAAATCTGCTACAAACGTAGCATTATAATCTGCTTCTGCTTGATTTACCAAGTTATTTATTGCATCTAGCTTTTTATTAGTAGCATCTCTTACATCTTGTTTCACTTCTTGCCCTGTACCAATAATATTGGCAATATCTTTAACGCCACCATTTGCATTTACAATTGCTGTTTTAAGGTTTGTTAATTTCTCTATTCTCTTTTGGAAGAATTCTTTTCCAAAATCAGTTGATGCCGACTCTTTAAATTTAGTAAAGATATCAATTACATATGAAACACTATCTGCTCTACCTTGTAGCGTCTCAGAAACATTATTAAGATCTTGTTTCGCTTTCTCTGGATCAAAATTACCATTTTGCAACCCGTTTATAACACCTTGTGCGTAAGTTGTTCCGACACGTATCGAACTAAAAACATTATTTACAGTTTGATTAATATTTTTAGCAATATTTTTATACCCCTCACCATTCACTTGCGGTAATGCTGGAATTTCTGGTATTTCTGGTATTTGTGGTATTTGCGGAATAGTTATATTAGGTAACACTGGTAATTTAGCTGGATCTGGAAGTGTCAGATTAAAATCAAATGAAGGATTTTTTAAGTAATCCGTAATTTTCGCTGCAGCATCCAATCCCTGCTTCGTTACAATTAAATTATTCTTAATAGTTCCTGGAGCACGATTCAATGTTTCATCGTTTCTCGCAAAGAATGCATCTAAGCTCTTAAGTGTATCCTGACCATCATTAATAACACTCTCTACAACCGGCAACTCTTTCTGCGCTACTTTCACAACATCCTCTGCTCGAGTCGCATCATCTAACGCCTTATCCATCAATGTATTCATTTCTGGGAACTGCGCTTCTAACTTAAATACAAGATCTTTTACTTTCTCAATACTTGGTAAGTTTGTTTCTAAATCGATTCCAAGGTCATTGAAGATTTTAAAAATCTCACCGTTCGCTGTTTTAACAAAGTTTTTACTAATTTCTTCTGTAATACCTGATGCACCTTTTGCTGTAATCTTCGGTGCAATCGCATTTACCTTTTCATTTACATAGTAATCAAGTTCTGGTTTCTGTGGATTTTCATCCAGAACAGTTGCAATCTTTTCAGAGAAGTCTTTTGGAATTGTAATGCTTGCATAGTAATCCCCGCGTTCCACTCCGTAAATTGCTTGTTTTTCATCTACAAATTTCCAGCCAAGATTTTTGTTTTTCTTCAGAGAATCTACAATCTCGTTCCCGATATTGATATCTTTTCCTCTTAAATTAGAGCCTGCATCTTCGTTAGAAACTGCAATGGGAACTTCTTTTGTATTTCCATATGGATCCCAAGAAGCTTTAATGTTAAACCATGCATATAACGATGGTAAAATCATTAACCCTACAACAATAACAATTGCAGCCCAATGTTTTGCTACATTCCGTAAATCTGTCTTATAAATACGCCAAATTTGTTTCATAGAAGTTATCACCTAATTATATATTTTTCCTTCTTTAGAAAATGATACATACATTTTGCAATTATATCACTTTCTACATCGTGGATTAACCAAAAACGAACTATTTTTTCCCATTAACTTTAACTTACTACATTATATAACGAAGTAAGTCAAAGCATGAATACAAAATGACCAAATCGGTTTTACATTCAATAATAACAAATATATAGGAAATGTCATAAAAAATACAAGTATTTTCTCTTGGAAATACTTGTATTCCTAAAAAAATCCTCACAGCTTTTTATTATCTGTGAGGATTTCTTCTATTATATATCTACTTGCACTTCTACACCGAAATGATCTGAAATTATATTTCGGTTTGTACCATTAAAAATAACTTTTGAAGAACAAACTTTTTCACTTCGGTTACACAATATTAGATCGATTCGTAAATTATGTTTATTTTCATCCCAACCAGCAATCTCACCTTGGACAGTTGTTCCTTCATCCTTCTCTATTGCTAGTTCATATGTGTCATGCAAACCTTTTTGCATCATATATTCATAACCCTCCCCTTGCAAACGAGCGTTATTATTAAAATCACCCATTAAGAAGGAAAGTTCATTGCTATCTACATGCTCCATCAAACGATTCACTTGACCTTTAAATGATTCTTCTTCATCATTCCACCAACCGAGGTGGCAAGAGTAAAACGTGATGTTCTTACCATTATAAGCAATTGTTGCACTTACAATTTTGCGTGTTTTCCAATACGTTGTATCCTTATTTTCTGAAATAAAGAACGTATCTTCTTTTACAACATTATGCTTCGTTATAATCGCTAATCCTTCTTCATACACATCATAACCAATATGAGAGAAATCCCAAGTAATATTGTAATCTTTTACATGTAACGCTTTTAACTCTTCTAATAGTAAAAGTCCAAAATTATCTTCTTTCTTGTTACCGCATACATTTTTAGCTCCTATCGACTGACTTACTTCTTGCAATGCGATAACATCGTACTCTTCTTCTTGAATGACTTTAGCAAGATATTTTATCTTTTCTATTTGATTTTCTTCTTGCCAAGAGTGACAGTTTAAAGTTAGCAATTTCATATTATTACGCACCTAACATATCTTGAATGTCTGACTTTAATACGTCAGCTTTCGGGCCATATACCGCTTGTACACCTTTATCTTTTACGATAAGTCCTAAAGCACCATTTTGTTTCCACTGCGCTTCTGGTGCAACAACATCTAAATCTTTTACTGTTACACGTAAACGTGTCATACAAGCATCTACGTCAGCAATATTTTCTTTTCCACCTAATAAATCAATAACCTTTGTTGCTAATGAACCATCTTGTACATTTCCTGTTCCTTCTGATGCCTCATCCTCATTATCAATATAGTTACCTGCACGTCCTGGTGTTGGTAAGTTGAACTTTTTAATTAAGAAATTGAATAATGTAAAGTTCAGACCGAAGAATACTAATGAAACGATAACGAAATTGATTAAATCTCTAGTTAATCCTGCATTAACCATCATCGGTGTACGAGTAATTAACTCAATGAATCCGAATGCGTGAACACGTAAGTTAATTAAATCTGCTAATGCGAATGCAAGTCCTGTTGTAATTGCATATACAACATATAATACTGGAGCAATAAACATGAACATGAATTCAATTGGTTCTGTTACACCTGTTAAAAATACTGCTAATGCTGCTGATAAGAACATTGGTTTATATTTTGCACGTTTTTCTTTATCAACATTACGGAACATCGCGAAAGCAATACCCATTAATGCTGCTGTTGAACCGATAACTTGTCCAGCTTTGAAACGAGCCGGTACAACATTATTTAATAGATCGTTATATGCTTTTGTATCTCCATTTGCTAATAAGTTATTTAAATCTGTAATCCATGCAAGCCATAATGGATCTTGTCCTGCTACAACTTGTCCAATTTTTGAGCCAGTTAACATCGTATATGTTCCGCCCAGCTCTGTATAGTTCATCGGAATTGTTAACATATGATGTAAACCGAATGGTAATAGTAAACGCTCTAACGTTCCATATACAAATGGTGCAACAATTGGTGCACTATCTTTTGAAGCTGCAATCCAGCGACCAAATTCATTTAATCCACTTTGGATGAATGGCCATAAAAGTGATAATACAATTGCAGTTACTGTAGACCAAACAATTACAACGAATGGCACGAATCGTTTTCCGTTAAAGAATGCTAATGCTTGTGGCAGTTTGTTATAGTTATAATATTTGTTATATAAAGTAGCTCCTAAGAAACCTGTGATAATCCCTACGAAAACCCCCATGTTTAATGCTGGTGCACCAAGTACAGAAGTAAAGTAATCTTTTACAATTAAGTCCCCTGCTAATACTGAAGAAACTTTCGCTTTTGAATCCGCTAACATTTCAGCGTTTACGCCAAATATAGCCCCTGTAATTCTGTTTGTTAAGACGAATGCTAATAGCGCTGCAAATGCACCACCTGCGCGATCTTTCGCCCAAGATCCCCCAATCGCTACTGCGAATAAGATGTGTAGATTAGTAATAATTGCCCAACCGATATCTTCCATTACGCGAGCGATTGTATGAACTGCGTTAATATCCCCAGCAGACATTCCAATTAACTTACCGATAGAAATCATTAAACCAGCTGCTGGCATTACAGCTACAACAACTAATAACGCTTTCCCGAACTTTTGCCAAAAATCAAAAGACGTAATTTTCATCTGTTCTTCCTCCCCTTTATTTATAACAACATAATGATTTAAATTATAATTTCTGTTTCTATTATGAAAACGATTCCTTATGTTACTTCATTTTTATCTTTACGCAACCGTTTTCATAAATCTATTTTAATAAAAGCGTTTTCACTTTGCAATAGAAATTTATTATTTTTCATAAAAAAAGATGCTCTAAGAGCATCCTTTTTTATTATGAAATACGATAAACCCTTGTTTCATACGGCTTTAACGTGATTGAATTTACTTGTTCATGTTCCGCAACTTCATAGTTATTTAAAAGCAAACGTTTGCGTTCTAGTGCAAATAAATCCTCATTATACACAGCTTCCTCTTTTGAGATATTACTAATTACGACTATTTTTTCATCGTTTAATGTACGAGTATATGCATAAATTTGCGGATCATCTTCTAAAAGTAAATCGTACGTACCGTAATTCAGTACATCGTGCTCTTTTTTCAAGGCAATCATTTTCTTATAGAAATTGAAAATAGAGTTTTCTTCATTTTTCTGCTTTTCAACATTAATCTCTTTGTAGTTTTGATTCATACTAAACCAAGGTGCACCTGTTGTGAAGCCAGCATTCATCTCATCGTTCCACTGCATAGGTGTACGTGAATTATCGCGGCAAGAAGCCCATATAATTTCCATCATATCTTGATGTGATACGCCCTCTGCAATTTTCTCACGATATAAATTTTTAGTTGCAACATCATCGTAATCTTCAACATTTGGTAATTGGACATTTGTCATCCCAATTTCTTGTCCCTGATAAATAAACGGTGTACCGTGCATAAAGAAATACATTGCTCCTAGAGCCGTTGCACTTTCACGCCAATATTGTTTATCATCTCCCCAAGTTGAAACGATACGCGGCTTATCGTGATTCTCAATATATAAAGCATTCCATCCTTTATTTTCTAACCCTTTTTGCCATTTCGTTAATACCTTTTTCAGCCCTACAACATCAAGATCTTTCTTCTTTTCTGCATCCCATAAACTTAAATGTTCGAATTGGAATACCATATTGAACTTACCTTGCTCTTCTCCAACCCAAAGCTCAGCATCTTCAATCTTAACGCCATTCGCTTCACCAACAGTCATAATATCGTACTTAGAAAATGTATTTTCTTTTAATTCTTCTAATAAAGGTTGAATACCATCCACATTCATATGTTTATCAAAAGATGGAACATACTTTAGTCCTTTTGGATTTGGCATATCTTTAAAGCCGTCTTCTTTTTTAATATGGCTGATTGCATCTACTCGGAAACCATCAATTCCTTTATCAAGCCACCAATTAACTGTATCGTATAGCACTTCTCGAACTTCTTTATTCTCCCAGTTTAAATCTGGTTGTTTACGCGAGAATAAGTGTAAATAATATTGTCCTGTTACTTCATCATACTCCCATGCCGAACCATTAAAAATACTTTCCCAGTTGTTTGGTTCTGCACCATCTTTACCATCATGCCAAATATACCAATCACGCTTCGGATTGTCTTTAGATGAACGAGACTCAATAAACCATGGATGTTCATCACTTGTATGATTAATAACTAAATCAATAATAAGCTTCATATCACGTTTATGAACTTCATCTAGTAAAGCATCAAAGTCTTCCATCGTCCCAAACTCATCCATAATATCTTGATAATCACTAATGTCATAACCATTATCATCATTAGGTGACTTATACATTGGACAAATCCAAATTACATCTATTCCTAAATCTTTTAAATAATCCAGTTTCGCAATAATACCTTGTAAATCTCCAATACCATCGCCATTTGAATCCATAAAGCTACGTGGATAAATTTGATAAGCAACCGCTTCTTTCCACCATGTCTTATTCATAGTCATTCTCTCCTTTTGCATCCATCGGAATTTTTATGCAAACGTTTTCGTAACACTATCATAACAAAATATGAATAGTTTGCAACTGTTTTCATTGAACTCTATGTAGTTTCTTGATTCTTATGCTTTATTTATTTCTCACAAAGGCAAATCTCATTCTTCTCATCTCCTTGTCCACGCACGTTACATATACTTTTCATATATTAATAAAAAGCCCCGCTTATTTTAGAAAGGAGTGATAAATTGAAACAAACAAAATTAACAGGTCGTATCGTTGTTCCTTCAGCCCCTGACTATGACGTAGCCCGAATGAACTTAAATTTAAGTATTCCAAAACTCCCTTGTATTATTGTGTTTTGTCAAAATAAAAATGATGTGTGTAACGCCTTAAAATGGGCACGCGAGCGTCATGTACCATTTCGCTTAAGAAGCGGACGTCATAGCTATGAAAATTTTTCTCTTTTAAATAGAGGACTTATTATTGACGTGAGTGAAATGCATCGTATTACTGTTCATACAGATAAATTAACAGCAACAATTGAAGCTGGTGCAAACCTTGGCACTGTTTATAAAGAGCTTTGGAATTATGGTGTGACAATACCGGCTGGTACAAGCGCAAGCGTTGGAATTGTTGGATTAGCACTTGGCGGTGGCATCGGTATGCTTTCACGCTTATTTGGATTAACATGTGATCAATTAATAGAAGTTGAAATGGTACAAGCATGTGGTAAATTTGGAGCAAAAATCATTCGTGCAAGCGAACATGAAAACCATAACTTGTTTTGGGCATGCCGCGGTGGCGGTGGTGGAAACTTCGGAATTATTACTTCTTTGACTTTTCGCGTACACCCTATAAAAAATGTATCAATCTTCTCCATTACATGGGAATGGGAAGATTTTATTGCTGCCTTTCAAGCTTGGCAAAACTGGGCGCCTTATGTAGACGAACGTCTTACTTCATCAATTGAATTATTCACAAAACAACAAAACAAAATTGAAGCACAAGGTGAGTTTGTTGGCTCTCCCTCTGAACTCCATTCCTTATTATCTCCTCTTCTTGAAACTGGTACCCCCTCTCTCTTTATAGATGAAGTTCCTTATATAAAGGCTGTTGAATTTTTTAACAGTGGTAACATCCCTGAAAACTTCAAGCGCTCCGGTTCCTACGTATATAAACCTATTCCTCTTAAAGGAATTCAAATCATGCAGTATTTTCTTTCACATGCACCAAATAAAGATGCGAGTATTTGGCACCAATCGCTCGTAGGTGCTGTTAAAAATATTCCGCCTACTGAAACAGCTTATTTCCATCGCAAAGCAATTATTGCGCAAGAATACATTACCTCTTGGAAATGTGATGATGAAGAAAATCGAAATATACGCTGGGTTAAAGATTTACGAGAAAGCTTAGATCCTTATACACTAGGTGACTATGTCAATTGGCCCGATATCGACATTAAAAATTGGCAAACTAGTTATTATGGCCCTAACTTTCAAAGATTACGTAAAGTGAAAACCATATATGATCCTTGCAATGTTTTTCGTTTTCAACAAAGTATTCCACCCTTTCATACGTAAAAAAAGGTAGAAAATAAAAAATCATCCAATATGCCGTTACCCTGCAGCATGTTGGATGATTCAAGTTGATTTTCTATATCGTTTCAAATTATTGCCCCTACTCATAAACTTTCAATTACAGATTAATTGTATTTCGCATCATTTTCATGCAATAAATGTAATTTAATATTTGGTACTTTATCTTTTTCAACACCGCTATTATAAGCAACAGGAATTTGAAATTCGAATTGCTTTGTCTCATGTTTTTGTAAATAGACTGGTTTCGGTACTAGATAACTTTTTGAATTCTCGTTTACATTATCATATCAAACAACTTTTAATGCTTGTGAATGATTACGATAATTTTTTAAAGTAACAATACACTTTCGTTCGATATCCTCTCCATTTTTCTCCATTCTACACTGGCTATCTTCTTTTTTATATTCTATTGCTTCTACCCCTGTTTTTCCTGCGTAGTACCATGTTTTATTTAATGTCTGGAGGATGTTATTTAAAATAAACGACATCATTACAATCAAAATACTAATGCCTACTACTTTTATCTTATTCATTTTTCTAAATGTACTAGACTCCTTTTTTCCTAGCCATTTTAAAAATAATATAAATGCAATTACATGTAGTATGAAAGAAACAATCAATATATTTGAGACTTTATAATCCATATAAACATACGTATGTATCGGAACCTTATAGACATTGAATAGTTTTTCCCCAATTAATTCATTATCATTTGGAATTTTTAATAATAACAAAACCCCTATACTGTAACAAATAGCTACTAATCGATCATACTCAATACGAAGCATTCTTTCTCCCCTTCACTTTGTTTTTTATTATCGATTTTAGCTATTATTACCATACTATACTATCTTTTCATAGAGGAAAACGTAAAAAAGTTACTTATAAATATATAAATAACCTTATTAATATACAGTATGAATTAAAAATCAATATGCAATTTTCACATAGAGATTTCCTCAAAATATGTTGGATTATGTATTGTAATTTTTTTATCTAAAATTGTAACAATACTATCATTTTTTAATTGTTTTAATACGCTACTAACCGTCTCTCGAGACGTACCAGATATTTTCGATATTTCAATTGTTGTAAGTGGGCAGGAAATTACAATTGTTTCACCACTCTGTTCTCCTAAATCCCGCATTAAATAATTTAATGTTTGAATGACCCGATCTTGTGCATTAGGAATTGTAATATTTTGTACTCGATTTTCGTTTAGTTTTAATATCGATGATAATTGCTGAACAACGTACATCAATTGCGTTCTGCTGGATTTTACCATATCTTCAAAGATTACCGTTGGAATATAATATACCTCCACATCCGTCATTGCTTCTGCTGTATAGTTATATCCTCTGTCTGTAAACATACCACCATAAGGAAAAATAGAATACCGCTTTACATAGTCATCGTATAATAAGTTCCCATTTTGATTAACCCGCTCTAACTTTACAAATCCATCTAACATGAAGTAAATTCTTTCTCTTGAATCCCCTTCTAAAAATAAAAATTGACCCTTTTTATAAGTTCGCCAATAGACAAACTCCGTCAAACCTTTCAATTTCTTTTCTGTTAAATGAGCAAATAATTCGAACTGCTTTAAATCCTTAACTACGTTCCGTCTATTCATAAAATTCCCTCTCTCTTGCTGTATGTTGGAGCGAAAAATCAAGAAAGCGTATTCAATTTGAATTTTATCATAACTAACTTATATATTCAGATTTCATCATGAAAACTTTATGAACAATACGTATAAAAAATATGAATCAATAAAAAGAATGAAGTTACTAACTTCATTCTTTTTTCAATAATAAGTAGCGTACATAATGATTTAAACATACATGCATACATTTTGTTTTGAAATAATAGTACCGGCTTTTTCTTCTAGTGCTTCATATACTTTTTCTAAAGACGTAATAATTGTTTTTCTTTTTGGATTTGTATTAACAAAATTAATAGCAGCTTCAATTTTTGGAAGCATGCTTCCCGCAGCAAATTGTTGTTCTTCAATATATTCTTCTAATTGATTCACTGTGATATGCGCTAATTTTTTTTGATTCGGTTGATTATAATTTACATACACATAATCAACTGCAGTTAAAATAACGAGCGTATCGGCATCTACTAATTCTGCTAATTTCTGCGCAGCGAAATCTTTATCGATAACCGCTTCAGTTCCTTTTAGCCCTTCTTCAGAATCAATTACTGGAATTCCACCACCGCCAACAGCTATCACTATATTTCCATCTTCGACCAAAGAATTAATCACTTTATGTTCATGAATACTTACAGGCTTCGGTGATGGAACAACACGTCTCCACCCTCTACCCGCATCTTCTTTAAACACTGCTTTTGTTTCGTCCATTAATCTTCTGGCCTCTTCTTCTGTATAAAAAGGACCAATTGGTTTAGTTGGATTTTTAAATGCCTCATCTTTTTTATCCACAACAACGCGTGTTATAACCGTTGCTACATCTTTTTTTATATTCCGTTTTTTCAATGCCTTTTCAATCGCATTTTCCATCCAATATCCAATCATTCCTTGGCTCATTGCCCCACAAGTATCTAATGGCATTGCAGGTGTCTTTTCCGTTTCTGCAGCTTTTTGCTGCAATAAAATATTCCCCACTTGTGGGCCATTTCCATGTGCAATTACTATATCTACATCATTTTCCATTATTTTCACAAGTTGTTCCGCCGTTTTTTCCAACGCTTCTTGCTGCGCCCCCGCAGTAGCTTTTCCAGACTGTATCGCATTTCCCCCTAGTGCAACTACAATTTTTCTTCGTGCCATATTTCAGCCCTCCAGTTCATTTCGTTTTCACAGAGCTCTATAAAGTAATGCTGCCTGTAATTAATCCATAAATCGCAAAAAATGCTAAAGCACCAATTGCTACGGATGATGCTAATTCCACTCGAGTAAATATTTGCTTCGAACTCTTTTGCTTTTGAACATTGTAAAAAATAAAAATACCTGGCGCATATAAAGTCATTGTTAATAATAGATACTCTAAACCAGCTGCATAAACTAACCAAACGCCATAAATACTTGCTATCAAGCCAATTACTATATTTTTATTTCGATCTACTTCCTCAGAATTTAAGCTATGCTTCAGTTGATAAAATGCTGAAAACGCATATGGAATTAAAATAGCTGAAGATGCTAAAGAGAATGCAAAGTTATACGCCTGATCAGAAACGACGAATGTTAACAAGAACATTTGAATTAAACCATTTGTTATCCATAATGAATTTACTGGAGCCTTATTTTTATTTTCTTTTGCGAACCATTTTGGAAATACTCCATCTTTAGCCGCTAAATATGGAATTTCAGAAGCGAGCAAAGTCCACCCTAACCAAGCACCTAATACAGAGATGACTAAACCTAAATTAATAAAGATAGCACCCCATTTTCCAACAACACTTTCAAATAAATAAGCCATAGCCGGATTTTTCAAACCAGCAATATCTGCTTGTTGCATAAGTCCAAGAGACAATAATGTGATTAAAATGTAAATGATGAGTGTACCAATTAAGCCAATAACCGTTGCTTTCCCTACATCACTTCTATTTTTTGCTCGACTGGATAAAACAACAGCACCTTCTACCCCAATAAATACCCATAAAGTTACAAGCATTGTACTTTTAACTTGGCTGCCAACTGCTCCCCATGAAAAAGAACCAGTTTGCCCCCAAAATCCATCTAAAAACATATCAATATGAAACGCGAAGATTCCTATGACAATAAATACAAATACAGGTACTAATTTTGCGATTGTAGTTACTAAATTCACAAGTGCTGCTGATTGAACTCCACGTAAAATTAACATGTGAACACACCATAATAATACGCTTGCACCAACAATGGACGCTACGTTTTGCCCGCCTTCAAAGATCGGGAAGAAATATCCTAATGAAGAAAACAATAATGTGCCGTAAGCTACATTCCCAAGCCAAGCAGATAGCCAGTATCCCCACGCACTATTAAACCCCATAAAATTACCAAACCCTGCTTTTGCATAGCTAAAAATACCACCATCTAAATCTGGCCGTTTTACAGTTAGATTTTGAAAAGATAATCCAAGTGCAATCATCCCAATTCCTGTTATAACCCAGCCAATAATAATGGCTCCAGCACCAGCACCTTTTGCCATATCACTCGCTAAATTAAAGGCTCCACCGCCAATCATAGACCCCACTACAAGAGCCGTTAATGTAAACAACCCTAGTTTCTTATCTTCACCCATTCCACTCACCTCTCTTTAATTGCAATAACAATACAAAAGCAATAGTGAATGATAGTGTCTAAAGGAGGAGAAAGAAGAAAGGAACACTCCCTTTCTTCTTTACTCCATGTTTCCTAAAGTAGCTGCCATAACCGCTTTAATTGTATGCATTCTATTTTCAGCTTGATCAAATACTTTTGAATGTTTACTGCGGAATACTTCGTCAGTTACCTCCATTTCTTTCAACCCATATTTCTCATAAACTTCTTCGCCATACATCGTTTCGACATCATGAAATGCAGGTAAACAATGTAAGAAAATCACGTTTTCATTCCCTGTTTCTTTAATCATTTTCATATTTACTTGATAAGGTTTCAATAACTTGACACGTTCAGCAAATTTTTCTTCTTCCCCCATAGACACCCATACATCTGTATAAATTACATCTGCATTCGCAACTGCTTCTTCCACATTACTTGTTATCATTACCTGTTCATTATATTTTTTTGCCAAATCTATTACTTCTTGTGCAGGCCATAAAGTTTCCGGTGTACAAATACGTACATCCATTCCAACGATTGCGCCACCAACTAGTAAGCTATTAGCAACATTATTTCGTCCATCTCCAACGTAAACGAGCTTCACATTTTTCAGTTTCCCTACATGTTCTCTAATTGTTAATAAATCTGCTAGTGTTTGTGTTGGATGCCACATATCTGTTAATCCATTCCAAACCGGCACACCAGAATTTTGTGCTAAAGATTCTACAGTTTCATGATTAAATCCACGAAACTCAATTCCGTCAAACATACGCCCTAACACTTTTGCTGTATCCTCTACAGATTCTTTTTTCCCAAGCTGAATATCACCTTTCCCTAAATATTCAGGATTTGCCCCTAAATCTGTACATGCTACTGTAAATGCACAACGCGTACGAGTAGAAGTTTTTTCAAATAAGAGCGCTACATTTTTACCTTCTAAATAATGATGCGGGATACCATTTTTCTTTTTCTCTTTTAATTCTGCTGCCAAATCTAGAAAATATAACAATTCTTCTTGTGTAAAATCTTTTTCTGCTAGAAAGCTTCTTCCTTTTAAATTTGGTCTAGTCATTAACATACTTCATCCCTACTTTCTCCGTTATTTATACTAAATATCTTTACGAACAATTGGCATACTCATGCAACGTGGACCCCCACGACCACGAGATAATTCTGAACTTAGCACCTCAATCACTTCTATACCGTGTTCCCGTAATAACGTATTGGATACATAGTTGCGATCATATGTAACAACTACACCTGGCGCGATTGCTAATGTGTTCGAGCCATCATTCCATTGTTCACGAGCAGAAGCAATTACATCTCCTCCTCCACATGGAATAAGAACTAATTCACTTAAGCCTAATACCTCTTTTAATGCTTCCATTAAAGAAGTACGATGTGTAATTTTAAGAGTTTCCTCATCTAATCCTTTTTCTAAAATATAAATATTCATATTCCCTTTTGGCCCTTGAATAGCTGGGTGAATTGTAAACTTGTCATAATCAACCATTGTAAATACTGTATCTAAATGCATAAATGCTCGGCATTTTGGAATTTCTATTGCTAACACTTTCTTAATTTTATTTTGTCGGCTAAAGAGATTTTTTGCTAAACGTTCAATTGCTTTAGCTGAAGTACGAGCAGATACTCCAATCGCAATTGTTTCTTCATTTAAAATTAGCTCGTCGCCACCTTCAATTGGAAATTTATAATCACGATCTAACCAGATTGGTACATTATGTTTTTCAAATCTTGGATGATATTTAATGATGTACTCCATGAATAATGATTCACGTCTACGCGCTGGTTCTCTCATCTTATTTATCGTTAAGCCATCGCCCACGCTAGCTGCTGGATCACGAGTAAAATATAAATTAGGCATTGGATCTAAGTAGAACGGATAGTGATCTTCCATTAATTCATATAAATGTGTCTTCTTACTTGTTTCAATTTCGTTTTTCCGTACACCGCCCATAATTTTTTGAATTAATTCTTCATTTGAAAAGGAAAGTAAATATTCTTTTAAAGTTTGATGTGCAACATTTACGTCGGCCTGTCCTTCTTTTAAAATACGATCAACAAATTCTTCTCGAAGTTTTTTATCTACTAACGCCTCAGCGGCTAGTTTTTCTAAATAAAGAACTTCAACACCCCGATTGCGTAACGTTTGTGCAAAATAATCATGCTCTTTTTGAATAATTGGTAAGTATGGAATATCGTCAAATAATAATTGCTGTAAATAATCTGGTGTTAAGTTTTCCACTTCTTTACCCGGTCGTTTTAATAAAACCGTTTGTAATTCCCCAATTTCTGAAGTAACATGTATCGGATGCTTCATTTGTTGTACCTCCTTTTAAATATGTTTGATGTCTTACAAGTACATAATAAATGCTACACGCTTTCACCTTTGTGAAATCATCCACATTATCATTGTGAAATATTAAACAAGTTATTTTTTTAAAATCATATTAATTTGTATTTTTATAATAATCCATCCCGATTTTTTAATAAAAAATACATATATTACGCATATATGTTGAATATTTAACTTCCGTATTTACACAAAAATCCTGTTTTTAATAAAAATTAAAAACAGGATTTTGCATCTAAAGAATTAAATTTAATCTTTCTTCTAAAATCTCCCTATCTGATTTCGACTGAGAAATTATAAGGCATGTATCATTTCCACATATACATCCTATTTTTCTTTCCAATCTAACTCATCAAACAAAACACCAATAACATGTGCATTTCCAGGTAATGTTTTAATAACCATTAATTGATCTACACAATCAATTTTCACAACAACCTCTCGTAATTTTTTCTTTAATTTTATATCAGTTTGTAAATGCTCTTCTGAGAAAATTTTATATATCATCAATCCTTCTTGAGAAGGTACCTTCGTTAAGTTTAACTCACGAATATCTCGAGAAACCGTAGCTTGTGTTACTAATACATCTTTTTTTGCTAACAATTCTACTAATCTTTCTTGCTTCTCTATTTCATACTCTTTTACAAATTGTTTAATTAATCGTTGTCTTTTTTCTTTTTTCATAAAAGACACCCCTTTTAATATTATAGCTCGCTATAAATTTCATCCGAAAGGGACAGAAAAGAATGTTGCGGAAACGTTCATAGTTTCTATCTTTTAACTATAGATATTAAATCTAGCTAAAAAAAGAGAAGAACAGTATTCTGTTCTTCTCTTTTACATTGAAAATCGTTTAATTGTTTGTTTCAATTCTGTTGCTTGTTTCTCTAGATCCTTTAATAATTGATCGATTGCTATCATATTTTTAGATTGTTGCAACGTCACACGTGCTACTTCTTGTGAACCAGCTGACGTTTCTTCAGCAATTGCTGCTACGGCCTTTGTTTGTGCTCCTGTTTGATGAATGTGGTTCACTTGTTCATTCATATAACCACTAATTTGCTTCGTTGCATCCGCTACTTCCATAACACTTGATGACATTTCTTTTAAAATTAATTCCGTAGCCTCCCCACGTTTCGCCTCTTCTTTAGCTATTTTCACTTGTTCTGTCATTTTCATTGCAACTTGTTGTACTTCCTCTTGCATATTTCGTAATAACTGCGATATGTTTCTTGCAGAATGATCACTTTCATCAGCAAGTTTTCGTACTTCTTCCGCAACAACCGCAAAGCCTCTTCCATGCTCTCCTGCACGAGCAGCCTCAATAGAAGCGTTTAGTGCTAATAAATTAGTTTGGCTAGCAATCTCACTCACAACAGATACAATATGTTCTACTTGTTTCATTCTTTCCTCTAACTTCTGTACATTTTGCATTGAATCTTCATTTTCTTTCGCCAATGTTTGAATACCTTGAATTAAAGACGTAAAGACACGCGTACTATGCCCTAAAGCTTGAACCATTTCTGAAGACAACTCATCAGACTGTTTCGCTTTCTCTTCTACTTCACTTGCAATAGAAGTTGTTGTATCAACAGCAGAAACAATTGCCTGAATGGATGCCGCTGATTGCTCAGCGCCAGAAGAAATCTCTGCAAGTGTTTCAGAAACACCTTGTGCTTGTTTCGTTGCTTCGCCTGTTTGTTTTCTAATTTGCTGTACTTGATTGTTTGTATACGAAAATGTTGTATCAATATTTTTTACCATGCCCCTTAAGTTCCCTAGCATCATATTAAATGCAACACTTAAAGATTTAATTTCATCATCAGTCTTCGGTAACGGAACATCTTCACGAATGTCTCCTTCAGCCGCTTTTCTCGCCGCCTCCTCTAACTTTCGAAGCGGTTTAATTAAAAATATGGCTGCTCCATATGCTAAAATTCCAGACCATACTACCCCTAATAACATAACGATAATATTATATGCAGTTTGACTTACATAACTTTGAAAATAATCATATATCACATAAATAAAAAATATACTTGTTGAATATGTAATTAAAGCTAAAACTGTAGTGAATAGCATAAGTTGTGTACGTAAGCCAAAGGAAAATGTCTTCCTTTCTTTTTCCATCTCTTCTTTCCCCCTTTGTATAAGTAATATAAGTACTACCTATATATTATTATCCATATTTTCATTATAGAAGGATATAGAGATTTCAAAAAATTATTATTTCCTTTAATATCAAATCCACGAAAAAAATAAAGGATTCTGACAATTTGTGACTAATAACAGAAATAAGGGGCAACATTTGTAAAATATATTTTTGACTGGGGGTTTTGTATGATTCAGGTTCGAAATCTAGTAAAATCATTTGGCTCACTTGACGTTTTAAAAGGAATTGATTTAGAAGTACAAGAAAAAGAAGTTGTCGTTTTAATTGGTGCCAGTGGTTCCGGTAAAAGTACATTACTTCGCTGTCTTAACTTTTTAGAAATGTACGATGAAGGTGAAATTCACTTACAAGGTGAACGAATTGATCCAAAGCATTCAAATTTAAACAAAGTCCGCGAAAATGTCGGTATGGTTTTTCAGCACTTTAACCTCTTTCCTCATATGACCTCACTAGAAAACATCATAGAAGCACCTATTCATGTAAAAAAATTAGAAGCAGCAAATGCAAAAGAAATCGGAAATCAGCTTCTGCAAAAAGTCGGCCTACAAGATAAAGCAGATGTAACGCCCCATCTCCTATCAGGTGGTCAAAAACAGCGTATTGCTATTGCACGAGCTCTTGCTATGAATCCTAAAATTATGCTATTTGATGAACCTACCTCAGCTTTAGACCCTGAACTTGTTGGAGAAGTATTGCAAGTTATGAAAGAACTTGCTGAAGAAGGAATGACCATGGTTATTGTTACTCATGAAATGAATTTCGCAAGAGATGTAGCTGATCGCGTCATTTTTATGGATGATGGAAAAATTGTAGAAGATGCTCCGCCAGCACAATTCTTTTCAGCTCCATCACATGAACGAGCGAAACAATTTTTACGTAACGTTTTATAATATAACTTCTGTTTCAAACGAAAAGAAATACATTCATACGGTGCACAACTAATCATCTAAATAAAATATTTCAATAACATACTTAAAACCATCCGTATGATCAATATATAGGAGGGGTTTTATGAAAAGAAAACTATTAACCATTGTTGCGAGTATTACATTATGCACATCCTTTATACTAGGAGCCTGTAGTAAGGAAAGTGCTACTACTTCTTCAAATGGTGAAAAAGAATTTCGTTATGCGATGAGTGGCTTATATAAGCCTTTTAACTATAAAGAAAATGACGGAAAACTTGTCGGTTTTGATGTAGAACTAGGTGAAGCACTTGCGAAAAAAATGAATATGAAACCAACCCCTATTACAAATCCATGGGAAACGCTAATCCAAGGTCTCAAAGCGAAAAAGTATGATGTAATACTGGGCAGTATGGCAATTACAGAAGAACGCTTAAAAGCTGTTAATTTCTCAAATCCTTATTATCGTTCTGGTGCCCAAATTTTTGTAGCTAAAAAGAATACATCTATCTCTTCTCCAGAAGATTTAAAGGGTAAGAAAATTGGTGTTGTAAAAGCTAGTACCTTTAAAGACCTCGTTGCAAAATATACAGATCAAATTACAGAATACGATAGCGATATTACTGCACTTATGGACTTAGAGCCTGGACGTATCGACGCAGTAATTACAGATCAAATGGTTGGTTTACGCATGATCAAAGAAGGTAAATCAAATATAAAAGAAGCTGGAAAACCACTAAACCTTGATGAAATGGGAATTGCTATTCGTAAAGATGATAAAGAAATGGTCGAGAAAGTAAATAAAGCTTTAGATGAAATTATTAAAGATGGTACGTATGAAAAGATCAGTAAAAAATGGTTTGGGCGTAATATTCTTGGTGAAGAGGAAAAAACAAAGTAATTTAGCCCTTCAAAGTTTCCATAAATCATGCCCCACTTTGTGTGGGGCATTTCATTCTCTACTAAAATCTATACAATATGAGGTGAAACGCATGTTTGAAATTTTTATCTCTACCTATCCCACACTCTTAAAAGCTACTATTGTCACATTACAATTAACACTAACATCCCTATTACTCGGTTCACTAATTGGATTACTATTCGCTTTCTTTCGAATCTCTAACAATAAAGTTTTAAATAGTATCGCTCACGTATACATCGCCATTATTCGTGGTACACCTTTAATTGTTCAAATCGCCATTCTCTATTTTGGGATTACATCCGTTGTTGTTTTTACTCCTTTTTGGGCAGGAGCCATTGCTTTAGCAATCCACAACGGTGCATATATTACTGAAATTTTCCGAGGCTCTATCCAATCTGTCGATCGTGGACAAATGGAAGCAGCTCGCTCTCTAGGTATGCCATATCCTTTAGCGATGCGCCGTATTGTATTACCGCAAGCATTTCGTCAATCTATTCCTCCTTTAGGAAATCAGTTTATTATTGGATTAAAGGACTCTTCCCTCGTTGCTTACGTAGGATTGTCCGAATTATGGGGATCAGGTTTATCCATTGCTGCAGGGAACTTCCAACAATTAGATACATATATAATCGTTGGTTTATATTATCTCGTGCTCGTTCTCCTATTCACTTACCTTGTTAATCTTTTAGAAAAACGATTACAGCGAAAAGAAACTAACTCCGTCCAATTCCATACAAAGAACAAAAAGGAAGTTTCTTTATAAAAAAAGCAAGCCTGAGATGGCTTGCTTTTTCACTGCAACATATATCTATTTTTATTGATTTACTTTTTTAATACTCTCTTCTTCCTCTATATGTTCCTCACGATATGAAATATTATGAGGATCTAGTCCATTTCCTAAAGAACCATAGAAATGCTCTCTATGCGGATCCACTAATTCACTTCCTTGATAATACACACGTGGTGTATTCCATAGCGCTGCCAAAGCTTTTGTCATCGGCATCTCATGATAGCGTTCCGGCCACATTTCTTTAATTTTCTCTTTTACTAACGGGTAGTATTTAGAGCTCATAGCAGGGAACAAATGATGTTCTGTATGATATGAGAAATTGAAATGTAAAACGTCTACCCAACGCGGCACTGTTACTGATAAACAGTTTGCTAACGGATCATTTACTGGAACAATTGGATTTAAGCGGTGATTTGTTGCGATATATGCCATTACAATAAAGTTAGCAATTAACAATGGAATCACATATGCAAATAACCATTTTCCAGGTCCCATAATAAACAATAAACTAATCCAAACAGTCCAAGGCAAAAGAAGTTGAAGCCATACAGATTTTTGATTGGATGACTTAAACTCTTTTATAAAATGAAAGAACATTCGAGTCGAATGCAATGTAAATTGAATTGTTAGTGACAGAAAACTAAAGAATGAACGTACATGAAGAGGCATGCGATATACCCAGCTCAAAAACTTACTCTTTTTAAGCTTCTCAAGTGTAGGCCATGCATCTGGATCATTCTCTTCATGTTGTGTATGAACGTGATGCGTTGCATTATGCCACTTTCGCCAAAGTTTAGGACCTGTTGATAATGGCATAAATGCAATCGCTCCTAAGAAATCACGAAGCCATGCCTTTCTTACAACAGTTCCATGTAAAATTTCATGCCCTAAAAAACCAAGTGAAGCAAAACATAATCCAAGAACGATCGCAATTCCTAGATTAGCCCACACATTCAATTCAAATACACCAATCGATATTAACCCCGCCAATGCCACAAGTAAATAAGCCAGTCCGCCAAATAAACGAGTAGGAACTGGTTTAAATGCTTTTTTCGGCAAATGTGGTGATACACGTGCTGCATACCACCCAAACGTATGAAGCTCCTTCATCCTTTTGCCCCTTTCTTATGCCGCGCCTTGCGCAACTTACATATATCAATTCTTGCTTCCAGATTGATTTTACTAGGTGATTAAAAAGCATCTAGTATAAGGAAAATATACTCACTCTATCGTCACTTATTTTTCGCTTTTATTATCAATGAAAAACATTTATCTTTTTACTCTCTATCAACCTTTCCACATGATGAATCATATCAATAGAATTTCTACATTGTCAATAACTTTTATGACCTAGTAATAAAAGTTGGTTATATTTTTATAATTATACTTTATTTCAATAAAGAAAAAACACATATTTTATAAGGTTTCATCTATTATACATATACGTACCTTGACATGCTATAGACTCTATCTTATTCAAGAACTCTCTGTGTAAACAACAAATACACTCACTTAAATTTAAGCTTTACACAACTTCTACCTCTTCATACCAACAAGACCTAATAATTATACTGAAATAATTTTATCTTTCTTTTAAATAAAAATAGCCTTCCTCTAAAACAGCACACATGAATTTCATCTCATATGGAAATATTAAAAGGAAAATTGTTCTAAATCAGGAGGTTTCCTTAATGACAAGCGATACATTTCCACAATTCCCATCATCTTATTGGATTGAATCTACTCAACTCCCTGCTTTTCCCCCTTTATCTGAAAATATAAAGACAAAAGTCGCTATTATAGGTGCTGGTATTACAGGTATTACTACTGCCTATTTACTTGCAAAAGAAGGCATCGATGTTGTATTAATTGATTCTGGTCTTATTTTAAACGGGACGACTGGACATACAACAGCGAAGATAACAGCGCAACATGATCTTATTTATGATGAATTAATAAACCATTTCGGTATGGAAAAGGCCGGGCTTTACTATGAATCAAATAATCATGCCCTACAATTTATTAATGAAACTTTGCAAACATATAAAATCGACTGTAATTTCTCAAATGAAGATTCATATTTATATACAACTACTGATAAGGGATTAAGAAATTTATCGAAAGAATATGAAGCTTATCAAAAATTAAATATACCTTGTGACTATGTTCAATCTCTATCGATTCCAATTCCAGTACAATCTGCACTTGTCATGAAAAATCAAGCCCAGTTTCATCCCCTTCTTTATTTGAAAACGCTTTTAGAAAAGTTTGTGGAGATGGGTGGAAAAGTTTATGAACAAACGACTGCTATGGATGTAGAAAAAGGAGATTCTCCACAAGTCATTACAAAGGACGGACATCGCATTACGTGTGAATATGTTGTCTCTTGTTCACACTTTCCTTTTTATGATGCGAATAGCTTTTTCTTTACGCGAATGTACGCAGAACGCTCTTATGCTCTTGCTATTAAAACAAAAACAGATTATCCAGGTGGCATGTATTTAAGTATTGATGACCCAAAACGCTCCTTACGCTACACAACAAGCAATGGGGAAAAATTAATTTTAATTGGCGGAGAAAGTCATAAAACAGGCCAAGGAATAAACACGATGCTTCATTATGAAGCACTGTATTCTTTTGCAGAAGCAACGTTTGGGGTAGATGAGGTTCCTTATAGATGGTCAGCACAAGATTTAATCACGCTAGATAAGGTCCCTTATATCGGACATATTAACGAGAGCAATCCAAATATATTTGTTGCAACTGGATATCGTAAATGGGGGATGACAACTGGAACTGCTGCTGCTCATTTACTGAAGGATTCCATTCTAAAAGTAGATAGTCCATATAAAGAACTATATGCACCTTCACGCTTTCATGCAAATCCAGATATAAAAACGTTCTTCTCCCAAAACATTGATGTTGCGAAACATTTAATTGAAGGAAAGATTGAAACTGCATTACGTAAGCCAGAAGATCTCGAAGTTGGTGAAGGATCTGTCGTACATGTTAACGGGAAACGAGCAGGTGCTTATAAGGACAAAGATGGAAAATTACATATTGTCGATACAACTTGTACACATCTCGGCTGCGAAGTGGAATGGAATAATGGTGATTGTACTTGGGACTGCCCTTGCCACGGTTCCCGTTTTTCAATTGAAGGAGATGTTATTGAAGGTCCGGCAGATCAACCGTTAAAACGAGTTGATAATGAGTAAATAAATAAAGAAGTTCAACAGAATGACTGTTGAACTTCTTTATTTGCTATAAAACTTTTTCATATAAATTCCGACATAAGAGGGGAAATATTAACATCAAATGAAATAATATATTCATCTACAAATCAAAAGGGGTGAACATTATGCAACCTTCAGCTCCACCTCATCCAGAATCTACAAAAACTATCTTTTCGAACTCTATTACAAAGCTTGTTGTTTTTATTTGTTGGCTAGCCATTCTAGCTGACGGCTATGATTTAGGTATTTACGGGGCCGTTCTGCCTAAGCTACTGGAAGACAACAGCTGGGCACTATCACCAGCTCATGCTGGTACAATTGCCAGCTATGCTTTGTTTGGAATGTTTATTGGCGCTATTCTAGTTGGAACTATTACAGATCTAATTGGACGAAAATGGACACTTATATGCTGTTTAGCACTTTTTTCTACTACAATGGGCCTAGCTGCACTTGCTCCTTCTCCTGAATTATTTGGACTATGGCGATTTATCGGAGGAATTGGACTAGGCGGTGTCATTCCAACAGCTTCCGCACTTACTGTTGAATATTCACCCAAAAAGCGACAATCTTTTATTTATGCTCTTATGTTTACTGGCTATCCTTTAGGTATCGTGTTAGGCGCTATTTTGTCCATGTTTATGTTAGAAGACTTCGGATGGAGAATTATGTTTGGCATCGGAATGATTCCACTACTCCTCATTCCTTTCATTATTCGTTATTTACCTGAATCCATTCAATTTTTGTTATCACGTAACCGCCAAGAAGAAGTGGATAAAATTCTTAATCGTTTTCAAATTGAATTCCATGCAAAAGAGAAAACTCATCAACCCCCATCTAATATACGAAAGAAAAATGGATTTCTTACTTTATTCTCAAAAGAATACATAAAAGCAACGCTGCTTTTTTGGATCACTTATATAATGGGGATGTTTTTAATATACGGTTTAAATACTTGGTTACCTCAGATGATGCGACAGGCAGGATATCCTCTTGGATCTAGTTTATCATTTCTACTTATGCTAAATATTACCGCCGCTATCGGTGCATTATTTGCTGGAGCAATCGCAGATCGTATAGGAGCCAAAATTGTTATTAGCATTTCCTATCTTATGGCAGCTGTATGTATTGGACTATTAACAATTAAACCATCTGTTACAATCATTTATCTTTTAATTGGTCTTGCTGGAATTGGATCGGTCGGTATTACTCAAATATTAAATGCATATGTGACACAATACTTCCCATCCCATATCCGAGCTACTTCCTTAGGCTGGGGACTTGGACTTGGCCGAGTTGGCGCAATTACTGGTCCTATTCTTGTCGGTATTATTATGACAATGCAATATGACTTAGTATGGAATTTTTACTTATTCTCATTTGCAGGTCTTCTTGCAGCTATATCTGTTTTCTTTATTCCTACAAAATAAAAAGAGCACAAACTTACTTGTGCTCTTTTTCGTATACCGCAAACAACATATCTCGAAACAATGTATTTAAACTCTCAATATCGATCCCTGATCCCTTTTCAATTCCTTTTACATATTGCTGATAGTAATGAATTTGTTCTTCTAAAAATTGATTCAACACATCAATTTTTAATCCAACATCTAATTCAGTACCTGCCTTTTTCTTTATTAACAACTGTTCAATTTCATCTAATACGCTACGCTCCAATGATAATTCTGTAATTAATCGATCGAATTCTACAGGAGGCAAAGTTGTTTTCTCCTCTAGCCACTTACAAGCCAAAATAGGACGCAATACATAAAAGTACTTTTTTAATTTTACATTCTCACCTTGCAAAAATTCACGATAATTTTTTGAAGCCATATGTAAGTAATGATATATCGTTGCTTTCGGATCGAAGTTCTTTTCACTCATTTGCTGAAGCTGTTCTGGAAAATTAGAGTTTTTCGAATAAAAAATGGGTGATCGAATCCATTCGAGTAAAGCTGGGTTTGACTTTGCAAATAGTTGTAACGCTTTTTTAATATCCCATCCGCTTATATCTAAATCATCACTAATCGGATACTCAATTACATCTCGTTTATCATGAATGGATAAATACCATTCTACCGGGTGCATATAAACGAATCTAACATCATAATCACTATCTTTTGATGGAAATCCCCATGCACGACTCCCTGACTCCACAGCGAATAAAATTTTCACATCATTTTCTTTCTCAATTCGTTCTAACTCCAACTTAATATTCTCTCTCATTTCATACCCTCTCCATTTTTTGATTATTTCCTTGGAAATTCGACAAATATATTACTAAGTTTACTACATACTAAAATAGCTGTCAGAAAATTCCCGACAGCCTGTCAAAATTCGTTATTTTTTACTTGTTCTTTTCAGTTACACTAACCGCAATTCGTTCAAACTCTTTTTGGATCTCCTCTTTGTATGCATCTACTTTTGAAAAGTCCATAGCAGCAATATAAATTCGTTCTAATTTATCACGAACTGATTTCGCTTTCGCTAAAAAAGACATCGCCTCATTCATTTTTGCTTTATATTGAATAGAGACGTCACGAATTTCCTCCGCGTACTTCTCATCCGTCCCTGGTGTTACAATAAGGGCATACATATCTATAATTTCATCACCTTCGCGGCTCGGAAAATATTCATGTGGTGCCGTGCTATCGAAAATCGCAAACCCTAATTCTCTTACGATCACCATATCAAGACTATTTGGATCAAACCCACAATGATATACTTCAACTTCAAATCCTTTTTCTTCTGCTGCCTTAGCTAATTTTTTGAGCATTGTTGATTTTCCAGAACCTGGGCGTCCTTTTATAAAATAACGATGTGGTAATCCTTCTGTTAAATTAGGAACAAAATCAACTGCTCCTTTCGGTGTAGCTGCTCCTAAAAACCGATGTTTCACAAGCGATTGTTTCCCAACTTTATCTGTAAATAATTTCTGAATGAGCTGCTCGGTTAGTTCGTTCGCTTTATTAAAATCAATATTACTAATATATATTTTCTCCCACTCATCATGTATAACTAATGCCTCGTTAAAACGAGCGTAAGCAGCTTGAAAAGCTTTGCTTGCTTCTGAAACAAATCGTTCAATTTCCACTTTCTGCTTTCTTAACTTATCTGAATCCCAAGCAATTCCTAAATTAATATACTCCTCGACAACTCCTGGCATTTTTGGCTCAATAACATGCGGTGATGTTCCATCAACAATTCCTACTTTTAACTTCGGGATAATGACACCATCAACCGATTTATTATCAGAAGAACAGTGTAAAAATTCAATATCATATCCCTTTTCAACCCATTCACGACCTATTACCTTAATTAAAGAAGATTTTCCCGTTCCAGGTCCACCCTTTAAAATAAATAATCTGTTTAGTCCTTTTAAATTCTCTTCATATAAATTATGAAATCCTCTAGCTGTATTTCCACCAGCATAATAATTCAATACATTCCCTGTCACTGCACTCACTCCTTCGCAGCATTCTATTTACATAAGCTACAATATGCGAGCAACTTTATTTGGGTGAATACCTATTTTGTGTTGCACAGAAAAAGGAAATGAATTACAATTTTATTATCACGAAAATTCCGAACTTTAAATTGAATATACCTTTATCAAGAGAGGCAGAGGGACCGGCCCTTTGAAGCCCAGCAACCTCAGTTTATACAAACTGAATAGGTGCTAATTCCTGCAAAATGCATTGCATTTTGAAAGATAAAACGTAACTATTGTGTGCAAAACTCATCTTTCTTGATTATGAAAGGTGAGTTTTTTATATTTCAAAATATATACTTGGAGGTATTTAAAGTGAAAGTAATTGACCTATCCCAAACATTTGAAAACAATATGTCTCAATTTCCTGGAACACCAAAAATCAATTTAGAAGCCATTACAAGCGTTGAAGAAACAGGTTATCAAGTTACAGATTTTCATTCTGTCGTTCATGTTGGTACACATTGTGATGCTCCTGCTCATTTCATTTCAGGCGCAACGACTATTGATCAATTGCCCCTAGACCAATTTGTAGGTGAAGCTGTTCTTATCGACGTAACTCATGTACAAGAACGAAAACTACCTAAAGAAGTATTACACAATGCTGACATAAAAGAAGGTGATATTGTCATTTTTCATTCCAACCTATCTAATAAATGGAATACAGAAGCGTATGAACAAGAAGCCTTTTATCTTTCCGAAGAATTAGCTGAAGAATTAGTTCAATTAAAAGTAAAATCTGTCGGTTTAGATTTCATTTCTCCTGACGAGGTAACGACAGAAACATCGCCAATCCATCACATACTACTTGGGAATAATATTTATTTAATCGAAAACTTAACAAACTTAGATGCCATTAATGCGAAACGTTTCTTTTTCTCAGCGGCACCTTTAAAAATTAAAAATAGCGACGGTGCTTTCGCAAGAGCATTCGCTGTAATTTTTTAAACAAACTATACAAAAAAGCAAAGATCATCATTGACCTTTGCTTCTATTTCTTTTATTTAAACTAAGAAAGAATTGCTCAACGCGAGGACGTAACCAAGCTAAATAATCTTTCTCTTTCTTCTTTGTACAAGCTATTTCTTCCCCATCGACCATTCCGACAAGTTCTAGCTCTAACAGTTGCCTCGTAAATGCTAACATATTTATTTCTTCTTCCGGATACTCTTCCTTTAATTTCTCCTCAATTTCCCCTAATAAAAAACCGTCACGCATCATTGCCAATGCATCAATCCAAAGTGGCGGCATTTCATATTTTTCTCCTGTAATTGTATCTTTTACAATATAATTCTTT
The DNA here is from genome assembly GCF_028548245.1 of Bacillus sp. FF-1. Lineage (NCBI taxonomy): Bacteria > Bacillati > Bacillota > Bacilli > Caryophanales > Bacillaceae > Bacillus > Bacillus sp. FF-1. The sequence continues at coordinate 134,973 of NZ_JAQQGG010000008.1, forward strand.
TGCTCTTTTCGAAATTGAATCGCGTGTAAGCATACAGTCGAATTTAATGTTAATTCCATCATACCACCTCTTTCATAATATCTGCATAGAAAAAAGGATGCGCGTGCACCCCTTCTTTTTCTAACACTACCGAACCGTTACATGAATAACAAATCTCATGTCGATATTTTCCTCCATTATAAACGAAGTATTTTATAAAAAAAACCCTTCTCGAAACATTTTATAAAATGTTTATATTTACGCAACAAGAACACTTTTCTGAAAAATATTTTCTTCTAGCGCATTATGCTATCGGTAAAAAAATCTCCACCTTCATTCCTAGCTCTCCGCTACTTTGAATCGCAATACTTCCTTGCTACTCCTCATGATCAATACAAAAACTCTACATATTATCTCATTAAATGATAAGGAAATTACTTTCAGAGCAATCTGTAACCTTATAACGAGAAAAGGAAGGAGATTTCCCCTTCCTTTTCATCACAATTTATATCCACCTTACTCGATCATGTAGCAATCCATCCGTAAAGTCATTTCCACCAACTACAAAATCATTCATATATAAATTCAAATATTCTCCGTACTTACTTTCTGTATTTAATAATAATTCCTCTACATAATAGGCACCTTGTTTAAAGTTATCGAACAGTAAACTACACAAGCCAGCATAAATGCCACATCCTACTTGGAAGTATGTCGCATTCGTTTTATATTTATGAAAAACTTGACTGCTATTCATCACGTTATACATATAGGTCTCGCTATTTTCATAAACGAGTAATACACCGACTAGATCCTCGCCCGCAATCTCTTCTTCGGCTGGATTAAATACTTTACGATTCCAATTCCATAGATCTTCTACCTTATCTAAGTTCTGTCTAATTATATTTGTTGTATACTCGTTAATTCGGTAAAGAAACCCTACTTCCATGTTAAAGTTTTTCCCTAAAATTAAAACTTCCTCATGCGGCATCAAACAACCATAAAATTCTTTCTCTCCCAACTTTACTTTATACTCTGAAGCATATACATCTTCATAAAAGTAAAGAGGACGATGATGACTCATATACATCGGATAACTCCATATCGCTTCATCTAGAAATCGCTCTACTGCCCATGAAGCATACAGTGTATGAGGCTTTATAAGTGCTGTATCATTCAAAAATGACGTATCATGTTCTACTATATAGCATGCTCTTGGCTTTTCATTCGGGCGTTCCTTCATAAGTTCAACAACCATCCATTGAACGACACCTGGATTCATACCTGAGCCTATAATTGCTTTTGTATTTTTAAATTTATCTTTTTCCTTCTCAAATCTCGTATATCTTTCCGTAAGCTGAAAGCCGATTAAACTATCGTCCTGATCTACTGCCTCGTTTTCCAAAGCTGAATTAATATAACAAATTCCAAGTTCATTACAACAGCTTAATACTCTGATCGTATCTGCCCCTGAAACATCAATCACAACGCTCGTACTACTTTCTTTTAAATGTTTTTTAAATGTCACTACATCTTGGAGATCTATTTCGGATAAAAACAATTGATCTTCCAAATTTGGAAACAACTCGTCATAATACGTCCTATCTTTTTGTTTTATATCAACCAAATAAAATGTAACATTCTTTATCACTTCATAAATCGGGTCTTTTTCATTTACTATCGCTTGATTTAAAATCGCTAAAACTGCTTTTGCTGCTCCACCAGCACTACCAAGTAATGTAATCGATAACGAATTTGGAAACTGCTCCACCAACAAAACCCCTTTAATATATTAGTTAAGCAGTTCTCCCTCAAAAAAATAAATTGAATACATCAAAAGATAGCTCGTACATATTCTTTATAATTTAGTACAAAATTTCCTCTTCAACAGCCATACTAACATATTTATATTCAATTCATTTTTCCCCTCATATTCAGATCAAGCTAAACAAATAGGCTCGACCTTTTCTTCTGCATATAAAAGAAAAAGCCAGCCCTTTCAATTAACTTACGGACAATGGACAGATTTTACATGTTGAATATTTACATACATTTTCGCATCACGCGCTTTTAATATTTCAATATGCCCTTCATCAATCTTCGCCATCTTTCCGATTTTATTATATTCCTCACCTAAATCGAACACCATAATTTTTCCAGACATTTTAATAAGTTGTTCTTCAAACGTTCGAGCTAACGTAATATTTAAGGGATTCACGGGGAGTTCATTTTTATTGAGGGCGTAAGGCACTTGATTTTCTTTATACGGAATTAACCATTTCAAGTGTTTTAAAGATATATATACAGTTTTATAAACTGGACTATAAAAAACAATATAATCATTCATTACACTTGTAACATACCCATGTATTGGAGCATTTCCTGCTACATAAATTTCCGTAAAAATCCCTTTGGAAGTACTTAATACTTTCCTCAAAGAAATTGAAGGTGACTCTCTCTTAATTACAGAATCCACATCTGGTTTTAAGATTTCTTCATCATGTGATCGTAAAAATTTATAATATTGTACATGGTATAAAGATATATATACGTAGTCTTGTCCATTGTAAAGAACAACGATATCATTTCCTACGTCTATTAATACACCTTTAAACCTTTTTTCACCAATTAATTTAACATATATATTTTCTCCAATACTTTTGTTTAACTCATTCATCTATATCCTCCTTCCTATGAATTTCTTCTTTCCTGTCTTTCATTTCTAAAAAAATAATCAGGGCAAAGTTCTGTTTTAATAGTAAGTAATTCCTTTTCATACTATTGAAATAAGAAATTGTTCTTCTCTTTCCCTCATAATGCCCCTCTTATTTATTAAACATTATTCATCTTCATTCTTTTTACATTTAACTACTTGACTCACACTCTTAATATGAGACTTAACTACATAAATCACTTCATCGCAGTTTACTAGTGTAATGCAGCCATGGTGTACCTCACTTAACAAACCTTCCACACATTCTGGACCACCACGATTAATTTTTACCCACTTATACTTCAAGTCTTTTAATATATCTAGAAAAGTATCCTCATCAGAGCAGAAACATGAACTATAGCAATCACCACATTTACTTTCTTTTACTTTCTTAACTAGACTCTTCACATGCTTCAAGTGATAATATACTAATTCACCATGTGGTAATTGTAACGTTAGATAATCTTTGCCTAACGATACAAGCTCACCAACTCGACTTTCTGGTCCGCGAAGGTTTACTTTGACAGTCTCACCAACTAAACATTTAATTTGGTCACAACATAATACATTCTCCAATTTCGTATCCCCCTTTCTTATTATCTTCCTCTACTTGATTGTCTTTGTGCACGAGCACGACCTGAATTATTGCTACTTTCCTTACTATCGTCGCTCTCATCGCTCTCTCCACAAGCTAAAGCATTATAGTTAACACTTTTAATATGCTTTATTGCAATTAAGATAATTTCTTCTTTTACGATTAATGTTACGAAGTCACAAGAAACATCTTGTAAAATGCCTTCCACTTTCTCTGGACCACCGCGATTAATTTTCACCCAGCAATATTTGAAACTTTCAAGCAGTTCTTCAAAGTCTTCTGCACAGGCGCAATCTTCCCACTCGCAATCACTTGATCCACATTCTTTCGCATTTTTTGTGATACTCTTTAGATGTTTAAGTTGATAGTAATAAAGTTCACCTTTTTCATTCTGCAATACGAAGTAGTCCGGACATACTGATATTATTGTTCCTTTTTGAGATTCTGGACCACCCCTGTTTACTCTCACAAAAGATCCAATTAAGTCTTTCAAAAAATCACAATGAAATAAACTCACGAGAAAACCCCTTCCATTAATTTATAAGCTTTTGCACTGATAGTATATGTATCTGTACAGGTTACGTTCTCTATGTTTGTCCTAGCTAGAAAAAAATATGCTTTTAACATGGTAGACTACTACCTATCAAAATTTGAGGAAAGGCTAAGAACTCCTTATGCTTTTAATATCTTTAAACAAAAAAATCCCTTATGAAGATACATTTCTGCATATCTTCATAAGGGATTTCCCATAGTTTAATCTTCGTCTTTAACATCCATATCTTCTGGAATTGGTTCGTTCAATATTTCTTCCACTAATTGCTTATATTTCTCCATTTGTTCTAAATGTGTATTGAATTGTTCTTTATTTAATAAATATTGCTCTCCATCAAATAGTGCACGAATTTTCTTTTGCTGAATTAACTCTTCAATATACGACTTTGGTAAATTCAAATACTCCGCAGCTTCTTCTACTGTTATATACAACTCGTTCATTCCTTTATTATTTTTTCCTATATACTGTATCTTACTTTATTTTTGTAAACAAATAAAAAAGATTTTGTAAATGCAACCTAAAAAGCAGGTAGATGCATTCCATATATTGTATAATAGTATATAGTAAGAATTTTTTAAATATAGAATGGTATTACCCATTTACACAAAGGAGAGTTAACATATGGCTACTCGTCACATCATTACAATGTTAGAAAAAACATTACAAATTGAAACAGAAAACACAATTTCTCATTTAACTGCATCTTTATCTGATCGTATTCTTTCTCAAAGCGTAGCAATACAGGAAAACAATTGTTACCATACAATTGGAGAATGGTACAAAAATCATTTCTTATTCCAACAAGATGATTTCCTTTGGGCTAAATACGTTTTCTATGACGCATATTGTGAGGAAATAAAAAAACAAGGTCATCTTACAAAACGTGTTCGCCAAATATTAGAATCATTAGCTCGAATGCATGGAAAACAGTACATTGCTTCTATATTAAACATGCCATTTCCTAACGAACGAGCTAAAGGAACAGCATAATGTAATACAGTTCTGCGTCAGCAAAACATAGATTCATTATTTTCTAGGGAGATTTATAAATAAAACGTTCATGTCACATGAACTGATGAAACCGGTGTCATTATAATGATTGAAAATATAGTAAACAGGAAAACCCCCATTTACCTCTCTCGTCATTCGAATAGAGAAGTAAATGGGGGTATACTTGTTCCTTTACTATTTCATCATCTGCTTAATCAATTCTCGATTTCTCTTCTTAAATACCTCATTATGCGAAGAAACCATTCCATACTCACTTGCATCTGGCTGAATAAATTGTTTCGCTTTATTCACAGCATTTCCAGCATCTTGGAATGCTCCCGCAATTAAGTGTAATTTTCCTTCATGCTTTAAAATATCCCCAGCAGCATATAATCCGTCTACTGAAGACTCACTATTTGCATTCCCTGCAATATAAAAATTATCTATAATCGCAACGTCTAACTCACTATTTTCTAATAATGTAATGTCACGTTCATATCCATGATTAATAATAACTTCATCAATAGGTAAATGAGAAACTTCACCTGTCTCATGATTCGTTAATTCTACATATTCAATCGCTTCATGACTATCACCAGCAATTAATTTTGTAATCGATGTATGAAAGAAACACTCAGCTGAGCTGTTCAGCAGTTGCTTCACTTGTGCTTCATGACCAGATAATTCTTCTTTTCTATATGTTACATATACTTTTTTCGCGATTGGTTCTAATTCATTTGCCCAATCAACGGCAGAATTTCCTCCGCCGGAAATAATGATCGTTTTATCTTTGAAACGCTTTAAAGACTTCACTGTATAATTTAAATTCGATACTTCAAATCGCTCAGCACCTTCAATTGATAACTTTTGTGGTTTCAATATACCACTTCCAGTTGCCACAATAACTGTTTTTGAAAAGTGTTCTTTTCCATCGTTTGCTTTTAACGTAAAAGTGCCACCTTTATTACGAATAATCGATTCTACTTTTGTATTTAATACAACTTCCGGCTGAAATGTTAACCCTTGTTGTACAAGTTGCTCAATTAATTTATCACCTGTAACTGGTAATAGTCCTCCTACATCCCAAATCATCTTCTCTGGATAAACATGTATTTTTCCACCTAGCTGTGGTTGAAATTCTATTATTTTCGTTTTCATTTCTCTGAGTCCACTATAAAAAGCTGAATAAAGCCCTGCAGGTCCTCCGCCTATCACAGTTACATCAAACAATTCTTCTCGATTCATTCGTGCTCACTCCTCAGCTACTAATCATTGATTATCATTCTCAATAAAATATAACCTGTTTCCGCAAAATTTACAATTAAAATTACTATTGACAATACAACTAGATAAAATTATATTATTTAATGAATCAATAGTGATAATCATTATCAATTTGTTAATAATTAGAAAATTTGAGATTACATCTTCTTTTATTAGTATGGTTAATACTATATTGTGACATCTCACATTCAAAATTTTTAATAAACATTTTGTATTACCACTACTCTTTCAAAAAGATTGCAGTTAAACAAATTATTGTATACACATATCATCTATTTAAAGGAGACAGACGATGAAAAAGTTATTTATTTCACTAACAGTTCTTTTCGTCCTTGTTATGAGCGCTTGTAGCAATGGCTCTACAGACAAAAAGAACGATGCAAAAGGTAGTAAATCAGAAACCATTACATACCAATCTGAAAATGGTAAAGTAGAAGTTCCTGCAAATCCAAAACGCGTTGTTGTTTTATCATCATTCGCTGGTAACGTAATGTCATTAGGTGTAAATCTTGTTGGGGTAGATTCATGGTCTAAACAAAACCCACGTTTTGATAGCAAACTTAAAGACGTTGCTGAAGTATCAGATGAAAATGTTGAAAAAATCGCTGAACTAAATCCAGATTTAATCATCGGTTTATCAAATATTAAAAATGTTGATAAGTTAAAGAAAATCGCTCCTACTGTAACATACACTTACGGAAAAGTTGATTACTTAACACAGCATTTAGAAATTGGTAAGTTATTAAACAAAGAAAAAGAAGCAAAAACTTGGGTTGATGACTTCAAGAAACGTGCACAAGAAGCTGGTAAAGAAATTAAAGCAAAAATCGGTGAAGATGCTACAGTTTCTGTTGTAGAAAACTTCAACAAACAGCTTTATGTATACGGCGAGAACTGGGGCCGCGGAACAGAAATTCTGTACCAAGAAATGAAATTAAAAATGCCTGAAAAAGTAAAAGAAAAAGCATTAAAAGAAGGTTACTACGCATTATCTACTGAGGTATTACCTGAGTTTGCTGGTGATTACTTAATCGTAAGTAAAAACAAAGATACTGATAACTCATTCCAAGAGACAGAATCATATAAAAACATCCCAGCAGTAAAAAATAATCGTGTATACGAAGCAAACATGATGGAATTCTATTTCAACGATCCACTTACATTAGATTTCCAACTAGACTTCTTCAAGAAGAGCTTTCTTGGTAAATAATACAAACATGAGGAATTCTTATTTTAAGAATTCCTCTTCCTTTATTCTATGAAAAGAAAAGATGTGAAACGAATGACAAAAGAACATGACAATACACGTTCTATAGCTTTTACATACAAATTAATTTTAAGCATAATTGCATTCTTTCTTATTTTTATGGTAGCAATGGTATTAGGTGCTGCAGATACTTCAATAAAAGACGTATGGTCAGCACTCACTTCCTCCGCTAAAGGGGATAAAATATCTATCATTCGCGAAATACGTTTGCCCCGTGAAGTTGCCGCTATTTTTGTAGGAGCTGGGCTTGCTGTTTCTGGAGCAATTATGCAAGGATTAACAAGAAATCCACTTGCAGATCCTGGATTACTCGGGCTATCTGGTGGAGCAAATGCTGCGCTTGCACTAACACTTGCTTTCAATCCTTCCATCAGCTATCTTTACTTAACATTAGCTTGCTTTATCGGTGCTGCAGTTGGTGCAATTATGGTATTTGGAATTGGTATGGTGAAAAAAGGCGGTCTCTCCCCTCTTCGAATTGTATTAGCTGGTGCTGCCGTTTCAGCATTTCTACTCGCAATTTCAGAAGGAGTCGGCATTTACTTCAAAATTTCACAAGATGTATCACTTTGGACTGCTGGAGGCGTAATTGGAACTACTTGGAGCCAATTGAAAGTTATTATTCCAGTCATTTCAATTAGTATCTTTATCGCTATCTTACTAGCAAAAAAATTGACAGTTCTTAGTTTCAGTGAAGAAGTGGCTATTGGACTCGGTCAAAAAATTATTGTTATTAAAACCATTCTATTTATCATTATTATCTTACTTGCAGGTGCGTCTGTAGCACTTGTCGGAAATATGGCATTTATCGGTTTAATGGTACCTCACATGGTACGCCCAATTGTCGGTCCAGATTACCGATTTGTTATACCGATGTCAGCAATTGCTGGGGCTTCCTTTATGCTACTTGCAGATACAATCGGACGTACCATTAACGCTCCGTACGAAACACCAGTTGCTGCTATTGTCGCAATTGTAGGATTACCATTCTTCCTATTCATTGTACGTAAAGGAGGAAAAATGTTCTCATGATACCATCTATTCTAAGAAAACAACGTCTTATCATACTCGCTTTACTTATACTAACCATTACAACTATTGTAATTGGAATGGGGCTCGGTTCAGCATCTTTATCTTATGATCGACTACTCCCAACGTTAATGGGACAAGGAACTTTTAAAGAGGAGTTCGTTTTATACTCTTTAAGGCTACCTAGAATTATCATTACATTATTAGCTGGTATGGCTCTCGCTTTATCAGGAGCTATTCTGCAAGGAATTACCCGAAATGATTTAGCTGAACCTGGTATTCTCGGAATCAACTCTGGGGCCGGTGTTGCTGTTGCTATTTTCTTCTTATACTTTCCAATAGATGTAGGTTCATTTCTTTACTTACTACCTATCGTTGGATTTATCGGAGCGTTTCTGACAGCTGTTCTAATCTACGTATTTTCATATAGTAAATCAACTGGACTTCAGCCGGTGCGATTAACATTAACCGGTATCGGTTTTGCATTTGCACTATCTGGAATGATGATCGTCCTTATTTCATCCGCAGATCGTATGAAAGTGGACTTTATCGCCAAATGGATTGCCGGAAATATTTGGGGAGATGACTGGATCTTCGTTTTAGCAATGCTCCCATGGTTAATCGTATTCATTCCGTTCGTTTTCTATAAAGCAAACCGATTAAACATTCTAGCATTAAACGAACCAGTCGCAATTGGCGTTGGAATTGAAATTGAAAAAGAACGCAGATACTTATTAGTGGCGGCCGTTGCGCTTGCAGCTGCAGCTGTTTCCGTAACAGGAGGAATTAGCTTTATTGGACTAATGGCTCCTCACATTGCAAAATCTTTAGTAGGTCCAAGGCATCAAATCTTCATGCCTATCGCCCTTTTAATCGGCGGATGGCTATTACTATTAGCAGACACAATCGGACGAAATATCGTTGAACCTAACGGTATCCCAGCAGGTATTGTTGTCGCTTTAATTGGTGCTCCTTACTTTATGTATTTGTTGCTTAAGAAGGCGTAAAAAACACCCTCAAGAATGAAATCTTGAGGGTATTTTTATCTCCAGCATTTTATTCACCTTTATACATATCAACGCGTTTTACAAAACCATCAGCGACACTGAAATAGATAGCGTAGCCCTCCTTGCGGTATACAAGGGCATCACTATCTATCCCTTCTTCTATTCCATACGGCTCACCTAACCAACTCTTTAACTCATTTACAGGAATATTCATATGTAACCAAATTTTTTTAACTTTTGAAGGAAACATATCCAGGTTATAATCACCATAAGTAACAGTATTAGCTGCATCACAAGCTGTACACTTTGCTTCCTGTAAAGCATCAGGTGTACCAAATTCTTGTTTCACTGCAGATTGTTCTTGTCCAATCACATTCAATCCAAATGGTCCCAAATTCCCGTCAATTAAAGCTGTTTCTAGAACCTGTTTTAGTTCTTGCTTTGTTTTAACTTTAAAATTATAAGAAGAACCAGCGCTATCATTCACCGATATTGATGGAATTGACTTATCTGCATCCGATTCTTTTGCAAGAGTAGTATTTTCTTGAGAAGAACTCTTCTCTCCATTACTACGCCATACTATTTTCTCTCCATGCCAAGCACTGTTATTGTCCTCTTTCATCAAGTACATTCCACTTATACCAAATAGCATCAATATAACCATGCCAAGTGGAATATAGATTCTTTTATCTTTTTTTATAACCTGTAGTACACCTTTCACCTTATTGAAGGTCTTTGAAAGTCTTTCATTAGTTGTACAAGCGAGTAAATATTTATAGAAAGAATCCCATCCCTGTGTCTTTTTATACAATCTTTTCAAACTAATCATAACAGCGAATGGTACCTCTTTATTTTGTGATATTCGGTAAAAAGAATTTACTTTCTGACGCTTCGATTTCATAAATCGAGCAAGTAAAGTAGCAAGGTATTGAGAAGAGCTAAACTCTTTTAATTCTTCACCAGGATATAAATCATGCTCATCTTTTCGTTTAACCATACGCATTTCATAGTCCAAAATCAGATTTAATTTTTGATTCTCTTTCAAACCATGATGCAAAAATTTCATTGTAAACTCAGTCTTTGTCATCAAACCTAAATTCCTAAGATCATGATCATGAACTACCATCGGTAATTGTTTAAATAACTCTGCAGTAAAGGTGATAAAAGTATCCTTTTCTTTTTCGCATAGTTCTAACGATTTGCACATAAGCGCTGCAAATTTTAATAAGTTCGCATAATATTTAATACTTTTCCCATTCTTTATAATTGTTCGTTCCATAATTGGATACTTGCTAACGTGTTGATAAAACTGGTTAGATACTTGGACTGCTTTGTCAATTTCTTTTTTCTGTAATAAAGATTGTATATGAGAAATCGTTTCTATTGCCCATGTTACTACCTGTCCTTGCTCACCTTTAATTAATTGCAATTTATAAACGTTATCTTGCAAATATAACTTTTGAAATTCTATGCCACTCTTTTTCAGCTGCTTATTAACAGTTACAAATGCGCCACCATATAAACTCAATTGAACATACTTATAATGGGTTTTTAATTGTTCCAGATCCACCTTCAACTGTTCATTATATTTATCCCACATTTGTCGTACATTCTCTTGCGCGTTTACTATTTTTAAAGCATCTGGGTCTAATAATTTTGCAAGTCCTTTAACTAAGAAGGAGCCTCCAAACCCCATAATTAACGATGCCATTATTTGTGATACAAGCTGCACAAATTTTTTCCCTGGAAGCCTACTTTGTATATCTCTTAATAATTCTGTATATTGACCATATGCCTCATAGTAATTTTGAAAGTTTTTAATCGTGGTATCCATTGAAAGGTTCATTCTTTTCTTTAACCCCTCAAAAACATTACCTGTAAAATATAATTTTTTAAATAAATGTCCATGTTGATTTTTTGATATTTCTTCAAGAAATTCATAATACACTTTCCCTAAATATGGAAAATTTAGTATCCCCTTCAGCTCATCTCTAATTTCGCCCACCTGAGTTAATTGAAAAAAACGGGTAATATATTGTGAATACATTTCTTTATTATCTGGATTTTGTAAAGGCTTAAAGACTTCTTCTTCTAGCATTTTATTCCGTTTTTCAATACTTTCATGAATTTTTTGGAAAAGTGCCTCTCCTACTCTCTCGACAAAAGATTCAATTTCTTCTGCTACATTATGAGTAAGTTGCTCATATAATTGTTTTTTGGTTTCTAAATACAGCTCTACTGGATTATCAGCTTGCTCTTTTTCTTTTATATAACTCAAAACAGATTCCCCAACAAATCTAAAATATCTAATCCATCTACAGACGTAGACAAAATAGAACCCGCATCCGTTATATCCACAACACTATTCACTACATCTAAAGCGTCCAAATGAGTAGTATCAATCACATCTATATCTATATTCGGGGATATGAATTCTGGACTTGTATCAATTGTCATCCCTTCCCCTAGTGGATTCGAGTTCATATCATATAATTTTTCTCCCGTAGCTGTATTCATTGTTAAGCCACCCGAACTATTAGGCTGTGAGTACCCTATTATCCCTTCAACATTATCATGAAAAGTTTCCCCACCATACATATTTTGGCTAGAAGAAACGGTATGTCCACCTCCAAAATCAAAGGTCGTTCCATCATACGCATTCTCTTGAACACGAGCAATTGTTTCTCCATGACCATCCATTATAACGCCACCACCTTCAACAGGAGACGGCTGATACTCCGCGACTACTTCTCCGCTTCTGCTTTTCAAATCATATCCGCCAGTCAAATTCGGTAAAATAATCTTTTCTTCCAAACTATCATTAGTAGACTGTATTCCCTGAAATAATTGATTCATTAACATTTCACTATTCCCCAAACCTTATCCATCCCTTCATTCTCTTCACTTTATCAGTTATTCTCCCCAAAATATGTATATACTTTTCTAAACTACTTATATTTTATGCTTCTCTATCCTTAATAAAAGTTACAATATTTACCTCATTATATCATTAAATTAAATTATTCCCTTAAAAGGATTTAATATTTATAAAAAAATCTACTGCAATAGATCCTTTTCCGAATCTATCGCAATAGACAAAACACTCCATAGCTAACTACTGCTGCCCATACCCTTCAAACTTCTTCGCCAAATTCTCCATCTCGTCTTCTGGCAATAGCTTCGGTTCCCCAATGCTTTTCGTTTGATAATAAATTTGCGCACAAAACTCAATTTCTTCCGCAACGGTAAATGCCATTTTTATATGATTTGCACCTGCAATTAAACCGTGGTTCGCAAGTAAAACGGCACGGCGATCAATCATCCCTTCAAAAGCAGCCTCTGCTAATTGCTTCGTACCAAATGTTTCATACGGTGCACAACGAACATTTGGGCCTGCGAAAGCAATTAAATACGATACTGCGGGCAGTTCCCATCCTAATGATGCAATCGTCTTTGCATAAGGAGAATGTGTATGCACAAGCGCATTTATATCTTCACGCTTTCTATAATAAATAAGATGCATATCAAGTTCGCTTGATGGTTTTCTCTCTCCCTCTACTACATCGCCATCTAAGTTTAATATAACTACATCTTCAGGCTTCGTTTCATAATAATCTAAACCACTTGGGCTAATGGCAACAAGACCTTGCTCCCGATTGAAAATACTAATATTACCGCCTGTCCCCTTTGTTAAACCGCTAGAAATCATTTTCTTTCCATACGCTACAATTTCTTCTCTCTCTTTTTGTAATAACATATACATCCCCCTAAGTATGAAGCTTATGATGACTGACTTTGTATCTATCTACTTATTGAAATAGCTTTTTTAAGTTTTCCGTAAACGGTGCTTTTACAATCCCTTTTTCCGTAATAATCGCTGTTACATTTTCATGTGGCGTGACGTCAAATGCTGGATTATATACTTTACTTTCTTTCGGAGCAGAATATTGCCCAAAGCGATTAATCACTTCAGAAGCATCCCTTTCCTCGATCGGAATTTCTTTTCCTGTCGGTGTTTTTAAGTCGATTGTCGGTGTTGGTGCTGCTACATAAAACGGAATGTTGTAGTATTTCGCTAAAATAGATACGCCTAATGTCCCAATTTTATTTGCTATATCACCATTTGCTGCCACACGGTCGCATCCAACGATTACCGCATCAATCTTCCCTTGTGACATAACCATAGCTGCCATATTATCTGTAATGACAGTGACGTCAATTCCCGCTCGCTGCAATTCTAATGCTGTTAACGTTGAACCTTGTAATCTAGGACGTGTCTCATCTGAATAGATTTTCAAGTCCCATCCTTTTTCTTTCGCTAAGTACATTGGAGCTGTCGCAGTACCATACTTAGTCGTCGCTAACGCACCTGCATTACAATGTGTTAATACTCCCATTCCATCATGGAATAATGTTAGTGCATGTTCTCCAATGTGACGGTTAATTTCTTCATCTTCTCTATGAATCTCTTTTGCCTCTTCTAGTAATCTATCTTTCAACTGGGCGATTGATAAGTGTGCGTTCTCTGTCGCGACTGCCTCCATTCTTTCAAGTGCCCAAAATAAGTTTACTGCTGTCGGTCTTGATGTTGCTAAGTATGCACATACCTTTTTTACTTCCTCTATCAATTCTTCCACCGTATTTTGAGTAACTTCCTTGGCTCCTAAATACACCCCGTAAGCTGCTGAAACACCAATCGCTGGCGCACCTCTTACTTTCATTACTTGAATGGCATCCCACACACCTTCAGCTGTTTTAAAAGATTCATAGACAACCTCATTCGGTAATAATGTTTGATCTAATAAAACTAAAGCATCATCTTTCCACTGGATTGGTATTAATTGCTCTTCCATCATCTTCTCCCCTTACTTCGCGTAGTGCATTGACTGTTCTTTTAACGTTTCTACAAAGCTTGTACCTGTTTTATATTGATTCGCTCGTAAAATAAATTTCTTCGCTACTTGAAGACAAATACGTTCCGCTCTAGCACGTGCTTCCTCATTCTCAATACAAGTAATGTCTTTTACTTTTGCTAGCCCAACAATACGACGAATTAACTCAAGTCCCGTCACCGCAGCCGTATCCTCTAATACAGATTGTAAATAGATTTCGTTAAAGCCTTCTTCCTTCGCCATAATCTCTGTCACATGAATATCCCAAGCGTCTAAAAACTTCTTCTTAAATAAATCAATTACCTCTATTATTGTCGATTGTAACCAATCCATATACGTATCTTTCTCAGCTCCAGCTGACATCATTGCATCTGCATTTACCCAAGCAAACATTAAATTCGCCATTACATTCCCAACGTCATATCCCATTGGTCCATAAAAGGCAAACTCAGGATCGATTACCTTTGTGGAATCATTTTTTACAAAAACAGAACCAGTATGCAAATCACCGTGAATAAGCGCCTGTGCATTCGTCATAAAAGAAAACTTAAGTTTAGCTACTTCTATACGGAGCTCTTTATCACTATAAATATGTTCTCTAATCCATCCATCATTTAACGGAAATAACTCATTACGCTTATTATGATTTGTAAATGGCTCAGCGTATACGAGTTCTTCTGTAATCTCACATAACTCAGGATTTATATAATTCTTCACAAGCTCCTTCTTCTCTTTATGATTCATTACAACATCCGATGTTAATAAGAGTGTATTTACCATAAAGGTAGTTAAATCATCCGCAAGCCTCGGAAATATTTCATGATTTATAAGTGCTGTACGTAATATTGTGTGATCCGATAAATCCTCCATTACGCAACAATTCATCACACTATCAAACAAATACACCTTCGGAACAAGTCCAGGTGCTAACTCTTCCTCTAACTGCAAAACATCTGATTCTATACGAATACGATTCGTCGACAACTTAAACTCATCTGAAATACGTGCTGTATCCCCAGCTTGCTTTACAATGACAGAAATGTTCTTCTGTTCATCCCAAACGCGGAATACATAATTTAAATTACCATCGCCTATTTCTTTACACTGTAACCCCTTTGCATGTTCAAACTTACATAATTTCTCTTTCACATATACAATCACATCGCTAGCTTCCATTAAAAAATACTTCGTGAACTTAGACATGGTTTCCCCTCCACACTAATTGTAAGCGTTTTCTAAAAGCTATAAAAAATAATAGGATTAAATCTTTCATCCTATAATATATGTTCTTCTTTTTGAAATGTATATCTAGGTTTTATTATATCTTGTTAATATCTTGAGTCAATGTTTCTATATCATTGCAATATGCTTCCTAATTATATATTTGAGAGGACAAAAATTGTTCAAAAAGATTCTAGTTCATTTTATTTTATTTATCACACAATTCTTTGTAAAATAGAAATACGCAGTTCCTTTTCAAAAAGACAACTTCTAAGAAATATTTCCTTCCTAAGAATTTATACTTACATCATATCTCTAACATACACACTACTCATTCAAGCACTCATTGAAAATTTATAAACTTAAAATTACCTTTCCATTCCCTGTTATCCTTAATTGAGAATAAATATTAATTAAATTGATATAAAGTTCGTTTATTCGCTTGACAAAATAACCACTTCTATATGATAATTAATATCGAATTAGAATTATTATAGTTAATTAAAAAATATATTTTATGAGCACACTATTTTTTGATGCTCAAAACCAACATTTAGGAGGAATTTTAATATGTTATTAATCGGCACAGAAGTAAAACCGTTTAAAGCTAATGCTTACCATAATGGAGAATTTATCCAAGTTACTGACGAAAGTTTAAAAGGAAAATGGAGTGTAGTTTGTTTCTACCCAGCTGACTTCACATTCGTTTGCCCAACTGAACTTGAAGACTTACAAAACCAATATGCAACTCTTAAAGAGTTAGGCGTTGAAGTATACTCTGTATCTACAGACACTCACTTCACTCACAAAGCATGGCATGATAGCTCAGAAACTATCGGTAAAATCGAGTACATCATGATTGGTGACCCAACTCGCACAATCACTACAAACTTCAACGTTTTAATGGAAGAAGAAGGTCTTGCTGCTCGTGGTACATTCATCATCGATCCAGACGGCGTTATCCAATCTATGGAAATCAATGCTGACGGTATCGGCCGTGACGCAAGCATTCTTGTTAACAAAATTAAAGCAGCTCAATACGTACGTAACAACCCAGGTGAAGTTTGCCCAGCTAAATGGCAAGAGGGTTCTGCTACACTTAAACCAAGCCTTGACCTTGTAGGCAAAATCTAAGGAGTTCGATCAAAATGATACTAGATGCAGATATAAAAACACAACTATCCCAATATCTTCAATTAATGGAGAACGATATTTTACTTAAAGTAAGCGCAGGAGACGATGACGTATCTAAAGATATGTTAGCTCTAGTAGACGAATTAGCTACTATGTCATCTAAGATTACAGTAGAAAAAGTTGAATTAGAGAGAACACCAAGCTTTAGCGTAAACCGCCCTGGTGAAGACACTGGTGTCGTATTCGCTGGTATTCCATTAGGACACGAATTTACTTCATTAGTGTTAGCTTTACTACAAGTAAGTGGACGCGCTCCAAAAGTTGAACAAAAATTAATCGATCAAATTAAAAACATTCAAGGCGAATATCATTTTGAATCTTATATCAGCCTAAGTTGTCATAACTGTCCTGATGTTGTACAAGCTCTTAACGTAATGAGCGTTCTTAACTCTGGTATTACACATACTATGATTGATGGCGCTGCATTCAAAGAGGAAGTAGAAAGCAAAGACATCATGGCAGTACCAACAGTTTTCCTAAACGGCGAATCTTTCGGCAGCGGTCGTATGACACTTGAAGAAATTTTAGCTAAAATGGGTAACGGTCCAGATGCATCAGAGCTTTCTGATAAAGATCCATACGATGTTCTTGTTGTTGGTGGCGGCCCTGCTGGTGCAAGTGCAGCAATTTATGCAGCACGTAAAGGAATCCGCACTGGTATCGTTGCTGAGCGCTTCGGCGGTCAAGTAATGGATACTATGGGCATTGAGAACTTCATCAGCGTAAAACGCACTGAAGGTCCTAAGCTAGTAGCAAGTCTTGAAGAGCACGTTAAAGAATACGACATCGATGTAATGAATCTACAACGTGCGAAACGTTTAGAGAAAAAAGAACTTATTGAAGTGGAACTTGAAAACGGCGCTATTCTGAAAAGTAAGAGCGTAATCGTTTCAACAGGTGCTCGCTGGCGTAATGTTGGCGTACCAGGTGAAGCTGAGTTCAAAAATAAAGGTGTAGCATACTGCCCACACTGTGACGGTCCATTATTCACTGGAAAAGACGTAGCAGTTATCGGTGGAGGTAACTCTGGTATTGAAGCAGCTATCGACTTAGCAGGTATTGTTAAGCACGTAACTGTTCTTGAATTCATGCCAGAATTAAAAGCTGATGCTGTATTACAAGAACGTCTTAACAGCTTACCAAACGTAACTGTTCTGAAAAACGTTCAAACAAAAGAAATTACTGGTACTGATAAAGTAAACGGTATTTCTTACATCGATCGTGAAACTGAAGAAGTTCATCACGTTGAATTACAAGGTGTATTCGTACAAATCGGTCTTGTTCCAAACACAGACTGGTTAGGCGAAACAGTTGAACGCGTTCGCGGTGAAATCGTAACAGACAAGCACGGCGCTACAAACGTACCAGGAGTGTTTGCTGCAGGTGACTGTACAAATAATCCGTACAAACAAATCATCATCTCTATGGGTTCAGGTGCAAACGCAGCTTTAGGTGCATTTGATTACTTAATCCGTAACTAATTATATAGACGTGAGTAAAAAAAGCGGGTGCCTTGGCACCTGCTTTTTTATAATCTTAATGTATAAATTAAAAATCTCTCATTCCCATTCTTCTCATAAGCACCTGGCAATCTAACTTCTTTCTTCAGCTCAAACGCAGTCTGATTTTCTAAGAAGAAAATATAGTCCTCAGAAGGATAATACAAAATAATATCCACTTCTCTCCCCGTTTCTTCTACTGAAAGCAAAATGTTATTTACTACATTCATAAACACTTGTACAGAAAATGGATTAAAGAAATAAAAACGGTTATCGCGTGGATCAATTTCATATTCCTGCGCTAAACAACATTGGAATTGAATTTTCCCCTTACTGTTTCGTGCCTTTCGTGCATAACGATCTCGATTATCCATCGCTTCTTTATAAAACTCTTCATTCATTTCAATTCCAACTGCTGAAGCACCACATTTATGATGCATATAAAAGTTTAATCGCCCTTTTCCGCATCCAAAGTCTACAATTCGGTCGCTACTTCGTATTTCATATTGATTCAATAACTCATCTAATCCGCTATACGGCGTCGGTTCATAACGATGATAATGCATAGACTTGTTAAATCCTTTTTGCTCACCGACTGTTTTTATATGTAAAACTGCATCGTAATATTGTTCGTTCATTCGTTTTCTCCTATTAAGAAATGGTACTTATTATTATACACCATGTACTGGATGCTCATTTTTCATCAAATTAATAGGTACGTGAAATTATATCGACGATTTTCTCAATATATCTATCGTAATTTCAAATATATCAACGATTTTTTCAATATATCGACGTTTCGACAAAGGATATCGACTTAACGACAAATTTCTACAAAAAACAGGAGCTCCCTAGCCCCTGTCTTCTAACACTTTCAATACAGTTTGTTTTAATATTTCTACCCCATCCATAATGCAACTATGATCGAACTTCATATACGGATGGTGTAATCCAGGTTGTAGGTCTGCTCCTAATCCAAGCATGACAGCTTTTAAATGTGGTCTCTTCACTGTGTAGTAATGGAAATCATCGCTTCCTGTCGTATAAAGTGGTCCCGTACATTTATCTTCCCCATACACTTCAAGAATGCCTTTACGCATAAATCGCTCAGCTTCTTCTGAAACTTCAGCTCCTGGCGCGAGATCAATCCACTCATATGAAGTTTTCGATCCCATCGATGCAGCTGATTCTATGACATGCTCTATTTTTTTCTTCAATTCTTCTAATAATGTATTACCCTCCGCTCTGACATCTAAACTAAAATGCCCGTTACCCGGAATAATATTTAAATTATCACCACCAGCTTGGCACCTCGTCATCTTTACTGAATAGGAACTTTGCGGTGGTAGCCATATGTTTTTCAAACCGATATTAATCATGGAAATAACATCAATCGCATTTATCCCTTGATGTGGGCGTGCTCCATGTGCATCTTCTCCATGAATCGTACCCTCTAAAAATCCTGCTGCTCCGTGACGAATTGATGGGGCAGCTTGTTTCAAAGATAGTTCTTCAATCGGGCGCAAATGAACACCGAATAGGAAATCCGCATCATCCACAGCACCTTTCTCTACCATTTTTAAAGCGCCATTCCCTTTCTCTTCTGCTGGCTGAAAAATAAATCTAACTGTACCACTTTTCCATCTCATATTCTTTAATTGTAAAATAAGTCCCATTACAATCGTCATATGAGCATCGTGACCACACGAATGATTCGCTTTAAATTCTCCATTCACTTCTTGCCAAAGTGCATCCATATCAGCGCGAATTGCAATAACAGGATTTCCGCTTCCAATTTCAGCAATCACCCCTGGGCAATCATCAAATATTTTATATGAAATTCCTTCTTCTTTTAAAAAGTTAGTAATATACGCTGTCGTTTCATACTCTTTCCAACTCACTTCAGGGTTTTCATGTAAATGCTGAAAAATTTCAGTTAAACGCTCTTGTAGTTCTAATGTTTTCAAAGCTACATTCTCCTTCCCAAATTCCAAACCATTCAGGTTAATTATACTTATGAAAAACAGATGTTTTTATGAACATATTGAATTTTAAGAAAAAAGTCAATTGTTTATTTTTAAACACTAAAAAAGCTTACTCTACATCTATATTACAAACTAAACAAACAACTAGAATATTACTTATTTTCTGTCTTTTATGTTGACGCTTACATATATTTTTAGTTATCATAACCTAATAAACGTCTATTTTACGACAATTCTAAAAATACAAACAAACATACATAACAAGGAGGACATTTATGAAAAAAGAAATACCTTTTGGTGTAGCCATGATCCCTATTATCATTACAGTTGCAGTTATGATGGTCACAATTGTTGTATTAAAACAAAGCCCTCACGTCCCACTTATTATCGGTACAACCGTTGCTTCCATCGTCGCTTGGCGTTACGGTTACAAATGGAACGACATTGAAGAAGCAATGTATAAAGGAATTCGCCTCGCATTACCCGCTATCGTTATCATTATTCTAGTAGGTTTAACGATCGGTGCTTGGATTGGTGGTGGAATCGTCGCAACAATGATTTATTACGGTTTAAATCTATTAACACCATCACTATTTTTAGTTTCAATTACAATTATTTGTTCTATTGTTGCATTAGCTATTGGTAGCTCTTGGTCTACAATGGGAACAATTGGTGTTGCAGGAATGGGTATTGGCCTAAGTATGGGAATCCCAGCTCCGATGGTTGCCGGTGCTATCATTTCCGGTTCTTATTTCGGCGATAAAATGTCACCGCTTTCAGACACAACAAACTTAGCCGCAGGATTAACAAATACAGATTTATTCACACATATTCGTCATATGTTATTTACTACAATTCCAGGTTTAATTATTACTCTTATCGTTTACGCGTTCTTAGGAAGAAGCTTCGGTGCTAACAATATCGATGCAAAAAGCATCGAGCAAACATTACAAGTATTGCAACAAAACTTTGTTATCTCACCTTTCCTATTAATCATACCTGTAGTTGTTATGGTATTGGTCGCTAAAAAAGTTCCTGCTATACCAGCTATTCTCGTAGGTATTATTTTAGGATTTTTATCACAAGTCTTTATTCAAGGTGGTTCTGTCTCATCAGCTGTCGCTGCACTCCAAAGTGGATTTGTCATAGACACTGGCAACAAGCTAGTAGACGAGCTATTTAATCGTGGTGGTTTAAGCTCTATGATGAATACCGTCTCTATGACAATTGTCGCTATGACTTTCGGAGGAGTATTAGAACATACAGGTATTCTTCGCTCCATTGTAAATCAAATTTTAAAATTAGCGACATCAGCAAAAGGACTTATCGCTTCAACTATCGCATCTTGCTTTGCAACAAATCTTACTTGCTCTGAACAATATATTTCGATTGTTGTTCCTTCAAGAATGTACGCGAATGCATACACAGAAAAAGGACTACATTCTAAAAATTTATCCAGAGCATTAGAAGATGGCGGAACATTAACTTCTGTTTTCGTACCTTGGAATACATGCGGCGTATTTATACTCGCAACACTTGGCGTAGGTGCCTTCGAATATGCTCCTTATGCTATATTGAATTTCATCGTACCTATTATCTCGATCATTTACGGTATAACTGGTCTCACAATTACGAAACTATCTGACATTGAAAAAGCAGAACTACTAAAAAAACAAAACACTCAATTAGAAGCTTAAAGATAACGGTAAATTCAGTTCATATATTGCGCGAGGACGCCCTTGTTGATAAGGCATTTCCTCGCCGCAAATATGAGCATACCCGTAATCAACTAATTTCTTTAACAACCTTTCTGTCGATCTTCGAGTCACTTGTAAGTACTCAGAAAGGTCAGCTGCTGTAAACTTTAATGACGGATGCGATTGACTAAATTGAATGATTTTTGATAAATTTGCTGGGCTAAGTTTCGTTTCCTTCGCTATTTTCATTAGTTCCGGATTATCATTTTTCAAACTTTGTACTCTCTGTTCTTTCGGGAACGGACCAAATAGTTCTTTATCACTTGTTAGTATATAAAAACAGTGGTCTATTGGATTATTCTTCGCGAAACCTTGGGCGATTTTAGCATTTTGCTCCGCTTCTTTCACAGTTTTTCCGTAACCAAATCCAATAGCTATCGTTCCTTCTATACTCGCAAATAAATTATTCATCGTATTTGTTTTTATAATGGATTCAATATCACCACGAGTCGTATATAAAATGAACGTCATTTCATCAATTGTTTTAAATGAACCACGTAGTTCTTTTGAAATAACATCTAATTGCTCAAGCAAACCATCTCGTAATTCTAAAGAAGAAATAATACAAGCACCAACAGTAGCTGAATGGCTTCTTGCTAACTCAGCTTTTATTTTTGCATCTTTTAGCCCATGTATAATAGATTGCTTCGGATCTATCATACGTTCTGAAGGAATACCTATTTTTTGAAGTTCATCATAGACAGCGTGAATACTAGTTAAAGCTAAATGAGCTTCTCCAGATTGATATTTAGCTACATGAAAATCAATAACTCTATTTATTTCATCTTTACTCCACAGCATATTTTCATAATCAAACACTTGTGGACTTTCTTTTATGCCAATATCATGGAACACATTTATAATGAATGAACGGTCTACTAAATCAATTGAAATGTTATGTGGTTGAACCCCTTGGTGATACATGACAGAAAGAATAGAAGATGCGACAGTCGTCTCGTCTTGCTGTAAGTACGTACTTGGAATTCGTAATTGTTCTCTTATTTCTTTTGCCATATAATAAGGTAAAGCACCTGAGAAAAAGATGAAATCACAAGGCTTTAAACGCTTTAATAGTTCAGAAGATTCTGCCGGATGAAGGTAAACATATGGATCAATTTCTATTTCTTCTAGTTTATGAGCAATAGGTAAAAGTGTCTCCATAAACTCTTTTGAACCGACAACTGCAATTTTTATCATCATTTCTCTAACTCCTTATCATTAATTAACGACTATTTAACGTCAACTATATCAAATGTACAAAACCATTGTAAACAGGAAGGGGTCTCTACCTAATGAAAATTACAGCTATTCATCTTTATGCAATTCGTTTACCGCTTCGCGATCCGTTTGTTATTAGTTACGGTTCTTATTCTGATATGCCTTCTATTATTGTCAAAATGGAAACAGACGAAGGCATTATCGGTTACGGTGAAGGCGTCGCTGATGATCACGTTACAGGCGAATCTTGGGAAAGTACTTTCCATACTTTAAAGCATACACTAGCTCCTGCTCTTATCGGGAAAAATCCAATGTATATCGAGAAAATACACGATATGATGGATAACACAATTTACGGTGTTCCTACTGCGAAAGCTGCCATTGATATCGCTTGTTTCGATATAATGGGTAAAAAATTAAATCAACCTGTATATCAATTAATTGGTGGACGATACCATGAAGAATTTCCTATCACTCACGTATTAAGTATCGCAGATCCAGAAGAAATGGCTGAAGAAGCTGCCTCTATGATTCAGAATGGTTACCAATCTTTCAAAATGAAAGTCGGTACAAATGTAAAAGAAGATGTAAAACGAATTGAAGCAGTACGTGAGCGTGTAGGAAATAACATCGCAATTCGTGTTGATGTAAACCAGGGGTGGAAAAATAGTGCAAACACATTAACAGCACTTCGTTCATTAAGTCATGTAAACATCGACTGGATTGAACAGCCTGTCATCGCAGACGATATTGACGCAATGGCTCACATTCGTTCGAAAACAGACCTTCCGCTTATGATTGATGAAGGATTAAAAGGTTCTCGTGAAATGCGCCAAATCATTAAATTAGACGCGGCTGATAAAGTAAATATAAAACTAATGAAATGCGGCGGCATATATCCCGCTGTAAAACTCGCTCATCAAGCAGAAATGGCCGGCATTGAATGCCAAGTGGGATCAATGGTCGAATCATCTGTTGCCTCTTCCGCAGGATTCCATGTCGCTTTCTCAAAGAAAATCATTACGAGCGTTGAACTTACAGGTCCGTTAAAGTTCACGAAAGACATCGGAAACTTACATTACGATGTACCATTTATTCGCTTAAACGAAAAGCCAGGACTCGGCATTGAAATAAACGAAGATACACTACAAGAACTAACTGTATTTCAAGACGTTGTACGCTAAAGGAGGACTAATGCATGACAGTTCTATACAAAGGATCATTAAAACAAAATAACGATCCATTTCATGTTACATTACTATCCAAAGAGCACATCGAACAAATTTTATTACTACAGAACATTGTAGTTGAAGCACTAGAAGATAAAAGCCGTTTACAACCACTTTCACAAGAAGAATTTCAATACATTCTAGAAGGAAATGGCATGATGATCGGTGCTTTTATCAAAAACGAACTCATCGCATTTCGCGCCCTACTCGTCCCTCCTATCGACGATGAACATTTAGGACTTGATATCGGCTTACCAGAAAGTGAACTACACCGCGTCATCTATCAAGAAATCTCAAACGTTCATCCGAACTACCGCGGAAATGGGATACAAAAAATATTAGCAACAGTCATCATGGACGAATTACAAAAAGAAAACAGCAAATATGATTATGTGTGCTGCACCGTTGCCCCTTTTAACATTCCAAGTTTGAAGGATAAGTTTGCGCAAGGGATGGAGATTGCTGCGCTGAAGGAAAAGTATGGTGGGAGTCTGCGGTATGTTTTTGTGAAGGAATTAAGTGGGAACAATGAAAGGGATTGGACCGATATTAAGAGCATTCCAATGACCAATGCTGGTGGACAGCAGGCGTTGCTTTCGGAGGGGTATCGCGGGTATGAGATGGAGAAGGTGGATGGAGATTTTGTTGTGAAGTTTGGGCGATAATTGCTACGCTAGAAAAAAGGAGATGTCTGCTGTGACATCTCCTTTTGCTTTCTCTTCCTTGAACATATCGATTGCAACTTCAAATATATCAGCGATTTCCAAAATATATCGGCGCAACTCCAAATATATCAGCGATTTCCAAAATATATCGGCGCAACTCCAAATATATCAGCGATTTCCAAAATATATCGACTTACCGACAAAGATTGACAATAAGTGCACCACTAAACCGTCATCTTCCAACTAGATAACGCTAACCAGTTCTCCATTTCCTTATAATCAGGCATGATTTTCCCGACAAGACGCCAAAAAGAGCGATCATGATTTAAATGAACCATATGACACATTTCATGAACAACTACATAATCAATTACTCGCTGTGGTGCCATCGCTAGCTTCCAATTGAATGTTAGCTGTAAATTTGAATCGCAAGTGCCCCACGTACGACTACTATCTGTAATACGAATAGAACGCGGTTTTGTTTTAAAGTTACTTTGATGTGCTTTAATACTCTTCTCTACTAATGACTTACACTGTTTATAGTAAAATCGCTTTAAAGCTTGTTGTATTTTCTCATCCTTTAGCTCTTTCACATAAATATGTAGCTTATCCCCTTCAAAAATTGCATTGTCTTGCTCAATGCTTGCATCTTGGGAAATCTGTATCGGATACGTACTTCCTAAATACAAAAAGCCTTCTCCTTGATCATAATCCTTTTCCTGTGGTCCACGCGCTCGCTCCGCCATTTCCTTACGTGTTGTCTGAATCCAATCCCACTTCTCTTCTAGCAACTGGACTAAATATTCAACAGGTGTCCCTTTTGGAGCTTGCACCTCAACATTCCCGTAAGAATCCACCAAAAAACGCACCGATTTTTTCTTTTTATAAGTTATATGAAAATTAATTGTTTCGCCTAAATATGTATGTACCATTTCCTCACCTAGCATATTATTTTTACAAATAAAAAGGAGTAGGATACAAACGTCCTACTCTACCTATTATATCATTTACCGCTTTAACGGAATCATTATCCTCTATACTTTACAGCTAATCCTTTAATGAAATTCCTTGCGTATCTATCGCCGCACTCTTTGTAATTTTTATGGCCTTTTTTTCTTAATAGAGCGCCTAGTTCTCCCTTAGTCACCGTAACGCCTACGCTATCTAATATATCAAGTACATCCTCACTCGTTAAAGATAGTGCTATTTTCATTTTCTTTAGAAGAAGGTTATTCGCACTTTCTTTGCTTTGTACAGGTGCCGGTTGCCCTGGTTTCGGATCTTGCTTACCTCTTTTTAAAGTAATAAATCCATTTAAAAATGCCTCTAACATCATCATATCGCATGTTTTTACGTACTCATCTTCTTCCACATCAGGGTTTTCAGGTTCGTGCTGAGGCGCTCTCTTTATTTTTGTAAGCATATCAACTACGTCTTCTTTCGTTACTTCCATTCCGCCAAGTTTAAAAATTTCTACCATATCTATATCTTTTATATCTAAAGCATATCTTACTCTTTTTAATATATCGTTGTTGCTCATTGCCATTGGGTTTCCTCCTGAAATGTTGATTATTTTTAACTTTTTATTTGTAATACAGTTTACCGTAACTAATCTAAATAAGATTATTTTTTATTATTTTCATAATTAAATTTAACAAAAAAGGTAGTGCCTTCCGATCCTGTTTGAATTTCTATTTTTGCATTATGACGGGTAGCAATGGCATAACATACGCCTAATCCCAATCCAGTTCCATTATCTTTGGTTGTGTAAAATGGAGTCCCCAGTTTCTCTAATACTTCAGGGCTGATACCTTTCCCTTCATCCCGCACTGCAAGCACCACACAATTTTGCCCTTCCTTATAGGTGCTAATGGTTAGAGTTTTCCCTGTACTCATCGCTTCTAAGCCATTACGGTATAGGTTCATTAATAATTGCCGTATCTCATTACGATTTAAAAGTAATGCTGGAACGTCATTTGTATCGACTTGAATATATTTATTTTGATTATGCGTATCTATCTTTATTAAAGGAATAATATCGTGGATAATTGAGTTTAAATCTAACATCTGCAAATCTGATTTCTTTGTATTACCTATTGAGAGAAATTCAGTAATAATAGAATTGGCACGGTCAAGTTCTTCAACCATTAAATTAAAGTAGTTATTATGTTTCTCATAGTTATTCTCTTCTTTTAATAACTGCAAAAATCCTCGTATTGTTGTCATTGGATTTCTAATCTCGTGGCTGATACCTGCCGCCATTTGCCCTATTAACTCTATGTTGGATAACCTTTTCAATTCCTGCTCATATTGTTTTTTTTCTGTTATGTTTTTACAAATACAACAAATACCATCATCATACGGATATGCAATAACTTCATGCCAATATTCATCAGAGGTAGAAAAAAATTCAAAATGAACTGTAGTTCGCTCTGACATTACACGATGAAGCTCCTTATATATAACTGTATCTACGCTACTTGGGAAGACCTCCCATATATTCTTACCTAATACGTCTTTTGCTGTTTTTCTTTGTGGGAAATGTTGATGTTTATTTACATAAGTAAATTCCCATTTATTATTCAAAGTCAAGAATCCATCCGTAATACTTTCAATCACACTTGTGACTTTTTCATTAGCAGCAGCCAGTTCTCTCGTTCGTTCTTCCACCATGCTTTCAAGTTGATCCATATATAACAAGTTTGAAAACGTAGGAGCTGTGGCATCAACGATAGATTTTGCCAGTTGAATTCGGGAATCATCGTAATTATGAGTTTTTTCCTCTTTGCCAACGACGATTACCCCTAATACTTCTCCCATTGAAACCAATGGCATCATCAGTAAACCCTTACTATCTATATGTTTTGTTCGAATAATCTCTTGAATCTTGGCTTCATAGCTTTTCTCCATCCAATCTGCTTCTATCCAATCACAGCCCGAGCTTAACTTCGTTGTCTTAATCGTTGTTTTGTCTAGCGGATCTAAAAGGTGGGCAGCCATGTTTTTACTCTCTAAAATCTGTCCTAAGTAAAAAAAGCATTTATCAAAACTCTCCTGTATTGAGGAACACATTGATAAATCACGGGTAACATTTAGTAACAGCTGCTTCTCGGCAATAAGATTTTCTTTTTGGGTTAAATTTTTTGCGTTTTGAATGGCGACCGCCGCCATGTTTACATAAGCTTCAACACTTTGAATTTCTGAATCTGTTAAGTTCATTGGAACTCCATAATCAAATAAAAAAACAAGACCAAATAACTCTTGCCCAAATGAGATAGGCAGAGCTAATAAAGACTTAATTTTGAACGCATCGACTGGTCTCGGATCCGGTCGATGATCCTTTGAGGTATCAGGAATATAGATGGTTTTTTTAGTTTCAATAACTTCTTTTGCCAGTAAGTCTACTTCAGGGTCAATTACTTGAGTATCGAGCATTACGCCATTTATGGTCTCTGGTTTTCCTGCAAACCCTCTAAATGTTCCATCTTCTTCAGGTAAATAAATTCCAACAGCGTCACACCTAACAATCTCCTCTGATATCGCCATTGTTACACGCTGCAATACTTCACGTAGTTCTAATTTTGTATTTATTATTTTGGTTATATTCGCGAGCCTAGAATATCTCGTTTGATCACTTAACATTTGCATAGCCTCCAATTATAGGCGTAATAAAGTGCAACTTTAATAAGTGAGGGGTGATTCATCCCCCACTTATTATCAGCCTGAATCCAACCTAACCCCTTTGCACTAGCAGAATTTTGAGGTGGGAGTTTTACTGCCTGCAAATAGCGGGATAAAATAAACATGCTAATATCAGTGAAAATCAAGATCAACCTACCATTTTCTCCTGTATTCTTTTCTTACCCTTGTTTTATATAGAATACCTCACTTACTTCTGATACGGTTCACCTTACACTAATAAAATTACTACACTCCATCCCTCTAACTTTCAAAAGTTACACCGTTTCACTACCCTGTGTCTCACTAACACTCGCCTCAAACTTATTAAGCAATGCGCGTACTTCATCCGTTGACTTCGTGCTCATCAATTGATTTCGTAGTTCAGCAGCCCCAGGGAAGCCTTTTACATAAATTTTGAAGAAGCGATGTAATCCTGTTATGGATCTTGGTAATACTTCTGCATATTGATCTTGAAGATCAAGTTGTAGTCTTAAAAGATCTAGATGTTCTTTACTGCTATGCTCTCTTGGTTCTTTTTCGAAAGCAAATGGATTTTTAAAGATTCCTCGTCCAATCATTACGCCATCAATGCCGTATTTTTCAGCAAGTTCCAGCCCAGTTTTACGGTCAGGAATGTCTCCGTTTATCGTTAGGAGCGTATTTGGTGCAATACGATCACGTAATTTTTTAATCTCCGGAATTAGCTCCCAGTGTGCATCTACTTGGCTCATCTCTTCTCTTGTACGTAAGTGAATAGAAAGGTTTGCAATATCTTGTTTGAAAATGTGCGTTAACCAATCTTCCCACTCGCTTAACTCTTTAAAGCCAAGTCTTGTTTTTACGCTGACAGGTAATCCGCCCGCTTTTGCGGCTTGAATAAGTTCTGCCGCAACGTCTGGACGCAAGATAAGGCCACTACCTTTTCCTCTTGATGCTACGTTTGGCACAGGGCAACCCATATTAATATCAATACCTTTAAATCCTAACTCTGCCATACCAATACTCATTTGACGGAAATATTCAGGATTATCTCCCCAAATATGTGCCACCATTGGCTGTTCATCTTCTGTAAAAATTAAACGACCACGTACGCTTTTCATACCTTCTGGATGACAATAGCTATCTGAGTTTGTGAACTCTGTGAAGAATACATCTGGACGACCAGCTTCACTTACTACGTGACGGAAAACAACGTCTGTCACATCTTCCATTGGTGCAAGTACGAAAAATGGTCGTGGTAAATCACGCCAAAAATTATCTATCATTTCAAATTCAAATCCTCTCACTATGAATACAATTTCAAACTCTCAATAAACCAAAAAGCAGATGGTATAGATTTTCCTATATCAACTGCTTTCCTATTATACCAACTTAAGCCAAGCTACACACTCTACATGAGTCGTATGCGGGAACATATCAACAGGTTGTACTTCCTGCGTTTTATATCCGCCTTCTTCTAGTACTTTTAAGTCACGTGCTAATGTTGCTGGGTTACATGATACGTATACAACGCGTTTTGGTTTCATGTCGATGATTGTGTTAAGTAGTGCCTCATCACAACCTTTACGCGGTGGATCTACGACCATTGTGTCAGCGATTACGCCTTCTTTATACCATTTTGGAATAACTACTTCTGCTTCTCCTACACCAAATTCAGCGTTTGTCATGTTGTTTAGTGCTGCGTTACGCTTTGCGTCTTCGATCGCTTCCGGGACGATTTCAACGCCGTACACTTTTTTCGCTTTTTGTGCTAGGAATAAGGAGATTGATCCAATTCCACAATAGGCATCAATTACTGTTTCGTTACCATCTAATTTTGCGTATTCTAACGTTTTATCGTACAGCACTTTCGTTTGTTCTGGGTTTACTTGATAGAATGAACGTGCTGAAATCGCAAATTTAATGTCACCGATAAAGTCATAAATATATTCTGATCCGTACAGTACTGTCGTTTTGTCTCCGAAGATTACGTTTGTACGTTTCGTGTTTACGTTTTGAACAATCGATTTTACTTCAGGGAATTTCGCTGCAATTTCTTCAATGATTGCTTTCTTGTTTGGCAATTCTGCTGTACGAGTAATGAAGACAAGCATAATTTCCCCTGTTACTTGTCCGTAACGAGCCATTACGTGGCGAAGTGTTCCTTTGTTACGCTCTTCATTGTACGCTGAAATCCCGTGTTTTTCACAAATACGTTTTACTTCTTGAATTAATGTATCGTTTTCTTCTGCTTGAATTAAACACGATTCCATATTAATGATGTCATGCGTTCCTTGACGATAGAATCCAGCTACAAGTCCACCTTCACGTTCTCCAATTGGTACTTGTGCTTTGTTACGGTATACCCACGGATTCTTCATGCCAAGTACAGGATGAACAGGAACATCACTTAATCCGCCGATGCGCTGCATAACGTCGCGTACTTGTTTTTCTTTCGCTTGTAATTGTCCTTCATATGTTAAATGCTGAAGCTGACAACCGCCGCACTGATTGTACACTGGGCATTCTGCATCTTTACGATATGGGCTCTTTGTATGAAGCTTCATTAAACGACCGAATGCGAAGTTTTTCTTTACTTTAATAATTTTAATTTGTGCTTCTTCACCTGGTAATCCGTTTTTAACGAAAATAGGATAGCCTTTTACTTTCGCAACACCGGCACCATCATGTGTTAAATCTTCAAATACTACATCTATAAACTCGTTTTTTTCAACTGGTGGCGTCATTTTTGTACTCATTTTCCGACCTCTCTTTTTCATAACACTGCGTTACATTTTATCATACTTATATGGTCTATTTCTATTGGAAGAAAAAAAGCTATTGACGATAGTTCTCCGTTAATGTTACGCTACTACTAATTTAATACGGACGATGTTACCTCATATATACTCGATAATATGGATCGAGAGTTTCTACCCGGCAACCTTAAATTGCTGGACTATGGGGAAAACTAATGAATATTAGCCCATGTGCAAAAAGGACTCATATTGATTAGCTTTCTCTCATAGATGAAAGTGAATCCATATGGGTCTTTTTTTATTTTTATTTTTCTAAAAGGTCAGACATCTTACGTATGACATAAAACCTCCTTGTTTTATTTTTAGTAATATAACGAGCGTTTTATGTACAAACTTTATACGAACTTCTGAAAGGGGCAACTACATGCAATATGTAATGAGCATTATCGGTATTCTTGTCGTTTTAGGTTTATGTTTTGCTTTGTCAAACAACAAAAGTAAAATCAACTTCCGTGCAATTGCTATTATGATTGGTTTTCAAATTTTAATCGGTTGGTTTATGTTTGGCACAAAGATTGGTCAACAAATCATTATTTTCATTGGTAAAGTTTTCAACAAACTAATTAAACTTGGTACGACAGGTGTCGATTTTCTCTTTAATGGGATTCAAAGAGATTTTGTCTTTTTCTTAAACGTACTATTAATTATCGTATTTTTCTCAGCACTACTTTCTATCTTTAGTTACTTAGGGGTTTTACCATTCATCGTTCGCGTTGTCGGCGGTGCCATTTCAAAAATCACTGGTTTACCACGCGTTGAATCATTCCACGCAGTAAACTCTGTATTCTTTGGTTCAAGTGAAGCGTTAATCGTTATTAAAAATGATTTACAACATTTCAATAAAAACCGTATGTTTATCATTTGTTGTTCTGCAATGAGTTCAGTTTCTGCCTCTGTTACAGCATCATACGTAATGATGTTAGATGCGAAATATGTACTAGCAGCTCTTCCGTTAAACTTATTCTCAAGCTTAATCGTTTGTTCGTTATTAACACCTGTTGATACGAAAAAAGAAGACGAAGTAGTTCAGAAATTTGATCGTACTTTATTCGGAGACAGCTTTATCGGTGCAATGATTAACGGTGCACTTGACGGTTTAAAAGTAGCTGGTATCGTTGCCGCATTAATGATCGCCTTCATCGGTGTGATGGAAGTTGTAAACTACGTAATTAGTGCCGCTTCAGGTGCAATGGGATATGCTGTTACGTTACAACAAATCTTCGGTTATATACTTGCTCCATTCGCGTTCTTAATGGGTATTCCAACTCAAGATATTATCCCAGCTGGTGGTATTATGGGTACGAAGATTGTATTAAACGAGTTTGTAGCAATACTTGATTTAAAAGGTGTTGCATCAACATTATCTCCACGTACAGTTGGAATCGTTACAGTATTCTTAATTAGCTTCGCAAGTATTAGCCAAATTGGTGCAATCGTTGGTACAATCCGTGCCCTTTCTGAAAAACAAGGAAGCGTTGTTTCTAAATTTGGTTGGAAAATGCTATTTGCATCAACACTTGCTTCTATTTTATCTGCGACAATCGCTGGATTGTTTATTTAATAAAAAAAATCACCTTCGCTTAGACAGCAAGGTGATTTTTTATTATCATCATTTAAGAAACTGAAGAAAACTCTAATGCCTCTTCCTTATTAATAATTTCTCCCTTATATTTACCTTTCACCGAAATATCAATAATGGATTTATTTCTTGTCTCCATTTTCCCTAAAGAAAAAATATATATTAAGTCATCTTTTTTTAACATCCATTGTTTTCCGTGCCAAGGACCAGTTAACTTCTGTTCTGGCGATGCCAATATTTCTCCAAAATATTCACATTCGCCTAGAGATGTTTTTACTGTATTCTTCTCCATATCAATAACTATATATTTAAGAAGCTTTATACTTTCATTTGAGAAAATCTCTACTTCATGATCACTTTTTTTCTTGAATTTCAGCTTTCCATCCTTTGTATTAACCAATTTACTTTGATCAATTGCATTCAGTACAAACTCATACTCTTCTTTTGTAACACCGAAATTAGGATGATATGGAAAACTTTTTTTCTCTGCATGCTCTTCTACGTATTTTAAATACCATTCCATATTATTCACTAGATGCTCTCTCATTCTTTGACCAATATTCCCTACCTTTTTAAAAGTATCTGGATCCATCTCTAGCGTCATAATATCCGCCGTAACTTCCGCGTTCATAAGATGCGCTGGAATATACTCTTCCACACTGTTTGCTTTACTTACTTCACTTTGACAACCGACTATAAATAGCGATATGAAAAGGATATATACTATTTTTTTATATTTCATTTCTGTTCTCCACTCCGTACATCATTCTTACTTAATTTTATAGCGTTCTTATTATAGTCTAAAATTCTTATATTTCAATAAAATTCATTAACAATATACAAAATTGCATATTCATAAGTCTTATTACTTTAAAATTAGCTTAAATTACTTTCCAAATTATACAAATAATAAACTTCGAATGTTATAATTTGTAAAAAAACTAATTGGAGGACCTTATGAAAATTCACGCACTTGCCGATTTATTACATTTACTAGTCTTAACCCTAAAAAGCTATTATGTATGGGGAATGCCTATCTATGTCTTCATTATTCCTCTTATCTTTGTAGTAGGTTATATTATTATTAATTCTAATAAGAAACAAAAAAATACCTCTATTCAAAGTCACTAATCTATTACCTTAATAGCCTCCTAAAATTCATATTCCCCTCATTTTCTCCAAATGCTATGATGAACAAGGGTATGTCCCCACCTCTCTTACAGCGGTGGGGATTTTAAATATAAATATGTAACATAATACACAATAGAAGGTGATTTTATGAGAAAATATGCAGCAATCGCTTTATGCACATCTGCCATTCTAGCAGGTTGTAATACTAGCAATGTAAACCAGGAACCTAAAAAAGAGAAAAGGGTTCAAGAAGTTAAGAAACAAACAGAAACTGTGCAAGAACAAGGTAAAATTTCTTATCAGCCCATTACACACGAATCTACAAATACTACTATTCATATGACAGATATAAAAGATACTTTAAGTGAAGTACAATATAAAATTTGGCGAACAGCTGATGGGAAGGAAATTGCTAAATCTTTTTCTTCTAAAGAAAAGGAGAAGCAATTTTCACTTCCTTTTGACATAAAAGAATTTGAAGGAAAACGCGGTGAGTTCCAAATTGAAGCAATAGGAATAAAAGAAGATGGGAAAAGCATCCCACTCACAAAAGCTGCTATTACTTTCGAACAAAAGGTTCCCGTTCTTATGTATCATGCAATCGATGATTATCACGGACAAGGCATTAAAGATTTATTCGTCTCACCTGCTAACTTTGAAGCCCAAATGAAATATTTAAAAGACAACGGCTATACATTACTAACTTTTGAACGTTGGGGTGATATTAATAAAGTAAATAAACCTATCTTTGTTACATTTGATGACGGTATGAAAAATAATATGAATGCATTCCATGTTTTACAAAAGCTAAAAGACGATACATTTAAACCGGCGGCAACAGAATATATGATTGTTGATAACGTTGATGGAGAAGGATCACTGTCTACTTCTGAAATAAAAGAAATGGTCGATTCCGGCATTTTCTCAGTGCAATCTCATACTGCTACACATGCAGACTTGCCGAAGATTACAAACTATGAAGAAGAATTAAAGGAATCGAAAGAAAAGCTAGAAAAAATAACAGGTAAGCCCGTTATCGCAGTTGCTTATCCATTCGGTCATGTAGATGATAAAGTCGTTGCAGAAACGAAGAAATATTATCAATTTGCGACGACAACAAAACCCGGAAAATTCATTACAAAAGGTGAACCCGATGAATTGTTAAAAATGAAGCGTGTTCGCATACACCATACGACGACCGTAGAACAGTTTGCTTCTTCGATTAAATAACGATGAGGGCTCAATATATTTTGAGCTCTCTTTTTACGCTATATTTATATATATTTTTTGAATTTTCTTGTATTATATATAGTAAGAAATCTTTCAAATTAAAGGAGATTATACATATGTCATTTGAACAAACGTTAGAGAAATATGCTGCCCTTGCAGTCAATGTTGGTGTTAATATTCAACCAGGACAAACATTATCAATTAGCGCACCTCTTGAAGCTGTACAATTTGTACGC
Organism: Bacillus sp. FF-1; assembly: GCF_028548245.1. Taxonomy (NCBI): domain Bacteria; kingdom Bacillati; phylum Bacillota; class Bacilli; order Caryophanales; family Bacillaceae; genus Bacillus; species Bacillus sp. FF-1. The sequence continues at coordinate 170,705 of NZ_JAQQGG010000008.1, forward strand.
CTCGTTACAGAAAAAGCATATAAATCTGGTGCAAAACACGTATATGTGGATTGGAATGATGAGACGTTAACACGCTTAAAGTTCGATCTAGCTCCTGAAGAAGCATTCGCTGAGTTCCCATCTTGGAAAGCACACGCTCGTGAAGAATTAGCAAAAGAAGGCGCTGCATTTATGTCTATTTATGCAGAAAACCCTGATTTATTAAAAGGTGTAGAACCAACGCGTATCGCAACAGCTCATAAAGTAGCTGGTGAAGCAATGAAAGTATACCGTGATTACGTACAAGCTGATAAAGTAAGCTGGTGTGTCATTTCTGTTCCTACGAAAGAATGGGCTGCGAAAGTATTCCCTGACGTTGCACCAGAAGAACAAGAAGCAAAACTATGGGATGCTATTTTCAAAGCTACTCGTGCTGATTTAGAAAATCCTGTGGAAGCATGGAAAGAACACGATAAAACATTACATACAAAAGTTGATTACTTAAACGAAAAGCATTATAAAGCTCTTCACTATACAGGTCCTGGAACAGATTTAACGATCGAACTTCCAGAAAAACATGTATGGGCTGGTGCTGGTAGCTTAAATGAAAAGAACGTACCATTTATGGCGAACATTCCAACTGAAGAAGTGTTTACAATGCCACTTAAAACAGGTGTAAATGGCCAAGTATCTAGTACAAAACCGTTAGCATTTGCAGGTAACATTATCGATAATTTCACGTTAACATTTGAAAACGGACGTATCGTAGATTATAAAGCTGAAGTTGGAGAAGAAGCTTTAAAACATTTAGTAGAAACAGATGAAGGTTCTCACTTCTTAGGAGAAGTAGCTTTAGTACCTCATGATTCACCAATTTCAAACACAAATATTTTATTCTACAACACGCTATTTGATGAAAACGCATCTTGCCACCTTGCAATCGGAAATGCTTATGCATTTAACTTAGTTGGCGGAAAAACGATGTCTAAAGAAGAACTTGCTGAAAATGGCGCAAACGCTAGTATTACACACGAAGATTTCATGATTGGATCAGCTGAGCTTGATATCGACGGCATTACAGCTGATGGCAGACATGAACCAATCTTCCGTAAAGGTAATTGGGCGTTTTAATAAAAGCAAAAGGCTATCTTCCACACTGGAAGATAGCCTTTTATGATGCAGATGAAACCTTAAGCCCAATTACTCCTAACACGATGAAAAGAATACAAAATGCTTGGAATAGGCTAATGTGCTCTTTAAAAAAGTACACACTAATAATCGTAATAAGTAACGTCCCAACACCAGACCAAATTGCATAAGCAATACTTAAATGAATCTTTTTTACAACGATGGCGAACACGCTGAAACAAATTCCGTAAAATACAAAAATAAGTACACTTGGAATGAGCTTTGTTAAACCGTTTGATAACTTCATCGCAATTGTTCCAGCTACTTCAAAAATAATTGTTACAAGTAATAATAGCCAATATACCATACTAGAATCTCCTTCTCTGTTACCTTATAGAGATTCTAGTATACTACTTATAGTCCTAATGAAATATATTTAATTTCTAAATATTCCTCGATACCGAAATGACCTCCTTCACGACCAATGCCACTCTCTTTAAAGCCACCGAACGGCGCTTGTGCAACTGATGGGAGGCCATCATTTAAACCGATAATACCATACTCTAGTGCTTCACTAATTTGGAATGCTTGGCTAATGTCTTTCGTGAAAATGTACGCTGCTAAACCGTATGGCGTATTGTTTGCACGTTCAATTACTTCTTCAACCGTTTTAAATTTCGCAACAGGTGCAACTGGTCCAAATGTTTCTTCATTCATACAAAGCATCGTATCATTCGCTAATCCAATTACAGTTGGTTGAATAAAGTGTCCATCTAGCTCTGTAACCTTTTGGCCACCATATAAAACTGTTCCACCTTTTTGAATAGCATCTTCAATATGTTCTTGTACTTTTGAAACTGCATTCTCGTCAATAAGTGGTCCTACAGTCGTTCCGTCACTGAAACCGTCCCCTACTTTTAACTGCCCTACTGCCTTTTGAAACTTCTCTACAAACGCTTCATACACTTCTTCCTGAACAAATACTCGGTTTGTACATATACACGTTTGTCCTGCGTTACGGAATTTCGAACCGATTACTGCCTCTACTGCTTTATCTAAGTCTGCATCATTCATAACAATAAACGGTGCGTGACCACCTAACTCAAGTGAAACCTTTTTCATCGTTTGTGCCGCACTAGCCATTAACTCTTTCCCAATTTCCGTTGATCCTGTAAAGGACACTTTTCGAACACGCCCATCTTCCATCCACGTATCAGCAATTGCTTTCGCACTACCTGTTACAATATTTATTACGCCTTTTGGAATGTCTGCTTCATGAGCTAATTCAGCTAATTTTAACGCAGTTAACGGCGTTTGACTTGCAGGTTTTACAACCGCTGTACATCCTGCTGCAAGCGCCGGAGCTACCTTTCTCGTAATCATAGCAGCCGGGAAGTTCCAAGGCGTAATAGCTGCCATAACACCAACTGGTTGCTTCATGACTAAAATACGTTTATTCGGATGAGAAGCAGGAATCATTTCACCATATACGCGTTTTCCTTCTTCTGCATACCATTCAACAAAACTATTTGCATAATTCACTTCACCAAGCGCTTCTGCAAAGGGCTTTCCTTGTTCTTTCGTCATGATCGCTGCAATCTCTTCTTTATTTTCCTCAATAAGTGTGAACCATTTTTTTAATTTCGCTGCACGATCTGCCGCTGTTAACTTAGACCATAATTTAAAAGCTTCATGCGCAGCATCAACAGCTTGCTTTGCCTCTGTTACCCCGCCCTTTGGTACAGTCGCAAATATTTCCTTCGTTGCTGGATTATTTACTTCGATTTGCTCTTGCAATGTAATCCACTCACCATTTATATACATCGCCTTTTTCTCTACATTTACAAACGTCGCTTTTTTATCCAATATTCTCTTCCTCCTCTATAAGTTTCTTTATTTTCCTAGTCGCAGCAGATTGACTTATTTTTAAAAACTCCGCTACTTTATAACTCGATCCATATGTTTTATATGCTTTCAAAATAATATTCCGTTCTACTTCTTCTAACATTTTATAGAGACTTTGACCGGACTGTTCAACCGTTGATTCTTGCATCGCTATTGGTAAATCTTCTATCGTAACGATATCATCGGCAGTTATAACAATTCGCTCAATCACATTTTCAATCTCTCTATTATTTCCTTCCCACGGGTAACCAACAAACATTTGTAATGTGCTAGGCGCTAATTTTACATTTCTACCATATTTCTCGTTAAAGTGTTGTAAATAATGATAAATAAGTGGCAAAATGTCTTCTGTTCTTTCCCGTAGTGGCGGGATTACAATGGGAATGACATTCAGACGATAATATAAATCTTTCCGAAATGTTCCTTGTTTCACCATCATACTTAAATCTCTATTTGTTGCCGCTACAATTCTAACATCCACCTTTTTTAATTCTCTTCCGCCTATAGGGCGAAACGTTTTTTCTTGCAACACTTGCAAAAGCTTTGCTTGAGTTTCAAGCGGCATTTCGCCAATTTCATCTAAGAATAGCGTTCCTTTATGCGCTGATTCTAATAGTCCCTTTTTCCCTTCACGATTCGCACCTGTAAAGGATCCGCCTGAGTATCCAAAAAGCTCTGATTCAATTAAATTTGTCGGCAATGCCGCACAGTTAATTTCATAGAAACTTTCATTCTTCCGGTTACTCACTTCATGTAAATGACGCACCAATCGACTCTTTCCTACTCCTGTCTCACCTAAAACGAGAACCGTACTATCTACCACGGATACTTTCTTGATTGTCTCGACTATTTTTTGCATAGCGATACTTTTAAAAATAAGTCCTTCATGTTCATATGTTTCTCTTAATTCTTTTTTATATGTTTTTAACTGATTATCCATTTCTTCTACCTTTTGACGTAATTGATAGAGTTCTGTAAGATCACGAGAGTAACTAATTACTCTTCTTAAATTGCCCTCTTCATCAAAAACAGGTCTTGTACGAACGTGTAAATACTCTCCTGATTTTGTCGTCTGAACGAGTTCGATTGGCCTCTTTTTTTCAATTACTTCTAACGTTGCTGATGGATAAAAGATACCATCTTTCTGCAATTCTTTTACATGTTTACCTACTAACTCTTTTGCAGCCAATTGATAGTGCCTTTCACATGTACTATTTACACGTACAACGATTCCCTTTTCGTCAGTCACAAAAATTTCGTCAAACGCATATTCAAATACATCTTGTAAATCCATTAACACTCGTTCCTTTTCTGCAACCATCCTAGCCACCCCTAACTTCCAATCCATCGATTCACTTCACTACCTTTATTATAAAGTGAATTTTCTGCATTTTATATAGAGTCAGCTAGAATGTTTGCTGTTTTATTATTTAACTTTTAAACACGAGCAATATTTGCTTTCTCATAACAGACTTGCAACGATTCTTCAATGATTGTTAATCCTTCTTCCAGTTGCTCATCTGTAATCACTAATGGCATTAGCACACGAATAACATTACCGTATGTTCCTGCTGATAGTAGAAGTAAGCCGCGTTTATTTGCTTCTGCGCATAAATTAGCTGTTAACGTTTTATCAGGTGCTTTCGTCTTACGATCTTGAACGAGCTCAAATGCACACATTGCTCCTAAACCGCGCACATCACCGATGCAATTATATTTATTTTTCATCTCTTCGAATCGGTTCATTACGACTTTTCCTAATTCTATCGCTCTATCATTTAAATTCTCTTTTTCTATTACATCAAGTACTGCTAATGCTGCCGCACATCCTAGCGGGCTTCCTGCATACGTTCCACCAAGTTCTCCTGGTGCAGACTCATTCATAATTTCTTTGCGCCCAATAACACCACTAATCGGTACACCAGCACCCAATGATTTAGATACCGTAATTAAATCCGGAACGACATCATAATGATCAATGGCGAAATATTTTCCTGTACGGCTAAATCCAGTTTGAATTTCATCCGCTACAAATAAGATGCCGTGTTCTGAACAAATATTGCGTACTTCTTGCACAAACTTCTTACTTGGGACGATAAATCCACCTTCCCCTTGAACAGGTTCCATTACAACGGCTGCAATCGTTTCTGGTGCTACTTCTGATACGAAGAAATTCTTAAACTCTTCAATCATAAAGTTATCGTACTGCTCTTCCGTTAATCCTTCTGGGCGGCGATATTCGTACGGGAATGGTGCTTTATAGACTTCAGGCGCAAATGGACCAAATCCAAACTTATATGGTTTTACTTTACTTGTCATCGTCATTGTCATTAATGTGCGTCCATGGAAACCTTTAGAAAATGCAATAATACCAGGTCTTTTTGTATATTTACGAGCGATTTTCACCGCATTCTCAACTGCTTCTGCACCACTATTTAAAAATAGTACTTGCTTATCAAAACTTCCCGGCGCTAATGCCGCAAGTTTTTCTGCTAATTCAATATATGGCTCATACATCATGACATTAAAGCCAGTATGAATGTATTGATCTACTTGTTTATGGAGCGCTTCTTTAACAGCTGGGTGACAATGTCCTACGTTAATTGTTCCTATCGCTCCAGCGAAATCAATGTACTGATTCCCATCAACATCAGTAACAAGAGCACCATTTGCAGATTGTACAAACGTTGGGATGCCGTTACTTACTCCTTTTGGTACTATATTTTGGCGGCGTTCTAGTAAAGACGCTGCTTTCGGTCCAGGAATTTGTTCATTTACTTTAGCAAATTTTTTTATATTCATTACGTACCCCATCCTTTTCTTTACATTGTTTTCTCTTTTCATTGCAAAATGTATGCCAATATTCTTTTCTAGTATTCATCTATTTCGCCATAAAAAATAAGTCTATAAAGACTCATTAAGAGTCTTTATAGACTTATTTTTCTTACACATTAGACTTTCCTTTTTCCCAAACAAACTCACCTGAATGAGAAATAAGGTCCCCAACAGACTGTACTACTAAATCAGCAAGTGGTTCTAATGTTTGACGATCTCCTGTACCAGATAGTACTCCAATTGCATAGCAATCACCGCCATTTTTCGCTAAATATAAATCAGTCGGTGTATCCCCAACGACCGCTACTTCACATGCCTCTAAATGAAACCTCTCACAAAAGGATTCTACAATTCTTTTATCTGGTTTTTGTGCTGGAAATGTATCTGAAGCTACAACATAATCAAAAAAAGACTCTAATTGATACTGTTTTAAAAATAATTCTGTCGGTGCAAAATCATCCGCCGTGACAACACCTAAAATAAATCCTCTATCCTTTAAACCTTGTAAAATTCTCGGTAAATCCGCCGTCATTTTCATGTAAGAACGATGCTCGTACATAAGGGCAAACAGTTTTTCACTTACCCATTCATGCATTTCCTCTTCTTTAGATGACGTAATATACTTACAAAGCCCCTTTGCCACATCAAGGCTCGTTCCTGCCGCTATTGCGCTACGTGGGTGAACAAATACCCCATCCACACCGATCTCTTTTAATAAAGTCGGCTGCATTGATTGTGGCAGTTGGTATAATTTTATACATTCAGCCACAAGTTCTTCAGCAACTTTTATCCAAATTGAATGAAAATCCATTAATGTCCCATCTTTATCAAATAGTATTGCTTTTACTTTCTCCATAACACCCCACCTCTCGTCTCTTATCTCCTCCAGTGTATCAATAAAGTATGGATATAAAATAAACGAATTGTAAAAATACCATGAAAATCAAACTAACTTCCAATTTACAATACAAATCGGATTGTTTGACTATTACGTAACAGAAGCGTAAAATTACTCTCATCTTATTGAAAATTAGTTAATTACTTAACCTCATTAACTATCATGATAGTTTCCTAATTCTTTTTTTAAGTAGGAGATGTTTATATATGGTTGAAGAAATATTTTATAAGAAAACATTAGAAAATCTGTTTTTAGATCCTGTTCAAATTACACTTTGGGATGGAAACACTGTACAGTACGGTGAAGGGAATCCTCAATTTCATATTACATTCCACAAACCTCTTGCCAAAAAAGAGATAATAAAAGATCCCTCCATCGCATTTGGTGAAGCTTATATGAATGGAGATATTGAAATAGAGGGTAACCTTGAAAAAGCGATTGAGTCTATTTATAAAAACAAAGACAGTTTTTTAGGTAATAGCAAATTACAATACTTTACAAGCAGATGGAATTTTTCAAAACGAAAAAATAAAGAAGATATCGCCCATCATTATGATATTGGGAACGATTTTTATAAATTATGGCTAGATGAAACAATGACATACTCTTGTGCATATTTCCAAAATGAAACCGATTCTTTAACAGCTGCTCAACATAATAAAGTAAATCATATTTTAAAAAAGTTAAACCTTCAAAAAGGAGATACTTTGCTAGACATTGGTTGCGGATGGGGTGAACTCATTACAGCTGCCGCAAAACAATATGGTGTGAAAGCAACGGGAGTCACATTAAGTGAAGAACAATATGCAAAAACTCTAGAAAGAATCGAAAAAGAAAATCTCACAGATTTAGTTGAAGTAAATTTACTCGATTATCGTGATATTCACGAGCGAAAGTTTGATAAAATTGTTAGTGTAGGTATGATTGAACATGTCGGGAAAGATCACATTACAGAGTACTTTGAAACGGTCAATGCATTACTCAATGATGGTGGTATTTCCGTTCTTCACTGCATTACTTCTCCTACAGATGGCGCTACTAATAGTTGGATTGAGAAATATATATTTCCTGGTGGATACGTCCCCGCCGTTAATGAATTAATTACTAACATAACTAATCAGCATTTCTTTATAGTTGATGTTGAAAGTTTGCGCAGACATTACGGTAAAACACTTCAACACTGGGCAGAAAACTTTGAAAATACACTAGATGAAATACGTAAAACAAAAGATGAGCGATTTATTCGTATGTGGCGCTTGTATTTAAATGCTTGTGCAGCTTCGTTTTATACTGGTAACATTGATTTACATCAATTTGTATTTACAAAAGGGATTAGTGATTCCATTCCTTGGACACGTTCATATATGTATAAATAAAAAAGGATGCCTTTACAGGGCATCCTCTTGATGTTCAGGAACAAATAGTTCCAGACAATGATACATATTTTCGAATTCCATCGGTGCATCTCCACCATATTCACCATCTAAATTAATCATTAGTTTATCTGGTGAATGCACTTTAATTCGGTTCGCTTGTGTGTATAGTACTTTTGGATTGTTAATATGTTCACCACGCTGCGCTTGTGTTGCAGCTTTAATTAAGTCGGCAATCGAACCTTTTTTCAGCACTAATAAATCAAATAAGCCATCGTTAATCGATGCATATGGTGCTACCTTTTCAAAGCCACCCACTGAACGAGTATTCGTAATTAAAAACATCGTAATTTCTTCTTGTAGTAATTTTCCATCATACTCAATTTCAACATATGTTGGATGTAGTGATGGTAGCATTTCGATACCTTTTAAATAATAAGCAAGTTGTCCTAATACAGTCTTTAGCTTACTTGGTACTTCATATGTTAATTCTGTAATACGACCGCCACCAGCGATGTTAATAAAATATGTATCGTTTGCTCTACCAAGGTCTAATGGCACAGTTTTTCCTTCACAAATAATATCCGCTGCTTCTTCAATAGAACGAGGTACACCGATTGCACGTGCAAAGTCATTTGTCGTTCCAACTGGAATAATTCCAAATTTCGGACGGAATTCATGACCAACTAGACCGTTTACAACTTCATTTAACGTGCCGTCACCACCAGCCGCAATAACAACATCAAATTTACGCTCTACAGCTTGCCTCGCCGCCACAGTTGCGTCTCCAGGACCCGTTGTCGCATGACAAGATGCTTCATACCCAGCTTGTTCTAATTTTTGTAATACTTCCGGTAAGCTCTTCTTAAATAGCTCACGCCCAGAAGTAGGATTATAAATAATTCTTGCTCGCTTCATCATTTATTAGCACAGGAAATTTCTTTATGTATCAAAAAAGAACATACCGAACTTCTATTCAGTATTCCCGTGCCTACCTCCTCTCATCTTCCTATCCTTCTTTTATCTCGCTCAAACAGGCAGTAAGAACCCGATTCGTGTAGCCCATCAAAAGTAAATATTCATTTCAATGGTTTTGTTTTATTTGACAAAAAATTTATGTCCATCTATTTCCTCACAACAATTTACATATAACGAATAATAATTATCTATTATTTCATGAGATGAAAAAACCTCTATTTCTAGATTTATCATTATTCCCACCTTTTTGCAACTATCATACCATAGTTGCTATACAAACATTTTTCCACTTTTGACAGTTAATCAAACGTTTGTTTAAATAATTTTCTCTCATTTAAACAAACGTTTGATTAACCTAGAAAAACACCCATGTACGGGTGTTTTTCTGCTTAATCTTTAAAAGTTACTACTATTATCGCTTATTAATCTCTTCAAGTAAGATTTTGTTAACAAGCGGTGGATTTGCTTGCCCTTTTGTAGCTTTCATAATTTGACCAACTAAGAAGCCAATTGCACGGTCTTTACCGTTTTTAAAGTCTTCGATAGATTGCTCATTATTATCAAGAATTTCTGTTACAACTTTACGAAGTGTACCCTCGTCAGAAATTTGAACAAGGCCTTTCGCTTTAACGATTTCTTCTGGGTCTCCACCTTTTTCAATTAATTCGTTAAATACTTTCTTCGCAATTTTAGAAGAAATTGTACCTTTTTCAATTAATTGAACCATTTTAGATAAACCAGCAGGCGTTAATGCAACGTCTTTTAATTCTTTTTGTTGTTTGTTTAGGTATGCAAGTACTTCACCCATTAACCAGTTTGATGTTAATTTCGCATCAGCACCGTCTGCAACAGTTGCTTCAAAGAAATCAGACATTTCTTTCGTTAATGTTAATACGTGTGCATCATAAGCTGGTAAGCCTAATTCTGCAACATAGCGAGCTTTACGTGCATCTGGAAGTTCTGGAATAGAAGCACGAACTGCTTCTTTCCACTCATCGTCGATGTAAAGTTCAACTAAGTCCGGCTCTGGGAAGTAACGGTAATCATCAGATCCTTCTTTCACACGCATTAAGATTGTTTTCTTCGTTGCTTCATCATAACGACGTGTTTCTTGTTGGATGATACCACCAGATAATAATTCTTTTTCTTGGCGAGCTTGCTCAAACTCAAGACCTTTTTGTACGTAAGTGAAAGAGTTTAAGTTTTTCAGTTCCGCTTTTGTACCGAACTTCTCTTGTCCAACTGGACGAAGGGAAATGTTCGCATCACAACGCAAGGAACCTTCTTCCATCTTACAATCAGATACGCCAGTGTATTGAATGATTGATTTTAACTTCTCTAAGTATGCATATGCTTCTTCTGGCGTACGCATATCTGGCTCAGATACGATCTCAATTAAAGGCATACCTTGACGGTTGTAGTCTACTAATGAGCCGTCAGCTGTATGCGTTGATTTACCAGCATCTTCTTCTAAATGAAGACGTGTAATACCGATACGTTTCTTTTTACCGTCTACTTCGATTTCAATCCAACCATTTTCACCAATTGGCTTATCAAACTGAGAGATTTGGTAAGCTTTCGGATTATCTGGATAGAAATAGTTTTTACGGTCAAACTTTGTTTCTGTTGCGATTTCACAGTTTAATGCCATTGCAGCTTTCATTGCAAAGTTAACTGCTTCTTTATTTAAAGTAGGAAGTACTCCTGGGTATCCTAAGTCAATTACACTTGTTTGTGTATTTGGTTCCGCTCCGAATTCTGTTGGACTCGCAGAGAAAATTTTCGAATTTGTTTTTAACTCAACGTGAACCTCTAAACCAATAATTGTTTCTAAATTCATCTATGCTCGCCTCCTTACAGACTTGCTTTTTTTGTATGATGGTCTGTTGCTTGCTCAAACGCATGTGCAACGCGGTAAATTGTCGCTTCATCGAAGTGTTTACCAATAATTTGTAAACCAAGTGGCATGTTGTTAGCACCGAATCCACATGGAACAGAAATCGCTGGAACGCCTGCTAAGTTTACTGGGATTGTTAAAATGTCATTTGCATACATTGTCATTGGATCATCAACTTTTTCGCCCACTTTAAATGCCGGAGTTGGCGTTGTTGGTCCAATAATAACATCGTAGTTAGCAAATACATTTTCAAAGTCGTTTTTAATTAATGTACGTACTTGTTGTGCTTTTTTGTAATATGCATCATAGTAACCAGAGCTAAGAGCAAATGTACCAAGCATAATACGACGTTTTACTTCATCACCGAAGCCTTCGCTACGTGTGTTTTTGTAAAGATCCATTAAGTTATTCACATTATCAGAACGAACACCATAACGTACGCCATCAAAGCGTGAAAGGTTAGCTGATGCTTCAGAAGAAGATAATAAGTAATACGTTGCTAGAGCGTATTTAGAGTGTGGAAGAGACACTTCCTCCCAAGTTGCGCCCATACCTTCTAATACTTTTAAAGCAGCTAGTACTGACTCACGAGCTTCTTCGCCAACACCTTCTCCTAAGTATTCTTTCGGTACAGCAATGCGTAAACCTTTAACGTCGCCTGTTAAACCAGCTAAGTAGTTTCCTACTTCAACGTTAGCAGAAGTTGCATCCATACGGTCAAGACCTGAAATAGCTTGTAATAAGTATGCATTGTCTTCTACTGTACGTGTAATCGGTCCGATTTGGTCAAGTGAAGATGCAAATGCTACTAATCCGTAACGAGATACGCGTCCGTAGGTTGGTTTTAAACCTACAACGCCGCAATATGCAGCTGGTTGACGGATAGAACCACCCGTATCAGAACCTAGAGAGAATAATACTTCTCCTGCTGCTACAGCTGCTGCAGAACCACCACTAGATCCGCCTGGAACGTAATCTAAGTTCCATGGATTTTTCGTAGCGTAGAAACCTGAGTTTTCATTTGAAGAACCCATTGCGAACTCGTCCATATTTAATTTACCGATTGTAATTGTGTCAGCAGCTTTTAGCTTTTGCACAACTGTCGCATCATAAATTGGATCGAAGTTTGCTAACATTTTGCTCGCACAAGTTGTACGAAGACCGTTAGTTACAATGTTATCTTTAACACCGATTGGCATACCGAATAATAAACCATTATCTTCAGCACCAATCTTTGCATCTAATTCTTTCGCTTTCGCGCGTGCATTTTCTTCATCTAATGTAAGAAAAGCTTTTACGTTATCTTCAACATCCGCAATACGTTTATAAGATTCTTCTACTAAATCCGTAACGGAAATTTCTTTGTTGTTTAACTTCTTATGTAACTCTGATACTGAATGATCAAATAATGACATCGAAATTCCCCTCCTCTATTCTAATACTGCTGGAACACGGATTTGATTATCTTTGTGATCCGGTGCATTTTTTAATACTTCTTCTACTGGTAAACCTTTTTCTGGTACATCTTCACGCATAACATTTTTCATAGTTAATACATGAGTTGTTGGTTTTACGTTTGTTGTATCTAATTCATTTAACTGTTCTGCAAAAGTAACAATTGCATCTAGTTGTTTTTGAAATTTTTCTGCTTCTTGATCAGTAATTGCAAGACGTGCTAAATGTGCTACGTGCTTTACATTCTCAACGGAAATTCTTGACACGGCTAGGCCACCTCCATAATATATCGTTCAATCTACAATACTATTGATGATACCAAATTTTCAGTACTTCAAGCAAGTCAACACACGGTACTTACACCATTTTTACATAAAAAAAGAAAGGCAAACGCCTTTCTTTACGATTTACTCTTTATCTAACGGTTTATTTTTCGGAAATCTCTCGTTATCTTCTTCATTATCACGAATTGTTTTTTGTAATACAAAACAAGACATCGTTAAAAATAATGTTCCAATTAAATAGTATCCTTTTACACTAAGCGTTTCATCTAGCGTATAAATACCAATTAGCATACCTGAAAGCGCACAAACAAATGAAGTCCATGCTAAAAACGTGAACGCTTGCGTATTACGTCTTCTCATCGTTCTCCCCCTCGTTAGCAGTACATCCATTATAGATAAGTATATTTACCATGATGGATTTTTATGTAAATTCTAGTTTTATATTTATAAATCTATCATAAAAGAATACTATTTTAAAGAAAGTTTTCTGCCTAATCTGAAAAAACAATTAAAATCATTGACAATTATTTCTATTCTACATAAAATAAAAATAAATATTACGAACCTCGAAATATACGGGAGTGGAATTAATTGTTGCAATATGAACATTTTTTAGACTTACTGCTAGATAACGCCAAGAAACTTTTCTATCCTGAAGAATGGGTAAGCCTAGATTTAACACTTTCTAAAACAGAAGTATTTTGTTTACTTTGGATGGAACGAAATACAGATATTACAATGACGAAAATTGCTGATCTTCTTGATATACCAATGAGTACAACGACAGGTGTTGTAAATCGCCTTGTAAAAAAGGGATATATTGAACGCTACCGTGATGAAAATGACCGACGTATTGTATTAATTCGTTTAACAGAAAACGGCGTAATACTCGTTCAAGAAGTAAAACAAAATGCAGCCCATTACTTTAGCCTAGTAACAGAAGCATTATCGGAAGAAGAAAAAGCATTTTTACTACAGATCTTCCAAAAGATTATGAATCACATTGCTACATCACAACAAAAAACAGAAGAAAAAGTTTCTACACCTAAAATGAAAAACATTCCGATTGAATAAAACCCTAGCTGGGTTTTTATTCAATCATTTATTTCGCCACTCGTAATATTCGATACTCGAAACAAAGGGGATATGAATGATGAGAATTATTTTGTATACAGGTAAAGGCGGCGTAGGAAAAACTAGCATTTCAGCGGCAACTGCACTTCAAAGCGCAAAACAAGGATTAAAAACTTTAGTAATGAGCACAGACCCAGCTCATAGTTTAGGAGATTCATTTGGTATAAAACTATCTTCTGAACCATTAGAAATTCGTGAAAACCTATGGGCACAAGAAATTAATACGATTTATGAAATGGAAAAAGGCTGGGGGAAATTACAGAAATATATTACACTACTCTTCACTTCCAAAGCAGCTGATGATATTACAACAGAAGAGTTAACGATGTTTCCTGGTATGGAAGATTTAATTAGCTTACTTCGTGTACTCGATTATTATAAACAAAACACATATGATGTTATTATCATTGATTGTGCCCCAACAGGAGAAACATTAGCCATGCTCAGTTTTCCAGACATGCTCGGCTGGTGGATGGAAAAACTCTTCCCTATTAAAAGAAAAGTTTTAAAAGTTGTTCGTCCTGTAGCGCAACCACTTCTTGGTGTCCCCCTTCCAACCGATGATATTATGGACGAATTAACAAATACACTTGAACAACTTGGAGAAATGAGAGATATTTTATCAAACCGAGACGTAACAAGTATCCGCATCGTTGTAAATCCCGAAAAAATGGTTATTAAAGAGGCTCAGCGTAGCTTTACGTATTTAAATTTATACGATTATAACGTAGATGCGATTATGATTAACCGCGTCATCCCTAACACTGTCATCGATCCTTATTTTCAAGCTTGGAAAGATACTCAAAAGAAATATAAAACATTAATTCAAAATAGCTTTGATCCGCTTCCTATTTACGAAGCTCCAATGTTTGAACAAGAAGTTGTTGGCTTACCTATGTTAGAACGCGTTGGAGATGCTTTATTTAAAAAAGATTATTGTCCTACTGAAGTAAAATTTAACGGTCGCACTCAATATGTAAAAAAAGATGGCGATGAGTATATTTTCGTTCTGTCCATTCCCTTCTCTAACAAAAGTGAACTTGCATTAAATCAAAAAGGTGACGAGCTTATCATTCGTGCTGGTTCTGTTAAACGAAACATCACATTACCCAAAACGTTAACACACCTTTCTATTCAAGGAGCAAAATTTGAAGATGATGTACTAAACATTCGTTTTGGAGGTGTCGTACATGCATGAAGAACTACTAAGGAAAGTCATCCGTACAAAAATAAAAGTAGGTATGCATATATTAGAAGAGTTACCTGCCCCAATCCAGCAATCAGCTAAGCAAATACTAAATATTTTACAAGAGGAGCTAGCTGCTTATCCGAAAGAACAAGGGCATCGTGAAGATAATTTGAAAAGTATTATAATTGAATGAACATCTCTGGATAGAGGGCCTTTCTAGGCTTTCTATCTCTATATTGGAGTGATGTAAGTTGTTTAAAAAACATTCCACTATTATGCTTTGGAAGATTCCCTTGTTATTTCTCATTCATAACCTTGAAGAATCTTTCCAAATGCCACAATATCTTGCTAATCAATTTTCAATTACTTTTATAACTAGTCAACAATTTTCCATTGCGATTTCTATATTGACTCTCTTTGTTTTACTTATCGTCTTTCTATATCAAATAAACATCTTATCTTCTATATATTGGATTATTTTTATACAAGGGGCAATTTTCTTCAACTCTGTTCAACATATTATTTTGTTTTTCATTTACCGTTCTTATAACCCTGGCGTAATATCCGCAGTTTTCATTGCCATCTTTTCTATTTTCTTTTTTTTATCCCAAAAACACTTAATTCATAAAAATAAATTCTTAATTACACTCGCTTTCAGCTTATTTTCTTATCCTATTATAATTTGGATTACCTTACTATTCGCTAGCTACTTTCATTCATAAAAAAGACCAGGAAAACTCCTGGTCCATTACTCTACTTAACAAACATTGGATTCTATGTTATACAGAATTGGAAGGTACAGAATTAGGGTTGTTTTGTTTGTTAAGTAGATTATATGTTGAACGAACTAACAGCGGAGGGGTTCCTTCTGTTAGTCCATTAAACCCAATCATTATTTTACGATTTTTTCAAGCTCATCAAGTGAAAGATCTACTGAAATTGAACCATCATTTGTTTCTTTCTTAATTGCATCTGTTACTTCTTTTGAATGATATAATTCAATTACTTTTTTCAGTGTTGGATCATCTTTATCTTTCGTACGAGCTGCGAAAATATTAATATATGGCTTCGCATTTTCATTCTTTGGATCTTCTAAGAAAATTGGATCCTTCGCTGGATCTAATCCAGCTTGACCAGCAACACCGTTATTAATAACTGAAGCTGCTACATCTTTTAATACACGAGGTGTTTGCTGTGCGATAACCGGTGTAATTTTTAACTTCTTCGGATTTTCAGCAATGCCGCTTGGATCTCCAAATAGACCAAAGTCTTTTTTAAGCTTTAATAACCCAGCTGCATCAAGAAGTTTTAATGCACGTGCTTGGTTCGTCGGATCATTTGGAATCGCAATTTCTGAACCATCTGGAATTTCATTTGCTTTCTTATGTTTTTCAGAGTATAAACCCATTGGTGCAATTTGCGTTGTACCAACAGCTGTAATATCTAGCTTATGCTCCTTTTTAAATTGCTCTAAGAATGCAATATGCTGGAATGAATTTAATTCAATATCTCCATCAGCTAACGCTTTATTTGGCGTTGTGTAATCAGAGAACTCAACCAGTTTAATTTTAATTCCTTCTTTTTCAGCTTTCCTCTTCAAAATTTCCCAAGCGTCTCCATCCGTTCCAGTTACACCGACGCGAACTACTTTTTCTTTCG
The DNA here is from genome assembly GCF_028548245.1 of Bacillus sp. FF-1. NCBI lineage: Bacteria > Bacillati > Bacillota > Bacilli > Caryophanales > Bacillaceae > Bacillus > Bacillus sp. FF-1. Next base: position 187,419 of record NZ_JAQQGG010000008.1, read on the forward strand.
CTCCTGCCCCTGTGTCTCCACTTGAGCAGCCGCTTAATGCTGAAACCCCTACAATCGCTGATAATGCAAATGCTAAAATCTTCTTCATTCTCTTTTCCCCCTCTTCCTTTTATGATCTGCGTAAAAAGACTTTCGCAAAGTAGTTTCCTAAGTTTTGAGCTAACTGTACAAGAATGATAAGTAAAACGACCGTTACGAACATAACTGATGTATCAAAACGTTGATAACCATATGTCATTGCTAAATCACCAAGGCCGCCACCACCGACAAGCCCAGCAACTGCAGAAAATTCAATTAAACCAACTGTCATAAATGTAACACCTAAAATTAATGGTGCTAACGCTTCTGGTACAAGGATTTCAAAAACAATTCTAATTGGTGAAGCACCCATCGCTTGCGCTGCTTCAATTACCCCTTTCGGAACAGAAACAAGATTTGTTTCAACCATTCTAGCGATACCAATTGATGCAACTAACGTCATTGGAAAAATTGCTGCCGCCGTTCCAATTGTCGTTCCGATAACACTTCTTGTTAGCGGGCTTAAAGCTACTAAGAATATGATGAATGGAATTGGACGAATTGTATTAATGATAATATTAAGAATAGAAAAGACCCATTTATTTTCTAAAAAGTTTCCTTTTCTCGTTACATATAAAAGTAAACCTAGAGGTATACCAAGAATTGTAGCGAATATAAGGGTTACAATTACCATTAAGAGGGTATCCCCCGTCGCATCTAATATGCGCGGCCAAAATATACTCCAATCAACTCGCATGAGCTTCTACCTCCTTCAGCTGCACTTGCAGTCTTAGATGTTGTAATGCTTTTTGAATTTCCCTCTGTTCACCTTGCAATTCTACAAGAAGATTTCCAAATAGCACATTTTGAAGTTCAATAATATTTCCGTACAGTACATTTACATCGACATTATAGTTTTTTGCGATATATGATAGTACCGGCTGTCCTGTTTCCTCACCAGTAAATGTTAGGCGATAAATCTGACCACCATTTTGAATTTTCGCTAAAACACTTTCCGGTAAATGATCATTAATAACAGAACGTACAAAGTTTTGAGTCGTCGTTGTTTTTGGTTGTGTGAAAACATCAAACAGTTTTCCTTCTTCAATAACTTTTCCTTTTTCCATTACAGCTACACGGTGACAAATTTCTTTCACAACATGCATTTCATGTGTAATAAGAAGAATTGTTAAATTATATTCTCGATTTACTTTCTTTAATAAGTTTAGAATTTCTGTCGTTGTTTCTGGATCTAAAGCTGATGTTGCCTCATCACATATAAGAATATCTGGTGATGTTGCAAGTGCTCTAGCGATACCTACACGCTGCTTTTGTCCGCCTGATAGCTGCTCTGGGTAATTGTTTGCTTTATCTTCTAACCCTACAAACTTCAGCAATTCATTTACTCTTTCTTTTATTTCATTCTTTGGTACTTTTGCTAACTTTAATGGATAAGCAATATTCCCAAACACTGTTCTTGAATTAAATAAATTAAAGTTTTGAAAAATCATCCCGATTCTTTGTCTTAGCTTCCGTAATTCTTTCGTCGATAATGATGTAATATCTTTATCATCTATTGAAATCGTTCCTGCCGTTGGTCTCTCTAACATGTTTACTAGGCGTAATAATGTACTCTTTCCAGCGCCACTAAAACCGATAATGCCAAAAATTTCGCCTTTCTCAACTGATAACGTTACATCCTCCACCGCATGAACAGATTGCCCACCTGATTCATATACTTTACTTACATTATTAAAAGAAATCATTTTTCCCCCTCCTATATGCTGTAAAAACTTGAAGTAGAGCTTTCGAGGTAAAATAAAAAGTGCTCTCCTTCTTATCAACCATAAAGATAAGAAGGAGAGCACTTATATGTACTCGGTCACATCTTCTCATCTTCCAAGCCTTTCATAGGCTTGCTGGAGTTAGCACGGTATTAAAAAACCCGTTGCTGAGGTATCGTAGGGCCAGTCCCTCCACCTCTCTGGATAAGAATGTATCGATTTAATTATCGTTTAATTAATTCTCATTATAGAACTCAGAATAATAAGAGTCAATACATTTTTTAGAAAAATATTAATTATTTCTTTATTAAAATTTTCAGATGAAAAATTCAAGAAAAAATAGTAATCTTTAAAGTTATGTAAAATTCTCCTCTTGCATATTTTTTAAAAGGATAATCTTCTCTACTAATTGAATACCATTATTTGAATATGAAATTGGAGGAAGGTAAATATATGAAAACGGCTCTTTTACTCGTTGATATTCAAAATGATTATTTTCCACATGGAAAAATGGAATTGCGTAATCCAGTAGAAGCAAGCGAATATGCTAGTCAGCTATTACAATTCTTTAGAACGAAAAACGAACCTATTTTTCATATCCAACATGTAGCAATAAAAGAGGACGCTACTTTTTTCCTACCCAATACAGAAGGTGTACATATTCATGAAAGCGTACGCCCACTTAAAGAAGAAACCGTTATACTCAAACATTATCCAAATAGTTTTCGCGAAACCGATCTTCTAGAGCAATTACAACGTTTAAATATTGAGCACCTCGTCATATGCGGGATGATGACTCATATGTGTATTGATGCTACCGTAAGGGCTGCCTTTGATTTCGGCTTGCAATGTACTGTTATACATGATGCTTGTGCGACAAAAGATCTTTCTTTTAAGAATGCTACGATACCCGCTGTTTATATTCATAATACAATTTTAGCTAGTTTAAATGGCGTATATGCAAATGTAATGAGTACAGAGGAGTTTTTAGCTACAAAAAAACACTCTCTTCAGTGAGCAAAACCGAAAAGAGTGTTTCTTGTCAAACCATAGATTTTCTTTCAAATTGTATTATACAGGAAATCCTTAAAATGAATACAAAAAAATGTGACTAATAAGTCAACTTTTCTCATTGTTTTATTTCTATTTACATGTTTATCCCGATATGAATAGGGTTTAGCTAGTTCTATTTGCCTAATGGTAATATATAGCATTTTAAATTCGAACTAGTTTCCCCTATTATTTATCTGTTTGTTTTTGTTTCTTTTTCAAATACTCCGCACGCAATTTTTCAATTTGCTGCTTTTTATCAAATTTGACAGGCGTCTGTTTTTCATGGAACTTTGCGACAGCTACCTGACCTTTGTAATCCAATTGATATTTTCCCACTTTGTTCACCTACTTTTCTTCTCTTTAAAGAGAATCTATTCAACAAATATAATATACCTTATTTTACTGAAATAAACCTTAATACTTAATCAGTTTTTCTACTGACACCTATCTTACTCCACATATAGAAAGTTTTTCAAAAAAAAGAGATCTTCGCAGACTGCGAAGATCTCTTCTACTATTTCTTATAAAGTTTCAGAAGTAGTTTTTGCTTGCATGTGAAGCGCTAAGTAGTCAGGGCCACCAGCTTTAGAGTCTGTACCAGACATGTTAAAGCCACCGAATGGTTGGTATCCTACGATTGCACCAGTACATCCACGGTTGAAGTATAAGTTACCTACATGGAAGTCTTCACGTGCTTTTTCAATATGGTCACGGTTGTTAGAGATAACTGCTCCTGTTAAACCGTATTCTGTATTGTTTGCAATTGCAAGTGCATGGTCAAAGTCTTTTGCTTTACAGAATGCTACTACTGGTCCGAAGATTTCTTCTTTCATTAAGCGAGCATCTTCTGCAACGTCAGCAACGATTGTTGGTTGGATGAACCAGCCTTTAGAATCGTCTCCTTCGCCACCTGCTAAAATTCTACCTTCTTCTTTACCAATTGCAACATAGCTCATTACTTTATCAAATGCAGCTTGGTCATTAACAGGACCCATGTTTGTACCTAATACAGCTGGGTTAGCAACTGTTAATTCTTTTGTTAATTCAACAGCACGATTTAATACGTGATCGTATACATCTTCGTGGATTACTGCACGAGAACATGCAGAACATTTTTGTCCTGAGAATCCGAATGCTGATGCAACGATAGATTTAGCTGCTAATTCAAGATCTGCTTCTTTATCAACAACGATTGTATCTTTACCGCCCATTTCAGCGATAACGCGTTTTAACCAAATTTGGCCTGGGTTTACTTTCGCCGCGCGCTCATAAATACGGATACCTACATCACGAGATCCAGTGAAGCTAATGAAACGTGTACGAGGGTGATCTACTAAGTAGTCACCAACTTCAGAACCATTACCTGGTACGAAGTTTACTACGCCAGCTGGTAAGCCAGCTTCTTCTAATACTTCCATGAATTTCGCTGCTACTACAGGAGTTGTACTAGCTGGTTTTAGTAATACTGTGTTACCAGAAACTAAAGCAGCTGTTGTCATACCTGCCATAATTGCGAATGGGAAATTCCAAGGAGAAATGATAACACCTACTCCTAATGGAATGTAAGAGAAACGATTATATTCAATTGGACGGCTTTCTACTGGAATTCCGTCTTTTAATTTCAACATTTGACGACCATAATATTCCATAAAGTCGATTGCTTCTGCTGTATCAGCATCTGCCTCATTCCATGGTTTACCTGCTTCTTTTACAAGAATAGCAGAGAATTCATGTTTTCTACGACGAACGATCGCTGCAGCACGGAATAAAATGTCTGCACGCATTTCTGGCTTTGATTTTCTCCAAGTTTGGAATGTTTCATCCGCTACTTGCATTGCTTTTTCAGCTAACTCACGGCTTGCTTTTGAAACACGACCAACAAGTTCCTCTTTATTTGCAGGGTTTACAGAAACAATTTTGTCTTCTGTAGTGATTTTTTCTCCCCCAATAATTAATGGATAGTCTTGCCCAAGATAAGATTCTACTTTCTTTAAACCTTCTTCAAATGCTAATTTGTTAGCCTCCACTGAAAAATCTGTAAATGGCTCATGTTTGTATGCTACTACCATTATTTTTAGCCTCCCCTTAGAAAAACGTTTACATTTTACAACATTATTCTACACGATAATTTAGATTTATTCAAATATTCCTAGACTTATATTTTAAAAATTAATTAATTTTTAAAATATAATAAAAAAACAGAGTTATACAAATGTATAACTCTACAAAATATGAGTATATTCCAAAACGTTTTTGCTAATCAATAAAATAGTTACTAACAAAAATAAAGTCCTTACATATCCAACACCTTTTTGAACTGCAAACTTCGATCCAAAATAAGCGCCAAAAATCATCGATAACCCCATAATAATACCGTATTCAAAATGAATTACGTCTAAAAATAAAAAAGTGATTAACGATACGATATTACTAACAAAGTTCAAAAGTTTTCCAGATGCTGCCGCTTGAATAAAATCCAAACCAATTAATAAAAATGCAAAAATTAAAAAGGATCCCGTCCCTGGTCCAAAAAATCCATCGTAAAACCCTATCATTAAAATAACAAAGAAAAATATTAATGTTTTTCTTTTCGTCATCTTCTTATAGGTAGACACACTTCCCCAATCCTTTTTCGCAATAATATAAATAGCAATAAATACCAACATTACAAGCACTAACGGACGTAAAATATCTGGAGGAATAAACTTTACTACTAAAGCACCTGCTACTGCTCCTATAACAGTTAACGGGATTAACTTTCCTACAATTTTAAAATCGACCTTTCCCGATCGAATAAAGTAAATCGCACTCGTAAACGTCCCCATCGTTGCAGCTAATTTATTCGTTGCAATTGCCGAAGCTGGCGGTAAACCAACAAACATAAGTGCCGGAAGCGAAATTAACCCTCCACCGCCAACAACTGAATCAATAAAAGCTGCTAAAAAACCGAATGCGATTAATAAAATAATGACTTGAAAACTTAATTCGTCCATGCGCTTTACCCCTTACCCCATTATTTATAACATTTTAAATTATAACAAAATTACCCAAGAAAAAAAGCCGTTCCATAAAGGAACGGCCCTTCTATTTAATCTAAAATTTTCACATACGGCTCATCTTGCTTCGCCTCACGTATAATAATCGCTTCTGGACGTTCTACAGATTTAATCGTTACTTGTACTTTCATATAATTCGGGAAGTATTCCATAACAAGCCCGGCTACATATTGTGTAAAGCCAATTATTTCTGCTTTCCCATTAAACTGGACAGGAATATCAAGCTTTATTTCTCTTAATTCATCGTCTCTATACATACCAGTACCGATAACAGCTGTATAGTCACCTTGGAAATAATCGCTTAATTTTGCCTTGAAGTTTGATACTCTCGCCAAGTCTTCACGTTTATTATCTGTTTTCGCTTGTTCAGATGGGAACAAATAATATTTCTCATTAATTTGTTTCCAATCCTCAACCGTTTCACTACCTTTTTCGACATTCGCATAAGAAACAAAGTTACCTGGCACGAGCGAAGACTTCGGAGCCTGACGATAAATTGCAAATGTTATCGGAAGGTTTTTTGTCTCAGGATCTTGTTGATGCATAACTTTCAAGATTTCTGGCACCATTTTTTTCCCTTCAGCTAACATCTTTTCATTCGAAATTGCAGCCTCACGCGGGTACCCATGCTCTTCCTCATAATAATGAACCGAATTCATTGCTAATCCAACTACAATGCCACTACGCTCATCTTTTTCGCCTTTGTTCACATAATAATCATGCTCTAAAATATTTGAAATATATATTGGATTTTTTTTATTTTTCACTTCTAATGATTCGGATCCTGTACCTAATGCAGGATTTAACCCTATGTTCGGGAATTTAACCGCATCTTTTTTTAATGTATCTTCTAGTTCCTTTTGTTCTGCATCTGTACGTTTTCTTTTAACAAGCATCTGTATATACTGAGTAGTTAGGGATTTTCCACCTTTGAAAACATTATCTTTCGTACTAAATGATTCTTTCGCAATACGCATTAATCCTGTTTCAAATTCATCTATATCAAGACGATTACTTACTCCTTGCACAACTAAGCCACGTGCGTTTCCTCCCACAAATGGAATAGTCGTCTTATAATATTCATCCGAAATAGAGTAATTCGGGACGATTGCTTGCTCTTTTGCTTTCCCCGATTTCTCAACCACTTTTTCATCTTTATCGGCACCTGCACTACACCCACTTACAAGTAGGCCAAGGCTTAATACCGCTAATGCTATTTTTTTCATGGTAAGTTTGCACCTCTTACTTATTTAGCTCTTGTAAGAACCTCTCTTCATTCCAAACCTCGACATTATGTTTCTCCGCTTGTGCTAATTTCGAACCCGCCGCTTCACCTGCAACAACTAAATCTGTACTTTTACTAACACTTCCTGTTACTTTTCCACCTAATGCCTCAATCTTTTTCTTCGCTTCACTACGTCCCATAACTTCTAATTTCCCTGTTAAAACGACAGTTTTTCCTGCGAAGTACGACTCAACGTTTTGTAAATCAGCAATTTTCATGCCTTTATATGTCATGTTCACGCCGTATTCTTTAAATTGTTGTAATAACTCTAATACGTCTTCATTATCGAAATACGTTACTACGGATTGAGCCATTTTTTCACCAATTTCATTAATTGCTTTTAGTTCTTCTTCCGTTGCCTTCACAAGCGCATCCATCGTTTCGAAATGCTCTGCAAATGTACGTGCCGCTTTCGCTCCAACATGGCGAATACCAAGACCGAATAATAATCGCTCTAATGAGTTTTCTTTAGAATTCTCAATTGCTTGTACTAAATTCGTTGCTGATTTTTCTCCAAATCGTTCTAGCTGTAATAATTGCTCTTTCGTCAACGAATATAAATCAGCAAATGTACGAATATAATCTGCCTCAAAGAGTTGTGTAATGACACGTTCTCCAAGTCCATCAATATTCATTGCATTTCTTGAAACGAAATGGATTAACCCTTCTCGAATTTGAGCAGGACAAGTTGGATTTATACAACGAAGTGCTACCTCTTCTTCTAAACGAACTAGTTCACTCTCACATGCTGGGCAATGCGTTGGCATATGATATTCTTCTTCCTCACCAGTACGCTTATCGAAAATAACATTCACAACTTCAGGAATAATATCTCCAGCCTTCTTCACAACAACGTAGTCACCAATTCGAATATCTTTTTCACGAATTAAATCTTCGTTATGTAAAGAAGCACGACGAACGATCGTACCAGCCACTCGCACTGGCTCTAGCTCTGCAGTCGGTGTTACAACCCCTGTACGACCAACACTTAATTCAATGCCTGTTAATCTTGTTACAACTTCTTCAGCTGGGAATTTATAAGCAATTGCCCATCTTGGACTCTTTGCTGTAGTGCCTAGACTTTCTTGAAGAGCAACATCATCTACTTTTATAACGATCCCATCAATTTCATAATCAAGATGCGGACGTTTTTCTTGCCATTCTTCTACATAAGCTATAACTTCTTCAATTGTTTCACATGTGCGTCGATTTGGATTTGTTTTGAATCCAAGTTCACCTAAGAAATCAAGCGATTCACTATGTGATAGGATTGTTTTTTCTTCTACATTCGCAAGACCGTATACAAACATAGATAAGTTACGCTTCGCTGCAATTTTCGGGTCAAGTTGGCGGATTGAACCTGCTGCCGCATTACGCGGATTCGCAAATACATCTTCACCATTTTGCTCTTTTTCTTCATTTAACTTAACGAATGAACGCTTCGGCATATAAGCTTCGCCTCGTGCCTCTAACGTTACTTCTTCATTTAAACGAAGCGGGATTGCTTTAATCGTTTTTAAATTTTGGGTAATATCTTCACCTGTTACACCATCACCACGTGTTGCCCCTTGAATGAAGCGTCCTTTTTCATAATGAAGTGAAACAGCAAGTCCGTCAATTTTTAATTCGCATATATATCTTACATTCGCATCATCAATTCCTTGACGTACTCGTCGGTCAAAATCACGTAAATCTCCTTCGTTAAATGCATTTCCTAAACTTAACATCGGTGACTTGTGTGTTACTTTTTCAAATATATCAAGAACCGTTCCCCCAACGCGAACGGAGGGAGAATCTTCACTCATAAACTCTGGGTTCTCTGCTTCTAATTTTATAAGCTCCTGCATATTACGGTCATACTCCGCATCAGAAACAGAAGGATTGTCTAACACGTGATATTGATAGTTAAATGTATTTAACAAATCACGTAGTTCTTCTATACGTTTTTTTGCTATCTCTTTTGACATATCCTCATTCCTTTCCTATTGTTTCGTCACAGGTGCAAATTTTGCTAACAAGCGTTTAACACCAATTGGGCTTGGGAACGCAATATCTAATTCTTTTGCATCACCTTCACCTTTTACACTTACAACTGTACCGATTCCCCATTTTTGGTGGGAAGCTTTATCGCCTACTGCCCAGCCGATTTGTTCGCCGCCTGTCGTCTTAGCTGCAGGACGCGCGAAAGCTGAACGAGAACGTGTTGTAGTTGTAGTTGTCGTTTTACTGCTACTTGCCACTCTTCCTTTTGCACCAAACGAAGTTTCACGCTTCGGCGCTGTTTCATTTAATGATTCCACTAGTTCTGTCGGGATTTCTGTAATAAATCGAGATGCGGCATTCATACTTGTTCTACCAAATAATGTACGCATTTGTGCATTGGATAAATACAACTCTTCTTCTGCACGAGTAATACCGACATAAGCAAGACGACGCTCTTCTTGCATTTCATCTTCTTCCATTAGAGAACGAGTATGCGGGAATATTCCTTCCTCTAAACCAACAATAAAGACAACTGGGAATTCTAGTCCTTTCGCTGAATGCATCGTCATTAAAATAACTTCCTCACCAGCAGTTGGGTCTTCATCTACACGATCAATATCTGCAACAAGTGCTAAGTCTGTTAAGAATGCAACAAGACTCTTATCTTCGCTTTGAGATTCAAATGTTTGCGTAACAGATAAAAACTCATCTAAGTTCTCTAGACGACCTTCTGCTTCTAACGTACGCTCGTTTTTCAACATGTCGCGATAGCCTGTTTTCTCAATGACTTCTTCTACCAATTCTGTAACAGATAAATACTCTTGCATATTTACCCAGTTGTGTAATAAACCTGCGAATTCCTTTACTGCCTTTGTAACCTTTGCACTTACTCCAACATGCTCAATCTCATCGAATACAGCTGTTAATGAAATTCCATTTTGTACACCGTAATTAATAATTTTGTCGATAGAAGTCGCACCAATTCCACGCTTTGGCACGTTAATAATACGTGCGAAACTAATCTCATCATCTGGATTCCCAATTAAGCGTAAATACGCCAAAATGTCTTTAATCTCTTTACGGTCGTAGAACTTCGTACCGCCGACAATTTTGTAAGGAATATTAGATTTCAGGAAAATCTCCTCGACCATACGAGACTGCGCATTTGTACGATATAACACTGCAAAATCAGTATATTTTCGTTTTCCCATTTGAATATCGTCGCGAATTTTTTTCGCAACAAAGTATGCTTCGTCCTTTTCGGTTGCAGCACGATAATACGAAATTTTGTTTCCAACTTCATTATCTGTCCATAATTTCTTCGGTTTACGATTCGTATTTCTTTCAATAACCGCATTCGCTGCATTTAAAATATTTTGTGACGAACGATAATTTTGTTCTAACAGGATAACTTGCGCATTCTCATAGTCTTTTTCGAATGACAAAATGTTGGAAATGTCCGCACCACGCCAGCGATAAATTGACTGATCTGAGTCACCTACAACACATAAATTTTTAAAACGTGCTGCTAAATGTTTAACAAGAAGGTACTGCGCTTTGTTCGTATCTTGATACTCATCCACGTGAATATACTGGAATTTGCGCTGATAAAACTCTAGTACTTCTGGAACACGTTCAAATAGTTGAATCGTCGTCATAATTAAATCATCAAAGTCTAATGAGTTATTTTTCAAAAGACGTTTTTGATATTCTGTATATACATCGCTCGTTAATTTTTCATACGGATCAGCAATTGTAATTTTCTTCGCATATTTATCCGCAGATAACAATTCATTTTTCGCATTACTAATACCAGCTAAAATAGAGCGCGGTTCAAATTTCTTCGGATCAATATTGCGCTCTTTCATAATTTTTTTGACTACAGTTAACTGATCACCTGAATCTAAAATTGTAAAGTTACGATTAATACCAATGCGATCGATATCACGTCGTAAAATACGTACACACATAGAGTGGAACGTAGAAATCCAAATATCTTCAGCTTCTGGTCCGACAAGTGTATCAATACGCTCGCGCATTTCACGAGCGGCTTTATTTGTAAAGGTAATAGCTAGTACATTCCATGGCGCTACTCCTTTTTCACCGAGTAAATACGCAATACGATGTGTTAACACGCGTGTTTTACCACTACCTGCGCCTGCCATTAATAGAAGTGGTCCGTTCGTTGTTTGTACTGCTTTTTGTTGCTGCGGATTTAAACCATTTAATAATCTATCTGTCATACTCATATACGCCTGCACCTACTCTCCTTTTACTGCTTTAACCGTTTTTAACGCTGCTTTTATATCATCATAAATAATATTTCCGACAACTACTGTATCAGCATGCTGCGCCATTTCCTTCGCCTGTTCAGCATTAGAAATACCGCCGCCATAATATAACTTAGCTTGTTTCAATTCTGCTTTCACATTTTTAACAAGTTCAACATCTCCATACGTACCGCTATATTCTAAATAAAATATCGGTAAACGTAATAGCTTGTCTGCTAAACGCGCGTATGCAATCACATCATCTTCTGTTACATCACACTTTGCATCTGTAAGCTGGGCTACTTTCGCTTCAGGATTTAAAACACAATATCCTTCCATAAAAATTTCGTCCCAATCCATAATATCCCCAAATTCTTTCAAAGCCTCATGATGAACGCCTGTTACCCATTCCACCTTTCGGCTATTTAAAACGCTTGGGATATAATAAAAATCGAATCCTGGTGTAATTGCTTCCACATCAGAAACCTCTAACACACAAGGAACTGCATATCTACGAATGCTAACTAGCATGTGTAGTACATTATCAATTGTCACCCCATCACTTCCGCCTACAATAACAGCATCTGTTCCAGACTCACAAATCATTTCTAAATGTTCGTCACTTAGTTCCTTATTCGGATCAAGCTTAAATACATGTTTCCATCCGGAAATATCGTACATGAAAACACCCTTTCTTTTCTCAAGTTGTATATATTTCTGTTTAAAATAACAGTTTATTTTCATCATTATTGTTTTAACTTCATCTTAAATATTTGTTTAAAACGGAGAATTAAGTTTGGAATTACCTCTTCCATATTTTTTAAACTAGAGGATTTAATTTTGAAGTTCCTTTTATGCATTCTTTCATTATAACAAAAAAAGTTACTTACACACACGCACATTCCAACATCTTTTTCCACGTCAAATGTTGGATTACATATCCGAAAAATCAAAAGGGATACTAATAAAAGAAATAGTATTATCTATTTCAACTTTCATAAAAAGGAGTGTTTTTCTAATGAAGCAAAATATCGGTACAATAAATGCCCTAATTCGAATTACACTCGGACTTGTCCTCTTTGGTTGTAGTGCAACGAAACTCGTGCGCAAACCTTGGTGCACTTGGTCTAACATTTTGCTATGGATTGGTGCAATGAAAGTTGCAGAGGGAATTGTTCGTTTCTGCCCTATTGTTGAGATGTGGAAATTCGGAAAATACATGAATATGGGGGCATTTAAAATGCCTAGCATGGATTTTGCTAAAAAGGGACATACTAAAGAAGAAGCGAATCAAACCTCCAATCACGACAAACCACAGTCAAATGGAAGTTATGACGCTTCTGACAAAGAGATTGAGTCAGCGATTGAAGATATAATCCTGGCAAAACCGCTTTGAATCATTTGTCACGATGTAAGATGCTCTCAAAGGGACTTAGCTGCTGCAGTGGGCGGTTAAGTCTTCTTTATTTTACCACGAAACAGAACATACATTCTTATTTTAAGTATTTAAATATACATAATCAATAAAATTCAGAAAATTAGGTGTAAACCCCTTGCTTAAAATGATATAAAAATGATATAAAAATGATATAAAAGTGATATCATTTTTATATCAGGAGGCGATCATATGAAAGAAAAACAAGTATTTTACGTTAATGGTTTTCTTGGGATTATTGGAATTTTAATTTTAGCCGCTATCGGTGTATTTTTCCTTGTACAAGAAATTTTCATAGGAGCAGCATTAACTATTATTTTAGCTGCAGTTCTTGCTACAGGTATCGGGATTGTTCAGCCAAATCAAGCAAAAGTCATTACGTTTTTCGGTAATTATTTAGGAACAATTCGTCAAAACGGTTTATTTTTAACGATTCCGTTCGCGTTCCGTCAAACTGTATCGTTACGTGTTGAAAACTTTAATAGTAAAAAATTAAAAGTAAATGATGTCGACGGCAACCCAATTGAAATTGCAGCTGTTATCGTATATAAGGTTGTTGATTCTGCAAAAGCAATGTTCGGCGTTGAACATTATGATCGATTTGTAGAAATTCAAAGCGAAACGGCAATCCGCCACGTTGCAACGAAATATCCTTATGACAATTTTCAAGATGAAACTTGCATTACGTTACGTGGAAACACTGAAGAAATCTCTGAAGAATTAAAACGCGAGTTAGAAGCACGCCTTGAAATTGCTGGCGTAGAAGTATTAGAAACTCGTTTAACACATTTAGCTTACGCAACAGAAATTGCCCATGCAATGCTACAACGTCAACAAGCAAAAGCAGTATTAGCTGCTAGAAAAGAGATTGTTGAAGGTGCTGTGAAGATGGCAAAAGATTCAATCCATATGTTAGATGAAGAAGGCGTACTAGAACTCGATGACGAGCGTAAAGCAAATATGGTGAACAACTTATTAGTTGCCATCGTTTCAGACAAAGGTGCGCAACCAGTTATTAATACAGGAAGCCTATACTAAAAGGTTGTAAATCCTTATGGCTAAAAAGAAAAGCTTTCCATTACGTATTGATCCTGAATTACACGCAGTCATCGAAAAATGGGCGAATGATGAGTTTCGTAGCGTCAATGCACACATCGAATATTTACTTCGAGAAATGGCAAAGCAAAAAGGGAAATTAAAAAAGGATAAAGATGCATAAAAAATCCCGCTGAGGAATCAGCGGGATTTTTCACATATTAATTTCTCGTCATCTCATGCCCAATTGCACGATATCCTATATCACTTCGGTAAAATAGACCATCACTCTCAATTTTACCGATTTCTTTATATACTTTATCTTTTGCTTCTTGTAAACTATTCGCCTTACAAGCAACAAATAGTACACGGCCACCGTTTGTCACAAAGTCACCATGTTTCATTGCTGTACCCGCATGGAAAACAATTACATCTTGCAATGCATCTAGCCCTTTAATAATTTCACCTTTTTTATATGCTTCCGGGTATCCTTTCGAAGCAAGCACAACACCAATTACCGATTCCTCTGACCATTGTAACGTTAACTCACTTTCATCTAATACAGCGTTACATACATCCACTAAATCATTTTCTAAACGGGGTAATACAACTTCAGTTTCAGGATCGCCAAAACGTGCATTAAATTCAATTACCTTTGGACCATCATTTGTTAAAATAAGTCCCGCATATAAAATTCCTGTAAACGATCGATTTTCTTGGATCATCGCTTTAGCAGTTGGATGTAACACCGTTTCAATCGCCTCTTGAACTGCTGACTCCGAAATTTGTGGTACTGGAGAATATGCACCCATTCCGCCAGTATTTGGACCTTTATCACCATCAAAAGCTCGTTTATGATCTTGTGCAATTACCATCGGATGTACAGTTGTTCCATTCACAAATGCCATTAATGAAAATTCTTGTCCATCTAAAAACTCTTCAATAACAACTTTCTTACTCGCTTCCCCGAACTTTACATCTTGCAGCATTTCTTTCACAGCTTGTAATGCCTCTTCAAGTGTCATTGCTACCGTTACACCTTTACCAGCCGCTAAACCGTCTGCCTTAATAACAATTGGTGCACCAACCTTTTCAATGTACTTTACTGCTTCTTCATAGTCTGTAAAAGTTTCGTACGCTGCAGTTGGAATATTATATTTTTTCATAAGCTCTTTTGTAAAAGCTTTACTACCTTCAATAACAGCAGCCGCTTGATTCGGACCAAATACGCGAAGTCCCTCTTCTTTAAAACGATCAACAATTCCATTCATAAGTGGAATTTCTGGTCCAACGAAAGTTAACTCAACATGATTCTCTTTCGCAAATAAAACTAATGCATCAAAATCATTTTCATCAATATCAATTGGTGTTGCAACATCACGCATACCTTCATTACCTGGTGCTACATATACCTTTTCTACTTTTTCAGATTGTGCAAACTTCCAAGCTAAAGCATGCTCACGCCCACCGCGGCCAATTACTAAAACATTCATATTTCATCCCCCAATATTTAAATAAGTACAAACTAGAAGCTATGCTCCTAGTTTGTTTTTTCATATCAATCAAAGTTTAAAAAGGAGGATTAAGAGAACCGAGCAGGTCGAGGCGCATTTGCCAGGAGGACACGGAGTGTAGTTTTCCTACATGAGTACCGCACTGGCATTGCAACGACGACATGCGAAGGTGATCTTAACCGGACTTTTTAAATATCCTCTATTAGTGTTTGAAATGACGTACGCCAGTGAACACCATAGCAATCCCATATGTATCCGCCACTTTAATAGAATCTTCATCACGGATTGATCCGCCTGGTTGAATGATTGCTGTAATTCCTGCTTTTGCTGCTTCTTCTAATGTATCTGGCATTGGGAAGAAAGCATCAGATGCAAGCGCGCTACCTTGTGCTTTTTCACCAGCTTGTGTAATTGCGATTTTTGCAGAACCTACACGGTTCATCTGTCCCGCACCGACACCAATTGTCATATCATCTTTCGCTAAAACAATTGCATTTGACTTCACATGTTTTACAACTTTCCAAGCTAATTTTAAATCTTTCCATTCTTGCTCTGAAGGTTCACGTTTTGTTGGAATTGAAATTGTACTTTCATCTAATGATAACGTATCTTCCTCTTGAACGAGAAGGCCACCTTGTACAGAAGTTAGTTTTTTGCTCGCGCTTGTCGATTTTTCAATATTTACAGTTAGTAAACGTAAGTTTTTCTTACTTTGCAATACTTCCAAAGCTTCTTTTGAGAAAGAAGGTGCAATAATAATTTCTAAGAAAATTTCATGTAACTTTTCAGCTGTAGCTTTATCAATTTCACGATTCGCTGCAATAATGCCTCCAAAAATGGATACTGGATCCGCTTCATAAGCACGTGTGTATGCTTCATGAATATCCGTACCTACTCCAACACCACATGGATTCATATGTTTTACCGCTACTACTGCTGGTTCTGTAAATTCTTTCACGATGCTAAGCGCTGCGTCTGCATCATTAATATTGTTATACGATAATTCCTTACCGTGTAATTGTTCTGCGTATGCAACAGAAGAAGTTGCTGCGAATGGCGCTTTATAGAAAGTTGCTTTTTGATGTGGGTTCTCGCCATAACGTAAGTCTTGCTTTTTCTCAAATGTCACAGTTAATGTTTCAGGACTTTCTTCACCCATTTGCTCTGTTAAGTAATTAGAAATTAGTGCATCATATGCTGCTGTATGACGGAATACTTTTGCTGCTAGTTTACGTTTTGTTTCCTCTGCTACTTCACCGTTCTCTTTTAATTCAGCTAATACAACATCATAATCTACTGGATCTACAATTACAGATACGAATTTATGATTTTTCGCAGCAGAGCGAATCATTGTCGGGCCACCGATATCAATATTTTCAATTGCATCAGCAAATGTTACATCAGGCTTAGCGATTGTTTCTTTGAATGGGTATAAGTTAACGACAACAAAATCAATTGGCTCTATACCTAACTCATTCATTTGTGCTACATGCGTTTCATTATCACGAACTGCTAATAGACCACCATGAATATTTGGATGTAATGTTTTCACACGACCATCCATAATTTCTGGGAAACCAGTTACTTCAGAAATACCGATTACTTGTAAGCCGTTTTCTTCTAGTAATTTTTTCGTACCACCTGTTGATATAACTTCGATCCCTTGTTCTAGTAAACCTTTAACAAATTCTACTACTCCTGTTTTATCTGAAACACTTACTAATGCACGCTTTTTCATTTACCCTTCACCCCTGGTTGTATGTTAGTTAACAGTTGGTTCTTTCGTAGATTGAACAATTTGATTCACTGTATTTACGTATAATTTATGTTCAACTTGTTGAATTTTCTTTTGTAAGCTTTCTCTCGTATCCCCTTCAGAAACAACTACTGCTTCTTGTGCAATAATTGGCCCTGTATCCATACCTGCGTCTACATAATGAATCGTTACTCCAGTTACTTTCACACCTGCTTCTAACGCTTGACCAACAGCATCTTTCCCTGGAAAACTCGGTAATAGTGATGGATGAATATTAATAATCCTTCCGCCGTAAGCTTCTAGTAAAGTTGGTCCAATTAAACGCATATATCCAGCTAAAATAACATAATCAATTTCATACTCTTCTAGCTTCTTTAATATCTCTTTTTCAAACGCTTCTTTTGACTCATATGCTTTCGCTGAAAAAGCGAAACACGGGATATGATGATAATGTGCTCGCCCAACAGCGCGTGCTTCTGGTTTATCACATACTAATAAACTAATTTCTGCATCCAATCTTTTTTCTTCTACTGCATTAACGAGAGATTGAAAGTTAGATCCGCTTCCAGAAGCAAAAACTGCTAATCTACTCATAGCGCTGTGCCTCCATTAAAAGTAACGCCAGCTCCTTGTACAGTGCGTCCAATAATACGAGCAGTTTCTCCTTGCTCTTCAAGAAGACGAACAACATCTTTTGCATCTTCTTCCTTCACCGCTACTACCATACCAATACCCATGTTAAAAATATTGAACATTTCTTTCTCTTCCAGCTTGCCAACTTCTTGAAGTAAACTAAAGATCGGCTGAATTTCCCAAGATCCTAATTCAATTTCTGCACCGATTTCTTCTGGTAACATACGTGGAATATTTTCAATGAATCCGCCACCTGTAATATGTGCCATACCGTATACTTCATATTTCTTCAATAGTTCTAAAATAGGTTTGACATAAATTTTCGTTGGTTTTAATAATTCTTCACCAAGAGGTAGCTCTAAGCGTCCGTAAATGCGATCTAAAGATAGCTCTCCATCTTCTAGTAATACTTTTCGTACTAAAGAATAACCGTTACTATGAATACCGCTAGATGCCAAGCCAATTAATACGTGACCAGCTTCAATTTTTTCACCTGTTACAATTTTCTTTTTATCAACGATCCCAACTGTAAAACCAGCTAAATCGTATTCTTCTGTAGAATACATTCCTGGCATTTCAGCTGTTTCTCCACCAATTAAAGCACAACCTGCTTGGCGACAGCCCTCTGATATACCTTTGACGATGTTTTCAATTTTACTAGGTTCAGCTTTACCACAAGCAATATAATCAAGGAAGAAAAGCGGCTCTGCTCCTTGGACAACAATATCATTTACACACATTGCTACTGCATCAATACCAATTGTGTCATGTTTATCTGCCATAAAAGCGAGCATCAATTTCGTTCCCACGCCATCTGTTCCAGATACTAATACAGGTTCTTCTAATGCAAATTTTGATAGATCAAACATACCTCCAAAACCGCCTAAACCGCCTAGTACTTCTTTTCTCATTGTTGTTTGTACGTGTTTTTTCATGCGAGATACCGCTTCATATCCAGCTTCAATATCTACTCCTGCTTGCTTATATGCATTCGCCATCGTTATTTACACCTCGTCTTTTAATTTCTCCCTATCCTGTGCGGGCCGTTTTAAGAAAGAAGCTAGCTTCTACATCAAAAGAAGTAGAAGCTTTTTTCTTCTTATTTCATACTTTCTAAAAGCTCTTGCTCATAATCATAAAGAGCTGTTGGATAATCTCCATTGAAGTACGCCATACAAAGGCCACCGTATTTCCCTTCATATGGACGTCCAATTGCATCTACTAATCCATCTTCACTTAAAAATGTTAATGAGTCTGCACCGATCATTTCACGAATTTCTTCTACCGTATGATTTGCTGCAATTAATTCTTTTCTCGTTTGAATATCAATGCCATAGAAACATGGATATTTCAAAGGTGGTGAAGCTATTCTTACGTGAACTTCTGTCGCTCCAGCCTCGCGAAGCATACGAACAATTCGTTTACTCGTTGTTCCTCGTACGATAGAATCATCAATCATAACAACTCGTTTCCCCTCAACCACACCTCTTACTGCTGAAAGCTTCATCTTAACCCCTTGCTCTCGCAGTTCCTGAGAAGGTTGAATAAACGTACGTCCAACGTAACGATTTTTAATTAATCCTAACTCATATGGAATGCCTGTCGCCTCCGCATAACCAATTGCTGCTGAAATGCTAGAGTCTGGTACACCAGTAACAACATCAGCTTCAATAGGAGCTTCTGCCGCCAGACGTTTCCCCATGTTTTTACGTGCTGCATGGACATTAACACCAGCGATATTTGAATCTGGGCGTGCGAAGTAAATGTATTCCATACTGCAAATTGCATGTTCTACATCATTTGTAAAACGATCTACGTGAATTCCATCATCATTAATGATAAGTAATTCACCCGGTTCTACATCACGAATGTATGTTGCACCTACTACATCAAAAGCACATGTTTCTGATGCTACAACGTAAGCATCTCCCATCTTTCCAATTGAAAGGGGACGGAATCCATTTGGATCTAGCGCAACAATCATTTCATTTCCAGTTAGTAAAAGATATGCAAACGCACCTTTCACTTTATTTAAAGCTTCTTTTACACTTTCAATTAACGAATCTTTCGTACTACGTTTAATAAGATGTAAAAGTACTTCTGTATCTGAACTTGTTTGAAAAATACTTCCCTCTGCCTCTAATTCACGACGAAGCATTTTGGCATTAATTAAATTCCCGTTATGAGCTAATGCCATACTATGATCAGAAAAACGGAATAGTAATGGTTGAACGTTAGCCACTTCACTTCCACCAGCCGTCGCGTATCGTACGTGTCCGATTGCTGATTTTCCGTTCAATCCTTCTAGCTCTCCTCTTGAAAACACTTCTGATATTAAGCCTAACCCCTTGTGACCGACGATTTTTTCTCCATTATTTACGACAATGCCTGCGCCTTCTTGTCCACGGTGCTGTAAACTGTGCAATCCGTAGTATGAAACTTGTGCCGCATTTTCATGCCCCCAAATTCCGAAAACGCCACATTCTTCGTTTAACCCCTTTATTTCAGCAAGCATGGGATTGCCCCTTTCCAAGCCTTTCTCATTTCATCTACATTTGCTGTAAGTAATACTTCATTTTCTTCATTATGAATTGTTACTTCATTTGTATTTGTTACTTCTCCAACTTGAATTGCTTCTACCGCTTTTTCGAACGCTTCTTTATTTTCACGTTTTACAGTTATTACGAAGCGGGATTGTGATTCCGCAAATAATGCCGCTGTTGCTTCCCCGTCTAATTTCACAGTAGCACCTAAGCCGTTAGCACCAATTGCACTTTCTGAAATTGCAACTGCTAAACCACCTTCAGCAACGTCATGTGCAGATTGAACAAGGCCAGCTTGAATGGCTGCTAATACTTGTTTTTGACGTTTTAATTCTACGTCTAGATCGATACTTGGTGATTGACCGAAAATTTTGCCGTGAAGCATTTTCTGTAATTCACTTCCACCAAACTCAGCTTTCGTCTCTCCGATAACATAAACTAAATCGCCAGCTTGCTTAAACTCTTGTGTTGTTACATGTTTTAAATCGTGTACAAGTCCAACCATCCCAACTGTCGGTGTTGGGTATACCGCTTCACCACTACGTTCGTTATACATTGATACATTTCCGCCAATAACTGGTGTTTGTAATGTGCGACAAGCTTCACTCATACCATCTACTGATTTCTCAATTTGCCAGAAGATTTCTGGTTTTTCTGGGTTACCGAAGTTTAAGCAATCTGTAATTGCAAGTGGCTCCCCGCCAGAACATACGATATTACGTGCTGCCTCTGCTACTGCAATTTTACCGCCCACTTCTGGATCTAAATAAATGTAGCGAGAGTTACAATCTGTCGTCATTGCTAATCCTTTTTCTGTACCGCGTACACGTACAACTGCTGCATCTGAACCTGGTGTAACAACTGTGCTTGTGCGAACTTGATAATCATATTGATCATAAACCCACTCTTTACTTGCAATCGTCGGTTGTTGTAATAGAGCGAATAACGTTTCTTTATAGTTTTCTACTTTCGGCGTTTCCATTTTCATTTCTTGGAACTCAGCAAAATATGCTGCTTCTTGTGATGGTTTATGGTAAATTGGTGCTTCTTCTGCAAGAGCATCTGCTGGTACTTCAGCTACCATTTCACCTTTATGGAATAAACGAAGCATTTTGTCTTCCGTTACTTTCCCCATCGTAACGGCTGCAAGACCATACTTCTCAAATAAATCTACTATCTCTTGTTCTCTACCTTTTTTCACAACAATTAACATACGCTCTTGTGATTCAGATAGCATCATTTCATATGGTGTCATTCCTGTTTCACGCTGTGGTACATCATCTAAGTACATTTCAATACCCATGCCTGCTTTACTTGCCATTTCTGCAGAAGATGATGTTAAACCAGCTGCACCCATATCTTGAATTCCAACAAGTGCATCCGATTGAATAAGTTCTAAGCAAGCTTCGATAAGAAGTTTCTCCATAAATGGATCTCCTACTTGAACTGCTGGACGCTTCGCTTCTGAGCTTTCAGATAACTCTTCAGATGCGAATGTTGCACCGTGGATACCATCACGACCAGTTGATGCTCCTACGTACATTACTGTATTTCCAGCACCGTGCGCTTGCCCTTTTTTAATGTCCTCGTGGTTAATTAAGCCTACGCACATTGCATTTACAAGTGGATTTCCTTCATAACATGGATCAAACTGTACTTCGCCGCCAACCGTTGGAATACCGATACAGTTACCGTATCCTGCAATTCCTGCTACTACTTCTTCGAATAAGTATTTCACACGTGGTGATTGTAATTCTCCAAATCGAAGTGAGTTTAATAGAGCTACTGGACGTGCTCCCATAGAGAATACGTCACGAATAATACCGCCAACACCTGTTGCTGCTCCTTGATATGGCTCAATAGCAGAAGGGTGGTTATGACTTTCCATTTTAAATACAACCGCTTGATTATCACCGATGTCTACAATGCCAGCACCTTCCCCAGGCCCTTGCAAGACGCGCTCACCTGTTGTTGGGAATTTTCGAAGTACTGGTTTTGAATTTTTATAACTACAATGTTCAGACCACATAACAGAGAATAATCCTGTTTCTGTATAATTTGGCAGACGGCCTAAAATCTTTTCAACCATGGCAAACTCTTCGTCTGTTAGCCCCATTTCCGCATATATGCGCTCTTCTTTAATTTGTGTTGGATTTGGTTCAAGCATTAACGACATATGTTTCCCTCCACTGTTTTAAGATAGATTGAAAGACTTTTAACCCTTCAGCACCGCCAAGTAATTCATCTACAGCACGCTCTGGGTGTGGCATCATACCAAGTACATTTCCTTTTTCGTTTACAATACCAGCAATATCTGAAACGCTTCCGTTCGGGTTTTCTACGTAACGGAATGCGATTTGATTATTCTCTTCTAATTGTTTAAGAGTCTCTTCATCACAATAGTAATTCCCCTCACCATGTGCAATTGGAATATTGATTACTTCATCTTTTTCATATTGTGATGTAAACATCGTTTCATTATTTTCAACACGTAACTGAACTGTTCGACACATAAATTTTAAGTTTTCATTTCTCATTAATGCTCCTGGTAATAATCCTGATTCAACAAGAATCTGGAATCCATTACATACACCTAAAATTGGCTTTCCTTGCTCAGCAGCTTTTTGTACTGCTTTCATTGCATTTGCAAAGCGAGAAATAGCACCGCAGCGTAAGTAGTCACCGTAAGAGAAACCACCTGGTAGTAGAATTGCATCATATTCATCTAAATTCTCTGTATCGTGCCAAACGTAATCTACTTCTTCGCCAAGCTCATCTTTAATTGCATGGAACATATCGACATCACAGTTCGAACCTGGAAATACTATTACGGCAAATTTCACTGTGCGACAACCTCCTCAACTTCATAACGGAAGTCTTCCATTACAACGTTTGCTAATAGTTTTTCACACATTTCCTTTACCTTACTATCTAAGTCAGTTACCGATTTATCAATTGTTAGTTCCATGTACTTTCCAATTCGAACATCTTGTACTTCTGTGAATGAAAGGCTATGAAGTGCTCCTTTTACTGCTGTTCCTTGTGGATCTAATACGCTTTCTCTTAATGTTACATATACCTTAACTTTATACATGTGAAATTCCCCCTAAACGTTTTAAAATCTCTTCATAAGCATCTGTTAAATTTCCAAGATCACGACGGAATACGTCTTTATCAAACTTCTCATTGCTCGTTTCATCCCATAAACGGCAAGTATCTGGTGAAATTTCATCTGCTAAAATGATTTCTCCTTCATCCGTTACACCAAACTCTAATTTGAAATCTACTAATCTTACACGACAGCTTGCGAAATGATCAATCAACACTTGATTGATTTGTAGAGCCATATCTCGTAATACGCTTACTTGCTCTGGCGATGCAACGTTTAATACACGAATATGATCTTCCGTTACAAGCGGATCTCCTAAATCATCATCTTTGAAGTAAAATTCTACGATTGGTTCTGCAAGTACAGTTCCCTCTTCCATTCCTAATCGTTTTGAAAGACTTCCTGCAATTACATTTCTTGTGACAACTTCTAAAGGAATAATACTCACTTTCTTAACAAGTTGTTCTGTTTCAGATAGCTTCTCAACAAAGTGTGTTTTAATTCCTACTTCTTGTAACTTTCTGAACAATAAAGTTGTAATCTCATTGTTCAAACGACCTTTTCCTGTAATCGTCTCTTTTTTCTCCCCATTGAAAGCAGTCGCACTATCTTTGTACTCTACCCAAACCATATCTGCTGATTCTGTACGATAAATTCTTTTTGCCTTACCTTCATACAGCAATTCTAGCTTTTGCATTTCGCAAGCCCCCTGTAGTTTGAAAAATGTGAATAATGTTTTTATAAAGAATGGCACAGAATGACTCTATTCTGTGCCATATGAAATTTTACGCTTCGTTTAATCCTAGGCGTTCAAAGATTGTATCAACGTGTTGCATATGATGCTCATAGTTGAAGCATTCATTAATTTCTTCTTGTGTTAACTTGCTCGTAATACGCTCATCAGCTTCTACAAGCTCTTTAAATTGTACTTGTGTTTCCCAAGCTTCCATCGCTTTAGGTTGTACGATATCGTAAGCTTCTTCACGCACCATACCTTTATCGATTAATGTAAGCATTACGCGCTGAGAATAAATTAAGCCGTATGTTCTTGTCATATTGCGTTTCATATTCTCTGGGTATACAGTTAAGTTTTTAACGATATTACCAAAGCGATTTAGCATGTAATTTAACGCGATTGTAGCATCTGGTAAAATTACGCGTTCTGCTGAAGAATGAGAAATATCACGCTCATGCCATAATGGAACATTCTCATAAGCTGTCATCATATAACCGCGGATAACACGAGCTAAACCAGTCATATTTTCAGATCCAATTGGATTACGCTTATGCGGCATTGCAGAAGAACCTTTTTGACCTTTTGCGAAAGCTTCTTCAACTTCACGTGTTTCACTCTTTTGTAAACCACGAATCTCAACTGCCATCTTTTCAATAGATGTTGCGATTAATGCAAGTGTTGACATGTAATGAGCATGGCGATCACGTTGCAATGTTTGTGTTGAAATTGGTGCTGCTTCTAATCCTAAGTTTTCACAAACATACTTTTCTACGAATGGATCGATATTTGCATATGTACCAACCGCACCAGATAATTTACCAACACGAACTGTATTAGCAGCTTGTTTGAAACGCTCTACGTTACGTTTCATTTCTTCATACCAAAGACCAAGTTTTAAACCGAATGTTGTTGGTTCTGCATGAACACCGTGTGTTCTTCCCATCATGATCGTGTATTTATGCTCTTTTGCTTTATTAGCTAAAATACTTAAGAAGTTTTCTAAGTCTTTTAATATGATTTCATTCGCTTGTTTTAAGATGTAAGATAACGCTGTATCTACTACGTCTGTAGATGTTAAACCGTAATGAATCCATTTACGTTCCTCGCCTAATGCTGGTGTTTCTGATACAGCACGAGTGAATGCAACTACGTCATGACGTGTCTCTTTTTCAATTTCATAAATACGATCAATATCAAATGATGCATGCTCACGAATTTTCTTAACATCTTCTTTCGGAATATCGCCAAGCTCAGCCCATGCTTCACAAGCTAAAATCTCAACTTCTAACCACGCTTTAAATTTGTTCTCTTCCGTCCAAATTGCACCCATTTCTGGGCGTGTATAACGACTAATCATCTTTTTCCCTCCAACAGTTGTTCTTGATGGTCCCAAATATGCAAACTCTTCGCTTTTTCTAGAGCGACTTCAATATTATCATTTAAAATATTAACATGCCCCATTTTTCGCTGCGCTTTTGCTTCTTCTTTTCCATACAAGTGTAAATAGCACCCGGTTAATCTATTCACTTGTCTTAGGACCCCTTCTATATGTTCGCCTAAAATGTTTACCATGACAACTGGTTTTAACAAATTTGTTTCTCCAAGAGGTAAATTACAGATTGCTCGAATATGTTGACCGAATTGACTCGTTTCACATGCATCCTGTGTATAGTGTCCTGAATTGTGAGGTCTTGGTGCTAATTCATTAATGTAAATCTTACCATCAGCTGTAACAAACATCTCTACCGCTAGTGTTCCCACAAGTTCTAGTTCATCCGCAAGCACTTTTGCATAAGCAATAGCTTTTTGAGAAAGTTCTTCTGTAATGCGAGCCGGAACGATGGATTCATGCAAAATGTTATTTACATGAATATTTTCCGCTACCGGAAATACTTTCGTTTCACCACTTACACTACGAATGACAATAACTGATACTTCTTTTTCAAAAGGCACCCATTTCTCTAAAATACACTCTGCTGCATTCGCAAGCTCTCGCGCTGTATCAACGTCATCCTCACTTCTTAAAACAACTTGCCCTTTCCCATCATATCCGCCTGTCGTCGTTTTTAAGACGGAAGGATATGATAATTCAGCGATTGCTTCAGTAAGCTGATCTTGATTTTGAACTAATCTATACGTTGCTACTGGTAATCCTGCTTTCTCAATCGCATTCTTTTCTGTAAAACGATTTTGTGTTTTACTTAACAACTGACTGCCTTGCGGTAAGTAAGCATGTTTTTCAAGCCATTGTAAACATCTATAATCAATATTCTCAAATTCATATGTGACAACATCACTGATCTCCGCTAAATGCTGAATTGCTTTTAAATCGTCATATGATGCAACAATTTCAATATCAGCAACTTGTGCACATGGTGAGTTTTTTGTAGGATCTAAAACAGCAATTTTATATCCCATCTCCTTAGCTGCCAATGCCATCATTCTTCCTAGCTGGCCGCCTCCAATAATACCGATTGTTTTTCCAGGTAAAATGATTCTCGTCATACTAGCTCACTACCTTCGCGCACATCTTTTTCAATTGCTTCTCTTCTCAATTCTAATGCATCATATATGTCATCATGGAATGATCCAAGTATTTGTGCAGCAAGTAAACCAGCATTTGTTGAACCAGCCTTACCAATTGCAACAGTTGCAACTGGAACCCCTCCTGGCATTTGGACGATGGATAATAATGAATCTAAGCCGTTTAACGCTTTTGATTGAACTGGCACTCCGATGACAGGAAGATTCGTCTTCGCTGCAACCATTCCTGGTAAATGCGCTGCTCCACCAGCTCCAGCAATAATAACTTTCAATCCACGTTCACGAGCCGTCTCTGCATATTCAAACATATAATCCGGAGTCCGATGAGCGGATACAACTTTTTTCTCATACGGTATATTTAATTCATCTAAAATGTCACAAGCATATTTCATTGTTTCCCAGTCTGACGTGCTTCCCATTATGACTCCAACTAGTGATTTCATATTAGAATCCCCCCGATTCAAATAAAAAAAGCCTGAAATAGAACATTTTCTCTTTTACTATGAGAGAAAGCGCTCTACTCAGGCATACGTATCCCTTGTGAATAGAAAAATACCGAGTGACTTTCCCTCATAGTCTAACGAATAACGGTCGTTAGGTAGAGACTTGCAGGCCATATCCCCGCGATTATATGAGGTCTTATATATTATTCTTTCTATGGCTATATTAACAATATTTTATAAACAATGTCAACAAATAATCGAATGTTTTTTTATTACTAACCAATAACGTTCGTGTTTTAGTTATATTCAAAAGAATAATTGTAACTATATACAAGAAGGATAAGCAATTAGAATATATATTTCTAGAGATCTACCATACACAAAACGGTTTGTATATTAATTCTGTATGCTTTTATATAAAGTGAAACTTTAATCAACTCTCACCAATCGGGCTTTTACGGGCAGTAAGACCCCCACCTAGCTTCTTTGCTTCCGCTGAAATTTGAGGTGGGGGTCTTACTGCCCGTTAATGCGGAATAAAGCATATCGTTTCTATTCCTTTGTATCGCATTCATTACTGTAATGATTGAATACTTATTTTCATTCTTATATCATCCCGCTTTTCTTACTCTCATTATGTAAAATATATACTTGTAGTAAGAAATAACAGTTACCCTCAATAGCCTCATTTTCATTCTTTTCTCTCATTAAGATTACTAAATTTACGGATTATGTCATTTGATATATATAAATAAACACAAAAAAACCTAAGTCGAAACGACTTAGGTTTTTGCTTGGCGACGTCCTACTCTCACAGGGACAAGGTCCCAACTACCATCGGCGCTAGAGAGCTTAACTTCCGTGTTCGGTATGGGAACGGGTGTGACCTCTCTGCCATCATCACCAAACTATTGAAGGCATATTCCTTCAAAACTAGATAACATTGCTACATATTATATGGTTAAGTCCTCGATCTATTAGTATTCGTCAGCTCCACATGTCACCATGCTTCCACCTCGAACCTATCAACCTGATCATCTTTCAGGGATCTTACTAGCTTACGCTATGGGAAATCT
>NZ_JAQQGG010000009.1:0-201612 GCF_028548245.1 Bacillus sp. FF-1
ACTGTTGGATTCCCTGCTGAGCGTTCAGTGAAATCGAAATACGTAATATAAAAAGTAGAAATGAGTTGCCCAATTAGGCAAATGAAACCACCAACGAAAAAGGCTTTTATACAGTTTTTTAAGACAGGACGCTTCGGTTCGCGTTCTTGCTCGAATTTTTTATATTCCTGTTGCACAGGGGTTAAGTTTTTATCTTTACTAGACATTGCAAACCTTCCTTTTCTTTTAAAAAGCGTTAAGTGTTAGACTCCATTTTTTTACCAATGAATTTTAATTGTTTATTAATTTCATCTTTAGATACTTTCTTTTCCTTAATTTTTCTTTCAAGCTTTTCAAGTAACATAAAGATTTTTTTATCTGTACTTACACGAACATCGAAAGTGGGGTGCTCATCACTTAGCTGCTTTTGGAGCTTCTTACGGAGAGGTTTTAATCCAAATCTTTCGTGATGCTCAGGTGTAACTGCTATGTAGAGATCTAAATTTGAATTTACTGCTGTACTTTTTATAATTTCATCCATAGTGAGAGCTCTTTTCTTGGCTCCTTGTGATATAGATTGATTAAAGGATTCCATACTCGTTTTTGTTAACTTTGGACCTTTCTCTTTCTCCGTTCGTTTTGCTTCTTCTTTCACTTTTTTATCTAAAGGACTATTATCACATCCGGTAAAAGAGCTAAATAGAAGGGCAAATAATACGGTTATGAGTCCGAGTTTTTGCATATTTATCATTCCATTTATTGCAATATGTAATGTGATAGAAAAAGGATGACTGCATATCATCCTTTTTCTATTTCACAGCAAGACTGATTCGTTATTGCTGTGAGTATTGTGGTTCTTCTTGTTGGACTTCTTCAACGCGTGGGTTTAAAGAATCGATAATCGTTTGTGTTTGCTGTGCAGCTGTTTGGAAAAGTTGCTTAGCTTGTTGATTATCCGTATCAAGAGCGAATCCCTCTAAGCTAGCTTGTGCACTTTTTAATCCAGAAACAGTTTGTTTTAATTTCGTAATTACAGTCATTGAATGAAGCCCCCTTTGGAATATCAATTCAAAGATTATAATTTGTGAGTTGGGGTGAATTTATGATTGGAAAATTTAGGGGTGGGTGCTTTGTTAATATACTCATAACTAAGCGTCATAAAGGATTACGGGGATATTTTTATTGATTTAGATGGATTTTATTGCTATTATTATGAGAAGAAAATGAAGTGTTTTCTATTATCATGCGCCCATAGCTCAGTCGGATAGAGCGGTGGTTTCCGGTACCACGTCTGCCGGGGGTTCGAATCCCTCTGGGCGCGTCAAAAAGTCCTAACTTACGTTTTGTAGGTTAGGACTTTTTTTATTTCCCTCTTGTTATATCTGATAATAAGATTTACTATTAGTACTTGGTTATGATTTAATTCCGTTATTATTTTCTTTCAATATTATTCAAATTTCGGTTGTAAGTTGTAAATCTCATTAATACATATAAATTAATAATATTTTGGAATGGGTGTCTGTGATAGCATTCTCCTTTTACCAAACTTATTGTACAATAGAAACAAGGGGGAGATTAGTTTGAAGGCAAGTCTTTTACAAGAACAAAGCTTACGTTTGGCAATGACACAAGAGTTAAGGCAAGCGATTACAATGCTCCAGTATAATGTACAAGAATTATCGGAGTTTTTGTATGAGCAATCGTTAGAGAATCCCCTTATTGAGTTAGGTGGTTTTGAGAGGGAGAAGAAAAAGAGCTCTAACAACAGTAAAAGTACCAGCAAACAAGTCGAGAATCAGATGGAAATCTACAGTGTGGATTCTACAACGATTCAGCAACATTTATTAAATCAAATACAGTATTATAAAATAGAGGAAGAAGAGCGAAAAGTAGCTTCTTTCATTATTATGAACATGGATGGAAATGGGTATTTACAAGAAACGAATGAAGAGTTAGCAAATCTTCTTTCCGTACCACTTCATGTAGTCGACCGCTCTGTAGAGCTTGTCCAATCACTGGAGCCAGCAGGGGTAGGAGCGCGTAATATTCAGGAATGTCTAACTTTACAATTGAAGCGCTTACAAAGACGGAATGGATTAGCAGAAGAGGTTGTAGAAGACCATTTCGCTTATTTCGTGAAGAAAGATTGGCGAAAGCTCGTTCAAGTGTTGAAGTGTAGTAATGAGGAATTGCAATCGGCGGTGAACTGTATTACGTCATTACAGCCGAAACCAGGTCTTGCGTTTTCTTCTGATAAACCACTTTATATTGTGCCTGATATGGCGGTGAAAAAAGATGGTGATCGTCTCGTTTTACAAATGAATGAGAGAAATATGCCGAGAATTGAAATTCATTCTGAATATAGTGCGCTTCTTAATAATAGTGAAAGTGAAGTAGCATCTTACGTTTCAGAAAAGTATCAGCATGTGCAGTGGATTATGCGTAGTTTGAAACAGAGAAAACAAACGCTTTTGCAAGTAATGACCATTATTATGGAAAAACAACGTGATTTCTTCTGGAAAGGTCCGGAGTATTTAAAGCCACTTGCTTTAAAAGAAGTAGCTGAAGAGTTAAGTGTGCATGAATCGACAATTAGTCGCGCAACGCGAAATAAATATGTGCAAACACCACACGGTTTATTTGAGATGAAATCGTTCTTTAGTAATGCCGTTTCGACTACTGAAGATGAAGCAGTCTCTACAAAGCGTGTAAAACAATTTATTCAAACGCTTGTTGAGGCAGAGAATAAGAAAAAGCCACTTTCAGATCAAAAGATTTCAAAATTGTTAGAAGAAGAGCATGAAATCGTTATTTCTCGAAGAACAGTGGCGAAGTATAGAGAGCAAATGCACATCCCAGCGTCGTCATTACGAAAAACGATCGGATAGGTGAAGAAGATGAAAGTTGTACTGTATACAAAAAATGATTGTGGCCTTTGCGTTAAGGCGAAACAAGTTTTACAGGAAGTACAATGTGAATATTCTTTTCAAATTGAGGAAATAGATATATATGAAGATAATGACCTTTTAGAAAAATATCATCTAATGATTCCGGTTGTAGAAATAGACGGAAAACAAGTAGAATATGGTAACATTCACAAAGGTGTCATAATAAACTATATAAAGAATGCAGTTAAGAGTTGAATAAGTTTCTATCTCCTGTTACAATAATACACGTAGCAGGGATTATTTTTTTAACCTATGTGGGACACAAAATGTCACTACGGGACGTAAAGTGACCATGAGGGAAAATGAACCGATGTAGTGAGGAGAAAAGATATGCGCTCATGGATTCAGAACACAAAAAAATTATTACCTGATCTGCTACCTGTTATGCAAACGAGAATGCAAATTCTTCAATACATTAGGCTTATGCAGCCGATTGGAAGAAGAAATTTATCAGCAAGTCTCGGTATGACAGAACGAGTATTGCGAAGTGAAGTTCAAGTTTTGAAAGAACAAAACTTAGTTCACGTCGCTTCTTCTGGAATGACTTTGACAGAAGAAGGAACAGCTTTAGTTCTTGCTTTGGAAGACTTTATGAAAGAAATTTCCGGGTTAAAGGTTTTAGAAAAGCAACTTAAGGAAACATTAGACTTGGATGAAGTTTTCGTTGTCCCTGGTGATAGTGATGAATCGCCTTGGGTCAAACTGGAGATGGGCCGTGCTTGTGTGACTTGTATAAAAGACCGTCTGACAGCGAATAATATCGTTGCTGTGGCTGGAGGAACTACGCTAGCTGCTGTTGCGGACATGATGCAGCTTGATTGCAAAGATTTACATATGCTATTTGTCCCAGCACGTGGTGGAATTGGAGAAGGCGTCGAGTTAGAAGCCAATACTATTTGTGCCAAGATGGCGCAAAATACGATGAGTAATTATCGCTTATTGTATGTTCCAGACCATGTTAGCAGCGAAGCATATGCGTCTATTGTGACAGAGCCTTCCGTGAAAGAAGTTCTTGAGTTGATTCGATCTTCCAATATCGTCATTCATGGAATAGGTGATGCGTTAACAATGGCACGTCGCAGAAATACTTCAGAAGCAGATTGGTTAAAGATTCAGGCAAGCGAAGCAGTTGGCGAAGCTTTCGGTTACTACTTTAATGAACAAGGAAATGTTGTTCATAAAGTAAGAACAGTTGGTATGCAACTAGAGGATTTACAAAATGTATCTCACGTTGTTGCAGTCGCTGGAGGTTCTTCAAAGGCAAAGGCAATACAGGCTGTAATTAAACAAGGGCACACTTCAATTCTAATTACAGATGAAGGTGCAGCAAAACAGTTAACAAAGGGTATTACCCTTTAATATAATCCCCCAAGGAGGAAATTCAAATGACTAAAATTGGTATTAATGGATTTGGACGTATCGGACGTAACGTATTCCGCGCAGCACTTAACAACCCAGAGGTAGAAGTAGTAGCAATCAACGACTTAACAGATGCTAAAACTTTAGCTCACCTTTTAAAATATGACACAGTTCACGGAACTTTAAACGCAGAAGTATCTGCTAACGAAAGCAGCATCGTTGTTAACGGTAAAGAAATTAAAGTTATCGCTGAGCGTGACCCAGCACAATTACCATGGAGCGACTACGGAGTAGAAATCGTAGTAGAATCTACTGGCCGTTTCACTAAAAAAGCAGACGCTGAAAAACACTTAGGTGGATCAGTTAAAAAAGTTATCATCTCAGCTCCAGCTTCTGACGAAGATATCACTGTAGTTATGGGGGTTAACCACGAACAATACGATGCAGCTAGCCACAACGTAGTATCTAACGCTTCTTGTACTACAAACTGCTTAGCTCCATTCGCTAAAGTATTAAACGAAAAATTCGGCGTAAAACGCGGAATGATGACAACAATTCACTCTTACACTAACGACCAACAAATCTTAGACTTACCACACAAAGATTTACGTCGTGCTCGTGCAGCAGCTGAAAACATGATCCCAACATCTACTGGTGCAGCTAAAGCAGTAGCATTAGTATTACCAGAACTTAAAGGTAAATTAAACGGTGGCGCTGTACGTGTTCCAACTGCTAACGTTTCTCTAGTTGACCTAGTTGTTGAACTTGACAAAGAAGTAACAGTTGAAGAAGTAAATGCAGCATTCAAAGCAGCAGCTGAAGGCGAATTAAAAGGTATCCTTGGATACAGCGAAGAGCCATTAGTATCTATCGACTATAACGGATGTACAGCTTCTTCTACAATCGATGCATTATCTACAATGGTAATGGAAGGTAACATGGTTAAAGTACTTTCTTGGTACGATAACGAAACTGGTTACTCTAACCGCGTAGTAGACCTAGCAGCTTACATGACTTCAAAAGGTCTTTAATTCTTAATTATATAAGTTATCAATGACAAAACGAGGGAGAGGGTTTGTTCCCTCTCTCTCTTCTTTCGTTTTAAAAGCAAATGTGTTAAGCTTTTGAGTGGGTTTTGTCAATCCTAACTAGTAGTCGGAGGGAAATCCAATGAACAAAAAATCAATTCGTGACGTAGATTTAAAAGGTAAGCGTGTATTTTGCCGCGTTGACTTCAACGTACCTATGAAAGAAGGCAAAATTACAGATGAAACTCGTATCCGTGCAGCTCTTCCTACAATTCAATATTTAGTAGAGCAAGGTGCGAAAGTTATTTTAGCAAGCCACTTAGGCCGTCCAAAAGGTCAAGTAGTAGAAGAATTACGTCTTACTCCAGTAGCAGCACGTTTAGGCGAGCTTCTTGGTAAAGACGTTAAAAAAGCAGACGAAGCATTCGGACCAGTTGCACAAGAAATGGTTGCAGCAATGAACGAAGGCGACGTATTAGTTCTTGAAAACGTACGTTTCTATGCGGGCGAAGAAAAGAACGATGCAGAACTTGCGAAAGAATTTGCAGCTCTTGCTGACATCTTCGTAAACGATGCATTCGGTGCAGCTCACCGTGCTCACGCTTCTACAGCAGGTATCGCGGACTACCTACCAGCAGTATCTGGTTTACTAATGGAAAAAGAGTTAGATGTTCTTGGAAAAGCACTTTCTAACCCAGATCGTCCATTCACAGCTATCATCGGTGGGGCGAAAGTAAAAGATAAAATCGGTGTAATTCGTCATCTATTAGACAAAGTAGATAACTTAATCATCGGTGGCGGACTTGCTTACACATTCGTTAAAGCTTTAGGTCATGAAATTGGTCTATCTCTATGTGAAGACGACAAGATCGAACTAGCAAAAGAATTTATGCAACTTGCAAAAGAAAAAGGCGTAAACTTCTACATGCCAGTTGATGTTGTAATCACTGAGGAATTCTCTGAAACTGCAACAACTAAAATCGTTAATATCGATTCTATCCCTTCTAACTGGGAAGGCGTGGACATCGGTCCTAAAACACGTGAAATTTATGCAGATGTAATTAAAAACTCTAAGCTTGTTGTATGGAATGGACCAATGGGTGTATTCGAAATGACTCCATTCTCACAAGGTACAAAAGCAGTAGGACAAGCATTAGCAGATGCAGAAGGTACATACTCTGTTATCGGCGGTGGTGACTCTGCAGCAGCTGTTGAAAAATTCGGTATGGCTGATAAAATGAGCCACATTTCTACTGGCGGCGGTGCGTCATTAGAATTCATGGAAGGTAAAGAGCTTCCAGGTGTAGTTTGTCTTAACGACAAATAAGTAGCAGCCAAAGAAAAAGGACGGTGCAAAGCATGCGTAAACCAATTATCGCAGGTAACTGGAAAATGAATAAAACTCTATCTGAAGCAGTTAGCTTCGTAGAGGAAGTTAAAGGTCAAATCCCAGCAGCTTCAGCTGTTGATGCAGTAGTTTGCTCTCCAGCTCTATTCTTAGAGCGCCTTGTAGCAGCGACTGAAGGAACTGATTTACAAGTAGGTGCACAAAACATGCACTTCGAAAAAAATGGTGCATTCACTGGCGAAATTAGCCCAGTAGCACTTAGCGACTTAAAAGTAGGCTACGTAGTACTTGGCCACTCTGAGCGTCGTGAAATGTTTGCTGAAACAGATGAGTCAGTAAACAAAAAGACTATCGCAGCATTTGAACATGGTTTAACACCAATCGTATGTTGTGGTGAGACTTTAGAAGAGCGCGAAAGCGGAAAAACATTTGATCTAGTAGCAGGTCAAGTAACAAAAGCACTTGCAGGTTTAACTGAAGAGCAAGTTAAAGCAACTGTTATCGCTTATGAGCCAATCTGGGCTATCGGTACAGGTAAATCTTCTTCTTCTGCAGATGCAAACGAAGTATGTGCGCACATCCGTAAAGTTGTTGCAGAAGCTGTTTCTCCAGCTGCTGCAGAAGCTGTTCGTATCCAATACGGCGGTAGCGTAAAACCAGAAAACATTAAAGAGTACATGGCACAATCTGACATCGACGGCGCTTTAGTTGGCGGTGCTAGCTTAGAGCCTGCTTCGTTCTTAGGTCTTCTGGAGGCGGTAAAATGAGAAAGCCAACAGCTCTAATTATTCTTGACGGTTTCGGACTTCGTGAAGAAACTTACGGGAATGCTGTAGCACAAGCTAAGAAACCTAATTTTGATGGTTACTGGAACAAATTCCCTCACACAACGCTTACAGCTTGTGGCGAGGCAGTAGGTCTTCCAGAAGGTCAAATGGGTAACTCTGAGGTTGGTCACTTAAATATCGGTGCTGGCCGCATTGTATATCAAAGCTTAACACGCGTAAACGTTGCAATTCGTGAAGGTGAGTTCGATAAGAACGAAACGTTCCAAAGTGCAATTAAAAGCGTAAAAGAAAAAGGTACTGCACTTCATTTATTTGGTTTACTTTCTGACGGTGGTGTGCACAGTCACATGAACCACATGTTTGCTCTTCTTCGCTTAGCAGCTAAAGAAGGCGTTGAGAAAGTATACATTCATGCATTCTTAGATGGCCGCGATGTTGGACCAAAAACAGCACAAAGCTATATCGATGCAACAAATGAAGTAATTAAAGAAACAGGAGTAGGACAATTCGCGACTATCTCTGGTCGTTATTACTCCATGGACCGTGACAAGCGTTGGGATCGCGTAGAAAAATGTTACCGTGCTATGGTGAATGGTGAAGGACCTACTTATAAATCAGCAGAAGAGTGTGTAGAAGACTCTTATGCAAATGGTATCTACGATGAATTCGTATTGCCGTCTGTAATTGTTAACGAAGATAACACGCCAGTTGCAACAATCAATGATGATGATGCAGTTATCTTCTATAACTTCCGTCCAGACCGTGCAATTCAAATTGCTCGTGTATTTACAAACGAAGACTTCCGTGAGTTCGATCGTGGTGAAAAAGTACCTCACATTCCAGAATTCGTATGTATGACACACTTTAGTGAAACAGTAGATGGTTACGTGGCATTCAAGCCAATGAACCTTGATAACACTTTAGGTGAAGTTGTTGCGCAAGCGGGATTAAAGCAACTTCGCATCGCGGAAACTGAAAAGTATCCGCACGTTACATTCTTCTTTAGCGGTGGTCGTGAGGCTGAATTCCCAGGAGAAGAGCGTATCTTAATTAACTCACCGAAGGTTGCAACGTATGACTTGAAACCTGAAATGAGCATTTACGAAGTAACGGACGCTTTAGTAAATGAAATCGAAAATGATAAACATGATGTTATCATTCTTAACTTTGCGAACTGTGATATGGTTGGCCATTCTGGGATGATGGAACCAACAATTAAAGCAGTAGAAGCAACTGACGAATGTTTAGGAAAAGTTGTAGAAGCGATTCTTGCAAAAGATGGTGTAGCACTTATTACTGCTGACCATGGTAATGCTGACGAAGAATTAACTTCTGACGGAGAGCCAATGACAGCTCATACAACTAACCCGGTTCCTTTCATTGTTACTAAGAACGACGTAGAATTACGTGAAGGTGGTATCTTAGGTGATATCGCTCCAACTATGCTTACACTTCTTGGTGTTGAGCAACCGAAAGAAATGACAGGTAAAACAATTATTAAATAATTTGCTTATATAAAAAGGAGAGAATTTATTATGTCAACAATTATTGATGTTTATGCTCGCGAAGTCCTTGACTCTCGTGGTAACCCAACTGTAGAAGTAGAAGTTTACACAGAAAGCGGCGCTTTCGGACGCGCTATCGTACCAAGTGGTGCATCTACTGGTGAACACGAAGCAGTAGAATTACGTGACGGTGACAAATCTCGTTACCTTGGTAAAGGTGTTGTTAACGCAGTAAACAACGTTAACGAAATTATCGCTCCAGAAATCGTTGGTTTCGACGTAACTGACCAAGCTGGTATCGACCGTGCTATGATCGAATTAGATGGCACTCCAAACAAAGGTAAACTAGGCGCTAACGCTATCCTTGGTGTATCTATGGCAGTAGCTCACGCAGCAGCTGACTTCGTAGGTCTTCCATTATACCGTTACCTTGGTGGATTCAATGCAAAACAATTACCAACTCCAATGATGAACATCATCAACGGTGGTTCTCACGCTGATAACAACGTAGACTTCCAAGAGTTCATGATCTTACCAGTTGGTGCTCCAACATTCAAAGAATCAATCCGTATGGGTGCTGAAGTATTCCATGCACTTAAAGCTGTATTACATGACAAAGGTCTTAACACTGCAGTAGGTGACGAAGGTGGATTCGCTCCAAACCTTGGTTCTAACCGTGAAGCATTAGAAGTAATCATCGAAGCTATCGAAAAAGCTGGTTACAAAGCTGGCGAGAACGTATTCTTAGGAATGGACGTTGCTTCTTCTGAGTTCTACAACAAAGAAACTGGTAAATATGACCTTGCAGGCGAAGGCCGTACTGGCTTAACTTCTGCAGAAATGGTTGATTTCTACGAAGAGCTTTGCAAAGACTTCCCAATCATCTCTATCGAAGATGGTTTAGACGAAAACGACTGGGATGGTCACAAATTATTAACTGAGCGTCTTGGAAGCAAAGTACAATTAGTTGGTGACGATTTATTCGTAACTAACACTCAAAAACTTGCTGAAGGTATCGAAAAAGGTATCTCTAACTCAATCTTAATTAAAGTTAACCAAATCGGTACTTTAACTGAGACTTTCGAAGCTATCGAAATGGCTAAACGTGCTGGTTACACAGCAGTTGTATCTCACCGTTCTGGTGAAACTGAAGATGCTACAATCGCTGACATCGCAGTTGCAACTAACGCTGGCCAAATCAAAACTGGTTCTATGAGCCGTACTGATCGTATTGCTAAGTACAACCAATTATTACGCATCGAAGACGAACTAGGCGAAATCGCTGTTTACGATGGTATCAAATCTTTCTACAACATCAAACGATAATTGTAGAAAATAACGACAGACCGTGAGAAATCACGGTCTGTTTTTTTATGCTAAAATTGTTCCCCCGTCATAAGTGACATGAAATGTTTAAAGAAACTGTTATAATCAAAATCAATTGCAATTTGATGACCCGGCCAATCAATAAATGGCTTTTGGTTCACTAAAGAACGAAATTCCCCTATGCTTGCTCCTTGTGCAGAGGATTCTGTCATGACAACGATAGGGGATTTGTGATACGTAAACATAGAGTTATCAAGTAAAGCGAGTATTGGCATTGTGTCATGGAAGGGGCTACCCTTTAAATGTGGTAGAGCATTTTTATAATAGCCGTAGTAATAATGATCGAATAACGGTTTGACGAGTGGGGCTTTTCCTTTTGCTTCAATATATTCAGCCATTTCTGGTGTAATGATGGAATATTGGGTGACGTTTAATGGATAGATGTACATGTTAGGTGAGGATTGAAGGACTATATTAGCGGCAGTAGGGTCACCATAAAAGTTTGCTTCAGAAATAGGGGTGACATTACCAGGATGTAAAAAGGCACCGCCCATTACGTAGTAAGATTTAATTTGTTTCATTAACTGTTTGCACATGATAAATAAAATTGCTAGAGAGGTAAGTCTTCCTAAACTTACAATAATTAATTCATCTTTATACTGTTCAATAAGAGGAATCACTTCAAAGAAATTCTCCATTTCTCCGTTAGTCACATTCCCATTTGGAATAATTGGCCCAAGTCCTTGTTTCCCGTGTACATCTGTAAAAAAAGCAGGCGGGGCACCAGTAAGAGGGCGTTCTGAACCACCAAATATCTTAATATTTCTATTCCTTGTTTCATTCTTAAGAAAATGAGCATTTTGTACGGCCATCTCTTTTGGAACATTGCCGTAATCAGCAACAATACCGATGATTTCTATTTCATCGATAAAGAATGCTAAGAGGAGAGCCATCGTATCATCAATGCCAGGATCACAAAAAATAAGAACTTTTTTGGGCATATGTTCACCACCTATCTTGTTTATATATATGTAAGCTTAAAGGTAAAAAGATTATTTTATTGAAATAACAACCTTTAAAATTCAGAAAATAAAAACTTCTTATATTAGGTCAAGGTTTTTGACTTAATTTTCTTTTAGAAATGTAGTCATATCAAGGTTGTAAGCGTATAACATAGGCGTTTTTTGATGTCAAGTTGATAAATTGCAGCTTTTTACAATTTATACTATGATAAAGATATTAACAGAAGATCGTATAAACAAGAGGGATGATGAACATGAAATTTACAAAGATTCTTGTCCAAATTGCTGCTCTTTACGTTTTTTATATGGTTGGAACTTGGGTACAAGAAATGTTAAATATTCCGATTCCAGGAAGTTTGATTGGAATGTTCCTCTTACTTGTTTTACTTAGCCTAAAAGTTCTTCCAGTGAAATGGTTCGATTTAGGAGCAGAAACACTCGTTGCTATTATGCCGTTTTTATTAATTCCGCCAACGCTTGGCCTAATGAATTACGGTGCTTTTTTTATGAGTAAAGGAATTTCTCTTTTCATTACAGTTGTAGCGAGTACATTTTTAATCATTATTGTCGCAGGACATACAGGACAATATCTTGCGAATAGAAAGGAAAGAGAGTCGCGATGAGTCAAATATTAATCGGGATCGGTTGGGTTCTTTTTACGGTGCTATTATATCAATTATCTAAAAAAATCTATAAATTATTTCCAACACCATTCACCATTCCAATGCTTGTAGCAACAGGATTAATGGCTTTCCTATTTATCGTGCTTGATATACCATATCAACATTATATGGAAAGTGGTGGCGGCTGGATTGCAAAGCTACTTGGACCCGGTGTTGTAGCATTTGCAATTCCTCTTTATAAACAACGTCACGTTCTGCAAAAGTATGTTGTACCGATTGCCGGTGGTGTATTAGTAGGTACAACAGTTGCCATTGCAAGTGACTTTGCTATTGCATCACTTATGGGAACAGATAAAAGCTTGATTTTATCTTCTTTACCAAAATCGGTGACAATGCCAGTTGCAATGAGTGTTTCGGAGCAAGTTGGTGGTGTACCGTCATTAACAGCAGCTTTCGTTGTTATTGCAGGTATTACTGGAACGATTACCGGCCCGCTTTTATTAAAATGGAGCCGCGTTACAAACTCAGTTGGTAAAGGTATCGGATTTGGATGTGCTTCTCATATTATGGGCGTGATGAGAGCGATGAAAAATAATGAACATGAAGGTGTTATTGGATCGGTAACAATGACATTAACAGCCATTTTGACATGTTTGCTCGGGCCGCTATTTGCAATGATGTTCATGTAATAGAAGAAAAGCGAGAGCAACCTTATAGCTCTCGCTTTTCTATAGAATTTATGCTACAGTTACAATAACTGAATCTTTGTAGGAGGTACGCCAAGTGCATACGTTATTATCCGTTTTACTTATTATTGTATCGATTTTAATGATTGTTATGGTACTTATGCAGTCTAGTAATAGCTCAGGCCTTTCAGGTGCAATTTCAGGCGGTGCAGAGCAATTATTTGGTAAGCAAAAAGCACGTGGAATTGAAGCGGTATTAAACCGTATTACAATTGTTTTAGCTGTATTGTTCTTCGCATTAACAATTGGTGTTACGTACTTAAACTTATAGAATTGAAAGAAGGAGCGTTAGTAGGATGTACTAATGGTTCTTCTTTTTTTGTTTTGCCATTTGAAAGATGTTTCTAATTAGATTATAGAAATATAAATATGGTACACTAGATATAGAAAGAATACGACTAGATTACAGAAGAGAAAGAGGAGAAGTACATGATGAAATTAGCATCTCCGAAACCATTTACATTTGAGGGTGGAGACCGCGCTGTTTTATTACTACATGGATTCACAGGAAACTCAGCTGATGTACGTATGTTAGGGCGTTTCTTAGAAAAGAAAGGCTACACTTGTCATGCCCCAATTTATAAAGGGCACGGTGTACCACCAGAAGAGCTTGTTCATACAGGTCCTGAAGATTGGTGGCAAGATGTAACGGAGGCATATCAGCTTTTAAAAGATAAAGGTTTTGAGAAAATTGCTGTGGTTGGATTGTCACTTGGCGGAGTATTTTCACTAAAATTAGGTTATACAGTACCGGTTTTAGGTGTAGTGCCGATGTGTGCACCAATGTATATTAAGAGTGAAGAAACGATGTACCAAGGTATATTGGCATATGCCCGCGAATATAAAAAGCGTGAGCAAAAATCACCAGAGCAAATCGAACAAGAAATGTTGGAATTCCAAAAGACACCGATGAATACATTAAAAGCATTACAACAATTAATTGCTGACGTACGTAACAATGTGGACATGATTTATGCACCAACATTTGTTGTACAAGCGCGTCATGATGAAATGATTAATACAGATAGTGCGAACATTATTTATAACGGTGTAGAATCAACGTTAAAAGACATTAAATGGTATGAAGACTCTACGCATGTCATTACACTTGATAAGCAGCGTGACGAGCTACATGAGGATGTATATAACTTCTTGGAGCAACTAGATTGGTAAGATCTAGTTGCCTCTTTTTTTCATAAGGAATTTTTTGTGAAAACTGTAAAAATCATAAGGGGAGTATTGAAGTTTCGCTTTATACATCCCCTATCTTTCGGATACACTAAATAATATAAGGTTTTAAAGGAGGTATTTTTGCTTGGAAGAAATCATACAAGAACATATTGATAAGTTGTTATTATTTATGAGAGAAGAAGCGTATAAACCGCTAACGATACAAGAGTTAGAAGAGGCATTTGGGATTGAAGGTTCTGAGGGCTTTAAAGATTTCGTAAAAGCACTTGTAACGATGGAAGAAAAGGGACTTGTTATTCGTACTCGTAGCAACCGTTACGGTCTTCCTGAAAAGATGAATTTAATACGTGGTAAGTTAATTGGACATGCGCGTGGTTTTGCATTTGTTGTACCAGACGAGAAGAAAACAGGAGACGATGATCTTTTCATCCCGCCTACAGAATTAAACGGTGCACTTCACGGCGATACAGTATTGGCACGCCTTAGTTCCCAATCGAGTGGTTCGCGTCAAGAAGGTTCCATTGTACGCATTTTAGAACGCGGAACGAAAGAATTAGTTGGTACATATACAGAATCGAAAAACTTTGGATTTGTTATACCTGACAATAAACGCTGGACAAGTGACATTTTCGTATTGAAAAGCGCATCAATGGGTGCTGTAGAAGGTCATAAAGTAGTTGTGAAAATTACGAGCTATCCAGAGAATCGTTTAAGTGCAGAAGGTGAAGTTGTTCAAATTCTAGGTCATAAAAATGACCCAGGAGTAGATATTTTATCTGTTATTCATAAACATCATTTACCTTTAGCGTTCCCTGAAGAAGTGATGGAACACGCAAACAGTGTACCAGAAACGATTTCAGAGGAAGATTTAAAAGATCGCCGTGACCTGCGTGACCAAATGATCGTAACGATTGACGGTGCAGACGCGAAAGATTTAGATGACGCTGTTACAGTAACGAAGCTTGAGAACGGTAACTATAAGCTTGGCGTTCACATTGCGGATGTAAGCCATTATGTTCAAGAAGGTTCTCCAATTGATGTA
This sequence comes from Bacillus sp. FF-1, assembly GCF_028548245.1. NCBI lineage: Bacteria > Bacillati > Bacillota > Bacilli > Caryophanales > Bacillaceae > Bacillus > Bacillus sp. FF-1. The sequence continues at coordinate 14,906 of NZ_JAQQGG010000009.1, forward strand.
GAAGCAGCGGAGAGAGCGACGAGTGTGTATCTTGTTGACCGTGTAATCCCGATGATTCCGCATCGTCTATCTAACGGTATTTGTTCATTAAATCCGAAAGTAGACCGTCTGACGTTATCTTGTGAAATGGAAATTAACAATTTAGGTGACGTTGTCAAACACGAGATTTTCCAAAGTGTAATTAAAACGACAGAGCGTATGACGTATGCTGACGTAAGAAGCATTTTAGAAGATGAGGACGAAGAGCTAATTAAGCGTTATGAGCCGTTAGTGCCTATGTTTAAAGAGATGGGGCAATTAGCACAAATTTTACGTGAAAAACGTATGCGCCGCGGTGCAATCGACTTTGACTTTAAAGAAGCGAAAGTATTAGTAGATGAAGAAGGAAAACCGACAGACGTTGTTATGCGTGATCGTTCTGTATCAGAGAAGTTAATTGAAGAATTTATGCTTGTTGCAAACGAAACAGTAGCAGAGCATTTCCACTGGATGAACGTACCATTCATGTACCGTGTCCATGAAGATCCGAAAGAAGATAAGCTAGAGCGTTTCTTTGAGTTTGTAACGAACTTTGGATATGCAGTAAAAGGACGTGCAAATGAAGTACATCCTCGTGCGCTGCAACAAATTCTTGAAATGGTTCAAGGGCAGCCTGAAGAAGTAGTCATTTCAACAGTTATGCTTCGTTCTATGAAGCAAGCGCGTTACGATGCAGAAAGTTTAGGTCACTTTGGTTTATCAACTGAGTTCTACACACATTTCACATCACCAATTCGTCGTTACCCAGATACGATTGTTCATCGATTAATTCGTGAATACATCATTAACGGTAAAGTCGACAATGAAACACAAGCAAAATGGCGTGAAAAATTACCTGAGATTGCAGAGCACTCTTCTAATATGGAGCGTCGTGCAGTTGAAGCAGAACGTGAAACAGACGAGCTGAAAAAAGCAGAATATATGCTTGATAAGATCGGCGAAGAGTATGACGGTATGATTAGCTCTGTAACAAACTTCGGTTTATTCGTAGAGCTTCCAAATACAATTGAAGGTCTTGTACACGTTAGCTACTTAACGGATGATTACTATCGTTATGATGAGCAGCATTTCGCAATGATCGGAGAACGTACAGGTAACGTATTCCGCATCGGTGACGAAATTACAATTCGCGTTATTAACGTAAACAAAGACGAGCGAGCAATCGACTTTGAAATCGTTGGCATGAAAGGTACGCCTCGTCGTAAGTTCAAAGATCGTCCAGTCGTGATTGAACAGCCAAGAACAGGCAGAAAGAAACGCGGCGGACGTAGCGAACGCAGTAATGAGCGCGGCGGAGAACGTGGCACAGGTAGAAAATTTGACCGTGGTGGCAAAGGTAAAGGAAGAGGATCTGCATCCGCGTCCGCTAGCCAACCAGGGAAAAAAGATGGTAACGGCAAGAAGAAAAAAGCATTCTTCGAAAACGTACCAGGATTCAAGAAGAAGAAGAAAAAGCGTAAGTAAGAAAAGGATGGCTTCGCTTTGATAAAAAGCGGGGCTTTTTCTTTTTTCTTAGTGGCTGGAGAACGAGCCACTTTCGCTTTTTATTGGAATCCAGCTCCAGTGGCTAGAATGTTCGGCGGCTTCGCTTCTTCTCTAGAGGCAAAGAACGCCTCAAGGTCAGAAGCTCCATCCACCTCACATTCTGAACGAGCCACTTCCGCTTTTTATCAACATTTGTTACAATAGTAAAAATAGAGGAGGGACGTTATATGCCAAAAGGTTCAGGTAAGGTTATTGCACAAAATAAAAAAGCTTTTCATGATTATTTCATCGAAGAAACATACGAAGCAGGGCTTGTCCTTCAAGGAACGGAAATTAAGTCAATTCGCGCTGGACGAGTGAACTTGAAAGATGCGTTTGCACGTGTACATAATGGTGAAGTATGGGTTCATAATATGCATATTAGTACGTACGAACAAGGAAATCGTTTCAACCACGATCCGCTTCGTACGAGAAAGTTACTTCTGCATAAAAAAGAAATTGATAAATTAGCAGGAGCTGCAAAAGAAACAGGATATGCATTAGTTCCACTTAAAATCTATTTAAAAAATGGATTTGCGAAAATGGCACTTGGTTTAGCAAAAGGTAAGAAACAATACGATAAACGTCACGATTTAAAAGAGAAAGAAGCTAAACGTGAAATTGCACGCGCGTTCCGTGATCGCCAAAAGATGTAATACAGATATTTACATTTGTAAAACGGCGCGCGTATGTTATAATAACTTATGTAAGATTGTTGCACATTGAAAAACAGCTCTTAGTAGCTATCACGAAATTTTCTTCGTATGCTCCATTTTTATCATGGGGACGTTACGGATTCGACAGGGATAGTTCGAGCTTAGGTTGCGAGTCGAGGGGATCGGCCTCGTTAAAACGTCAAAGCCTATAATTGGCAAACAAAACAATCTTTCTTTAGCTGCTTAATTGCACTAAAGGTTCCTCCCTCCATCGTCCATGTGGTAGGGTAAGGGACTCAAACTAAGTGGACTACGCCGGAGTTCGCCGTCTGAGGACAAAGGAAGAGAACAACCAGACTAGCAACTTGGAAGCCTGTCGATAGGCTGAAGAGTTCGCGAAATGCTAATATATCGACTACACTCGTAGAAGCTTAAGTGCCGATATTTTTGGACGTGGGTTCGACTCCCACCGTCTCCACCAATACATATTTGGTGGTTTTTTATTTTGTATGATATGAACCATAATCTTGCCAGGTTGGTGAGGTTATGGTTCTTTTTGTTTGTGGTAAACTAATGCTTCCAAAAAATAAAAGGAGTAGCTCTTATTTAATAAGAGCTACTCCTTTTATTTTTTTTTGATAATCATCTGTTATTTTATACCTAATTTCTCTTTTGTTTTTGCAGGTAAATCTGATTTCTGTACTTCTTCATAAGATTTAACTTCTGTGTTTGGTATATCTGTTTTCTTTTCATCCTCTTGTTTAATGTAAAGGCGTAAAAATGCATTTTCTTTAAGTTTTTTATCATTTTCTCTCTTTTGGCTACTAAATGTAACTGTTTTTTCATTTCCGTTTTCATCGTAAGTAGGTAAAGTATAAAGGCGTTGATTATCTTCCATTTTACCCTCACCTTGGATTTGAACGTAGTATTCCTTTGAACCCATTTTGATTGGGGAAGATAAATCACAACCAACCGCAAAGCTAGCGAATAGTGCAAAAGTAGCGCATGAAGCAAGTAATTTTTTCATATGAAAACTCCTCTATAAGTTATTTGTGTGTTTAAATTGGACTAACTAGTTATTAGTTTACAAGGAATAAATGTTTGCAAACATCGATGTATCTAACTGGAAACTTACATTTTTGTAAGGAACCCTTATTTTGAAATCTATCTATATAAAAAGTGATTTTTAGTCATCTTGAATGATTTTAAATTTAAAGTAGTAATGAAGATATATTACATGAAAAGTTGTTGAGCAATTTTAGTAATAGCCGCAACACCAGATAGTAAAACGAAGCCGCCTAAGCAAGAAACGGTAACAATTTGGTTGAATAATAAGTCTTGGTTTTCTTTCATGAGAATTCGCTCCTTTAAAAGTGTTTTTATTGTTGATTGATTATCTACTTTTAGTTTATATAAAATGTAAGATTGGAAACATCGAAGTAACTAACGATTGGCTTACAGTATTGTAAGGAATCTTACAGAAGTATGAAAAAAGGCTATTCTATTGAAAGAATAGCCGAGGCCGGAGATAGATGCTTTTATGGAGTTCTCTCATCTAACTTCATGTTTTTTATAAATCGTTTCGTTTCTGGACTCATAAGGAGAAGTAAGCGGAAGGATGTGCCACCGTAATAGACACATTTCTTGATTTTAGTAACTATTTTTTGTTTTTGTGTAGGAGAAAGACGATTGATATCATTTTCTTCTAACAAATAAATAACTTCTAGCATGTTTTTTTCTGCTTTTTGGGCGATACGATTAGATTTAAACTTTATATACATAAAATTAATGGTTGCACCAATTGTATAAGGTAATAAGGCTAATTGAGCTTTCTTTTCTAAATTCGTTTCTCCGCCAGTTAGTACAGAAATATCTTGAATAAAAATAACTAGTAATAATAGCGTTGTAGCAATCATTGAATTGGATATAAAAAAAGCATTTTCTGTACGACTTAGCTGATAGGGAGGGCGTATCCATACAATTCCCATTTGAACAATAATGCCAATGAAAATTGTTAAAATGATGGAAAAGTTATTTAAAAGATTAAAATGAGTTAAACTGCCTATTGTTGATAATAAACCAGTACTTATTATCGCTCCAGTGATAACAGAAGAGAGTATTAATAGTATTGTCATTAATATATTTGTCCATTGTAGTGCAAGATAAAGGCTGGTTACTGTGACTGCACTTAGAAGTAAAATCATATGCATCACATTAGAGACTAGGTCTGAAATAGACGGTGAGATGGATGCATTAATTTGTAATAAGCTATTGAAGCTTGATGCAGCGATAAGCAAGCTATACAATATTTTTGTATAACACTTGTAAATATATCTTCGATAAGGTAAATCTTTATTGGAGTCAAAGAGAGAAAAGAAGGTTAGCTCTTTCACTTTTTGATGCTCTTGTTTCATTTCGAAGTAAATATTTTTAGCGAAATATAGATAGAGTGACATGCTTATAAGCCAGCCGATATTAAAGAGCCCTACTCCGTAAGATGTCTTAAAATTAAAGAGTAGGGAAATAATTTTGGTTCCCAAATAAATATAAATAGCGATACGAATAAATGTATTTGTTTTTTTTCTTAAATTATAGGTTAGAAACTTTTCAATTTGTTTACTGAAGAAAAAATATAAAAAATTTCTCAGTAGTTGTTTCACATGTTGCAATAACATAGCTCCTTTCATTTATTCAACTCAGGTGTTGAAAATTAAAAATAGAATCAAGTACATATATTAGCATAGTAGATGGATGATGGATATAGGGGATAAAAAAGCTGATGACAGCATGTCACCAGCTTTTTTATTATCTTTCTTTCGGAAGTACAATACCTTTGTACAATTGAACTGTAATTAAGTAGTAAATAGTATAGATCACCGCAAAAATTGCCAGTGGAACCCAAATGCGGAAGTATGGGTCAATCAAAATGAAAGAGAACATATTCATACCAACAATTACATGGGAGATACCAATGGTAGCTGGGAATAAGAATACTAATAATAACTCTTTATAGATTGATCTCGCTAATAGCTCACGACGAACTCCTATTTTACGTAACATTTGATAGCGCTTTGTATCTTTCGTTGCACCAGATAGGATTTTGAACATTAAGCAACTTGCCATCATAGCTAAGAAAGCAATTCCTAAGAAAAAGCCCATAAAGACTGTACCACTTGTGAAAGTGTACATAATTTCGTAAAAGCTAAATTTACTATTTAATTGATCTTTAGTTATATGTTTATATTTTGCTAATTGTAATTGATCAAGTTCTTTCCATTCTTTCTTATACGCTGCGAAATCATTTGTTTTTCCAATTACAACATTTTGTTCCTTTGTTGTTATTTGATTGTACATTTTTTGGTCTACAATTTTTATATGTTGTTGTTTGTATAAGTATTCAGGTTGTATTTCTTTGAATGCATTCTTCCATTCTTCAGAAAGAGCAAGACCACCAATTGTATCATTTGCACCTTTCTTTACAATTGCTCCGACTGGAAGTTCATTTGCAGTTCGTTCTACTTGACCGACTTTCTTTTGCCCGAAACCATTTTGAACAAGAGGGCGATTTTTTTCTAAGTCTTCTTTCAAGTAATAAACGAATTTTTGATCTACTTTGTAGCGATAGTTCGCTTTTTCTTCAAATTTGATCTTGTTTAATATTTTTTTCTCATCTGCTGTTGGATTATGAACTGATACGTCGTATAGGCTAGCAATATCAGTAGTTAGGCTAATATTGTTTTTAAAAGCCATTCCGCCAGCAATTGCTCCAACTGCAAGTGCAATTAACATTGCTACAGTTGCTAATACCTTTGTTAAATCATTTACGCGGAAGCTTAATTGAGAAAAAGTAAATGAGTTTAATCCTTTTTCATTTAATGGTTTAATTTTTTTCAGTAATCTAATAGTTAGCGGTAATAAAGAGATGAAAATAAGATATGTTCCTAATGTCGTTGCTACTGTAGCGATAGGAAATCCAGCTAATGATAAAGCCTTTATATTTATTAATGCTGCATATCCAATTGCTAATGAACCAGCACCAATTACTGCTACAAAGAATGTTTTAATCCCTTTTACGGAAGGCTTGTCTATTTTCATCTCAGAATGAACGAGTTGTAATATTGTAATGCGAGATAGTTTCGCTATATTCATAATGGCAGCTAAGAAAAACAGGATGAAGAAAAATATTACTGTTACACGAATAGATGGAATATAAAGAGCGTGGTATCCATCGGAAGCAAATTCTAATTCTTTCATAAGAAGTTGTCCAATTCCTTTAGAAAGTCCGATACCGATTCCAATCCCAATAATAAGTGAAGTGATCCCGATAGCTAAAGTTTCCATAAACATGAGTAGCGTAATTTTATATTTTTTCGCACCTAACATCATATACATACCGAACTCTTTTTGTCTTAATGACAGTAAAAATGAATTGGCATATAGGATATAGAAAAACGTGATAGTTGCCAATAAAAATGAACCAACTTGGAAGATGATCCCAATAGAGCTAATCATCGAATTTGCTTTAATAAATGAATCATTCATTGCTAGTGTTTGGAACATGTAAAAGATTGAAATGGACATAACAAGCCCAATTAATAAGACAATGTAGTCTCTTATTTTACTTTTTAGTCCTGACATGGAAAGTTTGAGTAACATGTTGTAAATTCCTTTCTTATGCTTTTTGTGTACCCAAATCAGCAAGTACATTTAAAATTTCTTTATAAAACATTTCACGGTTTGTTGTACGATGTAGTTCTTTATACAGCTCTCCATCCTGAATGAACAAAATGCGCTGGCAGTAACTTGCGCTAAATGGATCGTGGGTAACCATCATAATTGAAACATTTTGCTCTTCATTAAGACTTTTCATTGCATCTAAAAGGCTCGTTGCATTTTTAGAATCAAGTGCTCCTGTTGGTTCATCTCCTAAAATAATCGCTGGTTCATGAACGAGTGCACGTGCAGCAGCAGAACGTTGCTTTTGTCCATCAGATACTTCTGAAGGATACTTTTGCAGTAATGATGAAATTCCTAACATCTCTGCTACTTTCGTTACTTTTGGTCCAATCTTTCGAGAAGGAACACCTTGCAAGGAAAGTGGCAATGCAATATTTTCATAGATTGATAAATTTTCTAAAAGATTAAAGTCTTGAAAAATAAATCCTAATTTTTTGGAGCGGAAATCAGAGAGTGCACCTTGCTTCATTTTTGTAATATCAGTTCCAGCAATTTCAACTTTTCCGTCCGTTGCATTATCTAATGTAGAAATTACATTTAGTAATGTTGTTTTTCCAGATCCAGATGGTCCCATGATACCGACAAATTCACCTTCTCGGATTGAAAATGATACACCTTTTAAGGCATATGATTGATTCTCACCTTTTTTACCATATACTTTCTGAACATTTTTTACGTCTACAACAGGTCTTTGCATTTTTATAGCCTCCTATATGTTATTTTTTCTATTATTTTTTCGGATAGGCACTAAGTTCCAATAAGTTAAGCAGCGCCAAATCCATTCTATAGGTCCAAAATTAAAATATTTTAACCAAACGTTACTCAGTATAATTTGAACAATCCATGTTAATAGGCAGACATTAATCATAAGGAAAGCGAGATCCATGCTTTTGACGAATAATGGTAAGATAAAAATTCCTACAAAAGTTTGTCCCAAGTAATTACTCATGGCCATTTTTCCATAGGCTTGTAACGGATGGAGTACAACGCTTCCTAGTTTACTTTTTAACAGAGCCATTAAAATTAAAATATAAGTTAGTGCTAGGAAAGGCTGTAAAATGGTCAATATGATGAATGACAGTTTGGCGCCTTCTGTGAGAAATTGGAAAGTTACTCCAGTGATTGAAATACTGCCTACTACAATTAAAAGTATTGTATGAAGCTTTGGATTCTTCCTTAATTTTGTGAAAATATCCATCTGCATGAGTGAAAAACCCTCAATAAAATAAATTAGAAATCCTGTTAACGTAGTAATGACTTGAAGAACATTCAAGAGTGGAGGTACATTCAAGTTCCCTCCGTACAAATAATCATAAGACATAATACTCACAATAATTCCGATTACATGGAAGGTTAGAGAAATGCCTAATAACCATTTACCAGGAATTTTATGAAGTGATAGTAGCACTAATCCTACAATTGCATAGGGAACAAGTACATCTCCTGACCAAATACTAGCGTGTAAGAGCCCAATGACAACTAATATAATCATACGACGTATATACAAGGAATAAGGTTGCCCTTTGGCTTTCGCACGGCTTAAGAAAAGAGCTGAACCTGCTCCAAAAAGTAAAGAGAAGATAGCATAAAACTTCCCTGTTGCTAAAATGTTAATCCAATTAGCATCGCTTAATTGTCCAGCACCCGATCTCTGACTAAATTCAGCTATATTCACTAAGAAAATACCAATTAAGGCAAAACCTCGTATGACATCTAAATCAACAATTCGATTTTTTTGAGGTAAGCTTTGTTTTATTACATTCATAATCTACCTATCCTTTCTATAATGATTTTTAGTGCATGTATTAAATTTGCGATGACAGCAGATTAATGTCGAAGTGTTGCTTGGTTAACTATTGTTAGTGTACAAGTGATTAAAAGTTGCAAACATCGATGTATCTAACTGGAATCTTACATTTTTGTAAGGAACCTTCATGTAGATGTTTTTTTGCATACATGAAAAGACCCTAAAGAATTACTGGTAAGTAGTAATTCTTTAGGGTCTTTTTGATGAGTAATAAGTTAACTTGAAAACCAAATAAATTGAATGAAAAAACAAATAAAACTGAAAATGGAATAAAAAGAAAAATTTGTTATAATAGCGAATGTTGTATATTTTGGAGGTGAAGAAATTGGGTGCTTATTTATTCCCGATTAAGACAGCGATAATTACCTTTCCAATCGCTGGGTTTATTTTATTAATTCCTTTTTTAATTTGGCAGTATCGGAAGCATGGGTATATTAATTATTTACGTATGTTTGTTTTGTACTCTTTATTATTATTTTCAATGGCGGCCTATTATTTAATTATTTTACCGTTTCCGGCTACGTTTGATACGTGTAGTATGCAACGTCCAGGAACACAGCATTATCAAATAACACCTTTTACTTCAATCATGGACATTTTGAGAGAAACAAAGGTGAATTTTGCAAATCCAATGTCATACATTGGAATTTTGAAAGAGCGTGCATTTTTACAGGTAGCATTTAATTTTCTTTTATTGTTACCATTAGGCGTTTATTTACGATATTATTTCCGTCGTAATCTGTTACAAACTGTTATTATTACATTTTTTGTTTCCTTATTCTTCGAAGTTACACAATTAACTGGGTTATATGGACTATATAATTGTCCATATCGTTTATTTGATGTTGATGATTTATTCTTAAATACGCTTGGTGGATTTGCTGGATATATGATTGCACCAATATTTACTTATTTCCTACCAGATGTACATGCGATGGATGAAAAAGTTGATTTTGAAAATAAACCAGTTCGTATGACACGACGTTTCCTTGCTCTTTGGATGGATTGGTTTGTTATTGGGATTGTGACTTCTTTAATATTCAATGTGAAAGTTTCCATAGCATTTATATTTAACCCTGCTGAAAAATTGGACGAGCTTTTACTTGGCTTCGTTTGGATATTCGTTTATTTTATTGTTGTTCCTTATTTCACAAATGGGAAAACAATTGGGAAATGGATTCTTCATTTTAGAGTAAAAGGGCAAGGAGAGAGAATTACTTTCATTGAATTATGTAAACGCTATGGCCTGTTATATTACGGGATTGGTGGTATCAATTATATTTTAATTGCTTCTAGAATATTGAATGAGCAATTAGAGATAATTTTCCTTTTATTATTCTTTATTTTCAATGGTTTAATTTTATTGCATTTTGTATTGCATATTTTCAAACGAGATAAGCGTTTATTCTATGAGAAAATGAGTAAAACGTATAATGTGATAACTTTTAAAAAGAACAAATAAATAAAAAAGCATCTGTTGAGATGCTTTTTTATTTATTCACGATATTATTATAGGATTTTACTGTCAGTATATAGTAAGCAAAATAAATCAATGTATAGGCAACTATGGTAGTTAAAACTGGAATGAAAATATCTATGCCAAGTGTATTAGAAAGTGCCTTTAAAACGACAATACTATGCAAGCTACCGACAGTAAGTGGCAAAATGAATATAAAGGCAATTTGTTTTGCAATCGATTTAAAAATGGTTTGCTTACTTACACCTAATTTACGTAAAATGATATATTTGTCTTGATCTATAGTTGCTTCTGTTAATTGTTTAAAGTAAATGATGCTTCCAGTTGCAGCTAAAAAGACGAGTCCTAAAAATACACCAGCGAAGATGACTAATCCTGTGGCTTCCACAGCACTTTTATAAGCACCGTATTTGGATATTAAATTGATATCTTTAAGGAGTATTTGAATTGCTTTCGTTAACTTTTCTGTATTTTTGTCATCGGATACTTTATATGCTTGTAGCATATAAGGTTTTTGTTGTTTGCTCATATCATAAAAAATTTGGTCGGGCACGACGATAGTGAATTCGTGTAATGAATCATTTAGGATGTTGTCTTGAATTTTTCCTACAAATTGCAATGAATAATCATTATTTGAAAGATGCAGGTCTACTTTGCCGTTTTTATATTCAGTTTGAAACGTATGACTTTTATTTGCATCGAGAGCAACCACTTCTGTATTTTGAAGGGATACTTTTATATCCTTATTAGTCTTATCGGCTAGCATATTGAATGTACTCTCAGATAATAAATTTAACTCATTAGGATTTTTTTCAAAATTAATTGGCATGAGACCATTCACCTGTAAATCCGCTTTTACTTTTATTAAAGGAATAGTAATCTTCTCTTTTATTGTATGATTAGAATTTTTTATTGTATTTTCAATTTGTTGATCTACTTGTGAATCTGTTTTTACATACATAAAACTAAACGGTTCTGTTTTATCAATCATTACTTTATTTTTATAATACATACTATAAGAAGCACCGATTCCGCATAGTGTGACTGCGCTTAATAGTGCAATGGCAGTTAGTGTTTTTGCGTTTGCTTGAATGCGTGCTAATAGTTGAGATACACTAACCACATTAATCCCGCGGTAATAGCGTGTTTTATTCTTCTGTAAGCCAAGTAATAAAAAAACAGTAAAAGAACGAAATATGAAATATGTACCGATTATAGAACCACCTAAAATAATACACATATTCCGTGTCTTATGATCCAGCCATGTAGAAGAGAAAATAGGTTGAAGTACGAACCAGTAAGAAGAGATAACTAAAATAATTCCTAATAAAGCGGTCCATATGGATCCTTTTGGAATGAGCTCACCTTGTCTTTCAGCCTGAAGTAATTCAATCAATTTGAACTTGTAAATGATGCTATAACCGTGAAAAGATGTTATTAAAATAATAATGGTAAATACAAGCGTGGTATGTATTATTGCTTCTAAAGAAAAAGAAAATGAAATAGTGGTTGATAATTGCATTACTTTTAAAAGTAACATGGAAAATACCTTTGAGAGTAAAGCCCCGATGCTCATTCCTATAATGAGTGCAATAATTCCTATGATGAGATTTTCATAAAATAACATGGTACCAATTTGCCGTTTTGGAACACCTAGTAAGGAATATAGTGCAATTTCCTTTTTTCTTTTCTTTGTGAAAAATGAGTTTGAATACCAGATGAATATTGCTACAAAAATGATTAGAATAACAGAAGAAGCTTGAAAAACATCTGCAATTCCTTTGGCTGTATTTGTTTGTTCTACGATATAATCGTTATATTGTAAGGATACAAAAATGAAATAAATGACAATACTAAGTATCATAGATGCAAAGTATAGTACATAATTTTTAAGATTTCTTTGTAAGTTTTTTTTGATGATACTAAATGGTGTCATGCCCGCTACCTCCAAGAGCAGAAAGAATACGTAATAGTTTTTGGGAGAATTCTTCTTGTGGCATCTCGCCCTTTACAAGTTCTGTGAAGAGTTTTCCATCTTTAATAAAGAGGATGCGTTTGCAATAACTTGCTACAAAGGGATCATGCGTAACCATCAAAATGGTGGCAAGTTGTTTTTTATTTAACGCTTGTAGGCTGTGTAGTAAATCAGCTGCTGATTTAGAGTCTAGTGCACCTGTAGGTTCATCAGCTAAAATTAATTTCGGTTTTCCTATAATAGCTCTCGCTGCCGCAGTACGCTGTTGTTGTCCACCAGAAATTTGATACGGATATTTATTTAGCAGTTCTTGAATGCCAAACATTGTTGCAACTTCATCTACGCGTGCATCAATTTCTTGTGCATTTATATTTCTTAAAGCAAGTGGTAAAAGTATATTATCCTTTATCGTTAATGTATCAAGTAAATTGTAGTCCTGAAAAATAAAGCCTAATGTGTCAATACGGAATGCAGTAAGTTGTTCATCTTTCATTTTTATAACATCTTTTCCATCAACAATAATTTCTCCAGTGGTTGGTATATCAATTGTTGATAATATATTTAATAAAGTAGATTTTCCAGATCCAAATGGACCCATTATGCCAACGAATTCACCTTCAAAAATTGTTAGATCAATATCATGGAGGGCAGTAAATATGTTACCTCTATTACTAAAGACCTTCCTTACGTGTTTTGCCTGTAATACGGGGTTCAATATGGATCCTCCTCTATTGTATGATAAGCTTATTGTATGGTAATTTTATACCCTAAACCATAGGACAACCTTACAAATTATAATTCAAACCTTACAAACTTGTAAGGTTAAAATAGTGCTAGGAGGCAAACTTTTTATGAAAGTTTTATTAGTTGAAGATGAACCAACCATTCGTGAAACGGTTGCCGATGAGTTAGAGAAATGGGGATTTAAAGTATGGACGAGTACAAACTTTGAACATATTTTAAACGATTTTTTGGCGCAATCTCCGCAACTTGTTTTACTTGATATTAATCTTCCTTATTTTGATGGATTTTATTGGTGTAGAAAAATTCGTGAAGTATCGAAAGTACCAATTATTTTCTTGTCATCTCGTGATAATCCTATGGATATGGTAATGGCTATGAATATGGGGGGAGATGATTTTATGCAGAAACCATTTTATACAGATGTTTTAGTTGCTAAAATTCAGGCTCTTATGAGACGTACATATTCTTATACACAAACGGAAACAAATGTTGTTGAATATGAAGGTGTCGTATTAAATTTACAGAGCGGGGAAGTAACCTATCATAATCAAATATTGGAATTAACAAAAAATGAGTTTAAAATTTTACAGATATTAATGCAGAATATAGGATCGATTGTAAGTCGAGATAATATTATGCGTAAACTTTGGGAAAATGAAAGTTTTGTTGATGATAATACATTAACAGTAAACGTCGCTCGTGTAAGGAAGAAGCTTGCTGAACTTGGAAAAGAGGAATTTATCCATACGAAGAAAGGGCAAGGTTACATTATTACATGAGTATTTTTCGTTACATAAAAGAACGCCGGTATTTTATGCTTCTTTACTTTTTGATTATGTTATTTATTTCTACCATGATTTATTTAAGTGAGGGATTAAGTAATACAAAAGCAAATCTTATATATATCAATGTTGTAAGTGCAATTTTTATTCTTATCTATCTTATAATCGGGTATTTTTATCATAAAAGATTTTATAAAGAACTTCATATTGCTCTTCATTTAGAGCAGGATACAGTGATTGCAATCCCAAATCCACACACATATGAACAGGAAATGTATACAGATATATTAAAAAAACTGTATTTAGAGCAACAAGAGAAAATGTACGTATTGCATGAGGAAAAGAAAGAATATCATGATTTTATTATGTCTTGGATTCATGAAGTTAAGATACCGATTGCTGCTAGTCAACTATTGATGCGCAGCGATAAACCAGCGGATATTTTAATTGATAAATTAGAGGATGAGTTAGGGAAAATAGATCACTTCGTTGAACAAGCTTTGTATTATTCACGGCTTGATTCCTTTTCAAAAGATTATTTCATTCAAGAAGTTTCTCTAGAGGCGATTACGGGTGCTAGTATGAAGAAATATGCTAAGACATTTATTTCAAAACGCATTCAATTTGAACGCACAAACTTGCAACTTTTAGTAGAGAGTGATACAAAATGGTTATCTTTTATTGTCGATCAGATTGTGGCAAATGCATTGAAGTATACTGATTCGCATGGAGAAATTAAGTTTATTGGGGAAGAAGACAAAGCAGAAAAGCGACTCATTATTCAAGATAATGGAATTGGTATTAAGCTTGAAGATATTGGGCGTGTATTTGAGCGTGGTTTTACAGGAGCGAACGGGAGAGTCCATACGAAGTCAACGGGATTAGGGTTATATTTAGCGAAACGTTTATCTCATAAATTAGGGCATGATATTTCTATCGAATCGAAAGAGAATGAATATACAAAAGTGACTATACATTTCCCTAAAGGAAATCAATATCATACAATCGCGAAAATATAACAAAAGCACTTATTCTATGGATAAGTGCTTTTGTTATATTTTCTTTTATCCTATTATCTGCCGAGATGTCTGTAAAAGTCCGATTGAGCTAAATTGAAAATTCATTTTATTCAAATCTTAATATGTTTTGTGTTTCTATCTATACCTATTGTAAGATTATATAGAGTTCTCCTAATAAACTGTTTTAATGGATTTTTTAGGGGTTTAATATTTATAAATCTTAAATAATTTTTTATGTGACTAAGTTATATTGAAGTAGAGGTGAACCATCGGTGAGGCAGGTGTTAGTAATTAAAAATGAACGGTCTTTAGCAAAGAAAATCGTAAGCGGTTTAACGGAAGAAGGCCATTTCATTTTAAAACTTCACAATGAAAACGAAGGTTTAAATATAGCATATGAACAAGATTGGGATATTATTATATTAGATTGGGATTCATTAAGCATATCTGGACCAGAAATTTGCAGGAAAATACGACTTGTTAAAATGACACCCATCATTATTGTGACCGACAATATTTCTAGCGAGGATTGCGTAGCAGGGTTACAAGCAGGAGCTGATGATTATATAAGAAAACCATTTGCGAAAGAAGAATTAGTAGCAAGGGTGCAAGCTATTTTAAGGAGAAGTAACTGTAACCAGCAAAATGAGATAACCTTTTATCAGTTTAAAGATCTCTTTGTTGATGCATCTAGCAATATTGTGAAAAAAGGTGGTAAAAATCTCTCGCTTACGAAGCGTGAGTACGATTTACTTGTATTTTTAATCAAGAATAAAAATACAATATTGAGCCGTGAAATGCTTTTGAACCAAGTTTGGGGACATAACGTAGTCGTAAATCAAAATGTAGTAGACTTATATATTGGGTATGTAAGAAAAAAGTTAAAGTGTGAGAAGAAAAATAGATATATTCAAACAATACATGGCAGAGGCTATTCAATGGTTGAATGATAAAAATAAGATCATAAAGTAGTTTCTGTGAAATATGAAAAGACAGAAACTATAAAAAGAAGATTGCTATCAGGAAATAGTCATTTTTTTGCAGTAAAAACCATGTTTTATAAGGTGTGGGGGATGGATCTGCTGCGCATTAGTTGAGACCGTATCAAATTTATTTTTAATTTTATTAACTCACACCATTCACAAGATTTTCACATAATTAATGACTATACTTATTTACAGGATATTCAAATGAAAATGATTATCAATATTGATTTAGGTGAATAGCAGTTATTATCTAATTCAATCTTTGGAAGTCATCATTTTCGAAATAAATTACATAATAAGGAGTATACGTATGAAAAAAACTATGCTTTTAAAATTAGTAAGTATTCTAGCAATTTTCACTTTAATGTTAGTAGCTTGCTCAGATTCAAGTAAAGAAACTTCGAAGGCTACTAAAGATAATGGTAGTGATAAGCCAAAAACGGTTGAAATCACTGATGCGCATGGAAAAGTTACTGTTCCTGTAAATCCAAAGAATGTAGTTGCTTTAGATAATAGAACGTTTGAAACTTTAGCTGATTGGGGAATTAAATTAGCGGCTGCTCCAAAGGATATCATGCCTGCTGATTCAGCATATAAAAAGGATGAAAAAGTTCAAAATATTGGGAATCACCGTGAGCCAAATCTTGAAATTATTGCCGCTGCAAACCCTGACCTTGTAATTGTTGGTCAAAGATTTGCTAGCCATTACGAAGAAATCAAAAAATTAGTACCAAATGCAGCAGTTATTGATCTTAATGTTGATGTTTCTGAGAAGGCTACTAAGCCTGGAGAAAACTTAGTAAAAGGACTTAAAGATTCTACTGTTACTTTAGGAAAAATCTTTGATAAAGAGAAAGAAGCTAAAAAATTAGTAGCTGATTTTGATAAATCTATTGAAAATGCAAAATCTGCTTATAACGGAAAAGATAAAGTTATGAGTGTTATCGTTACTGGTGGTAATATCGGTTTTGCTGCGCCGCACTCTGGCCGTGTTTGGGGACCAATGTATGAAATTTTCGGTTGGACTCCAGCATTAGAAGTTTCTAATTCTACTGCAGGTCATAAAGGTGACGACGTTTCTGTTGAAGCTATTGCACAAACAAATCCTGATTGGCTGTTCGTATTAGATCGTGATGCTGCAACATCTGATGCAGCTAAGTCAGCTCCTGCTCAGGATGTTATTTCTAAATCACCAGCTCTTCAAAACACAACTGCTGTTTCTAAAAAACAAGTTATTTATGCACCAGCAGATACTTACACAAATGAATCAATTCAAACTTATATAGAGTTATTTGGAAATCTTGCAAAAACTTTAGCTAAGTAGTGTAAAGGAGTACGAAGCAGTGTCAAAAAATATAATTTCTAGGGTTGAGAATATTTCTCAACCCCAGTTTTATAATCACAATAAATTATGGACAAAATCTTTTATAATAGCGATTATAGTTGTTATAATTTTAGGGATTATATCACTGTTTACTGGCGTTTATGATATACGTGGACAAGAGGACGGAATGGAGATGTTTTTCATCACTCGTGTTCCGAGAACAGTTGCATTAATGCTTACTGGAGCTGCAATGGCGATGGCAGGGCTCGTCATGCAACTTATTACACAAAATCGATTTGTTGAACCTACTACAACGGGGACTATTGAATGGTCAGGCTTAGGCCTGCTTTTTGTGTATTTACTATTTCCTGCCCCAACTTTAGTTCAAAGAATGACTGGTGCAATCATTTTTTCTTTTATAGGAACTATGATTTTCTTTCTATTTTTAAGAAGAGTTAAGCTCCGTTCGTCTTTAATTGTCCCGATTATTGGATTGATGCTTGGAGCAGTTATTTCTGCAGTGTCTACTTTTTTGGGACTCCTTTTTCAAATGACGCAAAGTATTGAAACTTGGTTTGTAGGTTCATTTGCTAACATTCAGGTGGGAAGATACGAATATTTATGGCTGATTGTTATCGTTACTTTGCTTATTTTTATGTATGCGAATAGATTGACTTTAGCTGGACTAGGAGAAGATGTTGCAACAAGCCTTGGAGTTAATTACAACCGAATTGTTCTTTTTGGAACGGCCCTTATTTCTTTTGCCGTTGGAATTGTTGCAGCTGTTATTGGAAATTTACCTTTCTTAGGGTTAATTGTTCCAAATATTGTTTCCATGTTTAGAGGTGATGATCTTAGAAGTAATTTACCTTGGGTGTGTCTGATCGGAATGGGGACAATAACTGCCTGTGATATCATTTCTCGAACAATTATAAAGCCTTTTGAATTACCTGTTTCTTTAATACTTGCATCAGTGGGAGCAGTCGTGTTTATTACTATTTTATTGAGAAAAAGAAAACCAAGGAGGCTACGATGATCACATTAGATTATAGAAATAAAGAAAATGTCGAAGTCGATTCTAGCCTTCATAATGAAAGTAGATCAGCTAGCGCTTTTCGTTCTAAGAAGGAAGCAAGACGTTATTGGATTGTACTGATAACATTGATTGCTTTAGGCCTCCTTTCTTCATATGGACTTTTAGTGTATAACAATCCAGTTCCGATAGATTCACCTTCTTTTATCCCAGTTGTTAAGAGAAGGATTGTAGCTATTGTTGCAATGATTATTGCAGCTGTTTGCCATAGCTTGTCGACAGTTGCTTTCCAATCCATTACGAATAATAAGATTATTACTCCTTCGCTTTTAGGTTTCGAATCACTTTATTCAGCAATTCACACGAGCACAATATTCTTCTTTGGTGCTAGTGCATTGATCAATTTTAATGGAATTGGATCATTTTTATTTCAAGTCGTTGTTATGGTCCTCATGAGTTTGATACTTTATGGATGGCTACTTTCCGGTAAATACGGGAATTTACAACTTATGCTTTTAGTCGGGATTATCATTGGCACTGGACTAAATTCTATGTCAACTTTCATGAGAAAACTACTTGCGCCTTCAGAGTTTGATATTTTGCAAGCGAAATTATTTGGCTCTGTTAATCATGCAGATCCTGCCTATTTTCCTATTGTAATTCCGATGATCATAATTGTAGCAGTATTAATTTTTGCTCATTCTAAGAATTTGAATGTTTTGTCGCTAGGAAAGGATGTTGCTACTTCTTTTGGAGTTAAATATCAACCTAGTGTAATTTATACGCTTGTATTAGTAGCTATTTTAATGTCTATTTCAACAGCTCTAATTGGGCCACTTACTTTCTATGGATTTTTAGTAGCAACTTTGAGTTATCAGGCGGCATCGACGTATGATCACAGATATATTTTCCCAATGGCTTTTGCAATCGGATTTTTAATAATGACGAGCGCATACTTTTTAATGTATCATGTATTCCATGCTCAAGGTGTAGTTTCAGTTATTATTGAATTATTTGGTGGAATTATATTCTTAACTATAGTTTTAAGGAAGAGGGCTTTATGATAAAAATTGATAATGTTAAAAAGTTCTATACGGATAAGGTAAAAATAGGACCTTTGGATATTGAAATACCAAAAGCGGGCTTTACTTCTTTAATTGGACCAAATGGTGCTGGAAAGTCTACGACACTTTTGATGATAGGAAGACTTTTAGATATGGATGAAGGTCAAATCCAAGTAGCAAATATGGATGTTTCTGAATCCAAATCAAAAGACTTAGCAAAAGTTTTGACTATATTGCGACAAGAAAATCATTTTGTAACGAGGCTTACTGTTAGACAATTAGTTGGATTTGGGCGCTTTCCTTATTCAAGGGGAAGATTAACGAAAGAGGATGAAGTTATAATTTCTAAATATATCGACTTCCTAGATTTAACGAATTTAGAGAATAGATATTTAGATGAGCTTTCTGGTGGTCAAAGACAAAGGGCATATGTAGCGATGGTATTGTGCCAAGAGACTGAATATGTACTTTTGGACGAGCCGCTAAATAACCTTGATGTTGCTCGATCTGTTCAAATGATGGAGCATTTGAGACGTGCGGCTAATGAATTTGGAAGAACAATTTTGACTGTTATGCATGACATAAATTTTGCAGCTAAATACTCTGACAAAATTTGTGCGATGAAAGATGGACAAATTGCTGCTTTTGGAACAGTAGAAGAAGTTATGGACTCAACACTTTTGACAGATATTTTTGAAACAAGAATAGAAATTATTAAAGGTCCTTATGGGCCGATTGCTGTTTATTAGTTATAAAATGTATACTGTAGCTGCTGTCTAGATTTTGTAGGCAGCAGTTTTTTTATCAGAAGAATTAACAAACCTTTTATCAGCGCTTCAAAAGCTAACGAAGGTAATTGAAGAGCTGTAGTGGTTGTTACATGTAAAAAGAAGCATAAGCTGACCGTTTTGGTCAGCTTATGCTTCTTCATGTTCTAAATATCAAATATAGATTTTTAATCAAACAAATTAAAAACTAAATTTTGGTTTCATATCACCTGTATAAGGTTCATGTTCAACAAATACAGTGATGTCTTTCCCTGCTTGGTCTTTACCAGTTCTTTTATAAGTAAATTTCTTATTATTTAGTTCAGTAAGTTCAAGAGCCGCACCATATTTATTATTTCCAATTGAAACATGAGCTCTTATTTTATTTTCGTGCAACACATCGAAGTAGCCATAGTCACCGCGGCTTTGGCCTGTTTCGCTATTGAAGAACTCATATTTATTAGACTTGTCATCGAATTTTGCTAGACTTATAAAATTCGAATTAAATTGTGTTACGTCATTACCAGTTTCATCTAATACTTTTGTTCCGTGCCAAAGGGTTCCACCTAAAATCTTATCTCCATCAACGTTTTTAACGATATCGCCTGTAGTCGTGTTCAGCTGCTTGTCCGGATCAGTGAAAGAAAGCTCTTTTTCTTTATATGGAACATGTTCAACGAAAACTTCTACATCTTTACCGTTAGCATCTTTCCCCATTCGTTTATAAGTAAATATATTCTTATTTAGCTTTGTCATATCAACAACAGCTTGATATTTCATTGATTCTGAAATTAATATTCTCTTCTTCCCATCATTTGTGATAAAGAAAGTTCCTTTATCGCCACGACTTGCACCTGTTTTAGCGTCAAAGAATTCATATCTTCCTGATTTTGCATCATATTTTGCAAGACCAATGAAGTTTGCATTTTCTTTTGTTAAGTCATTTTTATCTTTATCTAATACTCGTGTACCTTGCCAATTTGTGTCGCTAAGAATGTTAGCCATTTTTTGGCCTTTCGTTAACTTGTTTTCCTTTTTTGTTTCTTTAGCAGCTTGTTCTTGTTTCGGCTTACTATGATTTTCTTCGGCTTTAGTACCAACGCACCCTGTTAGTGCGATTGTGAGTCCGAGCAATATAGATGATAGTGCTTTCGTTTTTTTGTTCATTTTTATCGTCTCCTCATTTTATAAATGTAAGTTGTACGGTTTGTGATTATAGTAATAGTTACTATGTTTATTATGTTAATATTCGAGTATAAACTGCCTCTAAATAAAACATTAAAAAAAGATAAACTAATTCCTAAAAAATTTTCATATTTATAAAAAAATCTTTTACATGAGGTGAATGTAAATCTCTCATTTTGAAAACGACGTAATTAAATGGGCGGATTCATATTATGCTTACAGTGCGATTTTAGATGTGATGCTATACTGTGTATAGGATTTTATGTGTGTATGTTGTGTCGTTTTTTGTCGGTAAGTCGATATATTATGAAAATCGCTGATATAAATTGGATTGCGACGATATATTTCGAAAATCGCCGATATAATTTGAGTTGCGCTGATATATTTGAAAAATCGCTGATATATTTTGGAGGGGAATAAAGATGATTGTGAAAGAACGGAAAATGTCCGTACATTTGCTTCAATTAGAAGCTTTACTTAGAAGATTGCCTGCTCATCATCCAAAAAGGAATGTGGTGGTTGAAAGTCTAGCGAAATTTATGGCTGGCTATAAAGGAGAGCAGGCAATTGAATATCCGCTTAGTTTTCTATCTGAAACAAAATATAGCATTTTACATGACATCAGATTGTTTGATCAGAAACATTATTTTCAAATTGATGCCCTCATAGTTTCCTCATGTTTTCTTCTTTTTCTTGAAATAAAAAATATCATTGGTACGTTAATTTTTGATGCAAAGTTTAATCAACTCATTCGAATCGCAGATGGTACTTCAGAAGAGGGTTTTCCAGATCCGCTTTTACAAGTGAAACGGCAAGAGATGCAGCTGAGAAAATGGCTGAGTTTGCATGGTTTATATAATATTCCGATTGAATCTCTCGTTGTAATTAGTTCTCCTCGTACAATTATTAAAACTTCAGATGAAATGCTTCCTAATAAAATTATCCACGGTGCAAATTTACCTAATAGAATTAAGCAAATGGAAAGTCAATATAAAGAAGACGTAATTGATAATGTAGATGGACTTATAAATCAAATTATGAATGAGCACATTCCGCAGCGACAAAATATTCTTGCACAATATAAAGTGAAAAAAGAGGAATTGCTAAAGGGCGTGCAATGTGAGGAATGTTTTACAATGGCAATGTTAAAAGAAAAACAGGGATGGCGCTGCTCAAACTGTAATAGTACGTCTAAAAATGCTCATTTACGTGCTTTACAAGACTACACACTTCTGTTTGGAATGATAACTACTAATAGCAAGTTGAGGGATTTTCTTAATATGCAATCTAGTTCTGCGGTTAAAAGACTCCTCCAAACAATGAACATCCCACACACCGGCACCAACAAAGGACGAACCTATGATTTAACCCACCTCCAATTATAATTTTGCTATAATGAATAAGTACTTATACGAAGGGGAGTTTAATGAGAAAATGAAATCATTCAATATTGATCATTTTATCGCGAGTGTTTTACAGTGGATATTAAATATAGCGCTAATTATATTATCCATTGTCTTATCTATCTTTTTAATTAATGAGACGATTACTTTTATTCAATACATATTTTCAGCGAAGAAGTATACGTCATATAAATTAGTTGAAAGTATCATCGTCTATTTCTTATACTTCGAGTTCATAGCATTAATCATTAAGTATTTTAAATCGAATTATCATTTCCCGTTACGTTATTTCATTTATATCGGAATTACGGCTTTAATTCGATTAATTATTGTGTCTCATGAGGAACCGATGGAGACGTTATTATACGCAGGAGCGATTCTTGTTTTAGTTATTGCTTTATACATATCAAATATGAGAGATTTGAGAAAAGAGTAGTAGTGCAGACATAAGTTTGCACTACTTTTTTACATCTTGACCTTCAAGTTACTTAAAGGTTTACAATAAAATTAGGGCGTTTGAAATTGAAAAAAATTGAGAAATTAAGTGAAGAGGTTTCTTTTACTTGGAGGTTATAGAAATGAATCAGGAATTGAAATTGCGTCCATTAGAGCGAGAAGATTTAAAGTTTGTACATGAACTTAATAATAATGCACATATTATGTCGTATTGGTTTGAAGAGCCGTATGAGGCATTTGTGGAGCTACAAGACTTATACGATAAACATATACATGATCAAAGTGAACGCCGATTTATCGTTGAAAAAGACAATGAAATGGTTGGATTAGTCGAGTTAGTGGAAATCGATTATATTCACCGTAGAACAGAATTCCAAATTATTATTGATCCAAATTATCAAGGATATGGTTATGCAGCGGAAGCGACGCGTTTAGCGATGGATTATGCTTTTTCTGTATTAAATATGCATAAGATTTATTTAGTGGTGGATAAGGAAAATGAAAAAGCGGTACATGTTTATAAAAAGGTTGGATTTATGGTAGAAGGTGAACTGTTAGACGAGTTTTTCGTTGACGGTAACTATCATAATGCGATAAGAATGTGTATGTTCCAAAAGGCATACTTTGGCACAAAATAACCGTTTGGAAGAGCTATAGTAGGGAATCCGTTAATTGAAATAAAACACTCACCATGAAATAGAAACATACGATATGGAAGAAAAATAATAAGTGAGTTGAATCATAATGAATCATTATTTTTATAGTGGTAGACAAGTGGGAGCAGCTATTACGCTTGCTGGGGCGCAGGAGACCATTCATGCTATGAATCAAGCGATTCAAATGCAGCAACAAGCATATTTGGCACAAATGATGCAAGGACAGTATATGCCATACTCACAATTTCCGATGCAAAGTGTGAATTATGATGTGTATCCAGCTAGTTTCTTTTCCATTCCATATGGTGGGACTTATTTCTTATGAAAGAAAGCGACTGATAAGAGTCGCTTTCTTTTTTATATTCCGCCTAGCTGCATTCCAAGGAATGCGAAGAGGATACCAACTATGTAAGTAGCGCTTAAATATAAAAGGAATGTGCTAAAGCTTTTACGATTGAGAAGCTGAACAGATTCTAGTTTAAACGTTGAAAATGTTGTGAATGCACCCATAAATCCAGTACCTAATAATAATTGCCAACCTGTAGTGACTCCGTTGCCAATTATATATCCGAGTAAAAACGCTCCTGTTATATTAATGAGAAATGTAGCAATTGGAAAGGAAGTTTTATTTCTTTTTTTAAACCAATTGCTAATTGCAAATCGCGTAATCGCACCGAAAAATCCTCCTGTTGCGACTAATAAAGCTTCTATCATAAGTGATCACCTTCCGTAAGATGTTTCTTAAGTAAGAAATTACCTAGTGTATAGCCAAGTCCAGACATAATGAGGCCACCAAGTATGCTGCATGATACATATAAGAAGGCTATGCTCCACTCAGAACGATTGATCAATTGAATAGTTTCTACACTAAATGTTGAAAACGTCGTAAAAGAACCAATGAATCCTGTCCCGATGCCTGTGATTACAGCTGAAGATAAGATGTTGAGCTTAGCGATATACGTAGTCAGCCACGCTAATAAGAAGCAGCCGACTAAGTTAATCAGTAATGTAGCTAGTGGAAATGTATAATGCCAAGATTCATGAATAGTAAGACCTAAATAATAACGAGAAAGGGCCCCTAATATACCGGCAATGCCGACGATAATATAAATCAATTTTCTCACCTCTTTAAATAGCTTGCTCAAAAAAATAGACTCCTACCAGTAGTTATACTGGTAGGAGTCATTAGCTAAGCAGCGTTTATGGCGAACTCCATCGCCTATGATTATTACATATAGTGTACTAAACATTGCGCTTGATTTCCAGTGAAGGAGTTAGGGGATTTTGTATTTTTGATAATGTAAGAGCAAGAGTTATTGTTTATAAACTAAATATAGTGATATAAGGTTTTTGGTATGATAAAATATTTCTTATGTCTGTCATTCGGTTTTAGTTAACTGAAAATAAGGAAAATTAAGTTGTGTGTTTTAGAAAAGGGGCGTTTATTTGAAGAAATTATTAAAAATAGCACTTATATGTATTTTAGTAGCATTGGGAGTTGTAGGTGTTTTTTTAGGGTATATGACACTTACTAAAGAACAGCCTGCGGATATTGTAAGTTTGAAGGTGGAAAATAATAAAGAGCGCGTATTAGCGACAGGAAATGAATTTAAAGTTACAACATTTAATATTGGATATGGTGGATTAGATAAGGAGCAAGATTTCTTTATGGATGGGGGAAAGGGATCTGGTTCAAGTAGTAAAGAGCAAACGGAAGTTAACCTAAAGAATATGCTTTCGTTTTTACAAAATGAGAATAGTGATTTTGCGCTACTACAAGAAGTTGATATAAAATCACTTCGATCATTTGATGTGAATGAACATGAATTTTTGAAAAAAGGATTACCTGATTATGTTTCGTCATTTGGCAAGAACTACGATACGAAATGGGTTCCAGTGCCAATAACAAATCCAATGGGATATGCGGAGGCTGGATTAAGTACATTTTCTAAATACACTGTTCAAGAAGCGAAGAGATTCCAGCTTCCTGGAATGGAGCCTTGGCCGAAGCGTTTATTTGATTTAGATCGGGCGATTGTTGAACATACAATCCCTGTTAATAATGGAAAGCATGTTAGACTCGTAAACTTACATTTGTCTGCGTACGATGAAGGCGGGAAAATTAGAAAACAGCAAGTAGAGTTTTTAAAAGAATATATGAACAAGCATTATAAAAATGGTGATTACGTAATAATGGGCGGAGATTGGAATCAATTAGTTTCTGATGTTCAATTAAGTGATCCGAAGTTTGTGAAGGAGCGTCCTGAGTGGTTAGTAGAGTTACCGAAGGACTTTACTGATGGTGGCTTTAAATGGGCTGTAGACCCGTCTGTTATGACAGTGAGAGACGATGTGAAGAAATATGTAGAAGGTGAAAATTTCGTCACGATTATTGATGGCTTTATCGTTTCACCGAATGTTGAGATTGTAAATGTGCAAGGAAAAGATTTAAAGTTTGAAAATAGTGATCATAACCCAGTGAGTGCGGTATTTAAGCTGAAGTAATTAAGTGCAGAAGGTGGGACTATATATGGAATGGTTAAAGAAAACTTGTTTTTCTAACCTTGAGAAAGAATCACAGAAAAATCATTTATTGCTGTTTATTACGATTTGTAGTTTCTTCCTTGGAATCATCGCAATTGGGTATTACGGATATATTTTTACAGAGAGAGCAATCGCGTTTTGGGTTTGTGGCATTTCTGTCGTTGTATTTGGAACACTTCTTACTTTTATAAAAAGCATGGAAACGACGTATAAATATATCATGACATTTATGTTGCTTATGATGTCTTTCATTATGGTACAAGCTTTTAATGAAAGCCCAGCTGTATTTCAAATGGTCTATTTTACACTAGCCGTTTCACTTATTTATTTAAGTGAACGTCTCGTTGTAATTCTAGGCGGAGTGGCAGTTGTAATCACATTTATTCTTTGTAGTTATTGGCCAGAGCAATTTTTTGCTTATACAGCTGCATCTGAAGCTGCAAACTTTGCAAGCTTGTTAGCAATCGTAACAATCGCTATGTGGGGCGTCACGAAAATTGGTTCTAACTTGCTAGCTCGTTTAAGTGATGAGAAGCAAGAAGTAATGAGAAAAGCTCAGGAATTAGAAGAAACGCAAAGACTTATTGAGGAAACGGTTGTAAAACTAGATCGTAATTTCAATTATTTAAGACAAAATATGAATACATCGATGGAGTCAATGAGTGAAATCAATTTCGCTTTTGAAGAGGTAGCAGTTGGTACGCAATCACAATCAGAGATGATGCATCGTTCGGTAGAAGTATTGAATGATATGGAGGGAAATATTGAACAAATCATTTCTCAAGTAAGAAATGCATCGATTCGTATTGATGAAAGCTTAGAAATTTCAAAGGGTAGTGTACATACTTTAAGAAACTTTGAAGCAAATATGAAAAGTTTAAATGATGTTGTTTCACAATCAGGAATTATATTTAGAGATTTAATGATGCAATCGAAACAAATTAATGAGATTGTAGATGTAATAACGAATATTTCAAGTCAGACGAGTTTGCTAGCTTTAAATGCAAATATTGAAGCTGCAAGAGCAGGTGAGCATGGAAAAGGATTTGCGATTGTAGCGAATGAAGTATTAAAGCTTGCCGAAGAATCGAATCGTTCTGCGGGAAGAATTCAAGGGATTTTGAAGGATTTTAGTAATCAAGCAAGTAAGGTAGAAGTGCAAGTAGAGAAATCAGAAAGAGTACAAGAAGAATGTAATGAAATGCTAGTAAGTGTTTTAACAAATGTAACGGATTTAGGGAAATTTATTGATGAAATTAATGATGTAATGAGAGAAATCGTCGGTCATCAAGAAAGTTTCCAAGTTAAAACGACGAATATCGTAAAGGATGTTACACATGCTTCCAATGTAATCCAGCAAACTTCTGCGGCTACAGAAGAAGTGTTAGCAAGTGTGGAAGAAGAAAAACATCGAAATGATACATCTGTGAAGACATTACATACTGTTAGCGAGCAAGTGAAATTGTTAGAAGATATTTTAGAAAAGTAATATCACTTAAAAAGGGCACAACGTTTGTGCCCTTTTTTCATTTAAACGAAGACTTGCTCGGATTTTAATTGCTTTTCTGCTCGTTTTCTGCCAAGCTTAAGAAGATGAAATTCAGCTAATAGCGGAATTAAAATACTTCAAAGAAAGAATTAAATAGGTGACGTATATGATCGAAGTTAAGACTTCTGAACTTAGTGATGGAGAATTTAATAGAGGTGTATTTGCAACTCGTGATATTAAAAAAGGTGAGTTGATACACGCAGCGCCAGTTATCTCTTATCCGAATGAACAGCATGAACACATTGAGAAAACATTACTTGCTGACTACGCATTTGAGTATGGGATTAATCATACGGCAATCCTTTTAGGATACGGCATGTTATTCAATCATTCATATACACCGAATGCGACGTATGATATTGTCTTTGAGAATCATACATTTAACTTCTATGCTTATAAAGATATAAAAGCAGGAGAAGAAATCTTAATCAATTATAATGGTGAAGTGGATAACGATGAACTATTATGGTTTGATAAAGAAAAAGAAGAGAACGAAAAGTAATTTAAAATAAGTAATGAAAAAGATGCCTTTACCTATGTAAAAGCATCTTTTTTTGTTGATGAAAATAAAGTAAAGATTACAAAAAAATACCACTTTATTTTCGTGTGGTATAGTAAGATACTGAAGGGTAGTGTTTTGAAAAAGTAATATATTTTACAAATTGTTGTCTTTCTGATGACATGTCAAGTTTAGTAGCCCATTTGGGTTGCTTTATTATGCAATATATATTTTAATATGAGTGGCACCTCTTATAAATTAAGAGGTTAATAGGTGTCTCGAATTGATTTTGGGTACACTGTATCCACCACTTTAAGTTCGTTCATGTATGTGGGGATATTATGGGCCCGTATAACGGGATAAAAAGAATATAGAAATAGAGGAATCGTAAAATGAATATGCAAGAGGTTTATGAATATTTAAGTACGGTATTGCCTGAAGGTCATGTGAAACAAGATGAAATGTTAAAGAATCATACGCATATTAAAGTTGGTGGAAAAGCAGATGTGTTCGTTGCGCCGACAAATTATGATGAAATTCAAGAAGTTATTAAATATGCGAACAAATATAATATTCCAGTTACGTTTTTAGGAAATGGATCGAATGTTATTATTAAAGATGGTGGAATTCGCGGGATTACAGTAAGTTTAATTCATATTACAGGTGTTACTGTAACAGGAACGACGATTGTAGCACAGTGCGGTGCAGCAATTATTGATGTATCACGTATTGCATTAGAACATAACTTAACAGGGCTTGAGTTTGCTTGTGGTATTCCAGGTTCAGTTGGCGGAGCATTATATATGAATGCAGGTGCATACGGCGGTGAAATTTCGTATGTATTAACAGAAGCTGTCGTAATGACAGGTGATGGAGAGCTACGTACTTTGACGAAAGAAGCATTTGAATTTGGATATCGTAAGAGTGTATTTGCGAACAATCATTACATTATTCTTGAAGCGAGATTTGAACTTGAAGAAGGTGTACATGAAGAAATTAAAGCAAAAATGGATGATTTAACGTTTAAACGTGAGTCAAAACAGCCTCTAGAATATCCTTCATGTGGTAGTGTATTTAAACGCCCACCAAATAACTTTGCTGGTAAATTGATTCAAGACTCAGGGTTACAAGGTAAGCGAATTGGTGGAGTGGAAGTTTCTCTAAAACATGCTGGATTTATGGTGAATGTTGATAACGGAACAGCACAAGATTACATCGATTTAATTCACTTCGTACAAAAAACAGTTGAAGAGAAATTTGGCGTGAAGTTAGAGCGTGAAGTAAGGATTATTGGAGAAGATAAAGAATAACATATACGTATGAAACTGCGAATTATTTTAAAATAATATTTGGGTATTGTTGACAATTTGTTTTCAATTCAATATAATGGCTAATAATTTAACAAATAACATACGTTGAAAGAGCCCAGTAGCAGTTTGTCACTGTTAATGAGAGAGCTAGGGGATGCTGGAACCTAGCACAAACAAATTTGCGAATTACACTCTGGAGTATCTTAGGTAATGCTAAGCGGATTGGCAATCGATATTATTGCTAAGAGTGGTATGAGTAGCTATGCTATTTATACAAACTGGGTGGTAACACGGTGAATCATCGTCCCTATGTCATAGACATAGGGATTTTTTGTTTTTAAAAAATAAAGGGGATGACAAAAGATGAACATTATTGATGAATTAGAATGGCGCGGTGCCATTAATCAACAGACTGACGAAGAAGGTTTACGTAAGCTAGTAGAAGAGAAAAAGATTTCGCTATACTGCGGAGTTGATCCGACTGGTGATAGTATGCATATCGGACATTTGATTCCGTTTATGATGATGAAAAGATTCCAGTTAGCTGGCCATCATCCAGTTATTTTAATTGGCGGAGCAACAGGAACAATTGGTGATCCGAGTGGGCGTCAATCAGAGCGCCAACTTCAAACGTTAGAAGTAGTTCAACATAATGTGGATGCGTTAACAGCGCAAATGAAAAAGCTATTTGATTTTGGCGGAAATAGCGAAGTGAAGATGGTAAATAACTACGACTGGACACATGAAATAAATATTATTGAGTTTTTACGTGATTACGGGAAAAACTTTAGCATTAATAGCATGTTAGCAAAGGACATCGTAGCAAGTCGTTTAGATACAGGAATTTCTTTCACAGAATTTACGTACCAAATCTTACAAGCGATGGACTTCCATCATTTATACACGAAAGAGGATGTTCAACTGCAAATTGGCGGTAGTGACCAATGGGGAAATATTACGAGTGGCTTAGATTTAATTCGTAAGTTAGAAGGGCACGAAGCAAAAGTATTTGGATTGACGATTCCGTTATTATTGAAATCAGATGGTACGAAGTTTGGTAAATCAGCAGGTGGTGCAGTTTGGCTTGATCCTGAAAAAACAACACCATTTGAGTTTTACCAGTTCTGGGTGAATACAGATGATCGTGATGTCGTTAAATACTTGAAATACTTTACATTCTTAACGAAAGAGCGCATCGATGAATTGGCAGTGAAGGTAGAAACAGAGCCTCATAAACGTGAAGCGCAAAAAGTATTAGCGGAAGAAATGACGAAATTCGTTCATGGAGAGGAAGCATTGCTACAAGCTGTGAAAATTACAGCAGCGTTATTTAGCGGAGATATTAAATCGTTAACAGCTGATGAAATTGAGCAAGGCTTTAAAGAAATGCCAACATTCCAGTCTTCAAAAGAGACGAAAAACATCGTAGAATGGCTAGTTGATTTAGGAATTGAACCATCTAGACGACAAGCGCGTGAAGATATTAATAACGGAGCTATTTCTATGAATGGCGAAAAAGTAACGGATGTAGGTACGGATGTTACGGTAGAGAATTCATTTGATGGACGATTTATTATTATTCGTAAAGGGAAGAAGAACTACAGCCTTGTGAAGTTAGGATAATGAAGAAGGTTTAAAAGTTATATCGGCGATTTTTTGAATATATCGACCGTAACTCGAAACATATCGGCGATTTTCAAAATATATCAGCGCAAATCCGAATATATCAGCGATTTCCCCGATATATCGATTTACCGACAAAAAGCGACAATAAGAGCTGTTCCGAACGGGACAGCTTTCATTATAAAAAGTCAGTATATTTAGATAAATTTAAAGGGTATATAATTTTTTTGCCGAATAAATAAGTTAGAGAAAATTACGGATAAAGTGAAACTTTAATCAGTGGGGGTTTTCCTCATCCCCACTGATTATCAGCCCTCACCAATCGGACTTTAATGGGCAGCCCGCCCCCCACCTAACTGCTTTGCTTTCGCTGAATTTTGAGGTGGGGGTCTTACTGCCCATTAAAGTGGGATAAAAATAGCCCGAACCATGCAGGGCATGATTCGGGCTTATATTCAGATTAGTAAGCTAAGCTGAATAGACCTTTAATGTGTGATAAGTAACGAACGTTACTTGCTTCTTTCATTAATGATGCTGGTAAGCCTTTAAGTGGAGTATTGCTTGCTCCGATTGTAGCAACAGCATCTTTACGTCCTAGACTAGCAAGTGTTCCAGAGTTTACAGGTGCGAACTCTTCTAATGCTTTGCCTTCTAGTGCTGCGTATAAGTTGTATCCAATTAACTCACCCATTTGCCAAGCGATTTGTGCAGTTGGTGGGTATGGACGTCCGTCTGGAGCGAAGACAACAGCGCTGTCTCCAGCAACGAATACGTCTTTGTGAGAAGTAGATTGTAGGTATGCATCAACTGTTGCACGACCACGGTTTACTTCAAGACCTGATTCACCGATTAGTGGGTTACCTTGTACGCCGCCTGTCCAAACGAATGTGTTAGCAACAAGTTTTTGACCGTCTTTTAAGTCGATTTCATTACCAGCAACGTTTGTTACAGGAAGACCAGTTAAGAATGTAACGCCGCGTGCTTCTAGGCTAGTAGTTGCACGTTCGATTAAGTGGTCTGGTAATACTGGAAGGATTTTTGGACCTGCTTCAACAAGAAGAAGTTTCACTTCTTTTGGATTTACGCCGTGGCTTTTTGCAAGTTTAGGCATAATGTCAGCAAGCTCACCAACTAGCTCAACGCCAGTTAATCCGCCACCACCGATTACGATTGTAGCATCAGCTTCGTTTTTCGTTTTCGCGTATTCACGAATACGATCTTCAACGTGTTTGTAGATTTTGTTTGCATCAGCAGCAGATTTTAATACCATGCTGTTTTCTTCTAGTCCTGGAATACCGAAGTAAGCAGTTTTACTTCCTAAAGCAACTACAAGTGCATCGTAAGATAAAGTAGTGCCGCCAGCTAGTTTGATTTCTTTGCTATCAACTGAGAATGACTCAACTGTTGCGATTTTTAGATCGATATCTTTACCTTTGAAAAGCTTTGTAAGTGGCATTGCAACTGCTTGCTCAGACACGTTACCAGCTGCAAGGCGGTGTAGTTCAGTGATGATTTGGTGTGTTGGGTATTGGTTAATCACTGTAACTTGTGCTTCTGATTTGCTGTAATATTTACGTACGTTTAAAGCGGCAAGAAGACCGCCATAACCAGCGCCTAAGATGACAATTTGTTTTGACATAGTATGATATCCCCCGTCTTTACTAATTGTTGTTATAAGTTAACTTATTTATTGTTACGTTCTGCACTAATTTGAAGATATGCGTTCACAAAGCGGAACATTTTTTGTGCTTGTGGATCTTTTAGTAATTTTAAAAGACCGAATAGGCCGATAACTTCGTTGCTTTCGTCAGCACGATCTTTCGCTTCGATTGCAGTAGCAGCCATGCTTTTCACTGTATCTTTTACAGGTTCTACAAGCTCTGTGATTGCACCAACAGTGTCGCTTTTTAATACTTCATCAGTAGCAACAGTTTGAGCGAAGTCATAAGACTTAGTTAAAATGTTAACAAGCTCAGTTAGCTTTGGAAGCTGTTCTACTAGTGTTGTTAATGATTCTTGTACCTCAGGTTTTAACAACTGATCAAGTACATCAAGTTGTCCTTGGCTAGCAGAAATTTGTACAGTTTCTTGTTCTGGCTTTGTTTGAGTCATAGTTTCTGGCATCTCCAATTCTCCTTTACGATAGCAATACTCTTATTTTTGATAAGTAAGATAGTAAACGGTTACGAAACTTTATACAAAGTTTCACAAAACACAATAAAATGCCTTTAAATTTATGACAGCAAGTAAGCTGCAAACATAAATCTAAAACCATAACGTCTTACTTATTATTTATGAACTGTCCGATATATGGCTTGTCCGCATAATGGAAAAGCTCCGTTACCGGAAAGTGTATATAATATATATCCTATATTATATACTATATACACCTATGTTAACATAAAAATGATTCCTAATTATTTCATATCGAGCGTATAACGTAGTACTGACAAGGTATGAAAGCGTATAAAATATTTTGTTTCAATTAGAAATGTACATATATAATAAGAAAAAAAGGAAAAAATGAACAAATTCATGTTCGTTTTTTCCTTTTTCCTATTATTCACCTTCCGCAATTAGCATCGATGTCTTACCTTCTTTTTCAAGATGGCATTCGCCCCAAGAACAAAGAGAATCAAGAATGGATTCTAAAGACCAACCGTAATCAGTAAGAGAATATTCTACTTTTGGCGGGACTTGGTTGTATACTTTTCTTTGAATAACGCCGTCGTCTTCTAATTCACGTAATTGTTGTGTTAACATTTTTTGTGTAATACCAGGCATTGAGCGTTTTAATTCACTCGTTCTCTTTGTACCTTTCGTTAAGTGACAAAGGATAACAACTTTCCATTTGCCGCCGATAACTTCTAAAGTTGCCTCTACAGGAATATTGTATTGCTTCATATGAAACCCTCCCATTGTGAGTAAAATAAGTTAAATCATACAAATGTTACTTTTTAGTACCTATAGCACTTTAAAGTACGTACTTTTTATCATGTTAAATATGTTTCATAATAGCACATGTAAGAGGCAAATGAGTAGTACGGTACTCAAAAGTGACTATGTTACTTTTTGGTGCCTATCGTACTTTAAAGTGCGTTCTTCAAAAAAAGAATGAAACCATTCATAATAGCATTTGTAGAGATTAAATATTTTTTTTAGAAGATAAAAGGGCCTTTTTATCGCACTATTATGATTGGATTTCTTGTAATAAGGAGGAATTCAATTGAGTTCATATACAGTACCATCTTCGGAAGTTCAGACGAATCGAAGAAGTATGTTTGCTTTATTAGCACTAGCAATTAGTGCGTTCGGGATTGGTACGACCGAGTTTATTAGTGTCGGTTTATTACCATCTATTTCAAAAGATTTAAATGTTTCTGTTACAACAGCTGGTTTAACTGTTTCCCTATATGCATTAGGTGCGGCAGTAGGGGCTCCTGTTTTAACAGCGCTAACGGCTAGTATGTCGAGAAAGACATTATTAATGTGGATTATGGTTATTTTCATTATTGGTAATGGGATCGCGGCAGTAGCAACAAGTTTCACTATATTAATTATCGCAAGGGTTGTATCTGCGTTTGCACATGGTGTGTTTATGTCGATAGGATCTACAATTGCGGCCGCAATCGTCCCAGAGAATAAACGTGCTAGCGCCATTGCGATTATGTTTACTGGATTAACAGTTGCGACTATTACAGGTGTACCAATTGGAACGTTTATCGGTCAACAATTTGGCTGGAGAGCGTCATTTATGGCGATTGTCGTAATTGGAATTATTGCTTTTATCGCAAACAGTATACTCGTCCCATCTAATTTAAAAAATGGTGTACCTGTATCGTTTCGTGATCAATTCAAACTAATTAAAAATGGAAGACTGTTACTTGTTTTCATTATTACTGCACTTGGATACGGCGGTACGTTCGTAACATTTACGTATTTATCACCACTATTACAAGAAGTAACAGGGTTTGAAGCAAGTACCGTTACCATCATTTTATTAGTGTATGGAATTGCAATTGCGATAGGGAATATGGTTGGCGGAAAATTATCGAATCATAATCCGATCCGAGCGCTATTTTACATGTTCTTAATTCAAGCGATTATACTATTTGTTTTAACATTTACAGCGCCATTTAAAGTAGCTGGATTAATCACAATTATTTTCATGGGACTATTCGCATTTATGAATGTTCCGGGGCTACAAGTATATGTAGTTATATTGGCAGAGCGCTTTGTTCCGAGTGCGGTTGATGTTGCTTCAGCAATTAATATTGCCGCATTTAACGGAGGAATCGCTTTAGGTTCTTATATAGGTGGCCTTGTAACGAATTCGTTAGGATTAATCCATACGGCTTGGGTAGGCGGTCTTATGGTAGTAGCCGCTGTTATTTTAACAGCGTGGAGCATGACATTAGAAAAAAGAGATCAAGTAAAATAAAAGGAGAGAAAATAAAATGAAAAACTTACAAAGTAAAGCAGTATTAAATAACGGTGTAGAAATGCCTTGGTTCGGTTTAGGTGTATTTAAAGTAGAAGAAGGACCAGAACTTGTAGAAGCTGTAAAATCAGCGATTAAAGCAGGATACCGCAGCATCGATACAGCTGCAATTTACGGAAATGAAAAAGCTGTAGGTGAAGGAATTCGTGCAGGTATCGAAGCAACTGGTATTTCAAGAGAAGATTTATTCATCACTTCAAAAGTGTGGAACGCAGACCAAGGATATGAAACAACAATCGCTGCATACGAAGAGAGTCTAAAAAAATTAGGACTAGATTATTTAGATTTATATCTTGTTCACTGGCCTTCAGAAGGAAAATATAAAGATACGTGGAGAGCGTTAGAAACACTTTATAAAGAAAAGCGCGTACGTGCAATTGGTGTAAGTAACTTCCAAATCCATCACTTACAAGATGTAATGAAAGATGCAGAAATTAAACCAATGATTAACCAAGTAGAATACCACCCTCGTTTAACACAAAAAGAACTACAAGCTTTCTGTAAAGAACAAGGTATTCAAATGGAAGCATGGTCACCATTAATGCAAGGTCAATTATTAGATAACGAAACATTACAAGAGATTGCTGAGAAACACGGCAAAACAACAGCGCAAGTTATTTTACGTTGGGATCTTCAAAATGGAGTAATCACAATTCCAAAATCAACGAAAGAACACCGTATCATTGCAAATGCTGATGTATTTAACTTTGAATTAACGAAAGAAGATATGGAAAAAATCGATGCGTTAAACCAAAATCACCGCGTTGGTCCAGATCCTGATAACTTCGATTTCTAAGATTAGGGTAAGAAAGAAGAGTGCGTAAAAGCACTCTTTTTTTTTTGCATAAAAATAGTTTCTAAATAAATACTACTTAGTATCAAGTTTGTTATAAGGGGCTGTAAACATGAATATAAAGCAATCGTTCAAACTTT
This sequence comes from Bacillus sp. FF-1, assembly GCF_028548245.1. NCBI lineage: Bacteria > Bacillati > Bacillota > Bacilli > Caryophanales > Bacillaceae > Bacillus > Bacillus sp. FF-1. The sequence continues at coordinate 51,499 of NZ_JAQQGG010000009.1, forward strand.
TAGTTATGTTTTTAAGTGTTTTATTTGTGTTATTCCCGCTTCAAAAAGCATTCGCAGAAGTCATGGACCATACAAAGTATCAAATGGATTGGAGTTACAGTAAGTCTAAGAAGAAACCAATCCGAACAGAGCTTATTAAAACGGCAGATGGCAAAATTGCTTTTTGCTTAAATGTAGATTTAAAATCTCCAAGCGGTCAAGATTTACCGGAAATGGGGAAAGTGGATATTAACGTATACCGTGTATTATTAAATGGATATCCACAAAAGAGCCCGCAAGAATTAGGTGTTTCTGATTGGAGAGAAGCTCATTATGCAACGCAGCTTGCAGTATGGAATGCGTTAAAACAAATCGATATTAATGATTTAGATTTCCGCAATAAAAATGTAGAAAAGGTAACGAAAGATATCGTTGCAAAAGCAAGTGCTAGTGAAGAGTTACAAGAAATTACAATGAGTGTAACTCCTACAGAAGAACAAGAAGCAGTATTGAAAAATGATTTCTTTGAAACAGGCTTATATACAGTAGAAACAAATGCAAAAAGTGGAACGTATAAAGTGCAAGCAACAGGTGCACCAGCGGGAGCGAAATTTGTAAATGAAAAAGGCGAAGCAAAAACGGAATTTAATGTAGGAGAAAAGTTCCGCATTTTAGTTCCGAAACAAACACCAGCTGGTGGATTTAGCTTTAAAGTAATCGGGAAATTAACGAAGCTACAAGGCATTGCGCATAAAGGTACACCAACAATTCAAAATGCAGTTGTATTACTTGAGCGTAGTGAAGAAGAAACAAGTCCGGAGTTATCAGTGAGTTGGAAAAAAGGAAATGGTCATGATAATAATAAACCACATACTCCAAACGAACCGCATAAACCGAATCAATATAAAAGGTAAGATAAAAAGCATTGGTTAACACCAATGCTTTTTATCTATGAAACATGAAATTATATCAAGATAATTATTAACCAAATAAAACATTGTTTTTATGTTGTGAAAGATATTCAAATATAATAAAATCCGAACGTTAAGATTAACTGATTAAATTCACAAAATTGTAACATTATTCTAATTGAAAAGGCTATCAAACAAAGTAGAAAGCATGTACAATTCAGTTGGAAAAACTACCTATAGATGGTCATATATGAAGAAAATATAAGATTCTATTGCTATTTTTATTTTTAGATGTATAGATGACAATACTATAATGATATCTTTTGCTATTCTCTTTTTATGTACGAATAGAACTCATCACAAATAGAGAGAAGTGAGGAGGACATATTACATAAAAATTTTACAAAGTAAGAAAGCGAATACATGGAGGGAAATGCGGTAGTAATAGATACAGGTGCGCGAGGTATTCGTCTATTTATTACATGTTTTTATAAAAATAATAGGATTTTTCATTAAATAAATATATAGGATGGTTTTTCTAAATAAAGGAACAGGGGACACAGATTATGTCGAAGAAGAAAAAGAGTAGGGTATTAGTAGCTGGTATTTGTTTAGCTACGTTGTTAACGCCATATGGACTTGAATTACCTAAGGTGTATGCAGAGATGGCAGTTGAAGACAAGGAGAAACAGCAAGAAGAGCGAGTGTACCAATTGCTGCCAAAAGGTGATGTAGAAGGGATGCGTGAGTTGCATCAGCGGGGAATGAGTTTTTCTCCTTATGAACCAACGGGCATTTATGTAAAGCCAGATGAAGAAGTAGTTATTCAAGTAGAAGGGACTCAACAGATTAAAGCTTATATTGGTACATATTCTTATGAAAAGGAAGAACCTAAACAATTCAATTTACATCCTGGTGAGAATAAAATTTCTTCTTCAAATGGGGGACTATTATACTTTTACAATTATCACAACACAGGAGAAGTAGTCGCTAAAGTGAAAAAAGGTGGTACACCAAATCCTTTATTTATTTTAGGAAAGCATACGACAAAAGATTGGAAGCGTATGTTGGCAGAAAACCCTGATCCATATGCAATAGAAATGAAGGGAGAAAATAGTTTATTAACTATGCATCCTGAAACTGTGGCGGAACATTTGAAGCAAGAAGATCCAGCTGCGCTATTAAAGAAGCACGATGAAATAATTAATATAGAACATAAGATATCAGGTTTATCAAAAGATGGTGCGGGTGTTGCGAATCAAGGTAAACATTCCATTCATTTTGTTGAAGACTGGTATACAGACGATTATATGTATGCGACTTATTATCGAACAGCCTATAGTAAAGGCAATTTAGGGTCAGTACTAAATCTAGAAGAGTTAACTAATGATGGATGGGGGCCTTGGCATGAAGTTGGACATCAACATCAACAAGAAACTTGGTTATGGGATGGACTTGGAGAAGTAACCGTTAATATTTATTCTTTGGCAGTTCAAACTACATTCGGGCATAAAACAAGGTTAGAGCAAGAGGGGCGCTATGAAGCTGCATTTGCTTATTTAGGTAAACCGGATGCACAAGAAAAGATGAATGAATTTGAGAAATTAGTTATGTTTTGGCAGTTGCATTTAGCCTATGGGGATCAATTCTATCCGAATTTACATCAAATGTATCGTTTGTTACATGATACGGAACGGCCTAAATCGGATGAAGAGAAAAAGCAGATGTTTATTTATATGACGTCAAAAGTGGCAGGACAAAATTTAATTCCTTTCTTTGATAAATGGGGATTAAGTGCAAATGATGCTACAAGAGAAAAAATTGCAAAATTAAATTTACCAAAATTAGAAAAAGAAATTTGGTTATCTACAGATAGTAATCCAATTCGTGAAAAACAAATTGAGTTATACGAAGCTCCATATGGCGAGCCAAATAATGAAAAAATACAAAATATAGTAATCGGTACTACATATGATGAGGAAAAAGCAAAGGAACTTGTACAGAATTTAGGAGAAGGTGTAAAGACAACAGGTGTGATTATGCAAGATAAGCCTGAAGTTGGAGAAAAAACTGTAAAAGTAGAAATTGTAGATGGAAAAGGAAATAAGAATTTCATTCCAGTTGTAGTGAATGTTGGATATGGGGATAGCCTACTTGTATATGGATTGAACTATACCTGGGGGGGAGACTTGAAGTCAACCGTAACTCTACATCATGGTACGAAAACATTTAGTGCAACAGATACAAAAAATTTAATTCACGATTACTTTAAAGATGAAAAGTATTTTGAGTTCACGCTGTACGATAAAGAAGGAAGAGAGAAGAAAAATGTAGCGGTAAAAGGCTTGGAGAATACAGAAGCTTTTGCCAAGGAATTAAATGGGCTAGCATTTGAATATGGTGATGTGGTGAAAGTATATCATGCAGAGTCTTCACGTTTACATTGGTATCAAAAAGGTTTATATGTGGGAGAAGGGAAAAACAAAGAAATAAAAGAATTATTCTTCAAAATTACTGAAAATGGATTTGAAAGAGTAAAATCATTGCAAGAAGTAACAGCAAAGCCACAAACAGTAGTAGTCGGAACAGAAGTAGAAAAGCTAGAAGCGAAAAACTTTGTTGAAGTGAAAGACGGAGAGGTAATTGGCTTTGTAGAAAAACCAACTACAACGAAAATCGGAAAACAAACAGCAAAAGTAGAAACGAAAGATCGTTTTGGAAATAAGCAAGTAACAGAAGTTCCAGTAGAAGTGGTTTATGGAGATAGTATTGCATATGCAGGATATGGCGATGATATTGCTTCAATCGTAACTTTAAAGCACGAAGAGAAGAGATTCCATGCAACTGATATGGATAGCGAAATTCATAAGTATTTTAATAAAGAGCTATACATGGGGATTACGTTATATGATGGAGAAGGAAAAGAGAAAAAACATGTAACAGCAGAAGGGCAAGAAACTTCAAAGAACTTTGCGAAGCAAGTGAATGGTATGCAGTTCGAGTATGGAGATGTAGTGAAAGTATTCCACGCAGAACCGAATCGCTTGAAATGGTATCAAAATAATAACCTTACTGGTCAAGGTGAGAAAAAAGGGGCAAAAGAACTATTCTTCAAAGTGACAGAAAAAGGCTTTGAGAGAATGGATATGTTGCAAGAAGTAACAGCGAAACCGCAACAAGTAGTAGTCGGAACAGATGTTGAAAAGTTAGATTCAAAAGCTTTTGTTGAAGTGAAAGATGGAGAAGTAATTGGATTTGTAGAAAAACCAAATACAACAAAAATCGGTGAACAAAAAGTAAAAGTAGAAACGAAAGATCGTTTCGGAAATAAGAAAGTGACAGAAGTACCATTAGAAGTGACGTATGGAGATAGTATCGCATATGTGGGATATAACAATGACATTGCTTCAATCGTAACTTTAAAGCATGATGATAAGAAATTCCATGCGACTGATATGGATAGTCAAATCCATAAATATTTTAATAAAGAGCTATACATGGGAATGACGTTATACGATGGAGAAGGAAAAGAGAAAAAACATGTAACAGCAGAAGGGCAAGAAACTTCAAAGGACTTTGCGAAGCAAGTGAATGGTATGCAGTTCGAGTATGGAGATGTAGTGAAAGTATTTCATGCGGAACCAGATCGTTTGAAATGGTATCAAAATAACAATCTTATTGGTCAAGGTGAGAAACAAGGAACGAAAGAAGTATTCTTCAAAGTGACAGAAAAAGGTTTTGAGAGAATGGACATGCTACAAGAAGTAACAGCAAAGCCACAAACAGTAGTAGTCGGAACAGAAATTGAAAAGCTAGATGCGAAAAACTTTGTTGAAGTAAAAGGCGGAGAAGTAGTTGGATTTGCGGAGAAACCAAATACAACAAAAATCGGTAAACAAACAGTAAAAGTAGAAACGAAAGATCGTTTCGGAAATAAGCAAATAACAGAAGTGCCAGTAGAAGTGATTTACGGAGATAGCATTATGTTCTTCGGTACATGGCACGACGGAACGAATATTAAATCGATTGTTACATTAAATCATGAAGAAAAGAAATTCAGTACAACAGATTCAGAAGGTCCAATGCATACTTCATTTGCAGATGAGAAGTATATGGGAATGAATGTATATGATAAAGATGGAAAAGAAAAGAAAGCTTTATCAGTAAGAGCATCTGAAAATACAAAAGAATTTGCAGCACAATTCAACGGTATGGCCTTTGAATATGGTGATATAGTAAAAATTTATCAAAAAGAATTTGATCGTTTTAAAGTGTATAAAAAGAATGAATTCATTGATGCGAAGTATGGTGTTAACGAAGTGTTCTTTAAAGTGACAACGCAAGGTTTTGAACAAATGGGAGCGCAGCAAGAAGTAAAAGCGTTGCCACAAAAAGTGGTAATCGGAACAAACAGTGAAACATTAGATGCGAAGAAGTTTGTTGAAGTAAAAGGTGGAGAAGTAGTCGGTTTTGTAGGGATGCTAGATACATCGAAGATTAGTAAACAAACAGCGAAAGTAGAAACGAAAGATCGCTTTGGAAATAAGAAAGTGACAGAAGTTCCTGTAGAAGTTACATATGGAGATAGTATAGTATATCAAGGTGTGTCCAATGTAACGCGTTCGATTGTTACATTAAACCATGATGAAAAGAAATTACATGCAACATTTACAAATGATACGATCCATTACCGTTTTGTAAATGAACAGTATATAGGTCTTACAATTTATGATGGAAATGGAAAAGAGAAAAAACATGTAACAGCAGAAGGACAAGAAACTTCAAAGAATTTTGCTGAGCAAGTAAACGGTACGCCATTCCAGTATGGGGATACGATAAAAGTGTATCATGCAGAATCTGATCGTTTAAGTTGGTATAAAACTGGTGAGTTACTTGGAAAAGGAGATGCGAAGAAATTTAAAGAGATTTCCTTCAAGATTACTCCAAATGGTTTAGAACAAGTACAATAATAAAAAGCTCGTAAAACACTATGTTTTACGAGCTTTTTTTATTATTCAGCTTCAGAAACAACTGTGAAGCGTTCGTTTACGTGTTTTGGATTTTCGATTTCATCAAGTGCTGCTACTGCGAAGTCTTCGTAACTTACGTAGCTATCACCTTTTGCGTTCACAAGAAGGTTGTCTTTACCAGCTGTATAAGAACCAGTGCGTTTTCCTAATGCGAATAGTGCAGAAGGGCTGATGAATGTCCAAGTAATATCGTTAGTTTGTTGCAGAATTTCTAAGTTTTTACCTTGGTTTTGAGCTGTTGCAAGGTATTCTTTTGGGAAACCTGGCGTTTCAAATACACGTGTTGTTTTCTCTTCGTCTACAAATAAGCTTCCAGCGCCGCCAACTACAAGTAATTTTGTATTTGGTGCACCTTTCATAGCTTCAATAAGTACGTTTCCTGCATCTACGTGAAGGTGTTCTTCGCCTGCTGGAGCGCCGAATGCATTTACAACTACGTCGAATGCTTGTAAGTCGTTAGATGTAAGAGAGAATACGTCTTTCTCTAAAACCTTTACGTTTTCTTCTGTAATTTTTGCAGCATTTCTTACGATTGCAGTTACTTCATGTCCGCGATCCAATGCTTCTTTTAAAATACGACTTCCTGCTTTACCAGTTGCTCCAATAATTCCGATTTTCATAATAAATCCCTCCAAAGTGTTTTGTTAAAGTGTATATCTGAAAGTGAATGAATGTATTGTAATTAGGTTTGTTACAACCTGTTGTAATCATTATAGTTACAGATTGGTATTTTTGTCAATGGGTTGTTTAGGAATTTGTTTTTTGTTTTAGTATGTACATTTGCTAAAAAGAGGAGTCATGAAACCTCTAATATTTGGAAATCGAAAATTGTCGAAAAATGTTGATTTTTAAATATTTTTTAAATATAATTCGTTTTATGGAGAAAAGGAGGGGTTAATTGTATGAATATTTTGGAACAATTCGTTTCATCGACGAATACAATTCTTTGGTCGTATATTCTTATTGCAATGTTAATTGGTTTAGGTCTTTATTTTTCTATTAAATTGAAATTCGTACAAATTACTCATTTAGGGGAAATGATTCGATTAATGAGTGATGGATTAACTGGAAAGACGCGTAAAAAAGGTAGTGTATCTTCTTTCCAAGCATTTTGTATGAGTTCAGCAGCCCGTATTGGTATCGGTAACTTAGCTGGGGTAGCTTTAGCGATTTCTATGGGAGGACCTGGAGCAGTATTTTGGATGTGGGTTATTGCGATTATTGGGGCGTCTTCAAGTTTTGTAGAAAGTACGCTTGCCCAAATTTATAAAGTAAAAGATGGCAGTGGCTTCCGTGGTGGTCCTGCTTATTATATGGAAAAAGGTTTAAATAAACGTTGGATGGGAATTTGGTTTTCTATCCTTATTACAGTTAGTTACGGTTTAATTTTCAACTCAGTACAAGCAAATACAGTTACATTAGCGTTTAAAAATGCATTTGGTTTAGAACGTTATATTGTTGGGATTGTATTAGCTGTATTAGTTGCAGTTATTATTTTTGGTGGTGTAAAAAGTATCGCACGTATGTCGGAAATGATTGTTCCGCCAATGGCGCTTATTTATATTGCGGTAGCTATTTTCGTTGTCATTAAAAACTTCTATTTAATACCAGATGTGTTTACAGAAATCTTTAAAGGTGCATTCGGTTTAGATTCAGCTGTAGGTGGTGGTATCGGTGCTGCGATGAAATATGGTATTCAGCGCGGATTATTTGCGAACGAAGCAGGTATGGGTAGTGCGCCGAACGCGGCAGCAACAGCTGATGTAACGCATCCAGCAAAACAAGGTTTTATTCAAACAATTGGCGTATTAGTAGATACATTCTTAGTATGTACATCAACAGCATTTATCGTACTATGTTCTGGTGCATATAAAGCAACGAATTTAGAAGGTATTGAACTAACACAAAATGCATTAAGTTCACAAATTGGCCCATGGGCAAGTAGCTTCTTAGCGATTATTATTTTCTTATTTGCGTTTAGTTCACTTTTAGGAAACTACTATTATGGTGAAACGAATATTGAATTCATTAAACAAAGTAAAACTTGGTTAACAATTTACCGTATTGCGGTAGTGGGAATGGTATTATTCGGTTCTGTTGCGACGCTTCAAGTTGTATGGAATATGGCAGACTTATTTATGGGTCTAATGGTAATCACAAACTTAATTGCGATTACACTTCTTGGCCGATTTGCGTATGCGGCATTGGCAGACTATGTAAGGCAAAAGAAACAAGGAAAAGATCCAGTCTTCCGTGCAGATTCTATTCCTGGTTTAACGAATACAGAGTGTTGGGATAAGTCAGCGGTAACGGATAAAGAAAAAGCAGTGTAAATGAAAAGGCGAGCATCGAGTTGAATTCGATGCTCGCCTTTTTTGTTGTAGTAAAGGATGAAAAGGATGAGAGGTAATTGTTAATATAATTTTTGTTTGTTCATTTCTCATATTATTTGTAGGGAACGTACTGTCTTAAAGGTATGGCTGGTCACATAGGATGAGTGATTTAGTATTGGATAAATGCGCGTACTAGTTATAATTTTGCGTAAAAAAACACATGTGTTAAGTAAGTTAACTTACTTATGTTAGAAAACCTAACATAAAGTTCTTGATTACTAAGAGTTTTTAGAATATAATTTTCTTATTGTTAGGAAGAGGGGGCAATGCAATTATGGATTTTTTAGCTAAGGTAATTGGGGATATAAATAATGTCCTTTGGTCATATATCATTATTGCGATGTTAATTGGGTTAGGACTTTACTTTTCATTTCGTGTGAAATTTGTCCAAGTTCGTTACTTCGGTGAAATGATTCGATTGCTTGGGGATGGGGCGAGTTCGAAAACGAGGAAAGCACAAAAAGAGAAGAGTGGTGTATCATCATTCCAGGCTTTTTGTATGAGTACAGCTTCTCGTGTAGGTACTGGTAACTTAGCTGGTGTAGCTATTGCAATTTCAGCAGGTGGCCCAGGAGCAGTATTTTGGATGTGGTTAATCGCGGTAATTGGGGGTGCTTCTGCATTTGTCGAGAGCACATTAGCGCAAATTTATAAAGTGAAAGATGGGAATACGTTCCGTGGTGGTCCAGCGTATTATATGGAAAAGGGTTTAAATAAGCGCTGGCTTGGAGCTATTTTCTCTGTATTAATAACAGTAAGTTTCGGATTAATTTTTAACGCTGTACAATCTAATACTGTAGCAGCTGCTTTTGATGGGGCATTCAAAACAGATAGTAGATTAGTAGGTCTTGTAATGGCTGGTCTACTTGCAGTTATTATTTTCGGCGGAGTAAAGCGAATTGCACGCGCGGTTGAAATGATTGTTCCAGTAATGGCGATTATTTATGTAGCAGTAGCATTATTCGTTGTTGTAACAAACATTACGGCAATTCCGTATGTATTTAAAGAAATTTTCTTACATGCTTTCGGAATTAAAGAAGTAGTAGGCGGGGGATTAGGTGCTGCGATTTTATTAGGGGTAAAACGCGGATTATTCTCAAATGAAGCAGGTATGGGTAGTGCGCCGAACGCAGCTGCGACTGCAAACGTAACGCACCCAGTTAAACAAGGTTTCATTCAAACTTTAGGGGTATTTACAGATACATTATTAATTTGTAGTTGTACAGCATTTATCATTCTTTTATCAGATGTGCATAATGCAGCTGATTTAAATGGTATTCAATTAACGCAACAAGCGTTAAGTCAACATATCGGTCCATGGGCTTCTATATTTGTAGCAGTTGCAATCTTCTTGTTTGCATTTAGTTCATTAGTAGGTAACTACTACTATGGTGAAACAAATATTGAGTTCTTAAATGGAAGTAAAGTGCTATTAACAGCTTACCGCATTGCTGTACTTGGTATGGTTATGTTAGGGTCTGTCGCAACAATTCAAATCGTTTGGGATTTAGCAGATTTATTCATGGGTATTATGGCTGTTATTAACTTAGTTGCAATCGTATTCCTTTCTAAGTATGCTTTTGCAGCGTTATCAGATTACGTAAAGCAAAAGAAACAAGGAAAAGATCCAGTCTTCTATGCGAATTCAATTCCAGGCCTGAAAAATACAGAGTGCTGGGAAGAGCAAGTAGCAGAGAAAGAAAAAGCGGTATAATGAGGTGAGCATCAAGTGAAACTTGATGCTCATTTTTTTGTTTTATCCAGATATTTGTCGGTAGTAAAAGACGAACATTAATGAGTGTTTTATAATAAAATGTAATTTTTTAAAGAAAAGTGCGGATATGAGTTGTAATTTATGTTAGAATGGAAAATGCCTTTGAAACAAGAGGTTTTATGATTTTTCCTATACGATTGAAGGTTTTGGAGGAGAAATGGAAAGTTCGGATTATTTCTTGTTTTGAGTGGTCAGACGTTCAACGTTAATGAAGAGTTAAATGGAGGATTTTATTAATGAAGTTTGTTATGTTTCTTGTAGGATTACTCGTTGTATTTGTACTCGGTTTTCTTATAAGCTCCGATCGAAAGAAGATTAAGTATAAACCAATCGCAATTATGCTTATTATTCAGCTAGCATTATCTTATTTCTTATTAAATACACAAGTTGGTTATATTTTAGTAAAAGGAATTTCAGATGGATTTGGCGCGCTTCTTGGATATGCAGAAGCTGGAATCGTTTTCGTATTTGGTGGCCTTGTTAATAAAGGAGAGGTTTCATTCTTCTTAACAGCGTTATTACCAATCGTATTCTTTGCCGTTTTAATTGGAATTCTGCAACACTTTAAAATTTTACCGATATTTATTCGTGCTATTGGTACGTTGTTAAGTAAAGTAAATGGTCTAGGAAAATTAGAATCATATAACGCAGTAGCAGCTGCCATTGTTGGGCAAGCGGAAGTATTTATTACAGTAAAAGATCAATTAAGTAAAATCCCAAAACATCGTTTATATACATTATGTGCATCTTCCATGTCGACAGTATCGATGTCAATCGTCGGTTCTTACATGAAAATGATCGAACCAAAATATGTAGTAACAGCACTTGTATTAAATTTATTTAGTGGTTTCATTATTATTCATATTATTAACCCGTACGATATTACAGAAGAAGAAGATACACTGAAATTAGAAAATAAGAAAAAACAGTCATTCTTTGAAATGCTAAGCGAATATATTATGCTTGGTTTCACAATCGCGATTACGGTAGCAGCGATGTTACTTGGTTTCGTAGCATTGATTACAGCAATCAATAGCTTGTTTGATTCTATGTTCGGTATTACATTCCAAGCTATTTTAGGATACATTTTCTCACCATTAGCATTCGTAATGGGTATCCCGCAAGCAGAGATGGTAACAGCGGGACAAATTATGGCAACGAAATTAGTATCAAACGAATTTGTTGCGATGCTTGATCTTGGAAAAGTAGCTGGTGATTTATCAGCTCGTACAGTTGGTATTCTTTCTGTATTCCTTGTATCATTTGCGAACTTCTCATCAATCGGAATTATCGCAGGTGCAACGAAAGGTATCGATGAAAATCAATCAAATGTTGTATCATCATTCGGTCTACGCCTTGTGTACGGTGCGACATTAGTAAGTATTTTATCAGCGATTATCGTTGGTGTTATGTTATAAAAAAGATGGTCCTAGCTCATAGCTAGGGCTATTTTTTTATGGTAAATTTGCATAGAAAAACCAATTAATTAGGAATATATTAACATATAAAAATCTTTTTAAATTTATATTGCTTTTCAGTTAGATAACGCTTACAATTTGATTTGTAGGTGGTATCAATTTCAGACTTTCAAGTATGGTAGGAGAGAAGAGGCTACCTTTAATAAATTGCAATTTATGTAAACGCTTACTGATTTTAGATAACAGTTGAATAGTATTTAGGGGTTTTAAATTTTTTTAACATCAATGGTCAGACGTCATTCGTTATACGTTATACGACCAATAACTCGTGGGAGAAGTGGAGGATTCACATATGAAAATAGTAATGTTTCTAGTCGGTTTACTTGTAGTATTTGTACTAGGTTTCCTTATCAGTTCAGATCGTAAGAAAATTAAATATAAACCAATTGCACTTATGCTTGTCATTCAATTGGTACTTGCATATTTCTTACTGAATACAAAAGTCGGATTTGTATTAGTAAAAGGGATTGCAGATGGGTTTGGCGCTATTTTAAAATTTGCGGAAGCAGGGGTTAATTTCGTATTTGGTGGTCTAGCAAATGATGGACAAGCACCATTCTTCTTAACAGTATTATTACCAATTATTTTCTTAGCAGTACTAATTGGGATCTTACAACATATTAAAATTTTACCGATTATCATTCGTGCAGTCGGTTTCCTATTAAGTAAAGTGAACGGTTTAGGAAAACTAGAATCATATAATGCAGTAGCAGCTGCGATTGTTGGTCAAGGGGAAGTATTCATTACAGTAAAAGATCAATTAAGCAAATTACCGAAAAATCGTTTATACACACTTTGTGCATCTTCCATGTCTACAGTATCGATGTCAATTGTCGGTTCTTATATGAAAATGATTGATCCAAAATATGTAGTAACGGCACTTGTATTAAACTTATTTAGTGGATTCATTATCGTTCATATTATTAATCCATATGACGTGAAAGAAGAAGACGACATTTTAGAATTACAAGAAGATAAAAAGCAAACATTCTTTGAAATGTTAGGCGAATATATTATGCTTGGTTTCTCTATCGCTGTAACAGTAGCGGCGATGTTAATTGGTTTCGTAGCATTAATTACAGCAATTAATGGTGTGTTCGATTCAATTTTCGGAATCACATTCCAAAGCATTTTAGGATACATTTTCTCACCATTAGCATTCGTAATGGGTATCCCAACATCAGAGATGCTAACAGCAGGACAAATTATGGCAACGAAATTAGTAACGAACGAATTCGTTGCAATGCTTGACCTTGGTAAAGTAGCTGGTGATTTATCAGCTCGTACAGTAGGTATTTTATCTATCTTCCTTGTATCATTTGCGAACTTCTCATCAATCGGAATTATCGCAGGTGCAACGAAGAGTATCGATGGCAAACAAGCAAACGTTGTATCATCATTCGGATTAAAACTTGTATACGGTGCAACGTTAGTAAGTATATTATCAGCGGTTATCGTTGGGGTTATGCTTTAATAAATAGTAAAGAGGTCGTTTATCTCTCGCCTAGAGGGATGAACGGCTTTTTTATTTTGGTATGATAAATAGTGTGGAGAGGGGGAATTAGAGTGAAAGAACAGAATAGTTTAAAGGAATTTGATGAGGTTATAGATAACATTAATCGTTTAACTGGAGAAGATGCTAGAGCGTTTTTGAAATTTATACATGGACATTTGAGTATAGTAGAAGAAGGAGATGGAACTTTTACTCATAGTGACTTTGTTGAAATGGTTTCTGGGCTCTATAAAAAGGATGTGGCGAGGGTTATTCAACTTAGAGAAGAAATAAAAAAATCACCTTAATCCATTCATTAAGGTGATTGAAATACTACTCAGCTGGAGGCGTAAATGTACGTTTCTCTAATTCAGCATCTAGCATAAATAATGCGTTTGAATCGCTTGTAATACGTTTTAATTTTTGGATGATGCTATCGAATGAAGCTTCTTCTTCTACTTGCTCATCGACGAACCATTTTAAGAATGTAATTGTTGCGTGTTCACGCTCATCCCAGGCGATATCAGATAGGTTGTAAATACGTTTCGTTACTTCACGCTCGTGCTCAAGTGCCACTTCAAAAGCGTTCAGTACAGAGTCATATTCGTTATTTGGATTATCAAATCCAGTAATAATAGCGCGCTCACCGCGGTCATTAATGTAGTTGTAAAGCTTCATTGCGTGGAAACGTTCTTCTTCAGCTTGTACAAGGAAAAAGTTAGCGAATCCATCATAGCTCTCCGCCGTACAGTAAGCAGCCATTGCCATATAAGCGTGGGCAGAGTAAAATTCAAAGTTCATTTGATCGTTTAGTGCGTCGTGCAATTTTTTTGATAACATAAAATCCCCCTTAGTATTGTGACAAGAATATTATACCATAATTGATAATATTCTCATTTAGATGTCTCGAACCTTTTCGAAAGCTTTGTGACGTGTGCGTCCATAATGTCTTGTAAGTCCAAATCATATTTTTGCGAAAGAATAATAAGATTAGATAGTACATCACCAAGTTCTTCTTTTAGTTCTTGTTTTAGCTCTTCTTCTGTTTTCACGTTTTCATCAGGACGATCCCGACCGATTTCGATTGCGCGAACAACGCGTGAAACTTCCCCAACTTCCTCTGTTAAGAAATTTAACCGAATAAAGGCATTATACTGTGACCAGCTTCGTTTTTCGTAAAATTCCTCAACCCACCTTTCAAATGCGACGATATCCATTTCTTTCTCATCCCCTCAATATGTTGTACAATGTTCATTGTATCATAACAATATATAGTCTTGGGGTGTAAGGATGAGAAAGATTTGTGTGTTTGCAGGTTCCAATTTAGGGGAGAGACCAGAGTTCAAAGAGCAGGCAATTGAATTAGGTAAAATGTTTGTTGAGAATGATTATGAGCTTGTATACGGTGGTTCTTGCGTCGGATTAATGGGAGAAGTAGCAAACGAAGTTCTTCGCTTAGGTGGCCGTGTAACAGGTGTTATGCCGCGCGGTCTATTCCGAGGAGAGATCGTTCATACAGGGTTAACAGAATTAATTGAAGTAGAAACGATGCATGAACGTAAAGCGAAAATGGCAGAGCTTGCGGATGCTTTTATTGCACTACCAGGCGGATATGGAACGTTTGAAGAGCTATTTGAAGCAGTATGTTGGTCACAAATTGGTATACATAATAAGCCAGTTGGTTTATTGAACATAAAAGATTTTTATGGACCAATTCTGCAAATGGTTGAACGTGCAGCAGAAGAAGGATTCATGAATCCATCAAATAAAGAGTTAATCGTTTCAGCTGAGACAGCCGATAAATTAATTCATGAAATACAGAATTACGAGCGTCCTGTTTTAGGAACGAAGTGGAAGCAATTATTATAATACAATTGTATAGGAAATTTTGGAAATACATGTCATTTTATCTTGAAAAGGCATGTGTTTTTAATTTGGTTAAATATGTTAATGTTAAGGTGTAATGTTTTGGGAAAAGGAGAAATAGATGGAGGAATTCGTATTTTTAAGGCCGGTTTTTAAATGTATTTTAGCAGCATCTATTCTTGTTATGCTAATTGTTTCAATACAGAAGAAAGAGCTGATTAATGCGTTTTCGCTTTGGTTTATTTCGATACTATGTATCGGTGTTTCCGCGATCACGTTGTTTATGTCTGGGTTTATTGTTGATGAGTATAATTTAGGTGGAGATTCGGTTTCGTTTGATATGTTTATTGGGATAGTTTGTATTAGTGGTTTGAATTTCATTATTTATTATAGGCGGAAATAAAAAGAAGGCATTCCGTATTACTTTGGAATGCCTTTATCACTTTGATTACTTTGTTTTTTATACAAGTACCAGCCACCCCAGCCGCCACTAATTGCTACAACAACGAGGAAAGCATAGTCTTTCACCTCGATACGTATATTGAAAATATTAGCTATAAGTAAGACAATCCCAACTGTTATTAATGCAAAAAATGCTCTAATTAAGTAGTCTTTCAACTGAACCACTCCCGCCATTTAAGTAGTAAATGATGAATATGGAAAAGCTTTTTTGGATCTATTTTACTAAAGGGTGTTACCTATATTTTAGCATAAAAGAGATTGTAATATATTGATGAAAGTAGGGGATAGGGAGGTGCTAATATTGTCGTGATTTGTCGGTAAGTCGATATCCTATGTCGAATCGTCGATATAATGAAAAAATCGTTGATATATTTGAAAAATCGTCGATATATAGGGAAAATCGTTGATATAAATTTCATGTACCAGCACGCGCGACCATTCCATAGAAAAAAGCGACTCTGAACGAGCCGCTTCCGCTTTAAAGTCTATTATTGATTCAAGAACGCACGTAGCATCCAAGCGTGTTTTTCTAGTTCTGTGTAGATGCCTAGTAGTAGGTCAGATGTCATTTCGTCGTCAGAGTTTTGAGCGATTTCCATGCCTTTTTTCAGTTCGACTAGCATCATTTCGTAGTCTTTCATGATTGCTTCGACCATCCCTTCTGCAGTTTCTCCGTATGCTGCTTCTTGAATAGAAGATATTTCTAGGTACTCTTTCATTGTTGCTACTGGTTTGCCGCCAATTGCTAAAATACGTTCTGCAATTTCATCGATGTGAGTAGCTGATTCTGTGTAAAGTTCTTCGAATTTCTCATGTAATGTGAAGAATTGAGGTCCTTTTACGTACCAATGGAAGTTGTGTAATTTTGTGAATAAAACGCTCCAGTCTGCTACTTGTTTGTTTAATACTTCGATTACTTGTTTGTTCATTATGATCAATCTCCTTTTGAGTTGTTATGTGATATCAATTACTAATTTATAATTATTATAATCTAGTAATTCGTATAAATCAACCCTTTTGCTGGAATTAATTTGAACAAATTATGAACTGTGTAAATAAAAATCCCTATTACTGTAGAGTAATAGGGATTTTGTTTAATATATAGCTCTTGTTCTGAACGAGCCGCTTCCGCTTTTAGCTGTTATACAGCTTTTTTATTCTCTTCTACATCCTGTCCATCCCAGCACTCTGTATTTTGTAAGCCAGGGATAGAACTTGCAACGAAAACAGGATCTTTTCCTTGTTTCTTTTGCTTCATATAGTCTACTAATGCTGCGTAGGCGAATTTGCTTAGGAATGAGATGGCAATTAAGTTTGTCAATACCATTAGTCCCATGAATAAATCAGCTAAGCTCCAAACTGTTTGAAGGGCAGCGATCGATCCGAAGAATACCATTCCGACAACTGCAACGCGATAAATCATTAACCAAGTTTTGCTTTCTTTAATAAATGCGATGTTTGTTTCACCATAATAGTAGTTTCCTAGTAAAGAACTGAACGCGAATAGGAAAATAATAATTGCTAAGAAAGTACTTGCCCATGGTCCGATTTGTGAACTTAATGCATTTTGTGTTAATTCGATACCTTGTAAGTTTGTTCCTTTGTAAAGGCCCGAACATAATACGATAAATGCTGTTGATGTACATACTAAGAACGTGTCTACGAAAACACCTAACGCTTGAACAAGTCCTTGTTTGACAGGGTGAGATACATCTGATGTTGCGGCTGCGTTAGGGGAGCTACCCATACCTGCTTCTGTTGCGAATAGACCGCGCTGAATTCCGAACTTAATTGCTGCTCCAATACCACCAGCGATGGCTTGGTCTAAACCGAATGCGCCATTAAATATTTCCATAAAAATGCTTGGTAACATAGTAAAGTTGTTAATAACAACAAAAATAGCCACACCAATATAAATGATTGCCATTGGAGGAACAATCATTTCCGTAATACGTGAAATGCTCTTAATACCACCGAAAATAATAACTGCAACTAATAAAGCTAATAGAGCTCCTACGATCGTTCGCTCTAGTCCAAAAGCATTTTCAAATGCTATTGTTACTGTGTTTGCTTGTACAGAGTTGAAAATTAATCCGTACGCAACTGTAATAAGAAGTGAGAACCAAACACCCATCCAGCGTTTGTTTAATCCTTTTTCCATATAATATGCTGGGCCACCACGGAATCTGCTTCCATCTTTTACTTTATAAATTTGCGCGAGCGTACATTCTACGAAACTAGTAGCTGCTCCAAGGATAGCGATAAACCACATCCAAAATACTGCGCCAGGTCCGCCCATTGAGATAGCTAATGCTACACCAGCTAAGTTTCCGATACCGATACGTGCAGCTGCACTTAAGCAAAATGCTTGGAACGGGGAGATGCTATCTTTCTTTTTTTCTTTTCGATTAAATCCTTTACTAATTAAACCGACCATCTCACCGAAATGAGTAATTTGGACAAACTTCAATTTAAAAGAGAAATAAAGACCGAAGCCGATTAGCATTGCAATAAGAATATATGACCATAAAATATTATTCGTTACCTCAAGGAATCTGCTAAAGATATCAACCATATAATACACTTCCTTTTTTCCGTAATAAGAAAATTATATGCAAAAAATATACGAGAATCAATTTTTCTAAAAAATCATGTTACTTAAATGTATTTTATGTTATGATTATGTTACATAATAATATTTTTAGAATTATTTACATTTTAAAAAACTAAATGTAAAGCGAGAAAGAGGGGATGATTTGAAAGAAGAATCTTTATGGAAAGTAAGCCTTGAGAGTTTGAAAATGAGAAGTAATATATGTTTTATCATTACATCTTTTAGTATCTTTTTAGGAGCCACTTATTATTACAATAAAATATTTCCAAATCACAGGTATCCTGAATGGTTAGAATTTCTAAAATGGATTGGATGAAAAAAAGACAGAAAAACAGAAAATTTAAATAAAATTCGAGGAGGAGCTAAAGATGAATATTAGAGAAAGTGAACTTCCGGGTATTGGCTATAAATTTCAAATCGTTACGAAAGGTAATGAAAAGATGGTAATTGTTATTCATGATGACGGACGTAGAGAAATGTATCATTTTGATTCAGACCATGAAGAAAGTATCTCAAGTATTTCATTACGCGACTCAGAGGCAAGACAAATTGCAGCAATATTAGGTGGAATGGTGTATAAACCTAGAGCATTGGAAAATGTTGAAATGGTTTTTGAAGGTTTAGCGATTGAGTGGTTTAAAGTAGAGAATGCTGCGCCAGCAATCGGAAAAACAATCGGCGATCTGGAAATAAGAAAAACATATAGCGTAACGATTATTGCAGTTATGAAAAAGAATATGAAAAAGCTATTTAATCCAGGACCAGAAACAGTAATTGAGGAAGGCGATATGCTTGTAGTTTCAGGCGAGAGAGAAGAAATTAAAAAAATTATTAATGAGTTACTTTCGAATAGGGGGACTGACTAGATGGATACGTTAATTTTTGAAGTTGGTACAGCGTTAGTATTAGTTGCAATTGCGGCAGTAATTGCTGGAAAGTTTAAATTCTCAGTCATTCCGTTTCTAATTGTTCTTGGGATGCTAGTGGGACCACATGCGCCGACAATAGGTGTGATCGATTTCAAATTTATTGAAAGTGCAAATGTCATTTCCTTCCTTGGACGGATTGGCGTTCTGTTTCTTCTGTTCTATCTAGGACTAGAGTTTTCAATGAAAAAACTAATTAAATCTGGACGTTCTATTGCGATTGGTGGAACAATCTATATTTTAATTAACTTTTCACTTGGGTTATTATACGGATTTATAATGGGATTCCCTTTACTAGAAATCTTAATTATTGCGGGGATTATTACGATTTCTTCTAGCGCTATCGTTGCAAAGGTGTTAGTGGATTTAAGAAGAACTGGTAATAATGAGACCGAATTAATTTTAGGAATTATCATGTTCGAAGATATATTCCTGGCTGTATATTTATCAGTCGTTTCTGGATTAGTTCTAGGGGATCACGCTTCATTCTTAGGTGCCCTTACTTCAATTGGAATTGCTTTAGGATATATGCTTCTATTCTTTATTGTAGCTAGAAAGGCGACGCCGTTATTAAATAAATTGCTCAATATTAGTTCAGATGAAATTTTCATTATTGTAGTATTTGCTTCATTATTCTTTATTGCAGGATTCTCGGAAACAATTCATGTTGCTGAAGCAATTGGAGCACTTCTTTTAGGGTTAGTTTTCTCTGAGACAGAGCATAGTGACAGAATTGAACATCTCGTTGTTCCATTTAGAGACTTTTTCGGAGCTATTTTCTTCTTCAGTTTCGGATTAAGCATTGATCCGTTCTCACTGGGCGGAGCGATATGGTTAACGTTAGGTGCTGTCCTTCTTACAATCATCGGAAACTTTATAGCAGGAATGATTGCAGGACGACAAGCTGGATTATCTCATAAAGCGTCAACAAATATTGGATTAACAATTGTTTCAAGAGGAGAATTCTCCATCATTATGGCCAATATCGGTATCGCTGGTGGTTTAATGTCAGTCTTGAAGCCATTTTCAGCACTATACGTGCTTATACTATCTATCTTAGGTCCACTTCTGACGAAAGAGTCAAAGAATGTATATAAATTTTTAAATAAAGTCTTTAAGTGGGATACGAAGACTAACTAAATTAAAAAAATAAAAGTAAAAGATATGTATGAAAAATTGATTACGGAAAAGGAATCTATGTCGATATAGATTCCTTTTTGATTGGCATTTTTTCAAGGATGAAAGAATACGTTTAATATTTACTATATTGTGGCATACATATAGAAAAAGGATGCTTGGAAAGGGGAATAAAGAGAAATGGAACTCCAGTTTCAAAATGTATATCAACAGGTGGAGAATTGGTATGTGTTGGATTCGGAGCTTCCTTGGGATGTCAAAAGGCTTAGAGACGATTTATTTTCACTGATTGAAGTATGTAAAACACCGGTTATTTTTTGTGATACGTGTGATGCGAATCATGTCCTTTTATCATTAGGAGAAGAAGAAGAGGAATTTTTATTCCCGGTAGGTGGTTTTTATCATAAAGAAAAACAATTAATTTTTGTTTGTATGTGGGAAGAGTATGAGCAAGTCCTTAAAACACTACTGCATGAATTTCGTCATGCAATGCAGCATAAGAGCGAAGTATTATATGTGGGAAGTGAATTGTACGAAGATAGATGGATTGAGAAAGATGCGAGAAAGTTCGCGGAGAGGAAGTTAGATGAATATAAAAATAGAAAGCTAATGTAAAGCATAGTGGAGAAATGACGCTGTGCTTTCTTTGTTTCTTACTAAAAATAAGTAATTGACTTTTATAAAGTTTAGTTCTAAACTAATGGTATGAAACGAGCGAGGTGATGAAATGAAAACAGAAGATAGACTAGGTTTACTCCTATGGTTTCGTTTATCACGTTTTTATAACAAAAGTATTCGTGAGACGAATCAGCATTTGAAAGAATGGAATGTATCTGCCGCTCAGTTTGATGTACTAGCTCAAGTTGGAGGGCATGATCGTTTAACGCAGCAAGAGCTTGGAAATAAGCTATTTGTTACGAAAGGAAATATTACGCAGCTTTTAAATAAAATGGAGCAGCTTGAGTGGATTCGTCGTGAACAAGAAGGTACTACAAAATATATTTCATTAACAGAAAAGGGAAGAGCTTTATATGAAGAAATCGTCCCGCCTCAAGAAACATTCCAAGCGGAGCAGTTTCAAAATTTAAATGTAGAAGAACAACATCAATTATTACAATTACTAAAAAAGTTACAGTGAGAAAAATTTTAAAATAAATCTTGAATTCGAGATAATATGAGGTGAACGGTATGTTTAGAAAAGTTGATCATAAAAATATGGGAAGAGCAAATCACGGTTGGTTAAATACACATTTTCATTTTTCCTTTGCCAATTATTATAATCCTAATAACATGAACTTTGGTGCATTACGTGTAATTAATGATGACTTAGTAGCACCGCAAACTGGTTTTGATATGCATCCACACCGCGATATGGAAATCATTTCGTACGTTGTAGACGGTGCTTTAACACATGAAGATAGCATGGGGAACCGCGGAACAATTGAGCGTGGACATGTTCAATATATGAGTGCTGGCACAGGTGTATTTCATAGTGAGCATAATTTAGGAAATGAAACATTACGTTTATTACAAATTTGGATTTTACCAGACCGTGAGGATCATAAGCCAAACTATGGTGAGTTTACATTTGATTGGAGCAAGCGTGAAAATGAATGGTTTCATATGGTATCTCAAGTAGAAGGCGGGGCACCAATTCAAATTCATCAAGATGCGAATTTATATTCTTTATCGTTAGAAGCAGGAAAAGAAATTCATTTTCCAGTGAAAGAAGGCCGTCAATTGTATGTTGTACAAATTGAAGGTAGTAGTGTAATCAATGGTGAGACACTTGTTATGCGTGATGCAGCAGAAGCGATTGAAGAAGATATTCATATTGAAGCGAAAGAGCAATCACACTATTTAGCAATTGAATTGAAAAAGCAATAAAATGTTTATAAAAAAGAGGACGTCCGATAGGATGTCCTCTTTTTTTGAGTAGAATTGTCAGAAAAAACTTTCTCAAATTTTAGGTAAAGGTATCCACTTGAAAACCAAGAACTGTATAAAAGTGTCAAAAATCTTTAGGGAATGGGGAATGTTATAGTGAAAAAGCAAGTCATTTCATCAGCATTAGCGTTAACTGTTATCGCCGGGGGATTTGGAACATTTGGAGCAACGACAACGAAAGCGGAAGAACAAAAAATTCAATACCATCAAGAATTTAAAACGCCTGCATACATAGGTGAAGAATGGAAAGCACCGGAAGGACTAGATAAAAAAGAAACGGTCTTTCAATATTTAGAGAGTAAGAAAGATATGTTCAAATTAGCAGGAAATATTGATAAACACTTTAATGTCGTTGGGGAAGAAAAAGATGCTGAATCCGGTACAACACACGTGAAGCTAGTTGAGAAACATAATAACATTCCTGTGTACGGTTCAGATCAAACAGTTACACTAGATAAAGAGAATAATGTAAAAGCATTCTTCGGACAAGTTATTCCGAATTTAGAGGATAAAAATATTCCTGAGTTTGCAAAGATTAGTGCAGAGCAAGCAGAAACAATTGCAAAGGCAGATATTGAAAAAGAAGTTGGTAAAGTAAAGAATTATGACGGTGTGAAAAAAGATTTATATGTGTATGAAAAAGATGGGAATTACTATCTTGCATACTTAGTGAAAGCGTCGATTTCAAAGCCAGCTCCAGGGTATTGGCATTACTTTGTTGATGCAACGAATGGAAATGTGATTGAGAAATATAACGCTGTAGATCACATTACAGGATTTGGTTACGGAGTACTAGGAGCTAGACAATCATTTGAAATTGCTCAAGATGAGAAAACAGGACAATTCAACTTGTTTGATGGTAAACGAGGACAAGGTATCCATACGTTTGATGCAGAAAATATGGATGAAAACTTGTTTAATTTATTCTCACAATGGCTTGGATATACAGGAGAAGAAGTTGAAAGTAAATCTAAGTTCTTCGAAGATAAAGCTGCAGTTGATGCGCATGTAAACGCAGGAAAAGTATATGATTACTACAAAAAGACATTTAATCGTAACTCTTTCGATGATAAAGGCGCGAAGCTTATTTCGACTGTTCACGTTGGAGAAAGCTGGAATAACGCAGCTTGGAATGGTGTACAAATGATGTATGGTGATGGCGATGGTACGACATTTATTCCATTATCTGCTGGACTAGATGTTATCGGTCACGAATTAACGCATGCTGTAACGGAACATACAGCAAATCTTGTTTATAAAAATGAGTCAGGTGCGTTAAATGAATCGTTATCTGATATTATGGGTGTCATGGTTGAGAAGAAGAGCTGGGATTTAGGTGCTGACATTTATACACCTGGAAAACCTGGTGATGCACTTCGTTCTCTGAAAGATCCAGCGTCTATTCCAAATCCATTAAAACCAGGTGAAGGTTACCCAGATCATTATAATAAACGCTACACTGGAACAGCTGATAACGGCGGCGTTCATATTAACAGTAGTATTAACAATAAAGCTGCATACTTAGTATCTGAAGGTGGGGAGCATTACGGCGTGAAAGTAACAGGAGTAGGCCGTGAAGCGACAGAAAAAATTTACTACCGTGCTCTTACGAAATATTTAACTGCAAACTCTGACTTTAAGATGATGCGTCAAGCAGCACTTCAGTCAGCTGAAGATTTATATGGTAAAAACTCTAAAGCTGTACAAGCTGTAACGAAAGCTTATGATGCAGTAGGCGTAAAATAATAAGAGAAAAAGACCTGACTAGGATGTCAGGTCTTTCTGTATTTAGTCGCGAATACCTAATGCGATTTTCGCCATACGTGACATACGTTCTTTAGACCAGGGCGGATTCCATACGACATTTACTTCTATTTCATTGACTTCAGGTACGTTCGTTGATAATACTTTTTTTACGTCTGATACAATTTGCCCAGCCATTGGACAACCGATAGAAGTCATAGTCATCGTAATGACAGCATTATTATTTTCATCTGCTGTAACGTCATAAACTAATCCAAGATTAATAATATCAACACCGAGTTCAGGGTCAATAACAGCTTCTAAGTTTGCATATAACTTTTCTTCAAATGCTTGTTGTGACATGTGTAGCACCCCCTACATATTAATGATATCGATTCTCATTATAACGGATATATACATAAAGTGCAGGAAATGAGCTCAAAAAAATATTCCTCTTGGAAGAGGAATATTTTTGGAATGGCTATTCAGTTTTAAAATGAGATACGAGTTGATCTAATTCTTCAACTGTTTGTTTCATTTGTTTAGCTGTTTGTGTCATCTCATTCATCGTAACGACTTTTTTCTCAGCAGATTGTGCTGTTGCCGCTGTTTCACTAGATACTTCAGTCGAAATAGAAGCGATGTTATTCAGTGAAGCGTTCATTTCTTCAGCACTTGCAGCCATTTCTTCAGCAGTTGCTGAGATGTCTTGCATTTGAGTAGATACTTTATTTACTTGCTCCACAATTGTTGTGAAAGAATTGCCAGCTTCACGAATGACATGAATGCCTTCAGATGCTTCCGAACGGCCTTGTGACATCATAGAGCTCGCAGTTTCAGTGTCTTGTTGAATTTGATGTAGTAATTGGTTAATATCTGTTGCAGCAGTTTTAGATTGTTCAGCAAGTTTTCTAACTTCGTCAGCTACGACAGCGAAGCCTTTTCCTTGTTCGCCAGCACGAGCTGCTTCGATAGATGCATTTAAAGCAAGTAAGTTTGTTTGTTCCGCGATGTTAGAAATAGATTGTACAGCTGTATCAATATACTTCGTGTGGGTGATTAGACGTTCGACCACTTCTGACGTAGCATTTACAGCGTCGTGTATCGTTGTCATTTGTGAAACAGATTTTTGAATAACAGTATTTCCATCGTTAGCTTGTTCAGATGTAGCTACAGCAAGTTCAGTTACAGATGTGGCAGATTCAGCAATGCGCTGAACACTTACTGCCATATCGTCCATTGCAGTTGAGCTTTCTTCCATGCTAGCGGCTTGTGATTGAATACTCTCATTTAAGTTGGACATTGTGCTTTGAACTTTTATCGTTGCCTCGCGTGATATATTCGTCTTTTCTAGCATGTTTTCAGAAGCGTTTTGTACTTCTACAGATGTTTTTTGAACACGATTAATGATATGTTGTAGGTTTTCTAACATTTTATTAAATGATGTTGCGATCGTACCAATTTCATCATTACTGTTTACTTGTAGGCGGGCTGTTAAGTCACCTTCTTGAGATGATAATTCTTTTAGTTTACTATCAATTTGTTGAATTGGTTTTACAAGTTTACCTGAGAACCACCATGCAAGAATCATAGCTACAATAATACAAATAACAAGTGATAAGAAAACAACATATTCAATTTGTAGTGAAGATTGATCAATTTTTTTAATAGATTGATCACGTAACTTAGCTTGTTCATTACTGTAATTTGTGAAGTCACCAATTACTTTATAAACAGTACCATTTTCTGCATAAGCTACTTGCAGGGCCTCTTCCCACTTTTGTTCTTTTGCAAGAGGGAAAACTTTTTCTTCAATAAATTTTCTCCAAGCCAATCCTGATTCCATTGTACTTTTCACAGATTGAGAAAGATTAGGATTTGAAAGAAGCTCATCCTTCTTATCTTCAAGAAGTTTACTCATTTCGTTAAATTTGTCAAATTCAACTTGATCATGTTGTAATAAATAACCTCTTAAAGCAGAGAGCTGTACTTGATAAGCATCCCCGCGCTCTTTTAATTGTGTTGCTAGAGGAGAAATTTCTTTTTGTAATGCTTCAGCTTGACGAGATTGATCAATGGCAAAAAATAAAATAAAAGCTAAGGCGATTCCAAATAAAGCGCAAATCGTTCCCATCATGAACATTAGTTTTTTTCGAATGCTAATAAAACTCATATAATAAAATCCTCCTTTGTGAAATCATAGTATTAGAATTAATTAATGTGAAAAATTGAAAGAAAGCTTTACTCCGTCTGGAATAAAGCTTTCTTCTTTCCTTTAGGAATTATAGCAGACGGAATGAAAGATAGAAAGAGATATTTTAAAGTGAAAAAAGAGAGATTGTAAATCTCTCTTTTTTCACTTTAAGCATTTGTTTTAAAATGAGAAACGAGAACTTCAAGTTCTTGTACAGTCGTTTTCATTTCAGATGCTTTTTTAGCAACGACACTCATTTTGTTTACTTGGTCACCAGCTGAAGTTGCTGTTTGTGATGTTTCGGCGGCAACTTCATTTGAAATAGAAGCGATGTTATTTAAAGCTGCGTTCATTTCTTCAGAACTTGCGGCCATTTCTTCAGCAGTTGCAGACACCTCCTGCATTTGTGTAGAAACTTTGTTAATGTGGTTAACAATTTCTGAGAATGAAGATCCAGCAGTACGAATGACTGTAATGCCTTCAGAAGCCTCTGATTGACCTTGCGTCATCATTTCATTTGCTATTTTTGTATCTGCTTGAATTTGATGAAGTAAATGGTTAATATCAGTTGCTGCCAGCTGAGATTGTTCAGCAAGCTTTCGTACTTCATCGGCAACAACAGCGAAGCCTTTTCCATGTTCACCAGCACGAGCCGCTTCAATGGAAGCATTTAAAGCGAGTAAATTCGTTTGTTCCGCGATATTAGAAATAGATTGAAGTGCAGTATCAATATGATTTGTATGTGTAATGAGTCGTTCTACTACTTGTGACGTAGCGTTCACAGCTTCATTAATGGTATGCATTTGTGTAATAGATTTCTCAATGACTTTATTCCCACTATCAGCTTTTTCTGAAGTAGTAACAGCTAGGCTAGCAACAGAAGAGGCGGATTCTGCAATACGCTGAACACTTGTTGCCATATCGTCCATTGCAGTTGAACTTTCTTCGATGCTGGAAACTTGTGAACGAATATTATGCTCAAGAGCATTCATAGTCTCTTCAGTTTTGGCGGTATTTTCCATAGAAGCAGTTGTTTCGATAAACACATTTTCAGATGCTTCTTTTACACTTGTTGATGTTTGTTGCACTTGTTTTATTATACGTTGTAAATTAGTGAGCATTTGATTAAAGGAATTGGCGATATCACCAATTTCATCTTTACTCGTTACATGCAATCTAGCAGTTAAATCACCATCTTGCGAAGCTAATTCTTTTAATTTCTCATCAATTTGTCGTATCGGTTTAACGAGCTTACCAGAGAACCACCATGCTAATAAAATAGATGTTATTGTACATGTAATAAGTGAGAAGAAAATAATATATTGAATAAGAGATGAAGAAGATTCTACGTCAGCAATTAATGCGTCACGTTTATCATTTTCTTCATTTGCATATTTCGTAAAACGACTTAAAAGGTCGTTTACGTAATCAGTTTGAGCTAAAGCGATTTTAGATGCTTCGTCCCATTTTCCTTCGCGAGCGAGAGGGAGGACTTCATTATCTATGACGCTTCGCCATTTTCCGCCCATTAAAATGGCTTCTTTCATTCCTTCCGAAAGTTTTTTATCACTGGTTACTTTTTCTCTCGTATCAGCTAGTTTTTTTCCTTCTCGGTTGAATTTATCCAATCCTTTTTGATCATGTGACAGTAAATATTCTTGTAAACCAGCAACTTGTGCTTGGAACCAATCGCCACGTTCTTTTAAAATGGTTGCTCTTTTGGAAACATCATTTTTTAACGTTTCAATTTCGCTCGCTTGGCTTATAGCGAATGAAAGAATAACAATAAGAGCAATGCTAAATAAAGAAGAAATGCTTAAGAGTGTGAACAGTAGTTTTTTTCGAATACTAACATATTTCATCGTTACCCCTGCCTTTTAAAAACTGTTTATTATAATTTATAAATATTTAGAGCAGAATTAATAAAAACATCATTATGAAGTTATTAATCTGTTCAATAAAAATTATAGCAGATAATGGAATATGGCAGATTGATATGAGTAAATGTTCTTAAAATGTATACATTTGTATATCAAAAAATTCATCAATAAAAATGAGAAATGCTATTGTAATTTGAAATAACATCATGTATACTTCTAATTAGTTGATAACGATTATCAGTATCAACTAAGACATTACTCTTCGTTATGTTGGTCATACCCCTTTTTGACGACGTAAGTCAGAGACGAAATGTTGAAATATCTTGTGTCCTATTCTACAGAATTATGGTAATCTCCAACCTCAACTTATATGCGTGAGCATGCAAAAAGGATCCTATCCGTGAAGGGATCCTTTTTTGCATGCTGTCGCAATTAATGTATAGAGACCCGGTACACGCTCTTCCATTCCTTCCGGTGCAGTAGAAGGGAAGACCCATCTTTGATGAGGCCCGTGTTCTTCAACTAGTTTTTCAATTTTAAAATGTTCTTCTGCAAGTGTTGTAACAATTTCTCCTAGCGTCCAGCGACGGATGGTTGTTTTAGGTAACGATTCTTTCTGCGCTTCTGTAAGAAGGATGCTATAAGCAACATCATCTTCAATCAATTCTTCATCAAAATAATTTCCATTTGCTCGAAATGATGGGTGGTCGACTCCTAATAATTTAGTATAAACAGGGTGATAGTCACGAAGGATTAGCATTCCATCTTCTTTAAGTAAAGTAGCAATTTTTTGAAAGAGCGGTTTTAAATCTAAAAAATAATGGAGTACACCGAGTTCCAGCAATACGATATCAAATGATTCGGAGAGCTGCACATGTAATACATCAGAAACGACATATTCGATAGAGACACCGGCTGCGTCCGCAAGTTCATTTGCATATTTTGCATTACTTGCTGAAATATCAACAACTGTTACGTCAGCTCCTAAAAGAGCGAGAGCAACAGCTTTATTTCCTTTTGACCCGAGTAAATTAATAATACGTTTTCCTTTCGGAGATTGTATGTAAGGTAAATAGTGATCTACCTCACGCATAGGGTCTTCTATGATTTTTTTCGCATAATCAGCTGGTGCCCCGTGACGATTCGTCCAAGCTTCATAAGCAGCTGCATTCCAGCTTTTTTCATTACGTGTGCTTAGTTGTTTTTGATTCAATTATATCACTCCTTTTGTGAACGTATAGGTATTCGGCGAGAGGGTGGGATTTCCTTTTCTTTTTGGATAAAAGTTTGATTTTTCTGTTATTACTTCGTGAAATACGTTGCCGAATAAAATTGATAATGTACAGCCACTATTTGAACGAATCGATGTAAAACAAATTGAGCGTGAGTTAGAAAAGCTATATGGAGCGGTAAAGTGAGATAGAGAAAAAGACCTTTCAAATAAATGAAAGGTCTTTTGTTATGCAGTAGGATTCTCCTTCTTATCCTTTAAGAAGAACAGCACAGCAAGGATTACGAGAATAATAGCTGCAATATCATATGTTATTTTGAATGTGGTATTAAAGTTTAAGTACTCCACCAAAGGGGTTTTGACTGCCCCAGCATATATGCAAATGGGAATGAGGAGCAAATCGTAAAATTTCTTTTCTTTCATATATCTTATTAGGAAGAAGATACACATAATGGCAAAAAAGGCTACGCTTAAAATAGTCATTTATACCTCCAAATAGATTTGAAATTATACCGAATTGTAACTTTATTTCCATTTATACGCAAGTTAATATTTTTAAGCACTATACACGCGATTACGTTTTTTTTCTTTCCTAGCTGTAAGAAGTTGAGGAGTGAAAATCCCAAGTAATATAACGATAATCCCAATCCACTGCATGAACGTTACGACTTCATGTACAAGTGTAATAGAAGCAATAATGGCTGTTGGTAATTCAGCTGCACCTAGTATTGTACCAAGTCCTGTTCCTACTTTCGGTACGCCAATCGAAAAACAAATGACAGGTACGACAACGCCGAATAATCCGAGGAAGAAAGCATATTTCCATAGGCCAGCTTGCAAAGCACCGTCTGTTAAAAAGGTTGGCGGGAAGAATAGGCATACGATAAGCGTAGCGCTTGTTGTCATAAGAAAGCTTTTCGTATAAGGCGGAACTTCTGTAGCAACACGCCCACTGGCGAAAACATAGAATGAAAAAGAGACAGCGGCTAATAGACCAAAGATCATACCTTTCGTGGAAAAGTTTTGTCCGAGACCTTCAAAGACACCGCCTGCAAACAATGTTCCAGCAAATAAAATAATGATAGATATAACTTTCTCACGGCTTGGAAATGTTCGGTTTGCAATTGCTTCAATAACGACACCAATCCATGTGAACTGGAAAAGTAGAACGACAGCGATAGATGCTGGTAGTTCTTCTACAGAAATAGCGTAGAAGATACCGGTCATACTCATCGTTGTGCCAACTGTTAGTAAGGAAAAGAATTGCTTTTTTGTTACTTTATGACGTGAAACGAAAAGAACGAGCAGGAGAAGACCAATCCATCCGAAGACATATTGTCCTCCTAATAGTTGATGTGCTGAAAATCCATTAATGAATCCGAGTTTGAAAATAGTTGAAAGTACGCCGTAGCTACAAGCTCCGAATAAAACGAGTAATGAATACTTAAATTTCTCCATGAAAATCCTCCTTTTACATAATAAAAAACGCCCGCTATCCAAATAAGGATAACGGGCGAACGAAACAGAGTCATATACTCTACAAAATTCCGCCACTCATACGAAGTATGAATTTGGGATATGAAATTGTAGTAGGTTTTTACATTGCTTTTGGGAATACAATAGAACATTTTACACCTTGAGGCGTGTTTTGTATACCATAAGGAAATTGATGTTTATCTAGTATTTGTTTTACAATGTATAACCCAAGACCACTACCTTGTACTAAGCCGTGTTTGTCAGGGTTTGCGCGATAGAATGGCTCAAATAAATGAGCAAGTTTATCCTCATCTATTTGTGAACCTGTATTTAATACTTCTAATGCGTAACCGTTTGGCTTTTCATAAAGCTTTATATATACATGCTGATGGTCAATTGTATAATGAATTGCATTTGAAATAATGTTAAAAATGGCAGTTTGAATAAATTTAGGATCAGCTAAAACTTGTACATCTTGTTTAATGTTAGATTGAACATTTAACTGCTTTACAGATACGAAATAATCTACTTTCTTCATAACATCCTCAATAATATTAGTTAATGAGATAACTTTTAAATCAGGTTTAAATTGAGGGTTTTGTATTTTGGATAATTCCGACATTTTTTCCGTTAATATGTTAATGTCTTGCATCATTTCATAGGAACGTTTTAAATATTTATCTCTATCTTTATAAGCTCCAATTCCGTGAATCATGCCATCTAGTTGTCCCATAACGGCTGCGATTGGTGTTTTTAATTCATGGGAAACCATAGACATAAATTCTTTACGAGATTGTTCTAATTGTTGTTCCTTTTTGAGTTCATTTCTTAAATCTTGATTGCTTGCATGTAAATTCTTCACTATATTTGGTATTTGTGAAGCAGCTACTTGTAAATTAAAATCTGTTTGATCCGTATTTTTGTTGAGTAGCTTTTTATCTGAGAAATCAAGATTCATAATATCTTTTAAAGCATCACTCATATATTGAAAAGGTTTAGCAATTAGTTTTGCATAAATTAAAGATCCGAGCAGAGAGAGTGCAAGCATTGTTGCGCCAATATGTGGAGCTAATTGCTGCAGTACATCTGTTAATTTTGGATTATCTTGTGCATCATTTGCTTTACTTGCTGCATTTTGTTTATGTAAGGCATCATTAGTAGCGACTTGCTTTTCCATTTCTGTAGATGGAGCAGAAGCGCTATTTTCCCCCGAAATATTTTGAGTATGTTCTTTTGCTTTTGCAGTTTGGCTAGGCTGCAAAAGGTGATTGATAGCTGTAGAGAGAGAATTATAATCTATAATAGCAGATTGGAAATTAAACATGTCCCCCTGTGATACAGCTTTATTTTGATTCGTTTTACTTTGGTCGTTTTGTTTATCTGAATCCGCTTGTTCTGTAGTATGCGTTCCATTTTCTTTCGCAAAACGTTCTTTATCGTAGTTTGAAGCTAAGAAGTAAATAACTTGATAAAGACAAAGTGATAAAAGAATACAAAATAATAAGGTTTTGATGAAAATATTTTTGGTGATGTTGTCTTTGCTACGATTCGATTTTGTAGCCAATGCCTTTCACCGTTTTAATATAAGGAATTCCTAATTTTTTTCGTAAGTTTTTAATATGTGTATCTATAACTCTTACATCACCATAATGTTCATAGCCCCATACCTTATTCAACAAATCACTTCTTGATAATACTTTTCCTCGATTTTGCAGTAAAGTATAAATAATTTCAAATTCTTTTGTTGTCAATTCAATTTGATTACCATGAACATAAGCGGCGTATGCTGTAGAATTTAACATCAATTCATGGAATTGTAGTATAGTCGCAGCTTCGGCTTCCTTCGTTGCTGCCCTTCTTAATACAGCTTCTACACGTTTAATAAATACGGTGTAATGGAACGGTTTCGTAATATAGTCATCAATACCTAATTCAAATCCTTTAATTTCACTTTCTTCATTATGTAAGCCTGTTAACATAATGATTGGTACATCAGATTGTCCTCGCATAATTTTACAAATACTATAGCCATCTATATCTGGTAACATCACATCAAGGAGGACAAGATCGTATGAATTTTTTTGGAAAAGGAGTATACCTTCTGTCCCAGCACCAACGACATCAACAGTAAAGTTTTGTGCCATTAGAAATTCACGAATTAGTTCTTGTATATCTGGGTTGTCTTCAATCACCAGTATATGCGTCATAGTAACACCTCCTAAATAACGCTTTTTACTGCAATATTCGAATTCATCATTTCTTCGATGACTCAGATTGTTTATACATATAATAAGCCCCTGCCATAAAATAATCATGAAAGTAGCAAGGGGAGTTGTTTAGTGAAACTGAATATTTAAGAATTACAGTAATTCTATTATAGTATGTATTATAAAATTTATAAAATATTATAACTGTATAATTTTAATATCCATGTTTATCAATGTTTGGATGTTACCTAACACAATCTATTCCTATTATATATGTAAATACAGTTGTTTTGCTACTGTAAATGAAGAAATAAAATAAGCCAAGACATAAAATTCTTGGCTACACGTAAATCGCGCTTTGAGGTTATTTTACAGTGACAGTAGCTTGCTGGGGAATACGCTCAAATAACCAGTGTATATCATTGTTATACATACGAATACAACCTAGTGTTGTCCACTTACCAATTGCCTGGTTATTGTTCGTACCATGAATCGCATAAGTTGTTCCGTAAGTTCCTGCCATGTTTAGTCCGAGCCAACGGTCACCAAGCGGATTACGTGGATCGCCGCCTTTAATTTTGCCTGTGTAATAAGGACGATTTTTAATTTTATTTACGATTTGGAAAGTACCTTTAGGTGTAGGAGTAGATGCTTTTCCAGTAGCGACAGTAAAACTTTTTATGAATTTTCCGTTTTGATAATAATCCATTTTATTTAACTGTGTGTTTACAATCAGTTGATCTTTCGTTGTAGCTGCCTCAGCATTTGTGAATGGAATAGTTAAAAATCCTAATGATAATAGTGCGCCTAATAATAGTTTTTTCATTATTTTCTCCTTTTTACTATTGTAATAGTCTTACATACAATGAATTTGCAATCCTCGTAATACTTTATTTACATTTTCATCTAATGTTTCAAAGAAAGTAGTAATTTTGGCATTGTGTTTGTTGTTTTTATCAATAAGTAATCTTTCATTTAATAAAAGTTCGCCATGTAGTCCAAAACTTTGAACTTGAATATTTAATTCATCTTCCGTTTCAGAAATAATTGGTAAGAAGTAGTGAAAAGCTTTCGTTGGAATGATGTAGCTTTTGCCAATCATGCTTTCTTGATTTGAATTAATCCATTTTTTCGTAACAATCTTAATGTTCTTTTTTGAAACGATAAAAGACAGTGTTGTAGACTTTGTTAAACTTACGTCAAATTCATTTGTTTCACATATGTGTAAATTAAAAACGGTTTCATTTTGGTGAGATTCAACATTTGTATTAATAAAATCGTGCATCTTATAAGCTTCCATTTCGTATTCACCCTTTTTTCAATTTCGAAAAGCGATTAATATTTATTCAAATTAATGTTTAGTCATATATTAGTTAAATTTTTAAACAAATTCCGATATAATCTTACAATACGTATATGAAGCTAATATGAAGTTCGTATGAGTTTGTAGTGGTTTTTTATTAAGAACAAAATATAACGATTTTTAAGTGTTAAAAAATGGATAAAAAATGCATATTAAGGCCTTGGTTTCTCACGTTATATACTTGTTAAGTTGTCTGAAAATGAAAGTAAATAAAGAACGGAAAAGTTTAGTGAGAGCCTTACAAAAATGTAATAAAAATGTAAGCTATTGTGATAGTTATTTCGACAATTTTTTTATACAATATTAGTAAGAAGTTGCACGTGATTGAAAGGAGAGATGACATGGAATGGATTCATGAATTATTTCAGCAATACGGGTACTATGTTGTACTTGTTGGTTTGCTGTTAGAATATATTGCACTTCCGTTTCCGGGAGAGCCAACGTTAGCATATGCGGGATTTTTAGCACATAAGGGTGATTTAAGTTTACCGATTTTAATTATCCTATCCTTCATTGGGACAAGTGTAGGAATGACGATCCAATACTTTTTAGGAAATAAATTAGGAATGCCCTTTGTTCAAAAGTATGGGAAATACGTATTTTTAACACAAAGAAAAATCGACTTAACAAGAATGTGGTTTGATAAGTATGGATACTTCTTGATTTTTATCGGTTTCTTTATTCCTGGTGTACGTCACTTTACAGGATACTTTGCGGGAATTATTAACTTACCGTTCCGCCGTTTTGCAATTACAATTTACTCAGGTGCTCTATTTTGGGTATCATTCTTCTTAATCGGTGGTTACTGGCTAGGTGGCAATTTACATGATATTTTTGGAGCGCTAGAAGGTCATATCGGTAAAATTATTTTTGGAGTGATTGCGATTGTAGCAATTACGTTAGGAGTTCGTTTCCGTAAACAGTTAAAACGAGCATTATTACAAAACGCAAGTTAATATGGAATCCATTCTATGTCAGAATTTAGGAAGGCAGTGCAGATGCACTGCCTTTTTTATTTTAATAAGTTTTTGTTTACCTGTTTAAAAATTTATAGATTATATTGTCAATTATTAACGTCAAAATGACAATTATAATTGACAAAAATAAGGATATTATTTACAATTTTAATTAAATAAATGAAAAAGAGGGAAGATATGAAGCTTCAAAATCGAGTGAGGGAATTGCGAGCAAAGCATCGTTTATCACAAGGGGATTTGGGGAAAGCGATTGGATCATCGCGGCAAACGATTAGTTTAATTGAGCGCGGGGATTATGCACCATCTATCGTATTGTCGTTAAAAATCGCACAAATTTTCAATGTACCGGTGGAGGAAATATTTACGTTAGTGGAGGGGGAAGATGATGGTGAAGGGTAAAGTAAAGGGGAAAATGTTGGCTATACTGAAGCTGTTAGCAGGAGTGATATGTGGCGGGTTCATAGGGTATGTAGTAGGGGATAGTGCAACAGAGGGAACTAGTAAAATATCCCCTGTTATTAGCATTGGCATGATGAGTTTATTTGGCGTAATAGCTATATATTATATTTGGAAGCGTACAAGAGTACTCGCACAAACGAAAGATGAAGAAGAAAATGTTAAGGGACGAAGGTTAGGGATAGTGCTTATTTATTTTCGAGTAATGGAAATTATTATTCCATCATGGTTTGTTTGCTCAGTTATTGCGTTTTATAGAACGTATACAAAAGAAGGGAGCTTGCTCTTTGTTAGTGTAAGTATTGTGGTATCTACAGTGTGCTTTATTGCTATAACTTGGTTAGGGTCTGTAATGAGGAAAAGGTATAACGCTTTATATCCAGAACAGAGTGTTACGTATTCTCAGTCAATGGAAATGTGGGCAAAGAATGCAGATGAAGGACAAAAACAAATTGTTCATGAGGCGGGATATAAGGCATATCAATATACAAATATGACACTTGCCTGTGCATGGTTAGTGGCAATTGCGTATGTACTTTTAGATGGGAAAGATTATTTTATGGTCATTATGATTTCGTTCGTTTGGGTTTTACATGTTGGAACATATATGTACGAAATGCATAGAAAAATGATTTATTAAGGGGAGAAAAAGGTGGATATTTTAAGAAGGCCAGCTGGTACTATGACGGCGGCGTTAGTTTTGTCCATTTTATACGGAGTAATCCGAACTGGGAAATTAGAAGTAATTTTGAATCTATGGGCAATAGTTGGAATTTCATTGTTAGTATTAGCCATTCATGAGCTAGGGCATGTAGCATTCGGTGTAATAGGTGGTTTGAATTTTAAATTTATGACAGTAGGACCCATTACTGTTCAAAAAGAGAAGGGGAAAGTACGCATTCGAGAAAATAAATTATGGGCGTACTTTGGAGGCGTTGCAACACTAGTACCACCTTCTATAGAGACACCGAACCTTTCGAAAAAGTGGGCATGGCTTACTTTAGGTGGACCGATTACGAGTTTACTATTTGGTATTACTTCAGGTTATATATATATGGTGAGTTATTATCAATATCTTTTATATTTTTCCTTTTTCCATTTTGCAATCTTTGCGGTTACAATTGTGCCGATAAAAGGAACGCTTATGAGTGATGGGATGCAATTTCTTATTTTAATTAAAGATGATGAAAGAGCTAGAAATCATTTATATGAGATTCAAATATCGAGTGAGTTATTTAGTTATAAAAGACCGAGAGATTGGGATGAAAGATTGGTAGAACTGAGTGAGGAAAAAATAAAAGAGAATAAAGGGATAAGAGAGATAATGAGTAGACTTATGCTCGTCTTTTTGGCTCGTGCGGATCAAGAGGGAATGGAAAGAGCCGTACCGTATATAAAACAAATTGTTCAACTACCTGTAACGAAAGAAAATAAGTTTTTCGTTAGTAGTTTTCATAGTTGGTACCTTTTATATAAAGCCCTTTATGAGATGGATAGTCTTTCTTTAGAAGAAGCGAGGGAACATGGGAAGGCTATTACAAAAATGGACCTAAACGGATATTATCGCACACAAGGAATTATTAAATATTTAGAGGGCGATATGGAAGCATCTCGTACTTATATGAGGAAAGCTGATAAAGAATTGAAGAGCGCTGAGAAGAGTGGAATGGGATATTTACAATTAGAGAGAGAATGGTTTGAGCAGCTAAAGAAGAGGGTATCTTACGATGGGTGAGGTAACCTCTTTTTTCTATGTCTTCTTATGCCGTTCCATAAAAAGTGTGGGGCGAGTAAAATAAGATAAGAAGAGCAAAGCTTGGAGGAATTCTAGATGGGAATTTTAACGATTATTTTAATCGTCTTGCTCATTTATGTTGTTTTTAAAGTGGCATATGTAGCATTAAAAATACTCGCGATCTTATTAATTATCTTTTTAATCGTAGAGTTCGGCAGTAAATTGCTTGGGGGATAGGGTATGTTGAGCGTCTTGATTGTCGAAGAATGTCGGTAAGTCGATATCCTATGTCGAACCGCCGATATAATGAAAAAATCGCCGATAAAAGTGGAGAAATCGTCGATATATTTGAAAAATCGCTGATATAATCTGGTTGGTACTGGATGGGGTATATGGAAAAGAAGTTGCCGTGAGGGTAACTTCTTTTTATTGTAGTGGCGGGGTATAGAGTATAAATAGATTGCCGAGAATTGTCGGTAAGTCGATATCCTGTGTCGAACCGTCGATATAATGAAAAAATCGCTGATATAAGTGGAGAAATCGTCGATATATTTGAAAAATCGCTGATATAATCTGGTAAATACCAATCAGGGTATGCAAACCAACATAAAAAAAGCTGGAAGAATCTCTTCCAGCTTACGAGTTACTTTCAATTTGGCGACCGTTTTCTTCTTCGTTGTCTTGTAATAGGTTGAATACATCTGCTAGACAGAAGGCAATGAACCAAGTCCATAGACCGTGGAAGAAAGCTGAGCTTAATTGAAGTGGTAATGTATAGTTAGTCATTGAGTAGGAAATACATCCGCCGACAATTCCGATCATTGTTAATAACATTGTTTTTTGCGCATTTTCTTCTGGATTAAAGAGGAAGAAAATGTATCCACCTAAAATTGAAGCGCTTACAAGTGTTTCGATTCCATTAAAAATGATATTCTCTCCAAGCTGAGTGTTTGTCCAGAAGCAGATTGTTCCGCCGATAATAGCAAACAGGACAGCTATTGTATATCGTATATATTGATTCATATGTTCATCTCCTTATGTAATAAGATGATTTGGAAGTCAAAAAGGTAGGTATAGTATATTGAAGTGAGTTTTAATTGTACGTATCTTTTTATAAAAAGATCATTGAAGAGTAACTAAGATGATCGGTTATTTAAACCGTTACGTGTATGGTGTCTGAAATATACCTGACTGCTCGTTTCTTTTTGTTTGTAAAATATGAGAAACTTCCAAGTCTATATACTCTTTTTTTGTGAGTCTGTTTTCATTATAACATATTTAGAGACATAATAATAGAATTATCTGATTTTGTAATAAGTGTAAAAAATAAAAAACGCAAGGAAATACCATTAACGGTGCGGTTTAGTAGAAGAAGGAGTTTCATTTATTTTGATGAAATATGTAATCAAGGTGAGATCTAAGTAGACTTAAATATGATAAAAAATGTTTTATGGCATGCATGTAATGTAAGGGAGGAGAGCTAACTTGGAGTTCACAACAGAAAGATTAATAATTAGGCCTTTTAAAAGTACTGATTTACAGGATGTATTTGCTATTTATAATAGTGAGGATACATGTAAGTTCCTATTACATAATAAGTGGACTTATGAAGACATGCAGGAAAGATTTAATAAGAAGCTAGCAAACAATGCACTTACTAAAGACTCAATATTAAGTTTGGCGGTTATATACAAAACTAAGGTAGTTGGTGATTTATCCGTATGGTACACAAATATGAAAGACACTGTTGAGATTGGTTATAGTTTTTCAAATGAAGTAACTGGGAGAGGTTTGGCAACAGAAGCAGTAAGTCGTTTGGTATTTAAATTATTTCATGAATGTAATGTACACCGTATACAAGCTAATCTTGATGCACGAAATACAGCTTCACAAAAATTGTGTGAACGAATAGGCATGAGAAAGGAAGCACATTTCATACAAGATTTCTGGAATAAAGATGAATGGACAGACAGTATTGTATATGGAATGCTATCCTCCGATTTGTAGTAATAAACGTAGTGATTGTATTATGCTAAAAGGTGCGTGAGTGGAATAACAAAGGGCATCACATATAATATGTGATGCCCTTTCATGTATTGACCTTTTTTATATGCGTTTGAAACGGCCGACAATTTCAACTGTTTCAGTAATGTTCATAAATGCTTTGTTATCCACTTGACGGATAATACGTTTCATTTCGCCTAACTCATAGCGAGTCACGACAGTGTAAATCATTTTTTTCTTATGGTTTGTATAGCCGCCGACAGCATCTACCATTGTCACGCCACGTATGCCGTGATGTAGTAGGGCGCTTTTTATTTCCTCGCCTTTTTCTGTAATTGTCATTATCGTTAATTTAATATGTTTCGTATGCACAGCATCGATCACTTTGCTGACTACAAATCGACTAATTAACGTATAAAGTGTAATATCCCATCCGAAAATAAATCCTGCTACAACAAGTAAGATTAAGTTGAATACAAATATGATTGCTCCAATTGAAACATCTCGATATTTCGCTACAATCAATCCAACAACATCAAAACCACCTGTTGAAGAAGCAAATCGGAATATGATTCCTGAGGCTGCTCCGCAGATTACACCGCCGAATACAGAAGATAGTAAAATATCGTCTGAAACTTGGTGTACAGGGATAATGTTCATCGCTAACGATGATACAGCTACAAAGTACGCTGTTAAAAAGGTTGTCTTCTTGCCTAAGTAAAAGTGACTTAAAATAAGAAGAGGAATGTTTAGTAAAAAGATAAGTGCACCGATATTGTAGTGCATTAAATAACCGATAATCATCCCTACTCCAGCGAATCCACCGCTAATCATGTTATGCGGGATAAAGAACATATTCATAGAAATTGCATACAAAATAGAAGCTACGAAAATAACAACCAACTGTATGATAAATTCTAAGTGAAATGTTTTAGCTGCTGGGAAGGATAAAAAGGCGGTGTCGGGAACGTAATCGGCGTCTCCTAGTTGACCCATAGTATGTTTCATCTCCATATTCATTTTTGATTACAAGAAGAGAATAAAGGTTTTTTCAAAAACTGGCAATAGTTTTATTATAA
The DNA here is from genome assembly GCF_028548245.1 of Bacillus sp. FF-1. Classification (NCBI taxonomy): domain Bacteria; kingdom Bacillati; phylum Bacillota; class Bacilli; order Caryophanales; family Bacillaceae; genus Bacillus; species Bacillus sp. FF-1. Next base: position 91,853 of record NZ_JAQQGG010000009.1, read on the forward strand.
TGCAAAAATTTTATAAATTTCTAATAAATCAAGCCTATTCATTGATGTGTGTGAATATACTAAAGAAAGCGAATACAATGTTTCTCAATTATTATTTTCTTGAGAAAATATGCAAAATACTTTTTTTGACGATAAAAGGAAATAGAGAATGTTTGCCGAATGTGCTAAAATGACCTTATTAAGGATGTGAAGCGATGGAATTTTTATTGCAGGATGCAATTCTATATATATCGTTTGTAACGACAGCACTTTGTTTATTAGAAGTTTTCTTCCTTGCTAACGTTTCTCGCTTTGTGCGTCAGCAAGCATCGAGCGGTAGACAAAGAGCATTTGCGTTAGTTGATACATGTGAAGATAGTGCGGGGAATGTACCGCTATTTTCTATTTTTTATAAATATGGAATGATTCGTTCTGTACGCAGACAAGAATCAAGTGAAGAGAATGACGAGGTCGGTCCGTATACACCAATGTTTCGCTAAATAATTACGAAACATTGGAGGAATGAACATGTTAAAATCATACCGAGCTGTGCTCGTTAGTTTATCATTATTACTTGTTTTTGTTTTATCTGGTTGCAGTAATGCAGCACCAATTGATGCACATAGTACGGGAATTTGGGATCATTATTTTGTATATCCAATCTCGTTTATGATTCAATTTGTTGCTCATCATATACCGGGAGCTAGCTTTGGGATTGCTATCATTATTATGACGCTCGTTATTCGTTCAGCAATGATTCCATTAGCTGTTTCGCAATATCGTAGCCAAGCGAAAATGAAGAAAATGCAACCTGAATTGCAGAAGTTAAAGCAGAAATACGGTGATGTAAGCAAAGATCTAGAAAAACAAAAACAGTATCAAAAAGAAATGTCAGAACTAATGAAATCAGGCGGTTGGAATCCACTTGCTGGTTGTTGGCCAATCTTTATACAAATGCCGATTTTCTCTGCTTTGTATTATGCGATTAGCCGAACAGAAGAGATTCGTACATCTTCGTTTTTATGGGTGAACTTAGGACATGCAGATCCTTATCATATATTACCGATTATTGCAGCATTAACGACATTTATTCAAATGAAGGTTTTCCAATCGAATATTACACCTGGAGAACAAGTACAAATGCTAAAGATGCAGCAAATTATGATGCCGGCAATGATTTTATTTATGGGATTTGCGGCACCATCAGGTCTTGTGTTGTACTGGATAACAGGTAACTTATTTACAATGACACAAACAATCGTATTAAGAAAAATAATGGAACGTGAAGAATTACAATTACAAAAAGCTTAGAAAAACACCGCTCGGGATGAGCGGTGTTTTTTTTGTTAAGTCGTTAAGGAAATGTTAAGAAACCAACATTACTATAGGCGTTGTATACGAAAGTGTACATGCATTAGAAATATGAAGGAGGAAATTTCCTATGAAGAAGAAAACAGTTGGGTATTTAGCGATTGCAGGTGCTTTATCATTCGGAATCATTGGAGGAGTCGGTATTCCGGCATTCGCGGCAACGAATACTCCAGCAGTGGATCAGTCTGCAAAAACGGCGAAAAAAGATTTAGATGATGCTACAAAACAAAAAGTAAAAACAATTATGGACGATACAAAGAAACAGTTGGAGGAGTTAGGTGTAAAGCTTCCAGAGAAAGAAAAACGTAAAGAAATGTTTGCGGGATTAGATGATCAAACGAAAGAAAAAGCGAAATCAATTTTAGAGCAAGAAAAGTCTGGTAAATTAACACGTGAACAAGCACAAGAGGAGTTAACAAAATTAGGCGTGAAGTTGCCGGAAAAGGGTAAACACAAAGAAATGTTTGCGGGATTAGACGAAGCAACAAAAGAAAAAGCGAAATCCATTTTAGAGCAAGAGAAATCCGGTAAATTAACACGTGAACAAGCGCAAGAAGAATTAACGAAATTAGGCGTGAAAATGCCGGAGAAGGGTAAGCGTAAAGACATGCTTGCTAACTTAGATGAACAGGCGAAAGAAAAAGTGAAGTCAATTTTTGAACAAGAAAAGTCCGGCAAATTAACGCATGAGCAAGCAAAAGAAGAATTAACGAAGTTAGGCGTGAAACTCCCAGAGAAAGAGAAGCATGAAGATATCTTTGCGGGATTAGATGAGGCAACAAAAACAAAGGCAAAAGAGATTTTAGACAATGAAAAGAAACAATTAGAGGCATTGAATGTTGATTTACCGCACCATAAGTTTTTTATGAACAAAGAAAATAAATAATCGAATTATGTATCTTTCGTGTGGGCAACCGGAAGGTACGTGCGAGGACCGATTTCTGTCAGCAGAAATCGGTCCCTTTTAATGATTTAATAAAATTTTTTTCATAGTTAGTATGTATCCAAAGACGCAGTAGAAGATTGCAAAACCGATAAATACTTCTGTATATTGATATTTACCTAATACATAGAAGGAAACAGCCGGTATAATAGCTACCGCTAAAATGCTATAACCAGGATATTTGTGCCGATGCATGATAGCGAATAGAACAGAAAGAAATGTAGCGATGATACAAAAAACAGCAATCATTATTGATACACCTCCTGTATGGATTATACCATTTTTAGGTAATTAGAGAAGTGGCGTAACTTCTGTTATAATATAAGAAGAGAAAAATTTCGTATGTTATATAAAAAATATATTGATTTTTTCTAACAATTCAATATAATGAACAATAACTACAAAATTCGACATCAAGAAGTGATGATGAGGACACGATCAATTTTTTACGATTCTCAGAGAGGGAAGCCTTTGGCTGTGAGCTTCCTAATACGAAAAAATAGATTACCACCTCTGAACTGCAGCAGTGAACGAACATTTAGTAATTGCTTGCCGGCAAAAACCGTTATTTTAGACTTGAGAAATTGGTGAAGTGTGTTACTTTGCGAATTGAAACAAGGGTGGAACCACGAATATAACACTCGTCCCTTTTTTAGGGAGGAGTGTTTTTTTATTTCATTTTTGCATCACACTAGAATTGGAAGGAGGATACGAAGCATGCATCATGATGAGAAGAACAAAATTGGTTTAACGGTAGCACTTTCTATCGTAGTAGGAACGATTATTGGGTCTGGTGTGTTTATGAAACCAGGGAGCGTATTAGATTACTCGGGGAGTTCTAATATGGCGATTCTTGCTTGGATAATTGGTGGTCTGTTGACGTTAGCAAGCGGTTTAACAGTAGCTGAAATAGGAGCGCAAATCCCGAAAAATGGTGGGTTGTATACGTATTTAGAGGAGATTTATGGAAGTTTTTGGGGATATTTATCAGGCTGGATGCAAACAATTGTTTATGGGCCAGCTATTATTGGAACATTAGGGCTATACTTTAGTTCTTTAATGATTAATTTTTTCTATTTAGATAAAGTATGGAATTTACCAATCGCAATTGGAACAGTTGTGTTCCTTGGCGTTGTAAATAGTATGGGAACAAAATACGGAGGTATCGTTCAAACGATCACGACAATCGGGAAGATGATTCCAATCGTATTAATTGTTGTGTTAGGTTTTTGGAAAGGGAATAGCGATATCTTTAACGTAGTTGTGCCGATATCAGAAAATCAAAGTATCGGGATGGCAATTTTAGCAACGTTATTTGCTTATGACGGTTGGATTTTACTTGCTTCGATTGGTGGAGAAATGAAGAATCCAACAAAGCTATTACCGAAAGCAATGACAGTTGGGATTTTAATTGTAACAGCTGCTTACGTATTAATTAATTTGGCGTTATTGAATGTATTACCAGCAACGCAAATTGTAGAACTTGGAGAAAATGCAACAGCGACAGCTGCAGGAATGCTACTTGGAGAATATGGTGGGAAAATTATTAGTATCGGTATTATCGTTTCTATTTTCGGTTGTTTAAATGGAAAGATTTTAACGTTCCCACGTATCCCGATGTCGATGGCAGAACGTGGACAACTTCCATTTGCTAAGTTTATTGCGAAGGAAAGTCCAAGATTTAAAACACCAGCAAATGCGATTACTGTTGAAATCATTTTAGGAATTATTTTAATGATTATTAGCGATCCGAATAAGCTATCTGAGATTTCCGTATTCATTATTTATATTTTCTATGTAATGACGTTTATCGGTGTCTTCATTTTAAGAAAACGTAATAAAAATAAAGAGCGTGCATACAGTGTACCGTTATTCCCAATCGTCCCAATCGTTGCGATTTTGGGCTCACTCTTTGTAATCGGTAGTGCGATTATTAACGATCCACTAAGTTGTTTCTTATCAATTGGAATTGTCTTTACGGGACTGCCGGTATATTGGTATTTAAATAAGAAGAATAAAACTGCTGTTTAATAATTAGAAAACAGGCGTATCATACGCCTGTTTTTTATGTGAAAAAATTTGAAAGTATAAAATTAGAATTATGGGGAATTACATTACCCTATTTTATAACCTAGAAACAGGTAATTAAGTATAGTTAATTACCTGTTTTGGGTAGTAACATTTTAAAGTCATAAGCATAAACTTTCTTTCCGCCTTTCACGGTGGCGAGTATAGATTCTATACCTTGTATTTCTTGTTCGGATACTTTTCTTCCGTTTGTTAAGTTGTATCTTTCTATATAGTATTTATTATTGCGCTTTGCATCATAACGTAGAACATATAATGAGTCGTTTTCGAAATAAGTTTGTTCATTATATCTAACGCCATCTTTAACATGGTAATCTATGGTGAATTTATGGCTCATCGTATTATTTTTAGGGTTATATGTATATATATCACCAAGACCGTTTAAAAAATATAATTCGTTGTTATATATATATGCGGAATTATCTAATGAAAATGGGCTGGTTGCAGTTGAGTTTTCTTCTTTATACATAAATATTGTATTTTGTTCTAAAGTGGCTTTATTAGTACGTAACAAGAATGTTTCCCCTTTTAGCGGATCATCCTTATCAATTGTACTCATAACCATGTAGTAATTCTCTGAATCTACTAAAATAGGTGAAAGATTAGCATGGTCCTCTTTTCCATTTATATTAAGCGCTGTAATATTCTCTATATTCATTGTTGCATCATTAAACGTTAATTTTTTTAATTCGTATTTATTAGTAACTAATTCTTGAGTGGCTACTAAAATATTTTCCCCATCTAATCCAGAGCTAATAATGAAATGAGGGATATTGCTTTTATGAATAACTTTTTCATTTCCGAATAAAACATTTGAATTATAGTTCCCGTTCTCTTTGTCCATTCCTGAATTGTAAATAGTAACAAATATCTTTTGGTTTGCTAAATATCCATTAAAATCACCGGTATGTTGGTATTTTATTTTATGAGTAGTAGGATTTTCTCCTAGAAATGTTATAGTATTTTTACTCTCTAATAGAACTTGTTTTTTATCGTCGGATACACCAATACCGCCGAGCTCTAGACCACCCATTTTATATCCGCTAGCAACGCCTTGTTTATTTATAAATATGGCATAACTAATGCCTTTACCATCTAAATCTTGATCGGCAGTGGATGAGAAGTAAAGCACAGCCTTTTTATCATCTAAAAAATTTTTATTTTGTATTTCTTTATCTGATATTAAGTTTGCATTCTTATCTTTTATACATAAATAGTAAGCTAATACTGCAATCGTTATAATAATCGTAAAAAATAGAATTATTTTCCGGTGATTTTTCATTTTCACTTCTGCTCCTCAAATAACCAAAAAGTGAAACAAATAAATTGTTTCACTTTCAGTTTTAAAATTATATATTACGAATTAACGATGTTTTTTGCGCATCTCTAACATCTCGAGGATATACACCTGCTCCACCATCTTTATCTAAATCTAAACCACCATGTAATTTATAAGCAGACCATATCAATTTAGAACAATTCTTCGCGCCATAATGGCTAGTATTTCTATTGTTTGCGAAATTATAAGAATAGTCATCCTTTCCTACACGATCTTTCGCCCACCAAGCTGCGTCATTTTTATTTTGCCAAGAAGTATTTACAGATTTGACAACTGCATCACCTTTATCAACTAAGCGTTTATTAGTAGCAATTGTGCGCACACCTTTGTCTGGTACAGATTCAACAATCAAGTCTTTACTATAGTACATACCGACATGTCCGTGATTCATATAAGCAGTTGTAGATCCAGTATAATAAAAGTCGCCCATATTAGAATTTCCTACTTTTACATTTCCGCCGCTAGCACCATATTGAACATTAGTAGTATCTTTATTATTTCGTTGAGTAGCTTCTCGTTCTCCTTGTTCATGATTTGCTTTTAATTCTTTATAAATTTGTTCTGCTAAAGCTTCTTTTGTATTGCCCGTATTTTTTGCAACTTCAATAATATCTGAAATTAACTCTTCTGTACTTACGTCTGGCTGCAATTTCTTAATCTCATTTAAATACGGAAGTTCGTTACTTGCTGCGAAAGATGATGTAGGCACAAGCCCAGCTGAAGCTAAAATACTTGCTGTCAAAGTTAGTGCAGTTAATTTTTTCATTTCTTTTCCCCCTAAGTTTTTTGATATTCCAAACTATTGTGTGTTTGTAAAGTATAGTATTTACTCTACAAGAAAATAATAATTTTTCTGTAATTTTAATACAAGTCTAGTAAAGAAAAATCTTATTTGGTACAATTCGTTTGTAAATAATAGGAAATTTAATCAAGTTTATTATAAATTAAATTTATATATATAAATTTAATAATAAATGTTGTTTTTTATTAATATTTCTTAGTTTGATTACAAATTGGATAGAAGTAGTGATAATTTTTCAGATAAGGATCTTTATTTAAATGTTGGAGATATATCATAAGAGGGGAGTTTCTTATGATAAAAAATTGTACTTGCTTCCGCTTTCTTTTTTGGTTACTATAATCGTAGTAACCAAAAAAGAAAGCGTGGGGAAAGACTTGAATTTTCGTGTGTATATTTTAGCTATCGCGGCTTTCGTAGTCGGAACGGTTGAGCTAATTATAGGAGGAACGCTCGATTTAGTTGCCAACGATTTAGGTGTATCTATTAGTGCAGCTGGTCAGCTTATCACAATATTTTCAGTAGTATTTGCTTTATCAGGTCCTGTTTTACTAGCTTTAACAGGGAAATTTGAAAGAAAAACATTGTATGTTGGGGCATTATCAATTTTCTTAATCGGAAATATTATTTCAGCATTTAGTGTGAATTACGGGATGTTAATGTTCTCAAGGGTGATTTGTGCGGCGAGTGGTTCGCTTATTATTGCACTGTCAGTAACACTTGCTTCTAGCGTTGTAGAACCGCATTTTCGTGCGCGTGCAATTGGAATCATTTTCATGGGGATTAGTGGGTCACTTGTACTTGGAGTACCGCTTGGCCTTGTACTCGGAAATGCATACGGATGGCGTGCACCATTTGTACTCATTTCGATCTTAACAGTTATAGCAATCGCTTGTATTTCATTATTCTTAACGAAAGTACCACCGACATCGGTATTATCAATAAGAGAGCAGATTGCTACGTTAAAAGATAAAAAAATCGTCAGTGCACAGTTAACGTCATTCTTATTTTTAACGGGTCATTTAACACTATATGCATATTTAACACCATTTTTAAAAGATGTTATGCATGTGGAAGCGAATTGGATTAGTGTATTTTACTTCATCTTCGGAATCGCAGCAGTAATTGGGGGCGGCTTCGGAGGTTGGCTTGCTGATAAATGGGGATCGAAGAAAAGTATTATTTCAATTATTATCGTATTTGCGTGTGCGATCTTCCTATTGCCGATGATGACATTCTCATTCCCGCTGTTCATTATTATGATGGGACTTTGGAGTATGCTGAGCTGGGCTATTTCGCCAGCACAACAAAATTATTTAATTGAAATTGCACCGGAATCAGCTGGTATTCAGCAAAGTTTAAATAACTCTGCTCTTCACTTAGGAATTGCGCTCGGTTCAACAGTAGGCGGAGTTGTTATTGAGAAATCATCTGTTATATATAATGCTTGGGTAGGAGGCGGCTTTATTATATTAGCGCTGCTTTGTGCAATTTTCTCGATTACGAGAGGACGTTCTACTCAGTTTGCAAAAGAAGAATCTATCGTTTGATAGGTTCTTTTTATTTGTAAAAAATGGAAGGGTTTGGTGGGTAAATGGAGAAAGGTGTATATAGCGAGGTGATGGAAAATGATGTCTAATTTCTCGGTATTCGGCATGATAATTGCGCTACTACCGATATTGATAGTTGTTTTTGCATTAAGATGGGTTCGTTTCATCTATCAAAATTCAGAGAAACAAGTGGAGCAAAATGAGAAGATTATTGAGCTGTTGATGGAGATAAAGGAAAAAGATAAGTAATATGTATTCATTTGAAATTTGTTTCTCGTAAGATATGAAGGCACTTATAAAGTGCCTTTTTTATTATGTTTGAAAATTGGAAACATGTAATGTTTATTTGTCAATAGCAGCATGACAACAAAACGTTTTAAAATGGCTTATTACTGTGAAACTTTCTCAACAATTCGACAAGATACTACAAAAAAACCACCTATTCTCTTTTTTTCACTATAAGTACAATGAAACAGTAAGATTGCTTCATGTAGAAATTTATATATGGTGGTGGAGAGAATGAAACGAAAGATGGTAGGAAAATGGTTTAGTTTTTTAAGTGCTCTTATTATTTTATTAGGAATTGCGATGCCACAAGTAAAGGCAGAAGTAATGAACAGAGAAACATATAAAATGGATTGGAGCTATAGTAATTTGAAACAGCGTGAAATAAAGACAGAAATAATTAAAACGGCTTCGGGTAGTATTGCGTATTGTTTAACGCCTGATTTACGTTCGCCCAATGGGGATGATTTGCCTGAGATGGGGAAAACATCCGATGCTGTATATCGTATTTTATTAAATGGATATCCTCAAAAAAGCCCATCTGAATTAGGTGTAGCGACAACGGAAGAAGCGCATTATGCTACACAATTAGCAGTATGGATTGCAGCAAATGAATTAACGGAAGAAGATTTAGTTGCAAAAAATGAACGTGTACATAATCTTATGAAGCGTTTAGTAGAGGCTTCAAAGAAAGAAACTGGATCACAAAATGTATTCTTTAAAGTTAATCCTGTAGATTCACAAACTGCTACAAAAAAAGGTGATTATTTAGAAACAGGATTTTATGCAGTGCAAACAAATGCGGTTTCTGGCTCTTATACAATTCTTCCTGAAAATGCTCCTAAAGGGCTTCGCATTGTAAATGAAAATGGTGAAGAGAAAAGTACGTTATCAATTAACGAAAAATTCAAAATCTTAATACCAAAAAATACGAGTAGTGGTAACTTTAAAATGAAAGTGAAGTCTACTTTAACTAATTTACAAGCAATAGCTTTTAAAGGATCGGAAAAAGTTCAAAATACAACGGTATTGTTAAAAAGAAATAGTGAGAAAATCAGTACAGATTTAGTTGTAAATTGGGAATCAGTAGGTTCTTTAAAGATTATGAAATTAGGAGAAAAAAAGGAAGTATTAAAAGGAGCGGTGTTTGAAGTTTCTAATGAAAACTTTAAACAAAATGTTACGACTAATGATAAGGGGATTGCGGAGTTAGGTAATCTTCCAATCGGTATATATAGCGTCAAAGAAATTCAAGCGCCAGCTGGATATGTGTTAGACGGAAGCGTTAAAAAAATTGAAGTGAAAACTGGTGAAACAGCTGTATTAGAGCTTAAAAATGAAAATGTAAAAGGTGAATTAGAAATAACGAAAGTAGATGTAGCGGATGGAAATACGAAATTGCCAAATGCAGAGTTTACAATCTACAACGAACAAGGGAAAGAAGTAGTAAAAGGGAAAACGGATGAAAAAGGTGTAGCGAAATTCAAATTACCATACGGAAAGTACACGTATAAAGAAACAATAGCACCAAATGGATATGTAATAAATGAAGAGACGTTCGGATTTGAAATAAAAGAGAATGGACAAATTATTAAACATATTGTTCAAGATAAGAAAGTAGAAGGTGAGTTAGAAATAACGAAAGTAGATATAGCGGATGGGAATACGAAATTACCAAATGCAGAGTTTACAATCTACAACGAACAAGGGAAAGAAGTAGTAAAAGGAAAAACGGATGAAAAAGGTGTAGCGAAATTCAAACTACCATACGGAAAGTATACGTATAAAGAAACAATAGCACCAAATGGATATGTAATAAATGAAGAGACGTTCGCATTTGAAATAAAAGAGAATGGAGAAATTATTAAACATATCGTTCAAGATAAGAAAGTAGAAGGCGAGTTAGAAATAACGAAAGTAGATATAGCGGATGGGAATACGAAATTACCAAATGCAGAGTTTACAATCTACAACGAACAAGGGAAAGAAGTAGTAAAAGGAAAAACAGATGAAAAAGGTGTAGCGAAATTCAAACTACCATACGGAAAGTATACGTATAAAGAAACAATAGCACCAAATGGATATGTAATAAATGAAGAGACATTCGGATTTGAAATAAAAGAGGATGGAGAAATTATTAAACATATCGTTCAAGATAAGAAAGTAGAAGGCGAGTTAGAAATAACGAAAGTAGATATAGCGGATGGGAATACGAAACTGCCGAACGCAGAATTTACAATCTACAACGAACAAGGGAAAGAAGTAGTAAAAGGAAAAACAAATGAGCAAGGTATAGCGAAATTCAAACTACCATACGGAAAGTACACGTATAAAGAAACAATAGCACCAAATGGATATGTAATAAATGAAGAGACATTCGGATTTGAAATAAAAGAGGATGGAGAAATTATTAAACATATTGTGAAAAATAAGAAAGAAGAAAAGGCATCGTTTCCTTCTAAGCCAAATAAGCCAACACCGAATGGAGAAGTGAAACCTTCTGCTGATGTGAAGCCAATGCAACAACCTAGTACTCATAATGAAGTGCGATTACCAGCTACAGGTGGCGTCGGCAATGAATTTACGGTTTTATTTGTTCTAGGACTTGGTTTTATTATTGCAGGAGCTTATGTGTTAAAGATGAAAAATAGAAAAGAAATGTAGAAAAAAACGCCTTGTAATAGAGGCGTTTTTTTAGTATCTCAACTTCATCAACAAACTCTTAATTTCCTCATCTTCCATAAAGAGATCATGGTGTTTCTGGGTAATCTTTGCAAGTGCAACGTCATGGTAGAAAAATTCTGTAAAGAACTTTACGAAAGGTTGTGACATTGTTTTCATCGCTTGCCATGACTCTTGCTCTACACCAGCAAATAAAATTTCACGGTCGTCAACGATGAGCAGTAAGTATCGCTCTAGCGCGTTAGGCTCTTCGGCTGGGATTAGAAAATGCATGTTTTCTAAGTCTGTTTTTACTTTTCCAACTATAAGGGCTTCGGTTTTGACGCCTTGTTTTGCTTTTTCTTCTAATAACGGAAGATATTCTAAAAGGGTATCGTTCCAAGCTGAAATGCGAATTGATTCTTTTGCACTTTCGATGAGCTCTTTACTTTGAACGCGAATAGAAGATTGCATTTTTAAGCTCCATACACGATCATCTGTAAATGATTTTTTCGATATAGTTGTCTCTAATTCTTTAATATTGGATTGAAATTCTGTCGTTAATTTTTCAATTGCTAGCTTGAGTGGTAATGCTGTATACATCTTTTTCTTCTCCGAAACAGAATCCATTACCATTCCTTTATCGATTAGACGTGCAAGCACTTCATATATTTTTGCTTTTGGCACGCCAGAATGCTTCACAATCGTTGTAGCATCTAATGGTTCGTTGCTTGATACGACAACTTCGTAAGCTTGGCTTTCATATTGTGAGAAACCGAATTTTTGTAACATAGTTCCCTCCGAACGAATGAGATTATAGTTTAAGGATAATGAACTATTTGTTTTTGCACAAGTGGTAGTCAGTTTTCTAATTGTATTAAGGTGAGAATTAATTTCAATTTTTTAATTTTATCTATTATACTTAATATAATGATTAATATGATTACAATACAACAAGAAGGGTAATTAACTGTTACGATTTATTTAACCAATTATAACGAAAGTTAATTAAATATATCAGTAAGCCCTGCTAGTCAAGTGATTGGCTAGTAGTGAGGGTTAACTGCGGGCAATCCCTAAAGCTGATTGAACTACAACGTGGCTAGAAATAGCGAGCGTGAATGTCGCGAAAGCAGAAAAAATCAATCAGATGGTGCAAGGTTAAATCCTAAACACTAGAACAATGGGTCTTCCGCCTCGAATCATCTAAGTCAAAATGGATAAGGTGAACGTTCAACGACTATCTCGTATAACTGACGAGAGTACATCACAAGCCTATGGTGGTGGAAAAATCCTCTATCTTTAAGTAGATAAACATATAGTCTGCGCTCATGTGAAAACATGAGAAGTTCATAAGAGAACTGGCTAAGGAATTGCGCCCTTAGTTGAACAAGATACATTTAATTAAATCTATCAAACTTCATTGAAAGTATCGAACATACGTGCTATGTTAGGTTTAATGAGGTGAGAATAATAATGAAATTTTCACGAGTTAGTCAAGTATCAGAATTAACAGGTTTGCATCCGAGTAGTCTAAGGAGAATGCTGGTGGAACACGCTACGATTCAGAAGAACAAATCTTTCATTAAAGGAGTTACATTCTGATGATATTAGCGAAGAAAGTCAGACTGATTCCAACGCCTGAACAAGAGAAAGTGCTTAGAAATCATGCTGGTGCTGCAAGATTTGCTTATAACTATTGTAAAAGAATGAGTGATAGATACTATAAGCTATTTGGAAAATCTGTTTCACAGTTAGCTTTACAGAAACGATTTACAAAGATCAAGAAGCGAAAGAGATATGAGTGGTTAAAAGACATTAATGCACAAGTTCCCAAACAGGCTTCAAAAGATTTTGATACGGCGAGAAAACATTCGTTCAAAAAGTACAAAAATGGTTCTCACACTTCTTATAAATCCAAAAAAGATGTAATCCAAGGATTTTATGCCAATTATGAAAGACTGATTATAGGAAAGAAAGTCGTTCATATTCAGTCTATTGGAGAAGTGAAAACAAGCCAACAACTACCAAGAAACAAAAAACCATCCAATCCAAGAGTTACCTTTGATGGTCGTCACTGGTGGATTAGTGTAGGATTCCAAGAAGACTTTGAATCACAAGAACTAACGAATGAGTCGATTGGTGTGGATGTTGGGTTAAAAGAGTTGTTTGTAGCTTCTAATGGTATGAAAGAACGAAATATAAACAAAGATGCCAAGGTTAAAAAGCTTTTGAAAAGGAAAAAGTCAGCACAAAGAGATATGTCTAGGAGATTTAAAAAAGGTGTGAAAATTCAATCTGCTGGATATGAAAAAGCGAAAGCGGAGCACCTGCGGTTATCTAGGAAAATTATGAATATCCGAAATAACCATATCCATCAAGCAACAGCTAAATTGGTGAAAACCAAACCAATGAGGATTGTTGTGGAAGACTTATCTATTTCGAACCTGTTAAAAAACAAAAAACTATCGAAGGCACTTTCCTTTCAAAAATTAAACTTCTTCTTTCAATGTTTATCATACAAGTGCGAGAAGTACGGCATTGCGTATGAAAAAGCTGATAAATGGTTCGCCTCAAGCAAGATTTGTTCATGTTGCGGCATAAAATACGACCATTCAGTTCAACCAGAAGGACAATGGAGTTTAAAAATACGTGAGTGGTGTTGTGTTTCATGCAATAGCCATCACGATAGGGATGTAAATGCTGCGATAAATTTATCAAGATGGGTAAAATAAATGCTTGATAATAGGAGGTAACGATACTGCCTCGTGTGGAGTGTTATACCCCTCGTCCCTTCGGGGTTGCGAGAACACGATGAAGCACTAACTCGTGTAAATTTGATTGAATTGTATAGATTTAGTTAAGTTTATCGTATCGGGATGCTTGGGGGAAGATGTTAAGAAGTTTACGTTTAAAAATTGCGGTAGTATTTTCGGTACTTATTTCTATGATGTTCGTAATATTAGGTACAGCTATGTATGAATTACAGAAAGAGAAGGAAGTGCGCTCCTTAGACCAGTATTCTCAAAATACGATGGATCTTGTGACAGAGCAACTGACGACATTTGTTCAAAGAACGGATGAAGATATGGGGTATTATGCGAACAGTGAGATGATTCGTAATATGCTTCAAGACGGAGTTACTCCAGAAGAGGAAGCATTTTTAACGAAAGAGTTTTCGGAGTATAAAAAGAATCATCCAGGCATTTTAGACTTATATATTGGTACGAAAGATAAAAAAACATTAAGTGCCAATCTTGCTGAAGGTGGAAAAGTGCCAGAGGGGTATGATCCAACGACAAGACCTTGGTATAAAGACTCAGAAGCTGATGTGAAAACGGTTCACTGGGGACAACCTATGTATGAAATTGCAACAGGTAAGTTAAGCGTGGGAGTTTCTAAAGCAATTACAGCTCACGATGGATCTGTATTAGGTGTTGTGGCGATGGATGTATCGCTCGGAACAATTCAGAAATTACTTCATAATATTCAATACAATAACGGCGGAGAAATGTTTATTATAAATGATAAAAATATGGCTCTTGTTTACCCGGAAAAGATAGGGAAAGATGTTTCGAAAGAGCCACTTGTGCAGAGTTTAAATAAAGATGTAACAAAATATGCTGTCACTACATTAAAAGGTGAAGAGGTAGTTGCATATAGTCAGTCATTTGATTTGATGAAATGGAAGATAGGAATTTTTTATCCGAAAGAAACAATTGATGGGCTATTACATAGTACGAGAAATACAGTCATTATAATGGCATGTATTAGCTTATTCGTTGGAATCGTAGCTTCATACTTGTTTTCACGAAGATTAGCAAGACCACTGCAATTATTAACGAATCACGTTCAAAAAGTAGCAGAAGGTGATTTAACATTGCAAATGAAAGTGACAAGTAAGGATGAAGTTGGAGAACTGACGAACCATTTTAATCATATGGTTGAACAAATGAATGAAATGGTAAGCAAAATTAAAAATAGTGTATCAACCGTGCAACAATCAACGAATAATCTACATTATTTAACGAATGAAACTGTAGCAGCTAGTAAAGAAGTGTCAGGTGCAATGGATGACGTGAGCGGAGGAGCTTCTACGCTCGCTAATAGTGTAGATGAAGTTTCAGAGCAGCTCGAGAATATGGCGCAGTCAGTGGAACAAATGAATAACTCTGTTGGTGAAATAAAAGGAGTAGCTGGTAAAGCAGAAGAGGCATCTAAGCAAGGATTAAATACGATGCGAAATTTAGTTCGTACGAGAGAACAATCCTCTTCAATTGTCGTTCATACAGAGGAAGCATCTGGAAAGTTAGAGCAAAGAGTTGGATCGATTCAAAATGTTGTAGAGCTTATAAAAGGTATTTCGGATCAAACGAATTTACTTGCTTTAAATGCTTCAATCGAGGCGGCACGTGCGGGTGAACAAGGTAAAGGCTTTGCTGTTGTTGCGGAAGAGGTTCGAAAATTAGCGGAACAATCAAAAGAAGCGACAGTAGAAATTGCGACGATGATTGGTGATGTACAAGTAGAGGTAAGACGAGTTGTAGAAGTTGTAAGTAAATTAAAAGATATTGCGGATATACAAAATAATGTTACGACAGAAGCAGAGGCGGAGTTCCGCACAATTATGTCAGTTGTTAATACCATCAGTACTTCAGTGGAACAAATTGTAGAAGAGGTACATAACATTGGTCATGAACAAGGAGAAATTACAGCGGTCATGCATACAATTGCTGGTACGAGTCAAGAAAGCGCAGCTGTTTCGGAAGAAGTAAATGCTGCAACTGAATCACAAGTGAATCATCTAGAAAAGGTAGCTCATACGATGGAAAGCTTGACGGAGCATATGAGAGACTTGGAAAGATTGGTTGAGCAATTTAAAATAGAGGAATAACAAATTAGTAAAATGATGCGTATTTCGGTAAAATAGATAATGGATATATAAGAAGCAATTATAGGAGGAAGACTACTATGGCAATTGTTGACGTATCGATTATTCCAGTAGGAACAGGTAATCCAAGTGTTAGTGAATATGTAGCAGAAGTACAAAAGGTGCTAGAGAAAAATGCAGATCGCGTGAAGTATCAATTAACACCAATGAATACAATTATTGAAGGAGATCTTCCTGTCATTCTAGAAGTTATTCAACAAATGCATGAAGTTCCATATACGAAAGGTGCACAGCGCGTTGCAACAACAATTCGTATCGATGATCGTCGTGATAAAGTAAGCACAATGGAGAAGAAATTAAACTCTGTTCGATCAAAATTATAAAGAAAAGCAGCGATTTTCGCTGCTTTTTTCATATAGGAGGTAATAAGATGAGCGAAAAGTTTAACGAACAGTTTGACGGGTTGTTAGAGAAATACACGGAACTATTACTTGGAGAGAGCAATGAAGAGAGAAAAGAACAGGTACAGAAGTGGGCACTGTATTCTTACATAGCGAAGACGATGCCAGCTTTAGTGAAGCACTGGAATGAGACGTATCCCGATGCGAAAGAAGAGATGGTGCAGTTAATTACACATATTAAAAGGCTGAATGAAGAGAAGAGAAATGAAGGATAAAAAGAATAAAATGCACAACCTTTCTCAATACAATATTGAGAAAGGTTGTGCATTTTTTGATCGATTCCTCATTATAAAATTAAATGCATTCTTCAATTTTTTAATCAGCTATTTCGTATGTTCTTGGAAGAATGCTGATTTGAATTCATGCTCTATCTTTTTTCTTCTTTTTCTATTTCGGATACAGATTTTTCAGGATCTTTTATAAGTTTTCCCAGTTCTCCAGAACGTGTAAGCTGTTCCTCAAAATCTTTTGTAGTACTGACGCTAGCTATAAACCATAATTTGTCATCTTGGTTTATATATCCATTTATATGTGGAATGCCCATAGGGGTTATTTCCCTTTTTGTAAATGTAATAGATTTCACATCCTTTACATTATAACGAATGTACTTTTCCACTCGTGCTTCTTGTTTCTTCCAAAACAGCTCTTCTTGTTTTTTCTTCTCTACATATTTCATCGCAATATATCCTCCTGCTATAATACAAATAATGGTTAATGTAATTACCAATTTCTTTTTCATTTGGAATCTCCTTGCATTAAAATATAATTAAAATATATCATGAAACGATTGGTGAAAGATGACTGAATTTCAAAAAAATCCTATTGCGACAGATCAAGATTATTTTGAATTAGCAGATCAAGTTTATGGTGACGTTTTGCAAAAGGGTACTGAAATAAAAGGTAGTGGAGGGAAAAGATGGGTAGTGATTGAATCCGTCGATACCAATCAAACCGAAGCAAAAAATGGCCTGCAAGCTATTGCTGTTGTACCTGCCAAGGATTATGAACCAGATAAAACGCAATATGATAATATTATTTATTCTTTTCGTGGAACGGAATTTGGAAAGTTTGATGGCGATTTATCTACGGATACTTTCCAAATCACAATGGGAATGAAAGATAACTGGGGAGCTGTTGGCGGAGATATTTAAAAACTCCCGACTTCTTTTGATAGTTCGTTAGAATTTGTAGACAGGGTTAACAAAACCTATAAACCAATCTCTGTTCACACGACTGGACATAGCAAAGGAGCTGCAGAAGCTGATTTTGTTGCTGCTGAACGAAACTTTTATGCGACAACGTATGCTGCCCCTAATATTTACCGCTTGTTAAGTGATGAAGCAAAAAAACGTGTAGATGAAGGTGTAATGGATCATAAGGCTGTTGATTATACACATGAAAAAGATGCTGTAGGGAATTTTGAACAATTTGGTGCAAATCCGATTGGTAAACAATATATCGTAAAAAGTAATGGAACTTCTCATGGTGTGTTAGGTCTTTTACTTATGGCAGAACATCCTATGGATACGTTTCAAGGGATGTTCCATTCCGATGGAAGCCCGATGTTAGTATCCGAACCTCATGGCGTTATTCGTCAAGCGAAAAATACAGAAATTCATCTGAAAGTTGAGGATATTCAAGCAATTACAACGGATTTAAAACGTGAAATAGATCATATTAACGAACAAATTGTAGAAGCCAGTTCAAAGGTTATACAAGTATTACAGCAATCACCAGCTAGTGTAGATGGAAATTTAATTCCTACAATTACGTATGCTGTAAATCAATTTCAAAGAAACTATATGGAATCTCTACGTTCCACATCAGATTTTATTTATCAAAAGGCAAATGAATTTGAACGAGTGGATAATGAAAGGTAAATAGGGGGAAGTAATATGAAAAACTATGATGTTATTCAACATTCTTTAGATGTACAAGGGGCAACTAATCAATTAGCTAGGTGTTTATCAGATTTAGAAAATCATAAAGTTAAACTATACTCTATCAAAACATTATTAGCTCATAATTGGAAAGGGAATACAGCAAATGAAATTGAAAGAAGATTAAATGAAACTGAAGACAAATTAATGTATGTACTTAATCAATTTCAAAATATAGAAGGGGATTTAGCAAGGTATAGAAGAAGTGTAGACAGTTTTGCCAATCAGTTTATGATGATGGGGCCAAAATACTAACCAATATCCTCTATATGCAAAATATAAAATGAATCTTAATCTACATAGAAGTTTGGTTTTAATGTAAAGGGTATATTTAATTGTAAGAGCTAGTCATTAAACTATTTTTAAGGAGATATTCAAAGTCACGATGATTGATGAATGTGAAGTGTATATGTTTTTCACATTAATATCCTCATATAATTTACATGGAATATAAAGGATTTTATAAGCATGTCGAATATTTTCGGCATGCTTATTTTGTGCCTATTAAACTCTATTTTTCTAAATGTCGAAAAATATTTCAGGCATATTTATAAGCGAGAATATAGGGTTTTAAATGTTTTTATAGTATTTTATAAATTATCTAAATAATTATTTGTATCCAATAATTTTAAACAATGATATAATTTTGAAGAGGGGTAAAAAACAGATAAATTAAGTCATAGGGGTGAATTACATGGAACAATTAATGCGAAATTCGTTTCTTTTCTTATCTAAAAATAAAGCGCTAACAAAACTGGCTAAAAAGTACGGTTTACGCTTTGGTGCAGGTCGCTTTGTCGCAGGGGAGACAATTGAATTAGCGACAGCAGCTATTAAACAATTAAACAAGCAAGGACTTTGTGTAACAATCGATTATTTAGGGGAGTTCGTTGATAATGAAGCGGAAGCAAATGAAATGGCTAACCAATCGATTGAAGCAATCCGTGCTATTGGAAGAGAAGGTTTGGATTCGCAACTTTCTTTAAAGATGACTTCTATGGGATTAGATATCTCTGATGAAATTGTAATGAACAATATGCGCCGCATTTTAGAAGCTGCAAAAGAAAATGGTGTATTCGTTACAATTGATATGGAAGATTATACACGTTGCGGAAAGACAATCGATATCTTTAAACAATTAAAATCTGAGTACGATAATATCGGTACTGTTATTCAAGCTTACCTATATCGTACAGAAAAAGATATTGAGGATTTAAATGCTTATAATCCTAATTTACGTCTTGTAAAAGGGGCTTATAAAGAACCTGAAGAAGTGGCATTCCCAGACAAGAAAGATGTAGATGAAAATTATAAAAAGATTATTAAAATGCACTTATTAAATGGAAATTATACTGCAATTGCTTCACATGACGAAGCGATTATTGAATATACGAAAAAACTTGCCGAAGAACACAACATTCCAAGGGATCAATTTGAATTCCAGATGTTATATGGTATTCGCAATGAGCGTCAACTTGAGCTAGTAAAAGAAGGTTACAAAATGCGTGTTTACGTACCTTATGGAAACGACTGGTATGGCTACTTCATGCGTCGTCTAGCAGAGCGTCCAGCAAACGTTGCGTTCGTATTAAAAGGTATGGTTAAAAAATAACCAAGGAGAAAATACTCCTTGGTTATTTTAATTGCTGAAATGCGTAATGTGCCATTTTCTTCGTATCAGGATACAGTTGCTTGCGAGTAGAAGATAATACAACATTAATGACGCGTTTACCGTCTTTCTCATCCACTGTTACGACTGTATATTTTCCGAGTGCTGATAGACCGCTTTTACTTCCAATTGCATATGGATCGTCATATAGTTCTTCTCGTCCATAGTTTGCAATCTTTGGAGAGCGTTCTGAAGTATGTAGAGTTGTACGCGTTGAATTCATATATTCTAAAACAACTGGGTACTTTAATGCTTCTTTCGTAATTATAGCAATGTCATATGGTGATACTTTGTTTCCTAGTGCATCAGCACCACTTGCGTTTTTGAAAGTCGCATGCTTTGTACCAAGTTCCTTCGCTCTAGCATTCATCATTTTTACAAATTCATTTTTTGATCCTGCGATATGTTCTGCGATGGATTCAGCTATTGGATCTGCACTAATGATAAGCATCAGTTTTAATGCCTCATCACGTTTTAACTTTTCCCCAGCACGAAGTTTAATTTTCTTACTTTGACTTTCTGTTTTAATTGCGTTTTCTGTAACTGTAATTTCCTCATCCTCTTTTACATTCTCTAGTAAAAGAAGCGTTGTCATCATTTTGGCTATACTAGCCGGATAAGAGCGTTCGTCTTCTCGTTTGCCATACAAAATTTCACCTGTGTCTGCATCGATTGTAATCCCGTATTGCCCAGTGATGCTAGGTTGATCGGCTCTTACAGCTTGTTGTCTTTGTGCGTAAGAGAAGAAAATCATCCCTGTAAATAGTGTGGCAATCATTACAATCATAACTATTGTTCGTTTCATTATAATTCCCTCATTTGTTACAAATAAATTGGGCAGAAAAAGCAGCCATTACCCATTATGCCACGTTCTCTGCCCAAAAATATAGCGTTATTTTTCGCCCATATTATGCTTCTTATATTGTTGGTTATTACCTTGACGTCCTTTTTCCACGCCTCGATCAGTTGGTCCAGCGTTTCCTGTCACACTTGCTGCGCTAATTCCAGCCTTTGAAGGGTTCTTCTTAAGTTTTGCCATATATATTCCTCCAGTTTCGTCAGATTATAAAAAGGGAAAGTGTATTTTAGTGAAGAAAATACATATATAGCATGGGCAAATAAAAGAAAAATATTTATTTCAGAAAATTTTATCAATAAATATATTGCGAAAATTTAAACAGTATCATATATTTATTAGTAGAGGCTCACTCATTGATTGCGACTTATGTCGAAAAATTGAATGAGCATTCATTCAAGAATAGGGGGAGAATTGGATGTTCCAAATTAAAAAGGCTGCTGTTCTAGGTTCAGGCGTAATGGGTTCAGGAATTGCGGCACACTTAGCTAATATTGGTATTCCGACATTATTGCTTGATATTGTACCACCTGCGCTTACGCAAGAAGAAGAAGCGAAGGGACTTACATTAGAACATAAAAGTGTGAGAAATCGTTTTAGTAATACGGCACTACAAAAACTATTAAAGCAAAAACCAGCTCCTCTGACAGTGAAAGGAAATTTAGCACTGATTGAAGCAGGTAACTTAGAAGATGACCTTGAGCGTCTAGCTGATGTAGATTGGATTATTGAAGTAGTAGTTGAAAACTTAGATATTAAAAAGAAACTATTTGAAAAAGTAGATGCTGTTCGTAAACCGGGTTCTATCGTAAGCTCGAATACGTCAGGCATTTCAGTTGAAAAAATGGCAGAAGGTCGTTCAGACGACTTCCAGAAACACTTCTTAGGCACACACTTTTTTAACCCACCACGATATTTAAAACTTCTAGAGGTAATACCGACGAAAGAAACTGATCCACAAGTATTAAGCTTCATGAAACTATTTGGCGAAGACGTTCTTGGAAAAGGCGTTGTTATCGCGAAAGACACACCAAACTTTATTGGAAACCGCATCGGTACGTACGGTTTATTAGTAACTCTTCAAGAGATGGTAAAACGCGGCTATAGCATTGGGGAAGTTGATTCTGTAACAGGCCCACTTATTGGTCGTCCGAAGAGCGCAACGTTCCGTACATTAGATGTTGTCGGTTTAGATACATTTGTACACGTTGCAAATAACGTATATGAAAACGTACAAGAAGAAGAGCGCGATGTATTTAAAGTACCAGCTTTCATGCATGACATGCTTGATAAAAAATGGCTTGGAAGCAAAACAGGTCAAGGCTTCTTCTTAAAACAAGGAAAAGAAATTCTAGAATTAAATCCAGAAACAATGGAGTACGAAGCTCGCAAAAAATTAAAAGCTGCATCGATCGAGTTAAGTAAACAAGAAAAAGGTTTATCGAATAAATTGAAAGCGCTTGTATACGCGAAAGACCGCGCAGGAGAGTTGTTATGGAACATCATTACACCAACTCTTTTATACTCTGCAAAACTTCATAAAGAAATTGCTGACGATATCGTTGCAATTGACCAAGCGATGAAGTGGGGCTTCGGCTGGGAGCAAGGACCGTTTGAAGTTTGGGATGCAATCGGCGTTGAAAAGTCCGTTCAAAAGATGGAAGAAAACGGCGTAGTTGTTCCGGCTTGGGTGAAAGAAATGTTAGAGAAAGGTTTCACTACTTTCTACAAACATGATAACGGAGATAGCTACTATTACGATAATGGCGAATATAAGTTAATCGAGCGTAATAAAAAGGCCATTTCTCTTAAACAATTAAAAGCGAAAAATGGCGTATTAAAGAAAAATAGCGGAGCGAGCTTAATCGATTTAGGCGACGGCATCCTTTGCTTAGAATTCCATTCGAAGAGCAATGCAATCGGCATGGATATTACGCAAATGATTAACTACGCTGTTGATGAAGTAGAAAAGAATTATAAAGGTCTTGTTATCGGTAACCAATCGAAGAACTTCTGCGTTGGTGCGAACTTAGCAATGATCTTAATGGAAGCACAAGACGACAACTACTTTGAAATTGAGTTAGTTGTGAAAAACTTCCAAGATGCAATGATGAAAATGAAATACTCTTCTAAGCCAGTTGTAGCAGCGCCATATGGTATGACGCTTGGCGGAGGTACAGAAGTTTGCTTACCAGCAGCGAGCATTCAAGCTTCTAGTGAAACGTATATGGGCTTAGTAGAAGTTGGTGTTGGCTTAATCCCTGGCGGAGGCGGTAATAAAGAGCTATACATTAAACACTTAAATAAAATGGCAAATGGCGTAGAGTTCGATCTACAAAAAGTTGCAAATAAAGTGTTCGAAACAGTCGCAATGGCGAAAGTTTCAACTTCAGGACAAGAAGCGGTTTCTCATAACTTCTTAGGTGATAAAGACGGTATTAGTGTGAATGGTGATCACTTACTATACGATGCGAAACAGAAAGCACTTGCTTTATATGAAGCTGGTTATAAAGCACCGATTCGTAAAAAGATACCGGTTGTTGGTGAAACAGGATATGCAACTCTTGCACTTGGTGCAGAAGCAATGCATTTATCTGGTTACATTTCAGAGTACGACCTTCATATTGCGAAGAAACTTGCATATGTCATCGCAGGCGGAAAAGTGCCGTACGGAACAGAAGTTGATGAGCAGTATTTATTAGATGTAGAACGTGAAGCATTTATTAGCTTAGTAAGTGAGATGAAATCACAAGCAAGAATGCAGCACATGCTTGTAAAAGGAAAGCCATTACGTAACTAATAACGAGGGGAGATATCGTTCATGAGAGAAGCTGTCATTGTTGCGGGAGCAAGAACACCAATTGGAAAAGCAAAGAGGGGTTCATTAAAAACAGTTCGTCCTGACGATTTAGGGGCGTTAGTAGTAAAGGAAACGTTAAAGCGTGCGAATTATGAAGGGCCAATCGATGATTTAATTTTCGGTTGTGCGATGCCAGAAGCAGAGCAAGGTTTAAATATGGCTCGTAATATCGGCGGATTAGCAGGACTTTCTTACGATGTTCCAGCTATTACAATTAACCGTTACTGTTCTTCAGGTTTACAAAGTATCGCTTACGGAGCAGAGCGCATTATGCTTGGTCACTCGGAAGCGGTATTATCAGGCGGAGCGGAATCAATGAGTTTAGTTCCCATGATGGGGCACGTTGTTCGTCCGAATAGTCGCCTTGTAGAAGCAGCTCCAGAATATTATATGGGTATGGGACATACAGCAGAGCAAGTTGCTGTGAAATATGGAATTTCTCGTGAAGAGCAAGATGCATTTGCAGTAAGAAGTCATCAACGCGCTGCGAAAGCATTAGCTGCAGGAAACTTTGCTGATGAAACAGTACCTGTAGATGTAACGTTACGTACTGTTGGAGCAAATAACAAACTGCAAGAAGAAACAATCACTTTCACGCAAGACGAAGGTGTAAGAGCTGAAACGACGCTAGATATTTTAGGTAAATTACGTCCAGCATTTAACGTTCGCGGTTCTGTAACAGCTGGTAATTCTTCACAAATGAGTGACGGTGCAGCATCTGTACTATTGATGGATCGTGAAAAAGCAGTGAGCGATGGCATGAAGCCACTTGCGAAATTCCGTTCATTTGCAGTAGCGGGTGTACCACCAGAAGTAATGGGAATCGGCCCAATCGCAGCAATTCCGAAAGCATTAAAATTAGCTGGCTTAGAGCTATCTGATATCGGCCTATTTGAACTAAATGAAGCATTCGCTTCACAATCGATCCAAGTTATTCGTGAACTTGGTTTAGATGAAGAAAAAGTAAACGTAAACGGCGGTGCAATCGCACTTGGACATCCACTTGGCTGTACAGGAGCAAAACTAACACTATCTCTTATTCACGAAATGAAACGCCGCAACGAACAATTCGGTATCGTAACAATGTGTATCGGCGGCGGAATGGGAGCAGCGGGAGTATTTGAATTACTATAAAAAAAGTGGAAGCGGCTCGTTCAGAATGTGAGGGGGATGGAGCTTCAGACGTAGAGGCGCTCTTTGCCTCGCTCACAACGAGACGTCACCAATGCAAAGAATGGAAGCAACAAAGGTTTATAAAAAATAAACGGGAGAGCCAGCTTCTTTCAAAATGAGAGAAGCGGCTTATGAAAATATGAAGGAGGAAATTTTCATGGAAAAAACAGTAGGAAGTGCGGTTAAAGGCGGTAGCTTTTTAGTAGATGAGATTACGATTGATCAAGTGTTTACGCCAGAAGATTTTTCATCTGAGCATAAAATGATTGCAAAAACGACAGAGGACTTTATCGTAAATGAAGTTCTTCCAGAGCTTGAATATTTAGAGCAACATGAGTTTGATCGTTCTGTTCGTCTTTTAAAAGAAGCTGGGGAACTTGGTTTATTAGGCGCTGACGTACCAGAAGAGTACGGCGGAATTGGTCTTGATAAAGTAAGCTCAGCGTTAATCGCAGAGAAATTCTCTCGCGCTGGTGGTTTTGCAATTACTCACGGTGCTCACGTAGGTATCGGATCTTTACCAATCGTGTTATTCGGTAACGAAGAGCAAAAGAAAAAGTATTTACCATTACTTGCAACTGGTGAAAAATTAGCTGCATACGCATTAACAGAGCCAGGTTCAGGATCTGACGCATTAGGTGCAAAAACAACGGCACGTTTAAATGCAGAAGGTACACATTACGTATTAAATGGTGAAAAACAGTGGATTACAAACTCTGCATTCGCTGACGTATTTATCGTATACGCAAAAATTGATGGAGAGCACTTCTCAGCATTTATCGTAGAGAAAGACTACGCTGGTGTATCTACAAGCCCAGAAGAAAAGAAAATGGGTATTAAATGTTCGTCAACTCGTACGTTAATTTTAGAAGATGCGTTAGTACCGAAAGAAAACTTACTTGGTGAAATCGGTAAAGGTCATATTATCGCATTCAACATTTTAAATATTGGTCGTTATAAATTAGGTGTTGGTACAGTTGGGTCTGCGAAACGTGCAGTAGAAATTTCAGCACAATATGCAAACCAACGTCAACAGTTCAAGCAACCAATCGCTCGTTTCCCATTAATTCAAGAGAAACTTGCGAATATGGCAGCAAAAACATATGCAGCTGAAAGCTCTGTATATCGTACAGTAGGCTTATTCGAAAGCCGAATGAGCACATTATCTGAAGAAGAAGTAAAAGACGGTAAAGCAGTAGCAGCTTCTATCGCTGAATATGCAATCGAGTGCTCTTTAAACAAAGTATTCGGTTCTGAAGTACTAGACTATACAGTAGATGAAGGTGTTCAAATTCACGGTGGTTACGGATTTATGGCAGAGTACGAGATTGAAAGAATGTACCGTGATTCTCGTATTAACCGTATTTTCGAAGGAACGAATGAAATTAACCGCCTAATCGTACCAGGTACGTTCTTACGTAAAGCGATGAAAGGTGAATTACCACTTCTTCAAAAAGCACAAAAATTACAAGAAGAGTTAATGATGATGATGCCAGAAGAAGTAGGCGATGAGCCATTAGCACTTCAAAAATATTTAGTAAATAACGCGAAGAAAATCGGCTTAATGGTAGCTGGATTAGCTGCTCAAAAATACGGTAAAGCATTAGATAAAGAGCAAGAAATTCTTGTGAATATCGCTGACATCGTAAGCAACTTATACGCAATGGAATCAGCTGTTCTTCGTACAGAAAAAGCAATTAAAACAACTGGTCTTGAAAAGAATAAACAAAAAGTGTTATACACTGAAGTATTCTGCCAAGAAGCATTCAACGAAATTGAAGCACATGCGAAAGAAACACTTATCGCAGTTGAAAACGGCGACATGCTGCGCATGATGTTATCATCATTACGTAAATTAACTCGCCACACACCACTTAACGTAATTCCGAAGAAACGTGAAATCGCTGCGAAAATTTTAGAAGATGAGCGTTATACAGTTTAATACCTTTAAAGAACAGTAGTCGTTTATACGGCTACTGTTCTTTTTTCTGAAAAAATGAAATTTTTAGTGACATAAAACTAATACCATTAGTATAATAAAACTAATAGTGTTAGTTTTCGTGAAGAGGGAGATGGGAATATGAGAATGATGCATGAAAAAACGGTATATCAATTGTCATTTTTGCCAAGAGTGTTTCCTGTGAATTGTTACTTTGTGGAGGAAGAAGATGGTTTAACTTTAATTGATGCTGCTTTACCATATAGCGCAAAAGGGATCTTGCAGGCGGCTGAGAAAATAGGGAAACCAATTACTAAGATTGTATTAACACATGCGCATGATGATCACATCGGTGCATTAGACGCATTAAAGGAAGTAATTCCTCATGTTCCAGTCTATATTTCTAAGCGGGACGCAAAGCTGTTAGAAGGAGATACGACGTTACAAAAGGATGAACCAAATACGCCAATAAAAGGCGGTGTACCTAAAAAGATAAAAACGGTACCTGATATTTTATTAGAAGATGGTGACCGAGTTGGATCGCTGCTTGCTATTGTGACACCGGGACATACACCGGGCTCCATGTCGTTTCTTGATATAAGAAATAAAGCTCTTATTGTTGGGGATGCATTTCAAACAAGAGGAGGTACGGCTGTTTCGGGACAAATGAAATTTTGGTTTCCGTTTCCTGCGATGGCAACGTGGAGTAAAGAAATATCATTACAAAGTGCAGAGAAGTTAAGAGAATATGAGCCTTCCTTACTTGCGGCAGGACATGGGAAAATGATAAAGGATCCAGGTGCTATTATAGAGCTTGCTATTAAGGAAGCGAAGCGAAATATAGAAAGTAGAAAAGAGGGGTAATTTATGTCACCGAGAATCGGACTTACATTACCGAAAATTGTAGAAACAGCAGCAGAAATAGCAGATGCAAATGGAATACAAGAAGTAACGTTAGCTTCATTAGCGCAAAGGTTAGGGATACGTTCTCCCTCACTATATAATCATGTAAAAGGGTTACAAGATGTACGGAAACATCTTGGTATTTACGGAATCAAACAGCTGTATAACAAACTGGAAGAAGCGGCCGAGGGTAAACGGATGGATGAAGCAATTCATGCTTTAGGAGAAGCGTATGTAGCATTCGTACGCAAACATCCTGGACTATATGAAGCAACCTTTTTACGAGATGAAGAAGTAAGAAAAGCAGGCGACGGAATTGTAAAGCTTTGTCTTCAAGTTTTACAACAGTATGGCTTAGAAGGGGCGAATGCACTTCATGCGACACGTGGATTTAGAAGCATTTGTCACGGATTTGCGTCGATTGAACAGCAGGGTGGATTTGGTTTGCCGTTAGATCTGGATACGAGTTTACATGTATTGTTGGAAACGTTTATTAACGGATTACGTGGAATGAGAGAGTGAATAAGAAGCGAGGCAACCAAAAACCTTAGAAGTGATTTTTTAGTTATCTTTTTAATCGGGAATCTATATTCGTTAACAGGCGAACAGTATAAATTAGCAAATGCATTTTTATTAGCAGGAGTACTTTGTTCTTATGCTTTAACTATCGTAGTTTTGAAAAGAAGATATTAGATGAGAAAGAGCCTCTAGTGGTTTAGAGGCTCTTTTTTGTTAAATGATATTATTTTGCAGGTTTGAAAAATGTGTATATGGCTAAGAAAAAGCAAACGAAACTGAATATGATAGGATCTTGATATGGACTAGGCTCAGAGCCCTTCTGGATTTCTGTAAGGAAGTCATGTGTTTTCATGTTTTATTGCTCCTTTATATAAGAATACGTTTAATGAAACTAATACTTACTAATAGAGTTGCACTAATAAATACTAAGAAAAATGTAGTATTACGGTTTTTATAGTTGTTAAGCGCAATGAATAAAAAACAAATGAGAAATAACATATGTAAAGGAATAGAAGTGAGTAATGGCTTTAAAGTTAATATATCAATCAACAATTTTATATACAGAATTGCATAAACCATTAAGAAGATAATTTTAAAATATTTTTGCATAAGCACACCTACCTACTATGATTTGTTTTGAGATACTATCGTTAGTGTAAGGTGACCTTTTGAAAATTTGTATTTTTCTGTAATTATAACATTTTTCTGTATTTATAAATAGATGTGAAATGTAAGAAGGCTTTTTCATGAATACGATTTAAAAAGAACAGAATACTAAAGAAGAATGAAAGAAGAAAGGTAGGAGTATCCTATGCAAAACTTAACAGAGCTTGAAGTAGAAAACTTACGTCATTTAATTGGTGGACACGCAACAATTATTAACAAGTTGGAGCAGTATGCACAGACGTGTACGGATCCACAACTGAAACAAATGCTACAAAAAGATGCGCAAGATGCACGAAATACGAAACAACAATTAATGACTTTCTTAGGATAGGAGGAAGCGAAAGATGAATGAAAAAGATATGGTAAATGATTATTTAGCAGGATTAAATGCAAGTTTAACAAGTTATGCAAATTATATTGCTCAGTCTGATAATGAACAGTTACACCAAACGTTAATCCAAATTCGTAATCAAGATGAAATGCGCCAACGTAATATGTATGAGTATGCAAAGCAAAAGAGTTATTACAAACCGGCAGCACCTGCAAATCCGATGATTGTACAGCAATTAAAAAGCCAATTAAGTGCGGAATAACAGGAAAAAGAAAACGAGCGAATCTATTCGCTCGTTTTCTTTTTGTATATGTCAATAAATACATAATAAATATTTTTCCAGTTGTAACAAATATGACGAAAATGGAATATAACAATTCACAAAAAGGACAAAAACTTTGCTCAATATTTCACAAAGTATCCATGGTTTCTATCGTGGGAACCTCTATAATTAGGAGTGTAAGGAACAAAAGAAATAGATTATATGATCAATTAGGAGAGATTGCTATGAAAAGACATACAAGAAAAATTGCAATTATCGGTACTGGATTAGTTGGATCAAGTTGTGCATATTCCATTGTCAATCAAGGCATTTGCGAAGAGCTATTATTAATTGATATAAATCATGAACGTGCAGTTGGGGAAGCAATGGATTTATCACACTGCATTAACTTTACAAATACAAGAACAAAAGTATATGCAGGAAGCTATGAAGACTGCAAAGATATGGACATCGTTATTATTACAGCAGGACCAGCACCAAAGCCAGGACAAAGTCGCTTAGATACTTTAGGAGCAAGCGCAAAGATTATGGAAAGTGTTGTTGGCGGCGTAATGGAAAGTGGATTTGATGGTATTTTCTTACTTGCATCAAACCCAGTTGATATTATTACATATCAAGTGTGGAAATTATCTGGATTACCTAGAAATCATGTGATCGGTACTGGTACATCACTAGATTCTTCTCGCTTACGAACAATTTTATCTGAAATGTTACATGTAGATCCTCGTAGTATTCATGGGTATTCATTAGGAGAACATGGTGATTCTCAAATGGTTGCTTGGTCACACGTAACTGTTGGTGGAAAACCAATTCTGCAAATATTAGAAGAACAAAAAGAACGATTTGGTGAAATAGATTTAGATGAAATCGTTGAGAAGACTGCGAAAGCCGGATGGGAAATTTATAAACGAAAAGGTACTACTTATTACGGAATCGGAAATTCTCTAGCATATATTGCAAACTCAATCTTTAACGATGATCACCGTGTCATTGCTGTATCAGCTATTTTAGATGGTGAGTATGGTGAATATGATATTTGTACAGGAGTGCCAGCTATTATTACTAGAGATGGTATAAGAGAAATTGTAGAACTAAATTTAACGGAGGATGAAGAATCTCGATTCGCAAAATCAAACGACATTTTACGTGATTATATTAAAACAATTGGCTACTAACTTATAGGAGAAGGTGAAACAAATGAAGGAATATATAATGTCTCGTGTATTTAAAGCATCAGCTGGAATCGCACAAGGTATTTTCGTATCCCTTGGAATTGGTTTACTAATCGAAAATATAGGAAGAATTGTTGATATTCCGTTGCTTATTACAATCGGAGTTGTTGCAAAATCACTTATGGCACCAGCCATTGGTGCCGGAATTGCTTTTATGCTCGGTGCAAACGGTCTTGTAATCTTCTCAGCTATGGTAGCTGGAGCGATTGGTGCCGGATCCATTTCAATTACTGAAGCAGGTCTAATTATTAAAACAGGTGAGCCAATCGGTGCATTATTAACAGCGACTTTAGCTGTATATATTGGTAAACGTTTAAGTGGAAAAACTGCGTTAGATATGATGCTCGTTCCATTTGCGGCAATATTAGGTTCTGGTTTAGTCGGTATTTGGTTATCTCATAATATTACTCCTGTTTTAAATGCAGTTGGAGCATTCATTAAAGATAGTTCAGCTGGTAGCCCGTTTATCGCTTCTATCGTCATTGCAGTCGTTTGGGGACTATTACTTATCTCTCCAGCTTCATCAGCTGCGTTAGCGATCGCACTTAGCTTAGATGGTGTTGCAGGTGGTGCTGCTCTTGCAGGCTGCGTTGCTCAGTTTATCGGATTCTCTGTCATCTCAGCGAAAGAAAATAATTTAGGTGGCATATTAGCTCAAGCACTTTGTACTCCGAAAGTACAGTTGCCAAATATCACTAAAAATCCAATGATTCTCGTCCCAACTGTCGTCGCCAGTGCGATAGTTGGTCCAGTATCCGCATTAATTTTCCAACTGGAAGCAGGAAAAGAAATTGCAGGTCTTGGATTAAGTTCTCTTATCGCACCAATTAATTTAATTTCCAGCGAAGGATGGGAAGTTGTCCCAGCGATGGTAATCACTTATATCGTCATTCCAGTAGCTGTTTCTTATATACTTTACATTGCTCTTAAAAAAGCAGGTCGTATTCACTCTGGTGATATGACTGTACCGCAATCTTAACTTGAAAATCTCCTTTTATATAGAGAAAAGCAGACTGAGAAGCCACAGTCTGCTTTTTACATTTTATGATTTTGTTTTACTGGAACACGTACGGTTTCTTTTGCTAATAAAAGCTGAACGCCGAAGTAGAGTATGCTTGCAAGCGTCATTCCAGAAATGGCGTCTACAAATGCGTGTTGCTTCGTAAATAGCGTTGATAAAATAATAAGCGTACCGAAGAAGGTAAGAATGTAATATTCAAAAGCATGTTGTTCTCTACGTCTAAAGGCAGCTAACATAATGATAAAGGTAGTAAGAACGTGAATGCTAGGGAAACAGTTCACCGGTTGATCGATACTATAAATATAGCGGACTAGTTCGGAAAATACGTCTGTTCCAACGACGGTTGGACGTGGTACAGTTGTTTGCCAAAAATAATAAATAGAAAAACAAGCAAGTTTTCCAAGAATGATACTACTTAAAGTGACATAATATTGTTTTCGATCTGCAAAGCAGTAATAAATAAGTGCGCCGTATAAGTAAGGAAACCAAATTAAATAAGGAATAATAAATGCTTTCACAAATGGAATCCAATCATCTACTACAGTTGTGACATCTACTGCGTGTACAGTCGATTTATTTAATACATCGTAAAGGGGACTTACGAGTACGAGTAGAAGTATATAACTTAACGGAAGAAAAGATGAAAGTTTAAATTTCTTCATGATAATCTCCTATGTTTAGTAATGTAAGTAAATTCAATTGATTATAATATAGAAACGTAATTTGGGCTATCGATTTTGCTTACATTTTCTTGAATGAACCTTACGTTTTTGTCACTTGACTGAAAAGAAGGGGAGGGTGCTGAATGAAGCGTTTATCGTATTTCTTAGTTTTTATATTCATATGCCTAGTCGGTGCTGGGTGTGCAAAGGATAAAGAAGGAGAGAAATTAGAATATAACGGAAGAGCACTCGTAATTGGAGTTGTTGGAGAAAAACCGAAAGATACGTTTAGGAATGTAAAGTTTGAGGAAATAAAGTTAGAGGAACTGGAAAAGAAATCTAAGGAAGTAGATGGTTTTCTAATAATGAAAGATCACTTTCAAGAAGCCTCAACAGAGCAATATAAAAATGTATTTTCATCACTAAAGAAACCAGTATTTTTTATCGGTTTACAAGATAAATCATATTCGATTTTTATTACAAAAGGGATAGAGTATAACAGTGCCCGAAAAGATGTAAATGCGATGTATACGCAAGGGTTTGCAAATATCGGAAGTGGTGAAGGACAACAATGGGCAGTTGGTTTATCTAATGGCGGAAATACAGAAGAAAGTATTCATAATATGTATATCGTCGTATTTCAAACAATTGCAGATTATTTGAATAGATGAGGAAGAAGCCTGTAAACAAGGTTTCTCCTTTATTTTGCATTCAGGAATTGGTTATATAATGGTCCAAATGATTCCATTTTTATGAGGTTACTAGTAGGGCTTTTTTATTAACAGTAATTCCTCAATATACACGAAATATGCAAATATGCATATTGTATTTATTTGGAATTTTTGTATGTTAAAATTAAATATAGAGATTTTTATATGTAATGAACTAAAATTAGAAATATCCAATGAATTTTGAGAGGTGTTACATGTTTAAAAATAAGAAATTAATTCGATTCGGTCTAACATTACTTGTATGTTTATTTGTAATTGATTTTACAATCGGTTATTTTCAAGCATATCTTGAATCAGCGGCAGGTATTAAATGGGTAATATCAGAAACTTGGAAAACTATTTTGTTAGATGCCCCTGAAAGTATATTGGTTATTTTAGGCGCAATTGCTTTATATGATTTCACAAAAGAAACATCGCCAAAAGACGCATCTATTTAAATGCGTCTTTTTTATTTCATGCAATTAGCAATTTTGTGGATGGTAGTCTTGCTATCAATGATAGAGCATTATGCCATACAATGAAGATAATATTAGAAATTTATGGGGATGATTACGTTGAGGGAATTTTTAATTAGTTATGCTGCAAGCCTGCTTACTTTTACTATTATATGGTTCTTAATACCGTATATTTCGGATCCTAGTTATTCTAACGAGAATGGTTTACCTAACATAGTTGGATTTATTGTAATTCTCATCATATTTGGTAGTGTATTAGATCTTGTAGCTTGCCTAATTGGAGAAGTGTTATACAGGAACATAAAACAATGTAGGAAGTTTCGAGTTGGAATTCCTGTATTTATTGGACTATCTCTTATCTATATATTTATACTCTCTCTTTTTACTATTACTAGTGCATATGCTTCTAGTTTAGTTGCACCTATTATTATGGGTTCCTTAGCTTTTTATGTAGTACGTAGAAAAATATAATTAACCTCAGCTAACGATAATGATGTAAATAAGCTAGTGGCGATTCCGCAAAGAGTTTAAATAAACTACGAAAAAGTAGAAAAGTATACATTTCTGCTTTAATAAAGGATACGTTTACCTTTAGATTGATGATAAAAAAGAAGTGCTCCTGTTTCTAAGCAAGGGCACTTCTTTTTATATTTCAGTCAGTAATTTGAATTTCATATTCTCAGGAGCAGTTACTTTTGCTTTATTGATGATAGGCTTAATAACTTTTTTATGGGCTCACTACTACGGTCAAAATCGTTAGTTCCTTTCATCTGTACGCCTTTGTCATGTAAAGTGTTTCCGGGTTTTGTGACTATAGGCTGAACTGGTTAAATAAACGTTTGTTTAAGATGTATGTTCGGCAGGAAGAAAACGATGCAGCTCAAGGGTTAATAAAGAAAAAAGGAAATTAATCAAACGTTTGTTTAAGATGTATGTTCGGTAGGAAGAAAGCGATACAGCTCAAGGGTTAACAAAGAAAAAAGGGGAGTTAATCAAACGTTTGTTTAAGATATATGTTCGGAGAGTGATAAGAGAAGAATCTAAAAAAATTTATATATTTATTTTTCCTTAACTAATGGCGGAAAAATAAGAAAAATTTGCAGGATTATTAAAAATTATCACGAAATAAGTAAAAGTTTAGCGAATAATCGTTTGAAATAATAAAACGTTTTCTATATGATAAAGGTAAAGGTTAGTAAAAAAGTAGGTGAATTTATGACAGTAACATTTTATTCATATCCAAAGTGTGGCACATGTCAAAAAGCAAAGAAATGGTTTGAGGCAAACGATGTAGCATATGAGATGATTCATATTGTTGAAAATCCACCATCAAAAGAAGATTTACGTAATTTACATGAAAAAAGTGAATTACCATTAAAAAAATTCTTTAATACAAGTGGAATGCGTTACCGTGAACTTGGTCTGAAAGATAAGTTAAAAGATGCAAGTGAAGACGAAATGTACGAGCTTTTAGCATCTGATGGCATGTTGATTAAACGTCCAATTGTAACAGATGGAACGAAGGTAACACTTGGTTTTAACGAAGAGCAGTTTGAAAGTGTGTGGAAAAAGTACCAATAAGGTATTTTTACATAATTAATACATTCACTGGAGGTACAGTCATGAGCATTCCAAATAATTTACGTTACTCTGAAGAACACGAATGGGTAAAAACTGAAGGTAATGAAGTTGTTATCGGTATTACTCACTTTGCACAAAGTGAGCTAGGCGATATCGTATTCGTTGAACTTCCAGAAGTAGGTGCAACAATCGAAGCTGACGAGCCATTCGGAAGCGTAGAATCTGTTAAAACAGTTTCTGAATTATACGCACCTGTAAGCGGTAAAGTTGTAGCAGTAAACGAAGAATTAAGTGACCAACCAGAACTTGTTAACGAATCTCCATACGAGGGTGCATGGATGGTTAAAGTTGAACTTTCTGATGCAAGCCAAGTTGAGAAGTTATTAACTGCTGAAAAATATGCAGAAATGACAAACCAAGACTAATTATAGTCGACTGAAGGACAGCCTTTGTGCTGTCCTTTTTTATTTTGTGTTACATAATGCATTTAAAAACGAGCGCAAATGAATAAGCTATTATGGGAATGAATGTTTTTCGATAAGGTTTCATGGGGCTTTGTAATCTGAACGAGCCGCTTGCGCTTTTCATTGTCTAGCTCCACCTCCTAGCCCTTCATGTCTAAGAACCTTCCGCACGAGAAGACAAAAAGCGTCTTCTGTGTGAAAGAACCTTAGCCAACAGGGCTAAACAGTCGGTTCCGCTTTTCACTATGATCCAGCTTCAGCGGCTAGATTGTTCAGTGGCTTCGCTTCTTCCTGCAAGGCAAAAAGCGCCTTTACGTCAGAAGCTCCATCCCCCTCACAATCTGAACGAGCCGCTTGCGCTTTTCTTTTGCAAAAATAAACAGGAAACAACATGAAAATAACGAATATACTATATACTAAGTTAAAGGTTGTATAGTATATGGTGATCGGGTGATGACATATGATTTATGTAGAAAAAGTCATTATTGTAGAAGGTACATCAGATAGAAGAAAGATTGAATCTATTATTCGGGAACCGGTGGAAATTGTTTGTACAAATGGTACAATTGGTTTGTCGAAAATGGATGAGCTCGTTGATCAGTTTTTTGATAAGGAAGTGTATGTCCTAGTGGATGCTGATGATGCTGGAGAAAAGTTAAGGAAACAGTTTCGAAAAGAATTTCCGCAAGCAGAGCATATTTATATTGATCGCTCGTACCGGGAAGTGGCAACAGCGCCATCTTCACACTTAGCAAATGTATTATGGGGAGCTGACATTGACGTTTATACAGAATATTTACGGTAAGGAATGATAGAAGTGATTGATTGGACAGGAGCCGAAGCTACAGCCCTAATAGAGAACGAAGAAAAAACAGTGTTATATGTATATACTCCAATGTGTGGAACATGCCAATTAGCAAAAAAGATGTTAACAGTCGTTGAGATGACAATTGAAGATTTGAAAATTGGGATGTTAGATTTAAATTATGCTCCGCATTTCGCGAAAGAGTATGGAATTGAAAGTGTACCGTGTTTACTTGTTTTTGAAAATGGGACACTCATGAAGAAGATATATGCATTTCATTCGGTTGAATATTTATATACGGAATTAAAGTAGGCGGCAAAGTTTTTGCCGCCTCGACATATTTCTTGGGAAATATGTCGAGATGCAGGGTGGTTACAGTATTTGTCGAGCGAAAGTAACAGGATTGCTCTTTAGTGAGAGGGAATGGTATGTAATAGAAAGTGATATGAAGGATGTGATTTAGAGTGGAATTATATTCTTTGCTTCAATCATTTGTAAATTACGCTAATGGTCAATATCATTTAGAGCCGCTTTTAAGACAAGGAGAAAAAACTGTTAATTTCCGCTTTGGAGATGAAAGTTGTTCGTTACAAATTTCAAGAGATTATATAGAACTGTTGAAAGAAGAAAGAGGAACGGAGCAAATCGTTTGTGTAGATGAAGAAGATGTAAAACAATTGGTGAATGGCAATGTACGATTGCAAACGTTAATGAACGATGGACGTATACAATATTCGGGAACGTATCGAACGATGTTATTAATTGAATCGATGTTTCATATATGTAAACCGATGTCAGTGGGCGCTTAAAATTCTGAAGTTTCGTTTTTTACAAAAATTTCTGTTGACATGGTGTGTGGATATTGATACAATTCAATTCATAAAATATAGACAATTTCATAAATTACAAATCAGACGAAAATGTAATCTGATTTCTCTTATCAAGAGAGGTGGAGGGACTGTGCCCTGTGAAGCCCGGCAACCGTCAACTTATGTTGAAATGGTGCCAATTCCTGCAAAGCAAATGCTTTGAGAGATGAGAGAGAGGGATAATGTTGTTATATACGCATATAAACCTTTCTGCTTCTCTAAAGCGGAAAGGTTTTTTTGTTGTTTGAATGTGGAGGACATTCAAATAATAAAAGTAATGAGAACGGTAGACTACACGCATCAAAAATAAAAAATTGCGGAGTCGACCTAAACAAAAAAGGGGTGATACACCATGATTCTATTAGAGAATGTAAAGAAAATATATAAAGCAAAAAGCGGTGATGTCACTGCTGTAGATAATGCCAATTTAAAAATAGAGAAAGGTGAAATATTTGGTGTTATCGGATATAGTGGCGCTGGAAAAAGTTCTTTAATTCGATTATTCAATCAGTTGGAGAAACCAACTTCAGGTCAAATTACAATTGCCAATCGCGTCATTTCAGCGATTACAGGAAGCGAACTTCGTAAGGCAAGACAAGAGATCGGAATGATTTTTCAACACTTCAACTTACTTTGGTCACGAACTGTACGTGAAAATATTGAGTTCCCACTTGAAATTGCAGGTGTTGATAAGGCGAAGAGAAGAAAACGCGTTGATGAGCTAATTCATCTTGTTGGATTAGAAGGAAGAGGAGACGCGTACCCATCTCAGCTGAGCGGAGGACAAAAGCAACGCGTTGGGATTGCAAGAGCGTTAGCTAACAATCCGCAAGTACTTTTATGTGATGAAGCAACGTCAGCTCTTGATCCAGAAACGACAGATCAAATTTTAGATCTATTATTAGATATTAATAAACGTCTCGGTTTAACGATTGTACTCATTACACACGAGATGCACGTAATTCGAAAGATTTGTAATCGCGTTGCGGTAATAGAGAAAGGAAAGATTGTAGAAACAGGTCCAGTACTTGATGTATTCCGTAATCCGCAGCAAGACATTACGAAACGATTTGTACAGCAGTTAACGGATTCTGAAGATACAAATGAAACGATTGAAAGTTTAATTGAAAAATATCCAGATGGAAAAGTAATTCGTTTGCAGTTTATCGGTGAAGCGGTAGAAAGACCAGTACTTCAAAGGTTAATGCAGCGCAGTGATATAGAAGTTAGCATTTTGCAAGGAAATATTGCACAAACGAATAACGGCTCTTACGGTAGTTTAGTTGTTCATTTAAATGGTGAGGAAACAGCGATTCAGCAAGCAATAGAGGGAATACATCAAGATCAAGTAGAGCTGGAGGTGATTGCACATGGATAAATTACTCACAAATGTTGATTGGAATCAAATGTTAGAAGCAACGGGTGAAACGTTATATATGACGGCAATCGCAGCTCTTGCCACATTTGTTTTAGGACTCATTTTAGGATTGTTACTCTTTATGACAGCGAAAGATAATTTATGGGAAAACAAAGCGGTTAACACGGCGATTGGAGCGTTCGTAAACATTTTCCGCTCGATACCGTTCATTATTTTAATCATTTTATTAATCCCATTCACAAAGATTCTGCTTGGAACAATTCTTGGAGCGAGTGCAGCACTTCCAGCTTTAATTATTGGAGCGGCACCGTTTTACGCGAGAATGGTTGAAATCGCCCTTCGTGAAATTGATAAAGGTGTAATTGAAGCTTCAAAAGCGATGGGAGCAAAAACAAGCACAATTATTTTGAAGGTGTTAATTCCAGAATCGTTACCAGCATTAGTATCTGGTATTACGGTTACGACAATTGCTTTAGTAGGCTATACAGCAATGGCGGGAGTTGTTGGTGCTGGTGGCCTTGGAACACTTGCTTATTTAGAAGGATTCCAACGAGGAAATAACGACGTAACAATCGTTGCGACAATTTGTGTATTACTAGTTGTATTTTTCATTCAATGGATTGGTGATCGTGTAACGACTCGAATAGATAAACGATAATAAAAAACGGGAGGATGTTTCAAATGAAAAAATTATTACTGACAGCACTTATTTCAACTTCAATTTTTGGGTTAGCTGCTTGTGGCGGGAAAGATAACGATGAAAAGAAACTAGTTGTTGGTGCTTCTAACGTACCGCACGCTGAAATTTTAGAAAAGGCAAAACCGTTACTTGAGAAAAAAGGAATTGAATTAGAAGTGAAAAAATTCCAAGACTACGTATTACCAAATAAATCGTTAGCGGATAAGGATTTAGATGCAAACTACTTCCAGCACATTCCGTATTTAGAAAAAGAAATGAAAGATAAAAAATATGATTTTGAAGTAGCAGGAAAAATTCATTTAGAACCGATTGGTGTATATTCTCAAAAATATAAGAGCTTAAAAGAACTTCCAGACGGAGCGACAATTATTATGAGTAATTCAGTTGCTGATCATGGACGTGGTTTAGCAATTTTACAAAAAGAAGGCATTTTAAAAATTAAAGATGGGGTGGATCCAGTTAAAGCAACTCCAAAAGATATTGCGGATAACCCGAAAAACTTGAAATTCAAAACAGATATTGAGCCTGGTTTATTACCACAGGTGTATAACAATAAAGAAGGCGACGCGGTTTTAATTAACTCGAACTATGCAATTGATGCGAAGTTAAACCCAGAAAAAGATGCAATTGCAATTGAAAGTAATGATTCACCATACGCAAACGTAGTAGCTGTTCGTAAAGGCGATAAAGATAAGAAAGAGATTAAAGCTCTTGTAGAAGTATTACATTCTAAAGAAATCGAAGACTTCATTAATAAAGAATATAAAGGGGCAGTTGTTCCTGTAAAAGAATAATTGCTGTAAAAGGGCTGGTGTATGCCAGCCTTTTTTATAACTACATAATTATACGGGAGAAGGGGACATCATATGAAAAAGATTCTATTGTCAGTTGTTACAGCGTTGTCTGTATTTACATTAGCTGCTTGCGGAGGGAAAGAGGAGAATAAGCTTGTTGTGGGAGCTTCTAACGTACCGCACGCTGTTATTTTAGAAAAGGCACAGCCGATATTAGAGAAAAAGGGAATTAAATTAGAAATTAAAAAATTCCAAGATTATGTGTTGCCAAATAAAGCGTTAGCGGATAAGGAAATTGATGCGAACTACTTCCAACACATTCCTTATTTAGATAAAGAAATCCAAGAAAAAGGATATAAAATTGTAAACGCGGGAAAAATTCATTTAGAGCCAATGGGTATTTATTCAAAGAAATATAAAAGCTTAAAAGACTTACCAGATGGCGGGACAGTGATTATGAGTAATAACGTAGCGGAGCGTGGCCGTATGCTAGCACTGTTACAAAAAGGTGGCGTTATTAAACTAAAAGACGGAGTAGATGTTGTGAAAGCAACAGTAAAAGATGTTGTAGAAAATCCGAAAAACTTAAAGTTTAAAACAGATGTAGAGCCTGGGCTTTCACCAAAGTTATATGAAAATAATGAAGGTGATGCATTATTTATTAATTCAAACTATGCAATTGACGCAAAATTAAATCCAACAAAGGATGCGATTGCGATTGAAGGATCAGACTCTCCGTATGCAAATATTATTGCAGTTCGTAAAGGTGACGAGAAGAAAAAAGAAATTAAAGAGCTAGTAGAAGTACTGCATTCAAAAGAAATTCAAGATTTTATTAATAAAGAATATAAAGGTGCTGTACTTCCGGTAAGTGAATAAATATAAGGAAAGGACTGGAAAATTACCAGTCCTTTTTTCTTTATATAAATAAGAAGAAAGGTGTATCATAGAAAGATGTGAAGGAAATACTTATATACATTTGTGAAAAAATTGTTACTTTTTTTCGTCGTTTGCGATATCATTTTATTTGATATAAAATTAGAATGAGAATAAAATGAGAATATGAACGTTTTAGGAATTTTTAAAATGTATATATAGGATTAATGGAGGTATTGAGATGGCTGGTTCTACATTAACGGTTAAAGACTTACACGTATCAATTGATGGCAAAGAAATTTTAAAAGGTGTAAACCTTGAAGTAAAAGGTGGAGAAATCCACGCAATTATGGGACCTAACGGAACAGGTAAATCAACTTTATCTTCTGCAATTATGGGTCACCCAAAATATGAAGTAACAGAAGGTAGCATCATCATCGACGGTGAAGATGTATTAGAAATGGAAGTAGATGAGCGCGCACAAGCAGGTCTATTCCTAGCAATGCAATATCCAAGTGAAATTAGCGGAGTAACAAACGCTGACTTCTTACGTTCTGCAATTAACGCACGTCGTGAAGAAGGCGATGAAATTTCTCTTATGAAATTTATCCGTAAATTAGATAAAAACATGGAATTCCTAGAAATGGATCCAGAAATGGCACAACGTTACTTAAACGAAGGTTTCTCTGGCGGTGAGAAAAAACGTAACGAAATTCTTCAATTAATGATGATTGAGCCAAAAATCGCAATCTTAGACGAAATTGACTCAGGTCTTGATATCGATGCATTAAAAGTTGTATCTAAAGGTATTAACGAAATGCGCGGCGAAGACTTCGGTTGCCTAATGATTACGCATTACCAACGTTTATTAAACTACATCACTCCAGACTTCGTTCACGTTATGATGAATGGTCGTATCGTTAAATCTGGTGGACCTGAGCTTGCACAACGTCTAGAAGCTGAAGGTTACGACTGGATTAAAAAAGAATTAGGTATTGAAGACGAAACAACAGAGCAAGAAGCGTAAGAGAGGAGCATAAACATGACAATCGGTACATTACCTTTCGATCAAGAAACAATCCGTCAACGCGCAAGCGAAGTAAACGAAGCAGCTTGGTTGACTGAGTTCCGCTTACAAGCTCTTGCACAAGCAACTGAACTTCCAATGCCAACTCCTGATAAAACGAAAATTGACAAATGGGACTTTATCGGAAAAGGCGACGCTGCTAAGCAAGAGCCTGTAAGTTCTTTAACAGAGCTTCCAGAAGCAGTGAAAAACTTAATCGATGAAAATAACAGTGTATTAGTGCAACGTACTGGTACAACTGCATTCGTTTCTTTAGCAGACGAAGCAAAAGAAAAAGGTGTTATTTTCACAGACATCGTAACAGCTGCAACTGAGCATGCTGAACTAGTACAAAAGTACTTAATGAAAGACGGCGTGAAGGTAGACGAGCATCGTCTAACTGCACTTCATGCTGCATTAATCAACGGTGGTGCATTCGTATATGTTCCGAAAAACGTTGTTCTTGAAACTCCACTTCAAGCTGTATTCTTAGTAGACGGCGAAGAAGCTAACGTATATAACCACGTATTATTCGTAGCTGATGCGAACAGTACTGCAACTTATGTAGAAAACTACGTTGCAAATGAAAATGCTAAAGGTATTGCAAATATCGTAGCAGAAGTAATCGTGGAACAAGGCGCACAAGTGAAATTCGGTGCGGTTGATCTATTAGCAAAAGACGTAACAACTTACGTTAACCGCCGCGGTATTGTTGGACGCGACGGCCGCGTTGATTGGGCTCTAGGCCTTATGAATGACGGAAA
Organism: Bacillus sp. FF-1; assembly: GCF_028548245.1. Classification (NCBI taxonomy): domain Bacteria; kingdom Bacillati; phylum Bacillota; class Bacilli; order Caryophanales; family Bacillaceae; genus Bacillus; species Bacillus sp. FF-1. The sequence goes on from NZ_JAQQGG010000009.1 coordinate 134,757, forward strand.
CACAATTTCAGAGAACGTTACAAACTTAATGGGCGACGGTTCATATGCTGATACGAAAACAGTAACAATTGGCCGTGGTAACCAAACACAAAACTTTACAACTAAAGTTGTTCACTTCGGTAAACACTCTGAAGGTTGGATTTTAAAACACGGTGTACAAAAAGATAGTGCAACATCTATCTTTAACGGAATTGGTAAGATTGAACACGGTGCATCTAAGTCAAATGCACAACAATCTTCTCGCGTTCTTATGTTAGATGAGAAAGCACGCGGTGATGCAAACCCAATTCTTTTAATTGACGAAGATGATGTTATGGCAGGTCACGCAGCTTCAGTAGGTCGCGTAGATCCAACTCAACTATACTACTTAATGAGCCGTGGTATTCCAAAACGCGAAGCAGAACGTTTAGTCATCCATGGATTCTTAGCACCTGTAGTTAATGAGCTTCCAATTGAAGGAGTAAAGGCACAGCTTGTTGAGGTAATTGAAAGGAAAGTTCGCTAATGAATATTCATGAAATACGCAAACAGTTTCCAATTCTTGATCAAAAAGTGAACGGCAAACAACTTGTTTATTTCGATAGTGCAGCAACTTCTCAAAAACCAATTCAAGTCATTGAAACGTTAGAACGTTACTATAAAGAATATAACTCTAATGTGCATCGCGGTGTTCATACGCTCGGTACGAAAGCTACCGACGCGTATGAAGGTGCACGCGAGAAAGTTCGCAAGTTTATTAATGCGAAATCAATGGAAGAGATTATTTTCACGCGCGGAACAACAACTGCATTAAATACAGTAGCGGCTAGCTATGGTCTTGAAAATGTAAAAGAAGGCGATGAAATCGTTATTTCTTACATGGAGCACCATAGTAACATCATTCCGTGGCAGCAAGTTGCGAAGAAAACTGGTGCAACTTTAAAATATCTTCCGCTTCAACCAGATGGGACAATTTCAATAGAAGATGCTCGTCAAACAATTACACCGAATACAAAAATCGTTTCTATCATGTATGTTTCTAACGTACTTGGAACGATTAACCCTGTAAAAGAAATCGGAGCAATTGCACATGAAAATGGCGCAATTATGGTCGTTGACGGTGCACAAAGTACACCTCATATGAAAGTGGATGTACAAGATTTAAACTGTGATTTCTACGCATTATCTGCTCATAAGATGTGCGGCCCTACAGGTATCGGCGTATTATATGGTAAGAAAGAATTGCTAAACAATATGGAGCCAATTGAATTTGGCGGTGAAATGATTGATTTCGTAGATTTACAAGAATCTACTTGGAAAGAGCTTCCGTGGAAGTTCGAAGCAGGTACGCCGATTATCGGTAATGCAATCGGACTTGGTGCGGCAATTGATTTCCTAGAAGAAATCGGTCTTGATAATATTGAAAAGCATGAGCATGAATTAGCGCAATACGCTTTAGAAAGACTATCAGAAGTAGATGGCGTTACAATTTATGGTCCAAAGCATCGCGCTGGTCTTGTTACATTTAATATTGAAGACGTACATCCTCATGATGTAGCGACAGTATTAGATGTAGAAGGTATTGCGGTTCGCGCAGGACATCACTGTGCACAACCGCTTATGAAGTGGCTGAAAGCTTCTTCAACAGCACGTGCAAGCTTCTATTTATATAATACAAAAGAAGAAATTGATACATTTGTTGAATCGCTAATCAAGACAAAGGAGTATTTCACAAATGTCATTTAATAATTTAGATACGTTATATCGTCAAGTTATTATGGATCATTACAAAAATCCTCGTAACCATGGCGTGTTAGAAGATAGTGTTACAGTTAACTTGAACAATCCAACTTGCGGCGACCGTATTCAACTTACGATGAAAGTAGAAGAAGGTATTGTGCAAGAAGCGAAGTTTGAAGGAGAAGGATGTTCTATCTCAATGTCTTCAGCTTCAATGATGACACAAGCAGTAAAAGGTAAGAAAATTGAAGAGGCACTTCAGCTTTCTAAAATTTTCTCTGACATGATGCTAGGAAAAGAGTACGATGACAGCATCGATTTAGGAGATATTGAAGCATTACAAGGCGTATGCAAGTTCCCTGCACGTATTAAATGTGCAACATTAGCGTGGAAAGCGTTAGAAAAGGGCTTAAACGAAGATAAGTAATGTTAAAGGTTCCTAAAAACGAGGTTATCTAAGGAGGGACACACCAACATGGCGAAGCAACTGCCAGATATCGGCGATTATAAATATGGTTTCAAAGACAAAGACGTTTCGATTTTCCGTGCTGGACGCGGTTTAACAAAAGAGATCGTTGAAGAGATTTCACGTATGAAAGAAGAACCACAGTGGATGTTAGACTTCCGTTTAAAATCACTGGATAAGTTCTATGAAATGCCAATGCCACAATGGGGCGGCGACTTAAACGACTTAGATTTCGATGAAATTACGTACTACGTAAAACCATCTGAGAAATCTGAGAAGTCTTGGGATGAAGTACCTGATGAAATTAAAGCTACATTTGATAAATTAGGTATTCCAGAAGCTGAGCAAAAGTATTTAGCTGGTGTATCTGCACAGTACGAATCTGAAGTTGTATACCACAACATGAAAGAAGACCTAGAAGCTCTAGGAATCGTCTTCAAAGATACAGATAGCGCATTAAAAGAGAACGAAGATATTTTCCGTGAGCATTTCGGAAAAGTAATCCCACCGACAGACAACAAATTCGCAGCATTAAACTCTGCAGTTTGGTCTGGTGGATCATTCATCTACGTTCCAAAAGGTGTTAAAGTTGATACACCACTTCAAGCGTATTTCCGTATTAACTCTGAAAATATGGGACAATTCGAGCGTACGCTTATCATCGTAGACGAAGGCGCACACGTACACTACGTAGAAGGTTGTACAGCACCTGTTTACACGACTAACTCACTTCACAGTGCGGTAGTAGAAATCATCATTAAGAAAGATGCATATTGCCGTTATACAACAATCCAAAACTGGGCGAACAACGTATACAACCTAGTTACAAAACGTGCGGTTTGTGAAGAAAACGCAACGATGGAATGGATTGACGGTAACATCGGATCTAAATTAACGATGAAATACCCAGCAGTTATCTTAAAAGGCGAAGGCGCTCGTGGTTTAACATTATCTATCGCGATTGCTGGTAAAGGCCAACACCAAGATGCTGGTGCGAAAATGATTCACTTAGCACCAAACACGTCTTCAACAATCGTTTCTAAATCGATTGCGAAGCATGGTGGTAAAGTAACTTACCGTGGTATCGTACACTTCGGACCAAAAGCGAAAAACTCTCGCTCTAACATCGAGTGTGACACGTTAATCATGGATAACCAATCTACATCTGATACAATTCCTTACAACGAAATCAAAAACGATTACGTTTCACTTGAGCACGAAGCGAAAGTATCAAAAGTATCAGAAGAACAATTATTCTACCTAATGAGCCGCGGTATTTCTGAGCAAGAAGCTACAGAAATGATCGTAATGGGCTTCATCGAGCCATTCACTCGCGAACTTCCAATGGAATACGCAGTTGAAATGAACCGCCTAATCAAGTTTGAGATGGAAGGTTCTATTGGATAATATATAAAGGAAGCGCCTTGCTGTGCAGGGCGCTTTTTTTATTGTGTGAGTTGGGCTTGGGGTGGGGTTAGCCGAGATACCCAGGTGGGTTTCTGACTAAATATATCAGCGATTTTTCAAATATATCGATCACAACTCGGAATATATCGGCGATTATTTCAATATATCGACGATTCGACAAGGAATATCGACTTATCAACAAATTACGACAAAAGAAATTCTTCATATACCCTGCAACATTTTATATGAAAGGGGACCGACTGGAAGTAAGGCAAAGATACTGACAAATCCACTGGTGAATCCAATTGAAAAAAGACCTGCGAATCTCCTGTTGAACTTTCTGACAAATCCCCGCTCTACCAACAAATCCCCAGACTGGAAAAAGTAAAGTTTCTCATATAAAAAGGACAATCTTTTGCTTTTTCTCACAATGCGAGTACAATGTAAAATAGCAAGAAAAGACGAAAAGTATTTACAGGATTATTGCGTGCGCATAGCGTAAATGGCAGTAAGGAACTGAGAGGAGGTTTTTTCTCTGAATATAAATAAAGAAACAATCATCCACCTTTATCATACAAACGATATACATAGTCATTTTGAAAATTGGCCGCAAATTTCTCGCTTTGTACAAGGAGAGAAAAAGCGAAGACAGGAAGCGGGAGAGACTGTTTTAACTGTAGATATCGGCGATCATGTGGATCGTTTTCATAGTATTTCGGAAGCGACGAATGGGCTTGGCAATACGAAGCTTTTAAATGAGGCGTTATATGATTATGTAACGATCGGAAATAATGAAGGAATTACGTTAGCGAAGGAGCATTTGAATCGTCTATATGATGATGCTGGATTTGAGGTGCTTGTCGCAAATTTATTTGAAAAAGAAGGGGTACGTCCAGAGTGGGCAAAGCCTTATAAATTACATACAACGACAGATGGGATTACGATTGCTTTTATCGGATTAACGGTTGCGTATCCAGAGTTTTATCAAATGTTAGATTGGCATATTGAAGATCCAATTGAGCATTTAGAGTCTATTTTAGAAGAAGTGAGAGATGAGGCTCATATAACGGTTGTCCTTTCTCACCTTGGAAAAAGTATGGATGAGCATATGGCGGAGCATTATGATATAGATGTTATTTTAGGGGCACATACGCATCATTTATTTGAGCGTGGTGTTCTTATGAATCATACGTTACTTTGTTGTTGTGAAAAGTGGGGACGTTACGTTGGGCACGTTCAGCTTACTGTGGATAAAGAGACGAAGAAGCTGTTGAAAAAGGATGGTAGAGCAATTAAGACTGAACGTTTAGGTGCTTATAACAAACCATTATCCACAATTGAAGCGCTGCAGGAAGAAAGTACACATATTATGGAAGAACCTGTTGTTCATTTAAAGGAATCATTACCGGTTGATTGGTTTCATGAGACAGCATTTTCGCACATGTTAGCAAATGCGTTGAAAAACTGGTGCGATGCAGAGATTGGCATGGTGAACGCTGGTGTACTTCTTGAAGGATTAGAAGAAGGCGTTGTGACGCGCGGAGATATTCACAGAATTTGTCCACATCCAATTAATCCATGCCTATTAAAAGTGCCGGGGAAAACGTTAAGAGAAGTGATCTTGAAAGCACGTCGGCCGAATATGGAGAACCTTGAGGTAAAAGGGTTTGGATTTCGGGGGAAAGTAATGGGGAAAATGATTTACGCTGGTGTAGAAGTCATTCCAGATACGATTCCTGGGAATAAAATTTTACTCGAAGATGTATTAATTAACGGGGAATCGCTGGAATTAGAACGTATATATACGGTAGGAACGATTGATATGTTTACATTTGGCTACTTATACCCAGAGCTATCCACACTTTCTGACAAACAATATTATATGCCAGAACTACTTAGAGATGTGTTAGCAGACATGTTAATAACTTATACATCTTCTGTCAAACTATAGGCTAGTTAACTTGTAACACTCATTTTTCTCTTGTCATACAGATAAGAAAGAGAGGAGTGTGAACTATGGTTAATGTAGAGCCGATTATAATCGATAATTATACGTTTATTGCGGTTAGCGTCAAACTTCCAAAGACAAATTTGCTAGCTGTAATGAGCGATAAAGGATATATTATGTGCGGTGCATTAGATGTAGGTCTTTTAAATGAGAAGTTAGGGGATCGTGGTATTATTGCTGGTCGCGCGGTTGGTGTAAGAACGATTGAACAACTTCTTGAAGCACCGCTAGAATCAGTAACGATTGAAGCCGAAGCGTTAGGTATTACGGCTGGCACAATCGGAAAAGAAGCATTATTAAAAATGAGATAAGCATATATCGTCCCTCCTTCTTGCATAGAAATGATATAAGAAGGAGGGTTTTTTATGAGTATATTTCGTTCGAAAAATTCGCGGTTTCGAAGGGGGCCTATTTCCTTTCGGCACATACTGCTTATGTCGTTTATTCTTTTTGTCATATTACTCGTGCAAGGATTATGGATTGTGAATAGTAGCATTCAGCCGACATTAATGAAATATGGAGAAGTAGAGACACATAAAATGGCGACAGCGGTTATGACGAAGGCGGTAAAAGATAGAATTGATGAGGGATTCGATGTCGATTCATTAATGAAAGTACAAAATGATAAAAACGGGAAAGTATCCACAATTAATTTAAATACGAAGCAAGTAAATGAAATCGTAACGTCAACGACCACATACATAGAAAAGTATTTACAGCAAGTAGAACAAGGGAATTTGAAGGGACTAGGTATTTCTGAAAAAAATGGGGCAACGATGGCAGTTCCGTTTGGTCGTGTAACAAATAATGCGCTTCTTGGAAATATCGGACCCGATATTCCAATTGATTTCACGACGATTGGTCATGTAAATACGGATATTAAACAAAAAATTGAGCCGCACGGAATCAATACGACAGCGATTCAAATTATTATGGAGATGGAAGTTACGTTGCAAGTCATTATTCCATTTCATACGAAAGAAATAAAAGTGAAACAAAATGTTCCAATTGCGACGCGCATCGTTCAAGGGGAAGTGCCTACTTATTACGGAAGCGGAAGTGTTGTTGTACCTGATAAAAAGAAAACGGATAGTTAGCCATAAATAAAAAATAACCGTAGCAATGTGCTACGGTTATCGTTTTGTATTTGCGCGTTCTTTTCGCTCCCAAAGACTTAAGTGCATGTAGGGGTCGAAAGCCCATTCTGTATAACCATTGTCTTTATACATGCCGAAATGTAGGTGAGGCGGGAATTTTCCAGCTGTGCCGGGAGGACCGTAACCGGTGCTACCAACAAATCCGATTACTTTTCCGGGTTCGACAATTTGTCCAAGCTGTATCTCTTTTGAGAACCCGCCTAAGTGAGCGTAATAATGATAATTGTTATGAAGGTCACGAATACCGATGCGCCATCCGCCAAGGCGGTTCCAGCCTTTTGTTTCAATAATGCCATAGCAAGTGGATCTTACTGGTACGCCATAGCCTGCGAATATATCGGTTCCTTCATGAACCCTTCTTCCCCCAAAACTTCTTCCAGCGCCAAAAGTACTACGGTAGCTATGGTCACTGCGAATCGGAAGAGGGAACGCATTTCCTTCTAAATTAATACGTCCGTAATGTTTATAAATTTGGGCGTATTCGGTAATTAAATCAACTGTTTTTGCACGTCTATAATATTCCCAGAGCATGATTTTAATACGTTCTTCTGACGTTCCTTGTTTCTTTAAAATCGTTGCTGCTGTATGCAAAAGATCACGGTCGTTATTTGCATTTGCAAATCCATCTTTGTCACCATCTAAACCTAACCCGCCAAATAGAGCAATTGTGTGGGGGAGAGTGTCGTTACCATTAACAGGTCCAGCCCATATTTCTGGTTTGAAATAAAGGGAAATGATGGCATCTGGTTTTTTCGGAATATCTTTTCTTACGCTCCGTATATTTCTTTCGTATTGATCCATTGCAGCTAAGTAATACCACGGAATGCCTGAAGATTGCTCGGTTTCTTTATATAGTGCCATGCGCTTTTCGTATATGCTTTGCTGATTATCTTCACCGTAAGCGATGTTTTGGTGGAGAAGAAAGCAAATCGAAAGCAAAAGAGAAATTTTTCGAAGCATGAAATAGACTCCTTTCACATCATCACTCTTTTTAGTGTGGGATATACGGAGTATTTCATTATAGGGAACGATTGGAAAAAATCTTAGAATCTTCATTTGAGCAAATCGCTTTCATACGTTAGAATAGATATGTTACATTGAAAGAAGCGAACACGGTAAACTATTTCATATTGTGCGGAGTTGATAACCATGACAAAACAAACAGAATATAAGCGCAAGCCCGAATGGTTGAAAATTAAGTTAAACACGAATGAAAACTATACAGGCTTAAAGAAAATGATGCGTTCTAAAAATCTTCATACAGTTTGTGAGGAAGCAAAATGTCCGAATATTCATGAATGCTGGGCTGTAAGAAAAACAGCAACATTTATGATTTTAGGTGCGGTTTGTACACGTGCTTGTCGTTTTTGTGCGGTTAAAACAGGATTACCAACTGAGCTTGATTTACAAGAGCCAGAACGCGTAGCAGATTCTGTAGTACAAATGGGCTTAAAGCACGTTGTTATAACAGCGGTTGCACGTGATGATTTAAAAGATGGTGGAGCAGCTGTTTTTGCTGAAACAGTACGCGCTGTACGTCGTAAAAATCCATTTACGTCAATCGAAGTATTACCATCTGATATGGGTGGAGTAGAAGAAAACTTAAAAATGTTAATGGATGCAAAACCAGATATTTTAAACCATAACATTGAAACAGTACGTCGATTATCTGACCGAGTTCGCGCTAGAGCAAAATATGATCGTTCATTAGAGTTTTTACGTCGAGCAAAAGAAATGCAGCCTGATATTCCAACTAAATCGAGCATTATGGTGGGCTTAGGGGAAACGAGAGAAGATTTAATTGAAGCAATGGATGACTTACGTGCAAACAATGTGGATATTTTAACTCTTGGACAATACCTACAACCATCTAAGAAGCATTTACCAGTTCTTAAATATTACCCACCAGCGGAATTTGCAGAGCTAAAAGAAATTGCACTTAGCAAAGGCTTTAGCCACTGTGAAGCTGGCCCACTTGTGCGTTCTTCTTACCATGCGGACGAGCAAGTTCGTTCTGCAAAAGAAAACACAGCAGAAGCAAAATAATGAAAAAAGGGAGCTAATGATTAGCTCTCTTTTTGTTTGTACTCCAAAACAGTATTTGGGCATGTTAATAAAATCTTTTTTAATTCTTCTGTGGATAATTCAATTGTAAATTCAGGTACACCAGGTGTAATTAAAATTTTATCGTACGTATAAATAGCGTTATCCACAATAATTGTTACATCGTGTGCATACCCGAAAGGAGCTACACATCCTGGCGTACAACCAGTTTTGTCTCGCAGTTCATCAGCGGAACAGAGAGATAAGCGTTCTCCTGTTAGTTCTTTCATCTCTCCGCGGTTAAGCCTTGTGCCCTCTAACGTGAAAAATACGTAATAATCTCCAGCCTTTGATTTTAAAAATAAGCTTTTACTTGGAGTACCTTGTAAGCCAAGCCTCTCGCGTACAATCCGATCTGTCTCATAATCGAGTACCGGTTCGTGTTCGAATTTTTCATAAGAAACATTTGTTTTATGTAGTAAAGCAAGTACATCTTCGTACATATGGAGTGATACCCCTTTCTATTATTGGTACAGTTTCTTCTCGTGGCGTCAACTGAATGTGTTGGAAAGAGATATTACTTGGACGGTGCTTTCCATAATCGTTTTAGGCTACATTGTTCATCAATTGTAATTTCATACATATCAGGATTCGTTAAAGTTCTCCATTCATGAAAGCCGATCGTATGATCAAAGTGCTTTAAAATGAGAGTAAGTAAGTTTCCATGTGTAACGAGTAATATTGTAGTATGGTTTAATTTTAAAACGTCTTCGATAAGTGATATAGCACGGTCCGTTGCTTGTTTTGTTGACTCTCCGCCTGAAAAGGCAATATCTATATTTGTAAAAGTAGATTCTAGTTTTTGCATCCAATCGTCCATTGAAACGTCGCTTAATATGCGTTCAGCTAATCGTTCATCTTCTTGGATAGACAAATTAGCTTGGAGTGCATAGGGCCGAATAGAATCGATAGCTCGCACAAATGGGCTTGAAATAATATGGTCTATTTGTAGTTGGTTTTCTAAAAGGAATGTAGCAAGGGTGTTTGCTTGTTTTTTTCCATCGGTCGTTAATTCGGCATCACGTTCTTGGCCAGTTGCTGAACAATGTCGTATTACAATGATTTTCTTCATAATTCATCCCCATCTTTCAAGTTGACGCTATATACTTCGACAAATGTGGAAAATATTCCTTTTTATTGGAAAGGACATAATGATCTGATCATGTGGAAAAGTAATGTGGATAATAGAAAATCGAGGTGCAATGATGAAAAAAATGCTATGTATTGTATTTGTGATTTGTTTTCTCTCACAACTGTCCACAACATATGCACAATCCAATCAAAAGTTAGATTATCCAAGTAATCGAAATAAGCCATTTGTGAGCGAAGATGTGTTTTACGAACAGTTAGATAAGAAAATGTATAAAGAATACAATAATGCAGCGTATAGTGTTCGAAAAAAGATTTTATTTAAAGAAGTACCCGACGAAGAATATTCCTTTTTACAAAAAACAGCCGCGGGTTGTCGGGGTGAAGTAGTGCTTCAAGATTCTTTTATTCACCCTGATCGCCAAGTTTATTTTTTCGCTTCCTTTTCTCAAAATGAAGTAGAAGAGTTACACAAGTACATCGTTATAGATGCAGAAACAAAGAAGGAGCTGCAAAGCGGTAAAAGTTATCATCGCTATGATAATCTTTATAAAAAATAACCCACCAACAGGCGGGTTATTTTTACTTTGGCACACTCATTAATTTCTCTTTCATTTTACGAATAAGAATGATAGCGCCAATTGTGAAGAGAAGGGTGATTCCTTCTGCAACAAAGATGTTAATTGTTTTCGTTTGGTAAAGTGCCGCGAAGAAGTCTACAAGTGCGTGGAATAGTATAGCGTACACAAGGAAGATATACTTCTTCTGTTTTACTGCGTATAAAACAAGCATTGTAAAGGCGATTTGCAGCACGAGTGCCATAATTCTTTCTAAGCTGCCAAGGAAGTATAAGTAGGCAGGTTGCTGAATTAACATGTCTTGTAGGCGGCTTAGTTCTGGCATTTTTTCGACCATCTGGGCGAAGCTACCGTTGTTAATTGAATTCGCAAATATAAGTGCTTGGAATGCAGAGAATCCGCCAACTAAAATGGATTCAATTCCGCCGTGACCGATTCCGTAAGCAAAGCCATCTTTATATTCTTGATATTTTTTTAGTAGGAAGAAGAAGGCAACGAAGCGTCCTAATTCTTCAAAAATACCAGCAGTTAGTCCGCCATAAAGTGCGAAGACAAATGGATTTTCTAAAATTGGAGCGATTGCTGGATTACCGCGCATAAATAGGTGGAATGGTGTTTCGAGAATTTGGGTAAATCCGATAAAGATAAGAACACCAACACCGACTACTTTCCAATTTATATTATATTTTTTACGGAAATAAACGAGTACAATAATTGGGACCAGAATCGAGACAATGAGTTGAAAGATGATGCTGGCAATTACAGTATTTGAAACCATATTTTCACCGCTTTCTAATATATGTACATATCTATTATGCATGAAATATTTTATAAAGAAAATGAATTTACTTATTGACTCTAACGTTGCGTCATACTTTATCGTATGTATTAAGGGGGAGATACACATGGCAATGAAGGTAAAAGAAGTAGCTAATTTAGTTGGAATTAGTGTGCGCACACTGCATCATTACGATGAAATTGGGTTGTTAACCCCAGATGAAACGACAGAGTCTGGATATCGTCTGTATTCCAATGAAAATTTAGAGACGCTGCAGCAAATTTTATTTTTTAAAGAATTAGGCTTCCCTTTGAAGAAAATTAAAGAAATTATCATGAGTCCATCATTTGACCGGGAAGAAGCATTGCAGCTTCATAAGAAAATGCTTCTTGAAAAGCGGGCTAGGTTAGATAAAGTGATTGCGACGATTGATAAGACAATTCAGCATACAAAAGGAGAGATTGAAATGACGAACAAAGAGAAATTTGAAGGCTTCGATTTCAGCCATAATCCGTACGAAGAAGAAGCGCGTGAAAGATGGGGAGACAGAGCTGTAGATAAAGCGAATGAATATGCGAAAGGTATGTCTAAAGAAAACCAAGAAGAGTTTAATACGATTTACAGAAACTTAGCGGCGCTTAGACACGGAGAACCAGATTCTAAAGAGGCACAAGAAGCAATTGGAGTATGGTACGATTACTTGCAAAACTTCGGTGAATATTCATTAGATGCTTTTAAAGGACTCGGTCAAATGTACGTCGCTGATGAGCGCTTTACGAAAAATATCGATAAGTTTGGCGAAGGTTTAGCGCAGTTTATGTGTGATGCGATGGAGGTTTACGCAAATCGTAAGAAATAGTAAAAAATAAAGAAGATGGAGGTTTTCTCCACCTTCTTTATTTTTTTATCATATCATTCAAAGTCTGATCCCCTGTATTGTTCAAATGAGGATTTTTACTCATTTCACGTTTTAACATATCGAGGCTTTGCGTATATTCTGTATCATTTAATGCGCCAGATTGAAGCCCTTGAATTTGAGAAATCAACTTTTGGTCTGTTGATACATATGCTTTATAATAGCGAGGGACGATGGACAAAGCAGCTCTATATACTTGATCCGCTACGAGTTTCGGATCCGTTGTGTTTGCACGGTATACAACAAATACTTCATCGTCTGTAACGAGCGTAGCAGCGTTTGTAACGTCAGGAAGTTTGACTGTCATGCTTGTAATCATTTCAGCAACTTTCTCACGGTTAATGGCTCCTACTTGTTTATTAGATACTTCATGCTTTTGTTTAGATGAATAACCGACTCTCGTTAATCGTGTATTTGTATTTTCCGTATGATACATGTCGTTTTTATTGGAAACAAGAACACGACTTCCTTCTTCACGTTCCATTTCGGCTTTATTCGTTGGTTGGCAGCCTGCAAATAAGGAAAGAGTGAGGAGAGAAAGTATAATTTGTTTTTTCACGATGTATCACCTCCTTCTCCATAGCATGCACTAATTTTCAATTTTTTGTATTTGAAATTGTTGGTTGGTATGCTTTGTGATACGATAAAAAGAAGAATGCTTAGAGAGGAAGTTAATGATGGAGCAAAAGCAGGAGATTCATGCTACGGTGAGCATTAATAATGTGCAGTACGAAGTAATTAAAAACTTTCGTGACGGTTTTAGTGAAGAAGCATTTAAAGAGCGCTATGCAGAAATTTTAAATAAATATGATTACATCGTTGGGGACTGGGGTTATGAGCAACTTAGATTGCGCGGATTCTTTGATGATAGTAACCAGCGTGCGACATATGATACGAAAATTAGTACGTTATCGGAGTATTTATACGAGTACTGTAACTTTGGTTGTGCACACTTCGTATTACGAAAAGTGAAGAAATAAAAAAATCCTCTTACAATTGTAAGAGGATTTTTTGTATATTCTCATTTATAAACAAATCGAGATACGATCGCCTTCAGAAAGTATTGTATTTGGTTTCATTTGTTGTCCGTTCAATTGAATATCCCCGTTTTTAATTTTATCCACAATGCGTGTACGGCTCCAGTCGGAAATATATGTGGATAAAGCTTTATCCATCCGGTGGGAACCGAAAACGAGGTCTAATACAATTGTGATTTCGGCTATGCCACTTTCTTTATGCTGTGTAATGGAAATGGTAGTAGTTGTTTCCGTTTGATCTTGCTGAGGCATATCGACTGTTTCCACATGATCAGTAAATGATTTATAAATACGAAGTTTTTGATTCCACGTATGATCTTTCGGGCATTTATAAATAGCAAAACGATATATATTTTTTCCGTTGGCGTTATGCCTACGAATATTTGTGTCGGTAAATAGGGTAGTGCGTCTGCAATTTTTACAATATTTTTCAATTGTACCTTGTTCATTTTCATATAAGCTCCAAGAAAGTTGTACTTTCTGCATTTTCCTTCACCTCTTATAGTAGTGGTAAAGGAACGTAATACAGCTATTTGGATGTCTTGTAGTATGAAGACATGAGGAAAAGACAAAAATAAAAGGAGGTTCCCTTAGGAACCTCCGTAAACATCATACTACAGATGAGTTACGCTCCTTTGTAATGGGAATGGGCAGACTACTCCCTTGAAAAAGCACGGTGCTTTTTTGAGAGTAATGCTATCCAATTGCTGGTCCATTACAAAGTAAATGTTGGCATACGTAGATAACGTCCTTTCTATCCAAATAGATTTATTTTTCATTATAACACGGATAATTGAAAATTCAAAATAATTAAAGTGAAAAAACACCAGCTAAAAAGCTGGTGCCTAAGATAAATTATATAAGTTCAAATAAAAATGAGCGTAGTTCTTCTGCAATTTCTTCAGTCATAGAAAATGCGTGCTCTAAGTAGCCTGGTTCGTTTAAATCGTCGGCGCCGATGATTGCAAATTTATTACGCTGCATATCAAGGACAATTGTTTTACCGTAATGACGATCGGAGTATAGTAGCGCTAAATCATGACGCTCATTTTCTCCCATAAAGCTAACGAAACGAGTTTTTGTAGCGACAGTATCGTCGTACAGAAAGAAACGTTCTTCCATACACATGGCTCCTTTTATTAAATATCTAAGTTTAAGTGTGGCTTATGATCTAAATGGTGATGCGTTTTAATGAATCGTACCGTTCTTGTTTTGTAACGCATTACGATAGAGTATGTTTCAGCTAAATCTCCGCCTAGGAATTTCACGCCGTCTAATAACTCACCAGCAGATACACCAGTTGCTGAGAAGATTGCATCATCACCAGACACTAAGTCTTCTAGCATTAGAAGTTGACGAGGGTCTTCTAATCCCATTTCACGACAACGAGCTTCTTCTTCTTCGTTCATTGGAACTAAGCGAGCTTGCATTTCACCTTCAAGGCATTTTAATGCTGCTGCAGAAATAACGCCTTCTGGAGCTCCGCCAATACCTACGAATAAGTCGATACCAGTTCCAGGTAGTGCTGTTGCGATTGACGCACCAACATCACCGTCACCAAATAATTTTACGCGTGCACCTTTTGCGCGAACACGATCGATAATATCTTGATGACGTTCACGTTCTTGAACGATAACTGTTAGATCGCGAATCTTTTTATTGTTAGCTTCCGCTACAATTTCAATTGTTTTTTCAATTGGATCATCTAAGCTAATTTTACCAGCTGCTTTTGGACCAACCGCGATTTTTTCCATGTACATATCAGGAGCATGAAGAAGGTTTCCTTTATCTGCGATTGCGATAACTGCCATTGCATTTGCAAGACCTTTTGCAACGATGTTTGTACCTTCTAATGGGTCAACGGCGATATCTACTTCTGGACCGTTACCTGTTCCTAGTTCTTCACCAATATATAACATCGGTGCTTCATCAAGTTCTCCTTCACCAATTACAACTGTACCTGCCATGTTTACTGAATCGAACATATCACGCATTGCTGTAGTTGCTGCATCATCTGCTTCATTTTTCTTTCCGCGGCCCATCCACTGTGCGGATGCTAATGCTGCTGCTTCTGTTACACGGACAATTTCTAGTGCGAGTTCACGTTCCAAGATTCCATTCCTCCAATTTCAAAAATCATACAAATATAACTATAACAAATTACGGGGAAAAGGTGAATTCGAAAAATTGTCGATTTTTTCAGAAGAAAGCGTTACAATTAAAATGTAAATGCTTTAATTTCCAGGTAGGTGACATTCATGTATTTTGTAGACAGAAAGAAAATAGAACAAATGCTAGTATGTTTAGAACGAGCAACAAGTACATTTCAAGAGAAAAAGATATATGAAACCGAGTTTGAATTTTACGCATTAGAACGCATAGCTCATTTAATTATTGATTGTGTATTAGATGTAGGAAATGCGATGATCGATGGATTTATTATGCGCGACCCAGGAAGCTATGAAGATATTATTGATATTTTAATGGACGAGCGAGTGATAAGTGCAGAAGATGGACAAGGAATGAAAGAAATTATCCTTCTTCGAAAAATGCTTACGCAAGATTATATTCAAATGAATCATGATGAATTATATAAGACGATTCAAAAACATATTGCAGTGGTAGAAAAATACCCAGCAAATATTCGCAGTTATTTAGAGAAGGAATTAGGGCCTGTATCTGCATTTGTACCAGAATAATTATGCTTATAAGATCCCCAAAGAATGCCTTTTGGGGGTCTTATATTGTATGTGAGGGAGAAGGGTGAAGCATGGGGGAAGCACGTACGACGAAAGATGAAATTGTGCAGTTGTTGAAAGTAAAGGGAGAGCACACGGTAGCGGAACTAGCTGAAGTTTTAGAGATTACAGAAATGGCGATTCGAAGACATTTAAGTAATCTTGAGAAGGATGGTTTCATCTATTCCAAGATGGTAAGGCAACATGTCGGAAGACCAACTTATTTGTATGGATTAAGCGAAAAGGGAGAAGATACATTCCCGAAAGAGTATAAGCAATTTGCAATTGATATGCTAGAAGATTTAGCGCGAATGGGCGATGAAAAAATACTTCGTTACGTTTTAAAAGAAAGAACGAAGCGTATGGAAGAACAGTTACAAAAGCGTGTGAGTAACCAAAAGAATTTAGCATATAAAGTGCAAGAGATAGCAGCTATGCAAGAGAAAAATGGTTATATGGTTCAAATTAAGAGAGATGGAGAGAACTCTTTCATAATTGAAAAACAAAACTGTCCGTTAAAGGAAATCGCTGAGAGATTCCCGCAAGTATGTGAAGATGAAAAAGAGATGTATAATCGTTTATTTGCAGGAGCAGAAGTAAAGACGCTAGCAAATATGTGCGAGGGCGATTGTAGTTGTTCTTACCAAATAAAAGAGAAAAAATGAACGTTATGGGGCGCTTTAAGGTAAAGCGTTTTTTTCTTTTGGAAAAGCGGGTAATATAAGAGTGGTATGATAAGGTGAGAACGTTAGCATAGAAGGAGAGACATAATCGATGTATAAAGGTTACTTAATTGACTTAGACGGTACAATGTATCGCGGAGAAGAACAAATTGAAGAAGCAAGCGACTTCGTAAAAGCATTAGGAGAGCGCGGCATTCCATATTTATTCGTTACGAATAACTCAACTCGTAAACCAGAACAAGTGGCAGAAAAACTTGTTCGTTTCGATATTCCAGCGAAAGCAGAGCAAGTTTTCACAACGAGTATGGCAACAGCAAACTTCATTTACGAACGTAAACAAGACGCAACTGTATATATGATTGGTGAAGAAGGCTTACATGATGCGCTTGTGGAAAAAGGATTTGAACTTGTGGATGAAAATCCTGATTTCGTTGTTGTTGGTTTAGATCGTGACATCACATATGAAAAATTAGCAAAAGCTTGTCTTGCTGTGCGTAACGGCGCAACATTTATTTCTACAAATGGAGACATTGCCATTCCGACTGAGCGCGGGTTATTACCAGGTAACGGTTCATTAACATCAGTTGTAGCAGTATCAACAGGTGTGGATCCAATCTTTATCGGAAAACCAGAATCAATCATTATGGAACAAGCTTTGAAAGTGCTTGGCATAGAAAAGAATGAAGCATTAATGGTTGGGGATAACTACGATACAGATATTTTAGCAGGAATAAATGCTGGTATGCATACGCTTCTTGTCCACACTGGAGTCACAACTGTGGAGAAGTTAACAGAATATGAAGTACAACCGACGCAAGTTGTGCATAACTTGACGGAGTGGATTGAGAAGATGTAAGGAAACGCAGGTAACCGAAAGAGGTTACCTGTTTTTTTATGCATAATTGCATATGTACTATAAGTATATAAAATGTAAAATTTAAATGTAATGATGTAAGGGGGAGAATAAGAATGTACTGGATGTCATGTATTATATTTGTTTTTACATTGTGTGTTTTGTTTTTTGTTCTATGGAAAATATATAAAATAAATGAAATGAAAAAAAGCGCAGGAAAACTGATTGCAATGTACCCTCGGGTGAAAAGACGTTGGATTGTATTACTTGGACCAGCATATTTCATTGGACAATGTATGTATATATATGCTCGGTACGTAAGTGGCGATATTCATACAGTTGAACAGTTTCTCATTCAGCTAGGTATTCATGCTGTAGCAAGTTGTTTTATGACTTTAATAGCCATCCATCTTATTAAAAGTGTACAAATATATGAAAAAGGTGTAGTAGACGGATTAAACTTTTATTCATACGAAGAATTAAAAGGCTATAAAACATCAACATGGGAAAATCCAAAAGAAAATATATTTTTATATCGCGGTCGAGAAAAAATGAATGACAATGTGAATTTACTTATTAGACAGGAAGATATGAATGAATTAGAAAGCATTCTTCAAAGATATATTCCGAAATTAATGATGAAATAAAAAACTCCGGTTGTTAAAGCCGGAGTTTTTTTATTAAAATGCACGATTCACAACATCTTTAACCTCTTCAAGATATTGTTTACGCACACTATCATCCACAGAAGGGACACTTGTATAGAATGTATGCTCAATTGTTTCAATGCCTGTAAATTCAAAAATACCAACATCAGCTGTTTTTTTCATTGCGTCAAACATACCGCCTGCTGTGTATGCCTCTTTCGTATTTCCCATTGTAGATAATAATAATCCTTTTTTACCGCTTAATAACTTCTCGATGCCATTTTCACCGTAAGCATAAGCGAAGCCGTGGCTAAATACACGGTCAACGTATCCTTTTAAAATAGCAGGAAGTCCCGCCCACCAAACTGGATAAATAAACGTAATGCTATCAGCCCAAGAGATATGCTCTTGCTCTTCTTTAATATCTGCTGGTGTGTTTCCTTGAGAAAATGAGATGAAATCGGAAGCGCCTAATACTGGATTGAAGTTTAATTCATATAGATCGCGAACCCGTACTTCATGACCTTTTTCTTCTAATTCACTTTTTACCGTTTCTAAAATCGCATGGTTGAAGCTTTCTGTATTTGGGTGTGCATAAACGATTACATGTTTCATTGTTCTTCCTCCTATTTGTGGATATGTGAATGGTTTCTCTGTAACCATTATTGTTACTTCTTTTACGAAAGTCAAGTAATACATATGTATAAAAAGACGCCTCAAATCGTCTTTCTACACCCCGCTCATACAAAGAACAAAGAAAACAAATAAAATGATGATAATACCAATGCCGAAGTTAAATACGAGAGTACTATCCATATTATGTAACCTCCTTGTTTGAAAGTAAAAAGCACTCTAGCCAAGAGTGCTTTTTTATTTTAAGTCTACTTCGCAACGTTTAGAAAGGGATTCATGCGTGTAAAGAGTTATATTATTTTATGTGTTTATGCTTTGAAATGAGTAAGTCCTTGTAAGGTATAGAAAAAAAGACACTCTTTCGAGTGTCTTTCAAGATGACAAAATGTGCCAATTGTTTGAGTTTGATAAGGCGCTAATATCCGTTTTAACGCCTTTTCTTTGATCAAGAAGTGTAGCAACAGCGATTCGAATAAATTGTACCATTTCTTCCACGGGTGTGCGTATGCAATTGTGCATATTTCAATTGAAGGGAAATGAGGCGCGAAAAATGAATGAGTATATATAAAGTATTTGATAAGGGGAGAGAAGGATGGATATACATAAGTTAACGGTAGAAGAAGCAAATGAGATAAATACGTGGACGTACGAAGAACCCTATAATTTATATAGCTTTTCAGGCGAGGAAGAAGTAATAGAAGAATTATTAGATGGGACGTATTATGGTTGTTGTGACGATAAGGGAGAGTTTATCGGCTATTTTTGTTTTGGGGAAAATGCACAAGTGCCAGGGGGAAGAGATGCTCATTTATATGGTGGAGAAGATGTAATGGATATCGGACTTGGCATGAAGCCGGAGTTAACAGGGAAAGGGCTAGGGAAAATGTTTTTTCAAGCTGGGATAGCGTTTGCTGTTAAAGAATGTAAGCCGAAAACGTTTCGACTTAGCGTAGCGACATTTAATACAAGAGCGATTACGCTTTATAAACATATAGGTTTTCAACAAGGCCCTATTTTTGTAAGCCGAGGAAGAGAATTTATGCTCATGGAATACGAAAGACCGTCAGTATGACACTGACGGTCTTTCGTATTTCACTCCGAATGCTCAGCTCTGTGCGCTAAACGGCTTGAAGCAGCGGCAGCAATTCCGCCAACGATATCATCAAGGAATGTATGCACCTTTCCAGTTGATTTATCATTTAAGTATTCTAAAATACCAGGTTTTAATTTATCGATATATCCAAAGTTTGTGAAACCGATAGAGCCGTACACATTAACGATAGAAAGTGCGATCACTTCATCAATTCCGTATAAGCCTTCATCACGTTTTACGATATCTTGTAACGGCTCACTTAACATTCCTTTTTCAGCGAGAACATCGAGTTCGATACCTGTAATCAGTGCGTTTTGTACTTCACGTTTTGATAATACACGCTCAACGTTATAACGGCATTCTGACATCTCTAAATTTGGATGATATTTTTTTTGAAGAAAATGAACAAGCTCAGCAATATCGTCAATTGTTACACCGCGTTCTTGTAATAGTTGTAATGCTCTTTCTTGTAGTTGATTTGATTCTTTCATGTTTATCACCTTTTTTTCTTTTTAGTATTTGTATACGTTTCGTTGCTTTATCATGTGCATAGGAATGAAAGGCGAGCACAAGCTCATATATATAAAGAAAAACCATAGGTGGCGACTGCGATGATTCATCATATTTATGAGCATTATCACATGCATGTTAAAGAATTAATCCCCCTTGGCCCCTATAAAAGCTTTTGGATTCGCAACAAAATTTATGTACTTGTTCCAATTGGAGAAATGGAGGAAGAAGTACTTGTAGAGATGAAAAAGCTCAGTGACTATATGAACCAGCAAGGGGATATAACTGTAGCGACTTTCGTTCCGACTATACACGGCTACTATGTAAGTGAGATAGAAGAACAAAATTACTGCTTATTAAAAGGTATGCGCGCGTTAGAACGACATGCTACGTCATTAGGAAGTGAGCTTTCTATATTCCATAAACGAGGTGCATTCTTTCCAGAAGAAATTGAGCAATTAAGCCGCATTGGTGAATGGAAAGCGTTATGGGAAAAGAGACTCGATCAGTTAGAAAAGTTTTGGCAATCACAAGTGATGAACCACCCTACAGACGTATTCGATCAATTGTTTATTGAATCCTTCCCGTATTACTTAGGGGTTGCAGAAAATGCCATTCAATATGTTGTTGATACAGAAATGGATGATACGCCGCAACTAACTGATGCAGCGACAATTTGCCAAGAACGATTCACACCTTTATTATGGCATCAAACGAAGCGTCTCAAACTCCCTTTTGATTGGGTGTATGATCACCCAACTCGAGATATAGCAGAATGGATTCGCTATATGATGATTGAAAAAAAGAAAGACTGGGATCAAACAATCGTTCAATTTGTTACAGATTATGAACGGAATTATTCGCTATCCTCATTTGGCTGGCGCTTATTATTTGCAAGGCTCTTATTCCCACTTCACTATTTTGAAACAGTTGAACGATATTACCAAACTGGAAACGAAGAACAAAAAAGCATATATAGAGATCGCTTAGAAGCCATTTTACACGATGTGAACCGCTCAGAGCAATTTATGAGGCATTTTTATGGCTCACTCCGTTTACCAGTTGATAAGCTTGGGATTAGAAAATTAGATTGGCTGTCTTAAAAATATAAAAAAGAGACCGATTGAGGTCTCTTTTTTATATACCACAATTGTATGTAATACATTATGCCCCTACCTGTTGATCTGCACATATATTTAAAATGAATTGATGTTTTTCGATTTTTTCATTTACTTTACTCAATAATTCTTGCTGGATTTCTTTAAATAAAAATTGATAGCTCGCATTCCATGTCGGTATAACGGATGAAAGGTCTAATAAATACTCTTTTTTCTTTTCTAGTTCTTGAATTGTTAAAAACGTGTTCCCCATTTTTGGCATGTGTCGTCCCCCTATGTTTTTTACTTTATATGTGTGAACGATCCACTATATAGTATTAATTATCGCATTTTTTGAGAAGGATTTCCAATTTTGTTTTATGATGTTAACGGATAAATGTGATTTGAATAAAAAAAGAGACCCAAATGGGTCTCTTTCTAGGAAGTGATTCTGAACGAGCCACTAGATAATATCCAGCTCCAGCGGCTAGAACAGTCGGCCATTTCGCGCCTTCCTGTGAGGCAAAAAGCGCCTCTTCGTCAGGAGCTCCAATGACCTCCTGTTCTGAACGAGCCGCTTCCGCTTTTAATTAAAATACTTGTTCTACTTCGATAACGCCTGGTACTTCTTCAAGTAACGCGCGCTCGATACCAGCTTTTAGTGTGATTGTAGAACTTGGGCAGCTTCCGCATGCACCCATAAGGCGTAATTTTACGATACCTTCTTCAATGTCTACTAACTCAACGTCTCCGCCATCGCGAAGTAAGAATGGACGTAATTTATCTAATACTTCTAGTACTTGTTCTTGCATATGTGGGTTTTCCATTTTTATCGACTCCTTTCATCAGTTTTATTAT
Organism: Bacillus sp. FF-1; assembly: GCF_028548245.1. Classification (NCBI taxonomy): domain Bacteria; kingdom Bacillati; phylum Bacillota; class Bacilli; order Caryophanales; family Bacillaceae; genus Bacillus; species Bacillus sp. FF-1. The sequence goes on from NZ_JAQQGG010000009.1 coordinate 157,127, forward strand.
AATCAAGATAGAGGGGAAAATCTATTTTTTCTGTTCTTGTTTTATTGCCGAAATTTTTTATCATGTTTACAACGTGTTTTTTCAGTATAGGGGTATGGAATAAGTTTGTAAAATGATGTGCTTATGTGCTAAGGCATCTGAATATACTGTTAGAACAAGAAGTGGGGGAGAAGAAATGGTTAATGTGCAAGTGTATGGGACGAAAGCAATTTGTGCGAGCTGCGTTGGAATGCCATCTTCAACAGAAACGTTTGAGTGGTTACAAGCGGCGATTGGTCGTAAATATGAAGGACAAGAAAATAAATTTAATTTCGAGTATATTGATTTTCAAGAAGAACAAGAAGATGAAAATAAAAAAGCATTCGCAGAGCGCGTAGTGGAGGAAGATTTATTTTATCCAGTCGTTCTTGTAAATGGAGAAATTGTTGGAGAAGGAAATCCTCGTTTGAAGGATGTTTACGAAGAAATCGAGAAATATTTATAAAGCAGGAAGTCTTTGCGAATTTGCAAAGGCTTTTTTTATTGGAGGGATAGATGTGGAGAATGTAGTAAAGCATGCGTTACCGAAAGAAGTAGAGCAGTTGATGGAGCAGTACATAGTAGGGTTAAAAGAAATTTTTTTAGATGAAAAAATAGTTGGCGTATATATTTACGGATCCATCGCACTCGGTGCATTTCATGCAGAAACGAGTGATGTTGATTTTGTCACGGTAATAAGTGATCCCGTGAATGAAGCTGAAAAACAGCAACTGGTAGAACTGCATAAGAAACTTAGTGGTAGTACGTTAGGGAAAAGAATGGATGGTATGTATATTCCGCTTGCTGACTTAGGGAAATACAATGATGAAATGAATGAGTACGTGTATTGTGCGGATGGTAAGGCGAATATAGGACATTGGGATATTAATGCAGTCACATGGTGGACTTTGAAAAATCAAGGTATTACAGTGATCGGGAAAGCGAAAGAAGACCTTTCGTTCCAAATAAGGTGGGATGATGTAGTAAATACGATGAAATACAACGTAGAACAGTACTGGAGTGGGAAGGCGAAGCAGCCATATTTATTCTTTATAGAAGAATGGGTAGAATCAGCGGTCGTTACGATGGGGCGTATTTTATATACACTAGATCATAAAACAATCGTTTCAAAAGATAGAGGATTGCAATACTTATTAGAACATTCAGCGGAAGAGTGGGAGCTTTTATTAAAAGAAGTAGCGAGAATACGGCAAAATCCAAAAGAAAAGAGAATGCTCTCAAGGTGGAGAAGGGCAGATATGACGAAGAGGTATTTGCTGCACTTAATTGAGACGTGTAGAGAGAAATGGTAGGGAAGAAAATGGACAATACAGTTGAGTGTATTGTCTTTTTTTACGTTTAATTTGGTATATAATGGTTTAAAAGGTTTAATTATACTGGAGGGGATATAGTGGACACGGAATTAGTTACATATGAAGAAAAGAATGTACAAATGAGTATGCTAGAAGTAATCGGTATGATCGTAATTATTTTTGGGGTAATGTACGGAATTGGTTATTTGAACTTTTTATATGAATTCTCATTATATCCGTGGTATGTAAATCATCTCATTTCACCCTTCACGTTTTGTATGATTATTGTAATGTATGCACCGGCAAGAAATTACTGTGTGCATTTACTAAAATCAATACAATTCAATAACTCAAAACATTATGTAACAATAATAATGACAATGATCGTACTGCTTATATATCTTGCAGTATTAAATTTAGTTTTACCACATGGGCTTCGTGTGGGGGAATCTAATATAGTAATAGAGCCTACTAAAAATGAAATCATTTTATATGTAGTTGTACTCACGATTTTTGCGCCGATTTGGGAAGAGCTTGTATTCCGAGGTATGTTTTTTATGAAATTATCTCAGCGCTTCTCTACACTTAGTAGTGCCGTTATAAGTGCTTTCATATTTACTTTAGGGCATCCCCTTACAGTAGGGAGTATTTTATATATTTTTGGTATAGGCATAAGTTTAGCCTACACCTATAAGAAAACAAACAATTTACTCGTTCCAATTGGAATTCATGTATTAAACAATTCATTTTATTTATTAGTAAATTTTCAACTGTAAAAAAGACGCCTTTTTGAAAGGGCGTCTTTCGTATTATGTAGTAGGTGGGAAAGGCTTTACAAGTATTATGTAGAGGAAAGATAATAGAAAAAATATGTGTGTGGAGGAAGACGATGAGTAAATATAAATTACATATAGATAGAGAACAGTTATGGAAAGGGTGCGTTTTAAATTCGATTGCTCATGCTATTAATGTAGCGCATGCTCCGGACTTTTTACATGAAAGTTCATGGGATGGATGTAACTATAGTATGCAAGATAGTCAAGGCGGAAGAGGGACAATTACGTTTCATCCGGATTATACGATCGTATGTCTTCAAGATGTGAATAGTGAGAGAATGGATGAGTGGATTGATGTGGCAAATTATTTTGAAGGAGCACCTTCGGAAGTGATAGATATTGCGAAAGAAGAAGCTCTTCAATACGTATTAGAAGAAGTAGAAGGTGAAACAGTTCCTTTTATTACAACTGCATTTTGGATTGAGGATAGCGGTGCGTATTCAATTGATTCATTTGAAGAGATGGAAGAGCACGGCGGATTCTTATTAGAAACGCCATTACTTGATAAGGAATCAGCGATGGAAAGATTGGAAGAAGAGTATGAGCTAACAGAGGAACAAATAGAGCTTTTACAAATCGTGTATGAGAGAAAAATCCAAAGTAAAAATGAGGAAATTATATTGTCTAAAGATGAGGTAGCAATGATTGGAACGGATGATAGTGAAGGGTTAGAAGTTAGTAAAGTATCTTTTAAAGAGATGAATATTACTTGGGAGTTGTAGGAGAAGGATATAAAAGTGTGATAAAGCACTAGCAGAAAGCACAATGTGAAGTTACATTGCGTTTTCTACTAGTTTTTTCATATACATGTCAACTTCGTGAAAGAATACGGGCTCTTTTTCCTCGGTATTCAGATGTACAGCACATTGCAAATATTGCTGTAAGTAGTGATTAGCTTGCTCGTACTGTTTTAAATTGTAGAAAGAGAAACAAGTAAGAAGCAAAAACGCTTTTTCCTGTAATATTGGAACGACGGCTAGTACTGGAGTAACGGAATGTATATTTATTTTTACTAAATTCTCATAAGATGCCCACACTTGAAACCAGTCGAAAATAGTAGAAAGATAATTCGGAATGTCGATAGTTTCATGTGAAACATTATGCAATAACTGGTTCTGTTTCATATGTATAGGCTCTATTCTCGTTCGCAGAATGCAATCGAATATTGAGATGTTTTCTTTAATTAGTAATTGGTCCGTGATAAGCTGCGGGAGACCGATAGGATGAACTCCTATATGTATATAGAAGTCATCTCCAAATTGACTTTTTTGTATGTTAATGAGTTTATAAAATCCGTTTTCAGCTTTGCAAAATGTATGTCTTTTTTTCTTAAATCCAAGCAGTTTTAAAGCAGCATGTAAATTTGCAATGGAATTTTGTACCGCTTTAGAATAAGGTTTACTCTTCGTTATATTCATATGTAGTTAAGTTTTGTAAGAAACTTTCAAAGTTAGGTGCTAATTCAATTATTTGCTCAACTTCATTATCAATAAATATAACTGGAGGATTTTCAGCTACATTTCGATAGTCTAATGCAATCCATGTATGTCCGTCCCCAGATAAAAGTACGAGATTCTCAGGCATTTCCCATTCTTGAATTAAATAATGACTCTCTAAAATACTAGATTCATTTTCATCAAAAGAAATGCCATATAAGCCAGAAACATTAACGTGATCGTCTGCCCAAGAATTCGGCTCTGAAGTAGGGTGAGCATCAAGGCGCAGTGTTCCTCCATTTTGTTCTTTTAGAAGGTTTATGTATGATTCCGGAAGCTTTACGTTCAGTACTTCTTCTGCTTTTTTGATTAGTTCGTCGTTAATGGGTGCTAGTTTTAAATAATCATCTTCTGTCCAAATTGTAGTCTTCATATTGGGTCACCTCAAATAATAGTTTTAAGAATCTTATGTCATATATTATAGTTAGTTTGAATAACGAGCAATAGAGGGAGGAAATAATGAAAAAGTTTCAAATCGAACTAAATAAACTGCCGACAGAAAATGCCGGAGAAATAGTAATTAGTATAGATGATAGAATTGTGTTGCAAGAAAAAACAGACATAATCGACCCGATTTGTCAGTTGTTTGACGCATGGGGTGAATGTTTTAAAGATGATGGTGCTGTGATTTTTTTAGATAGATATGAAAAAAAGGTAGAGTTTAAGAAGAAGGATGGGAACTTTCTCATTATTAATCAGAGAGGAAAAAAGTTAGCTAGTGTTGATAGCGAGCAATTTTTACGAGTAATCTTTTCGTTTCTTAAAAAGGAGATAGAGCAGATTTACATAAGTGGAGTTGATTCTTTCCGAATAAAAGATGCGTATCATAGAATTTTAGAAATTGAGCCATTTCTTTCTGAACTTGTAAATAGAAATAACGCAATTATGTACCGAACATATCATTCTACAAGTGGTAAGTATGAATTAAACTGGAATTATTTAAAGGGGGTAGAGGTTGAACCGATATTTACTCCGGTACTATCTCATAATGAGAAGAGTATCTTTTATGTGGAGGAAAACAGCCACGAAATTCGTAAACTCGATAGTGAAACGAAAGAAGAGGTTTGGAAGTGTCATCTTCCACTAGTAGAAGATTGTAATTGCATAACTGTGAATGATGTCACAATTATTTGGCATGCGAATAGATTTGGAGAAAATATTGCGAAATTGTACGCTATTTCATCAAGTTCTGGGGAGTTTCTATGGAATTTAGAAATAGAAGGGCATATTATACAAGTTGTAAAAACTACGAAGGAAGAATTACCACGTTTATTAGTTATGACACAGGAAGGCTACAATGTTTTATTAGAGCTTGAAAGTGGAGTGAAAGTATGGGAAAAGAATGTCCGAGTTGGAGGAGAGAAGTTGCAATGCCATTTTGGCTCAGATTACTATGTGTTAGCAGGGAATCCTTTGGATGAAGATGCGGAAGTTGATGCATATAGTAACGTTGCAATTGCCATTCAATTATTAGATGCTTCTACACGATGGAAACAAATGATGGAAGATTGTAATCCAAATGAACCAGTTACTTTAACTAATGAACATTTTATATGTGTAGCAATAGATTCATTACAAAAGTGGGAATATGGAAAAGAAGGTTGTAACTTAATTTTTGAAAAAGCCTTTGATGAGGTACAGTACTCTTACATTGCATCACAGGGATCAAAAATATTATTAACAAGAACTGAGTATGATTATGAAGAGGTAAGTAAACAAATACAATGTTATGACCATAAGAGCGCTCAAAAGTTATATGAAGTAAATATGCCTTTTGAAATTGAATTGCCTCCATTTCTTATCGGAGAGATGATGGTATTGTCCTTAGGAGAAGGAAGAATTTGTGGTATTCATATTCAAACAGGTAAAGTGATTTGGAACAATACGACTCTACATGATATTACAGAGGTTCTGTTATATAAAGATCGAGAAATTTATATTGCAACTTCAAATTTAGAATTGATAATACTTGATGCTGCATGTGGCGAGGTAAAAGATATAATTAAACTGCCTAAAAATGTTGTAGCAATAGATTTTATTGTATCAATTGAGGAAGTTAATAATGCATTATTCATTAGTTGCGTAAGTGGAAATATGTTTGAAATAGTAGAAAGCTAATTTGTGAGTTCTCTTAAATCGAGATGTTTGTTTTAAAATAGTAGTATATATTCACTAAAAAAGATGTATAAAATGATTTTGATGCATCCTTTTTAGTGAATATATAAAATAATTAACTTAGTGTATTAAACGTATCATTCATAAGTATTCTAATATATTTAAAAGTAAAATGGAATAATAAACGGTAAATTGTAGGAATATATTCGATTTCTGTTCATTTTTATGAAATATATGTACTTTTTGTTAGATTCCTTCTTTTTCTTTCTATAAAATACATGTATGTAGAAAGAAGAAAAGGATGATGTACGTGAAGGACACTGTTTTACAAGAAACAATTTCTCCGCAACAGTTACATACAGTCGTTCAAAAGAATACGGCGTATTATGACTTTAAGTGGGGCAAAGTAGAAAATCCAGCGCAAGGAAATACGTGGAATTGGGTAGCCTTTTTCTTCCCACCTTTTTGGTTAGCTTATCGTAAAATGTATAAGTTGTTTATTATACTTACGTTATTGGCGGTACCTAGTATCGTTGTAACTCCTTTTATAGATATTCCAGATGGGATTTATTTAACATCTAGTTTAGTTCTTCAGTTAGGAACGATGATATTTACTGGATGGCAAGGAAACCGTTTATATTATAAGCATGCTGTTCGTGTATTACATAAGGGAGAAGATATGCCAGATCATGAGAAGGCGTATTACTTACAATCAAAGGGTGGCGCTAGTTTTGCTGGTATGGTTGGTTTACAGGTTATAGTGATGATAGTATTTGGTGGAGCTATGTTTGGATTTTCCCTTTTACCAACTGAGCCGAATATTAAAAATGTCGTTCGTTCAAGTAGTGAAGGTGTGACTTTAGAGATTATGACGGATAATCCAACTTGGAAGTTTGTGAAGAAAGAACAAGATTATGATGTAGTAGAATTTACTGGTTATGATTATACAGAGAAGAAAAACGTGAAAATTAAATTTGCTGTTTATTTTAGTGAAGACTATTTTGAATGGCAAGAAGTATATGAGAATAATAAGAAGTTAAGTGAAGATGAGCTAGAAGAGTATCAATTTCACATTGAGGAAAATGGTTGGGTATTCTAGTTAGAACTCATTCATTTTGAAAAGGAGAATCTTGTGAAGGTTCTTCTTTTTTACTTGGAAACACCATACGAATTGAAATTTTGTAAAATACAATAAAAAATGAGAATTTGAGGTAGGGTTGTCAATAACGTGAGACTATGGCACTATATAGAAATGCTATACAAATTTTATTTATCGAGATGTAAACATCAATTTTGATTTTTACGTATAAATAATGAACGGAGGAAATGAATTTATGGCTACTTTACCAAATTGTCCAAAATGTAATTCAGAATATACGTATGAGGATGGCGTTCTTTTCGTATGTCCAGAATGTGCTCATGAGTGGGGCCAAGAAGCAGAAGCTGAAAATAATGATGGTGCAAAAGTTGTAAAAGATGCGAACGGAAACGTTCTTCAAGACGGCGATGCTGTTACTGTCATTAAAGATTTAAAAGTAAAAGGAACTTCTTCAGTTGTGAAGATCGGTACGAAAGTAAAGAGTATCCGTCTAGTTGATGGCGATCACGATATTGATTGCAAAATCGACGGTTTCGGAGCTATGAAGTTAAAATCACAATTCGTTAAGAAGGCGTAAGTAAATAAAAAGAGGAGGCGTATAGGCCTCCTCTTTTTATTATGTCATTTTTTGTCGGTAAGTCGATATTCCTTGTCGAATCGTCGATATATTTCAAAAATCGTTGATATATTTTGAGTTATGATACATATATTCGAAAAATCGTCGATATAATTTCACTCACCGAGAAAGGTGCATCATTTACCGAGCAAAAAGCTAGATTACCGTCCGCCATAGTCAATCTCCTTCAACTGACACCTCTTATTAAAGAAAGTTTTATATCCAAGCTGCAAGAAGATAATAACCGCAAAAGCGGTACTTCCTGAAATACCGAGTATAATTGCGATTTGATATTGAATAGCTGTAAATGGTGATACACCAGATAAGATTTGACCAGTCATCATGCCCGGTAAGCTTATAATCCCCATTCCGACCATAGAATTGATCGTTGGTAAAATAGCGGAGTCAAAAGCGTCGCGTATGAGCGGAGCAGCGGCTTCTTTCGGTGTGGCGCCGAGCATAAGTGCCCCCTCGATTTGACCTCTTTGCGATTTCATATTGTTTAAGAACGTATTTGCACCGAGAGAAACACCTGTCATTGCATTCCCAACTAACATTCCGGTAATCGGAACGATATATTGCGGGGCGTACCACGGATCATGTCCGATAATAACAAAGATAAATAGTAGAAGTGGCCCAATTGATCCGGCTACCATGGAAAGGGCGGCTACTCGTTTTAATTCTTTAGACATTGGGATATTCACTCGTTTATAAATATTAAAAATTGCAAAGGTAGTAATAGAAGTAATAAGAGCAATTGTATAAAATGGATTACTATTTTCAAATACGTATGTAAGGACATATGCAACGAGTACGAGCTGAATCGTCATACGGAACGTTGCGAGCGCGATTTGTTTTTCGCGAGGTATTCCTTTTAACTTCACAAGCCCAATTAAAATAAGAATGAAAATATATGCAGCGGCAAGTTGCCAAATTTGGAGTTCAATCACGCCCTTCAACTGAGAGCACTTCCTTTCTAGTTGCACCGTTTGCTTTACTAATCTCAATAATATCGTCTGCAATTTCTTCTGGAAGCTGTTGTGAGTGTGTGATGAAGATGACTGTTTTTTTCTTTTCTTTTGCTAGCATAGTGAATTGCTTCATAACGCGTCGTTCTGTATCGCTATCTAACGCCGAAGTTGGTTCATCTAATAAATAAACAGGTGGATCCATAAGTACGATACGTGCAAAAGCAAGTCGTTGTTTTTCGCCACCTGATAATGAATCAGCGTTGTCTTCTAAATTTTTTTCCAAGCTAACAGTCGTTAATGCACTTCGCAAGGCAGCATCATTTGGAAATGGCTTTTCAGAAAGACGAAGTCCCATTAATAGATTGTCTTTAATGGTTCCATCGAAAATAGGTGGCGTTTGCCCAAGCATGACTACGTCACGTCGTAATTGAATAGGGGGATAATCAGAAATTAGCTTTCCGTTATATTCAATTGTTCCAGATGTTGGAGATTGTAGATCATTTAACATACGGAGCAATGTGCTTTTTCCGCTCCCACTCTCGCCGATAATACATGTGATTTTTTCTTTTTGAATCTGTAAATAAGGAATGTGCAGTATATCTTTATATGTAACGTCTTTTAATATAAACATAGATGGCTCCTTTCTGATTCTAGTTCTATCGTATCAAAAAAGAGAAGGTAACGGTTATAAAGAGCAACGTTTTTTCTTCGTCTTGATTTCTATTAATAAGTTAAGTAAACGATCTAATTCTTGGCTGAAAGAAATTACTTTATGATGAGTGAATCCGTACTTTTCAACGAGATAGATCAATTCTTTCTTCTTCGCTTCTATTCGATCATTTAGTTTCGTTACGTTCATAAGTGAAATGAAATGCCTCCTGTAAAAGTATTTACAACACAAAAAATAAGACCGAATGAATTCGGCCTTAAAGGAAATAAAACAACTTATCAATAGCATACACTGTTTATTGGTAGTTTTTAATATAAAAATGAAAAATAAATCATGATTCATATTGAGAAAGATGTGTCTGATAATTATATTTTAACGAATAAGAGGCTGCCTAATTAGGAGACAGCCTGTAAAGTATTAACCGTTATGATATTTGTACATCCAGAGGATACCGGATTTTAGTAACCTTGGTACACGTCCCATTAATGGTTGGTTTGCTAGCAAACCAAAGCCGTGCTTCTTACCAAGAGAGCCGAGAACACCTTTTAATTTAATGACAGGTAGTTCGTCAGGAAGTGGTTCATTATTCCAACGTTTTAATAATATTTGGACAATTTGTTCCCCTTGACCTTCAGCAAGTTGTGCAGATGGTGCGTGTGGAAGTGCTGCACAATCTCCTACAACATATACGTGCTCGTTATTTGGAATATTGTGATATTTTGTTAAAACAACCCGTCCGCTACCATCTTGTTCAACTGGAAGGTTTCGAACAACTTCATTTGCTTGAATACCAGCTGTCCAGACAATTGCATCACATTCAAGTGGTTCATCGTGGTTGTACACAATATTTGGCTCTACTTTTGTAATGTTAGAGTTTCGTATAATAGTAACTTTATGTTTTACGAACCATTCTTCTACATATCTACTTAATTTCTCTGGATATGGGAATAGAATTCTATCTTTTCGATCAAATAAGTAGATTTTTAAATCAGAACGACTTTCGCGAAGTTCACTTGCAACTTCAACGCCACTTAATCCAGCACCAACGACTGCTACTGTTGCATTTGGTTCTAGACTATTTAATTGTTCATATGTCTTACGTGTTTGTTCAATCGATTGTAGGCTATGTGTATATTCCTTCGCCCCAGGAACGTTATGATATTTATCCTCACAGCCAAGTCCAATAATTAAATCATCATATTGAATTGCTTCGCCGCCATCGAGATGAACAGCTTTTTCTTTGAGATCAATATTTGTTACTGTGCCGTATTGAATATTGAGGCGTGGGTGTTCAGGAAACGGTATACGAATATGCGTTTCTGAAATAGTACCCGCAACTAATGCATAATATTCAGTTTTGAAGCAATGATATGGTACTTTGTCGATTAATGTCACTTGTACATCATCCGGAAGTTGGTTGCTTGGAAGTAGCCGTTGCAGAATTCTCATTCCACCGTAGCCGCCACCTAATATTACGAGGTGTTTCATGATGGATTACCCCTTTTCTGTTGAAATATCCCCTAATCATAAAATTTTATATTAATAAAATATTTTGACTTTACTCAATCAAATTATATCGAATTTGTGAACAAATAACAATGCATGAATGAATACTCTGTTGTACAATAAGAAGAAAAGTAGAGTAAACGATCTGCATTATTTAGTTACCATTTCATCGTAAATAGCATGTTATATAGAAGGAATCATCTATTTTGAAGTGAAATAATGAAGTAACTAAATAGTTTAGAAGGTGTAATGAAAACAACAAGAAACAGCTTAGTTTTTTTCTTATAGATGAAGTCAGAAAGTAATTTGTTTTGTAGTACAGGGGGGGAGAATTTTGATTAAACCATTAATTGAATTTTGTGTAGGTAACCTTGCGAGTGGTTCACAAGCCGCTTTAGAGAAATTAGAAAAAGATCCGAATTTAGATGTAATGGAGTATGGTTGTTTAGGATATTGTGGTATTTGTTTTGAAGGACCGTTTGCACTTGTAAATGGTGAAGTGGTACAAGGGGCTACAGTAGAAGAACTTGTTAATAATGTATATGAGTATTTGGATGAAAATCCAATGTTTTAAGGTGTTGCAATCGGCAGCACCTTTTTCTTTTTCTATTAGATAAAATTTTATTTCGCAGGGGAGGATAATATTGTATATAAATAAAAAAGGCCCTTTTTAGAAGGGCTTTTTTCTTACACAATTTGCGCAAGAATGGCTCATCGCCAAATGTTGTCAAATATGAGAAACGGGGGACATTCATATTGTGTTCTAAAAGCGTGCATTTTATACTTGAAATAACAAATTATTTTTGGAGTGAATACAAATGAGCCAATTTTCTTTTACAAAAATGCATGGTCTTGGCAATAGTTATATATATGTAAATATGTTTGAAGAACAAATTCCTGAAGAAGATTTAGCTCTTGTGGCGGAAAAGGTTTCAAATATTAATACTGGTATTGGAGCAGATGGAATGATTTTAATTTGTCCGTCTGACGTAGCGCCGGTGAAAATGCGCATGTTTAATAATGATGGATCAGAAGGAAAGAGCTGTGGTAACGGTCTACGCTGCGTAGCGAAATATGCGTATGAGCATAAACTAGTAGAAGATACAGTTTTCACAATTGAAACGTTAGCTGGCATTGTAACGGCTGAAGTAACGGTAGAAGAAGGGAAAGTTACGTTAGCGAAAATTGATATGGGAGCACCGCGTTTAACGCGTGCAGAAATACCGATGCTTGGCGAAGGTGAAACACCATTTATTCGTGAAAACTTCTTATACAATAACCATCGTTATGCATTTACAGCTGTTTCAATGGGAAATCCGCATGCAGTTATTTTTGTGGATGATGTAGAACAAGCACCTCTTACAACACTTGGACCAGTTCTTGAGACACATGAAATGTTCCCAGAACGAGTAAATGTTGAATTCATTGAGATTTTGAATGAGGAAGAGATGAACTTCCGCGTTTGGGAACGTGGATCTGGTGTAACACAAGCTTGCGGAACAGGGGCGTGCGCTGCAGTTGTAGCCTCTATTTTAAATGGAAAAATGGAACGTGGTAAGGAAATTACAGTTCATTTAGCTGGTGGCGATTTAATGATTGCATGGGCAGAAGAAGGCAACGTGTTAATGAAAGGACCAGCAGAAGTAATTTGCCACGGAGTGTATGAGTACAAGATAGAAGCGTAAAGATGTATAATAGAACGAGAACAGAAAGGATGGTGTATTTCATGATTGAAGTAACAGAACAAGCAGCTTTTCAAATTAAAGATATGTTAAAAGATGCTGAAGATGGAGAGAAGTACGTGCGCCTTGCTGTACACGGCGGCGGATGTAGTGGTCTTTCTTACGGCTTAGGATTTGAAGTAGAACCAAAAGAAGACGACACAGTTCTTGAGTTTTTCGGTGTCGAATTTGTTATCGATAAAGAAAGTGCTCCGATTGTTAAAGGAGTAAAAATTGATTATAAACAATCTATGCTTGGCGGCGGATTCACAATTGATAATCCAAACGCAATCGCATCATGCGGATGTGGATCATCTTTCCGTACAGCGACGAATGCTGGTAAGCCAGAAGAGTGCTAAGTTTTTAGTTGAAATAGAGAAAGACCTTTTTAGCGATGGAGTGCAATCGTTAAGGAGGTCTTTTCTTTTACAGTAAAAAATCAAAAAGCCGCCTTCTAAATTTAGAAACGAGCCTTAAGATATTTGTATAACAAATTTTAAAATCTTAAACTAATTTATCTTTGCATAGATGCAAGTATCAGTTAGTTGTTTGCCGTCAGCTGAAACATCTTCATTACGTAATACCCCTTCAAGTTCAAAGCCTAGTTTTTCAGGAATCGCACGACTTTTCGTGTTATTAGATTCACATCGTATTTCAATCCTTCTAAATTTGAATAACTGAAATCCAAGGTTTGTTAACGCACGTACTGTTTCTGTTATGTATCCACTGCCACTAAATTGCGTGTTAACCCAGTATCCAATTTCACATTTAGAAACATTCCAATTAATTCGGTGAAGGCTAGCTGTTCCAATAAAATTATTCGTCTTCTTATGGTAGATAAGGTAGCGAAAGCTTTCTCTGTTCAAAAAATTTATATGGGCATTTCTCAGAAGAATTTCCGTTTCTTCAACAGTAGGAATGGACTGGAATAAAGACAACCATTGCTTTAATTCATGAATTGAATCTTTAATAGCTTTATGTACTACATTCCCTTCACCTGCTTGAAGTGGCGCTCGAAGAATGAGTCTATCTGTTTCTATTTGTAACGGAACATCTAATAAAATAGGATTCATATTATTTCTCCCCTCAAAACCTTTAAATTAGGACAGAATGAAACTTATGTAAAAAAACTTTCGTTCAAAAGTTAGAGAACAATAAATATATATTCACTTCATCATTTAGAAATCCTTTTTCATCTATTGACTTCTAATTTCTTTATCAGTTATTTGAGCTTTAAGTTTTCTTTTTTCCAGTTATAATTGAAGGGTAGAAAGAGGGGATATATGCTGGAAAATATTTTTGAATTTATATTGAAGTACGTTATAGGTCCTATTTTTAGATGTATAAGATACCTTGTGATAGATATTATAATAGAATGCATAATAGAAGGTGTAATAAACGGTATAAGGAAATTACGTGATAAGTGGCGAAAGTGGCGTGAAAGACGTTATTGGCGGTAATAGGTACATAAAAAATTGGCAGTAAAGAGATAGAGGATAAAAAGCCTTAAGGGAGATGATTCATTCATTTCCCTTAAGGCTTTTTATAATGAAGTAGTAGCAACTCATCTAAATTTAGAATCTGTACTCATGCCAATTGGTGACGGCATGACGGTTTCTAAAGTGAAGCAATAATTATTATCTTACAAAAGTGTAATGTTCATGTCATGTTTTTGAATTTCTTCTTTAAGCTTTGGGCTTTAAGATAACAATATAAGAAAAAACATATGAGGTGAAGGAAATGAAAAGATATATTGCACTGTTTAGTATTTTAGTTGTATTCGCAAGCCTTTTAGTTGGTTGTGATATTAACCGTATGGGGAAAGATCAGTACTATGTTCAAATCACAGCTGATGGAATTGAAAAAAATGAGAAGTCTGATAGCGGAGAGCCATACAAATATTTTGAGTATAAATTAAAAGGATTCGATAAAGACGGTAAAGAGAAAGAATTAGAATTCACAGCTCAAAAAAACTTACGTAAAGATGCATTCCTACGCGTATACCACTCAGATAAAAAAGGTGTTTCGGCTTGGGAAGAAGTTAAGAAAGATGAGCTTCCTGCGAAAGTGAAAGAAAAATTAGGTGCAAAATAAGAAAGAAAAAAGGAATTGACGAACAGGGTCAATTCCTTTTTATATTTTCAAAATCATCTTCTGAAATGACTGTAAATCCATGTCTTTTGAATAAAGCAGTTGTTACCCCGTAACCAGTTTGTTTATTCCCGTTAAATTCTCCTGTATAAATTGTGGAACTACCACAAGAGGGACTGCGTTCTTTTAAAATAATATATTCTGGGCGCAAATCTTTCATTTGTTCTAATGCTTTATAAGCACCATTTACAAAAGCTTCCGTGACATCTTCACCGTCTTTTGTCATCACTTTCGCTTTTCCATCCAAAACGTCATCGCCATTCCCGCCAATAATTTCAGCTGAGGGACGAGGCGTTGGCAATCCTCCTAATACTTCGGGGCAAATGAGGAGTGTCTCTTCTTGTTGCAGCAAATCCCCTATTTTTGAAACGAGATTGTCATTTCCATCATACCGACAAGCGATACCACCTAAACAAGCGCTAATTACGATCATATTTTCATCTCCATTAAAAAAATATTAAATAGCACGCCAAATCCCCTTCCTCCCTCTTACTTATAAATGAGGTGATAAAAATGGGAAGCTTATATAACTTAATGAAACCATATAGTGAATTTCGAAGTAAAGAAGAGTTTAATACATATCAAAAACAAATTTTGAAATGCTACCGATTTCAATTGAATAAAACAGATGCTACCATCATTCATTTTTTAGGGAAGTATGCAGTAAATGAGAAACAAAAAACAGTGGGGGTTGCTTGTCCGTTAATGGAGACGATTGCGACGAATGTTGGAAAAAGTATTCGTACAGTACGCCGCTCCATTGCAAAGTTAGAGGAATTAGGAATTATAAAGCGTGTTGCAACGAAAGAAAGACATAAACGCGGCGGGTATAGTGCGAACTTATATGTATTTCTTATATCTGCAATTGACCGCATGGATGACCGTATGAAATTGTCCGCATGTGAAAGTGAGAATGATGCAGCTGGCTGTAGTGGAATGGGGCAAAAATATGAGGGGGAAACAATTCTTTCTAAAAACATTCCACAAATAAAAGAGAATAGAAAAGGAACGTACGAGCTTGATGAGACGTATTGCCGTCATGATATACCGAAGCCTTTTATATATGCACTTCTGCCGATGACGAGTAATCCGAAGAAGATTAATATATTTTGGAGTAAGGTGGAGCTTGCTTATAAAAAGAGCGGATTATTAGAGCAAGGTGTTTTACTGGAGCAAATATTAGCTGATGAAGAAGTGTATGGAAATTTCATTTGGCGCGTAAAAAGTGTTGTGAGAGCGTATAAATACGGAGAAATCCGTAAAAATGTTAAGGCTCTTTTATATAGTACAGTGCGAGATTTATTTTTAGAGATTGGATTAGAATGGGGGGCAGCTGTGAGAAGAAGTAAGGGGATACCGTTATTTGATCCGTTTAAAAAGGAGCCATGCGTAAATGCATGACTCCAAGTAGTTAATCAAACTTTCTTACAACTGGAACACGAATCGCTACAAATAGTACGAAGACGATAACGGCGATTGCACCACTTTTCATAACGGTTACGATTGGAATTCCTATTGCAAGCGCGATTGATGTGAATGCATAAGAGAGCGGGATAAAGCCCATTGATGATAGCATAAGCAAACTCATTACGCGTCCCATCATTTCTTCTTTTACTGTCGATTGAATCATCGCCATAAGCGGAACGATAGCCATTGCGATTGTAATACCGTAAAACATGCCAGCTAATAATGCTTGCCATAGTACAGTGCTAAAGTTGATGGATAAGAAGAAGACACCAGACAGTAGCATCATGATAATGCAAAATAGACCGCGTCTACGATTAATATTTTTTAAACCGACAATGACTGCGCCTATTGCCATTCCGCCTCCTACAGATGCTTCTAAGTAACTGAATTGAAGCGAGTCACCGTGTAGAACATTTTTAATGAAAAGCGGGAAACCGACTTGCATCGGACCGATTAAAAATAAGTTTAGAAAGGCGCTACAAATAAGGAAAGTTGAAAGAAACGGTGATTCCTTTACATATAAAATTCCTTCTTTAATAGAAGTGAACATGCTTTTGTCTGTATTTTGCTGCTCTGGCATCGTAAATTGTATTTTTTGAACGAGTATGGCTGCGACAATGAGTAATAAAATTGTAATCGAGAAAATCGTTTCATAGTTCGTAAATTTAATAAGAATGCCGCCAAGTACAGGGCCTAAGATGACCGATGCTTGGTTCGTCATTTGTGTAAGTGAGTTTGCTTGTGTTAAACGGCTTTTTTCGACAAGTTCAGGCAAGATAGATCCATCAGCCGACCAGAAAAAAGCATCAGCAAGTCCAAAGAATAAAGCGAATAAAGCAAATGTATATAGTGTTACATCACCTACGATAAACCATGTAAGGATAGTTGCGACGAGAATAGCACGAACAATATTAGAATAAAACATAATGTTTTTTTTCGGGAATTTATCAGCTACAGCGCCGCCGATAATCATAAAAATAAGCCTTGGAACACTAAGAGCTACGAAAACCACACCGAGTGATGCCTCAAGGTTTAATGTTTTTGCTATGTACCACGTTTGTGAAAAAGTAAAAAAGGCTAAAGCGAAACTTGAAAAAAGAGTAGCTGCCCAAAGAAAAAGGAAATTCGTATTTTTTAATAACGGTTTTCCGCTTCCTTCTAAAGCAGATTTATTTTGTTGTAGTTCCTCCATATTGCTTCCTTTCTATGCGACAAATTTAAACTAAAAAACTTGTTAACAATCACTTTATCCCGCGTTAACGGGCAGTAAAACTCCCACCTCAAAATTTGGCTCGAGCAAAGAAGTTAGGTGGGAGACTAACTGCCCGTAAACGTCCGATTGGTGAGTATAGTTTCACTTTATACAGTTTCTAATATTTCTATACTGCACTTTCTCATTGTAGACAATTATGTTGGATTTGCACAGTGGCTATTTAACGACAAAAAAGAAGATACCATTTGGTATCTTCTTTTTTGTCGTTTAGGCTAATGCAATATAAATATCTAATTGTACGTTAGTTGGATCTAACGCTCTTTCATCATAAAGCTCAAAGTCTGTTGTAAAAGCACGTTTGTTTTCCTTTGACCATTTCCAAATATATTCCCAAGCCTCGCAAACGACTTCAGCAATTGGTCCCTTTCTCGTTGTAAATACCGCATACGTAGCGGCAGGTATTGTTAAAGTTGTCATATTTGCAGGAACGTCTTCTAATGAAGAAACAGGCATGCCAATTGTGTATTTATATGTACCCGTTTCATCTGATTCGTAATTTGAATAGAAAGCGAATGTTTCTTTCGTTTGTTGATTTGGAATGTGATGCATCATTTGTTCTTGAAAGTATTGGTTCCAAAGCCCTGGAATTTTTCCTTCAGTAGATGCCTCTATTTTATTTGTCGTCGTAACCGAAACACCGATTGCTTGGAAAGCTTCTTTTTTTACGATAGTAGGTTCTTTCATTTTTAAATATCCCCCTTATTGAATAGAACGTTTGTTCTTATTTATTGTAACATATTTTGGAAGGGGACGATAGCGTAATAAAAAAAGAACTCCTTCGCATAAAGGGAGTTCTTTTCATTTCTATATTAAAACATACTTGAGCTGTGCATCGGTTGAAGTTTTGCGTTTGGATCGAAGTAAGCTTTCGCATTGTTTACGGCAGTTGGTGCTTCACCGAAGCCGCAAGCAATGAGTTTTACTTTTCCTTCATATGTACAAATGTCACCAGCAGCGTAAATACCAGGAATATTTGTTTCCATTTTCGAGTTCACGAGAATGCTGTTTTTTTGTATATCTAAGCCCCAGTTTTTAATTGGGCCAAGAGAAGAAACGAAGCCGTAGTTTACGATTACATCATCAACATCGATGATAATTTTTTCTTCCGTTTTTACATGCTGAAGAACGACTTGTTCAATTTTGTCATCACCAATGAGTTCTACTGGAACGTATGGTGTGCTTACTTCTGCACGAGAGTTCATTAAGCTTTCTACGCTATGTTCATGCGCACGGAATTTATCACGACGATGAACAATTGTAACTTTGTCAGCGATCGGCTCTAACATCATTGTCCAGTCAACAGCTGAATCGCCGCCGCCAAATACTACGACGCGCTTACCAGCAAATTTATTCATATCATCAACGAAATAATGTAAGTTTTTCTTTTCATACTTTGCTGTTCCTTCTAATTCTAAGCGGCGTGGTTGGAAAGCACCATTGCCAGCAGTAATAATTACTGATTTAGAATAGTGAGTTTGCTTATTCGTAACAAGTTTAAATATACCGTCAGCTTGTTTCTCAAGCGTATCAACAGCTTCTTCTAAACAAACGGTTGGATCAAATTTCTTCATTTGCTCTTTTAAGTTATCAACTAATTCTTGTGCGCGCACTTTCGGGAATCCGGCTACATCATAAATGTATTTTTCAGGATAGAGCGCGGATAATTGTCCTCCAAGCTGAGGTAAGCTTTCAATAATTTTTACACTTGCTTGTCTCATACCACCATAAAATGCTGTGAATAGTCCTGTTGGCCCACCACCAATAATTGTTATGTCGTAAACTTTTTGATTTTCTGCCACTTTCATTCCCCCTATAGATGGAATTTTGATATTGATTTCATATATTGTTCATATGTACACGAAAATCCTGCAAATGATGATACTTTCAAATAAATGATAGCATATTTGAGTGCATAATACTTCTGAAAACGACTGAATTGTGTGTAAGTTTTCGCATAGATGTTTTTTACATTGTATAAAATATACAGAAAGGAAAATACATGAAAAAAAGGCTGAAAAACCCTTGAAAACGCTATGTTATTTTAAAATATTGATAATTCTCCAGACGCTTGAATTCTGGAATAAAACCGACTAATATAGGGAAGTATTATGTTAAATTTCTATGACAAAATTCGTACGATTTTTTGACTGTGTTTTGTTATGATATAGAATGTGATAAATTCCACATTCTTGACAAATAGAGTTTTTAGTACTTGGTATTATTTTTCATTACTATTATATAAAGAAAAGGGTTGTGATTTGGTGAAGACTCCAAAAATCGTAGTTTTAGGTGCAGGTTATGGCGGGATGATTACGACTGTTCGTCTGCAAAAAGCATTATCTGTAAATGAAGCTGAAATTACGTTAGTAAACAACAACAGCTATCACTACCAAGCGACTTGGTTACACGAGAGCGCAGCTGGTACATTACAAGATGAAAAAATCTGTCTAGATATTCAAGACGTTATTGATACAAATAAAGTGAACTTTGTACAAGATACAGTAGTAGAAATTAAAGCAGCTGAAAAACGCATTATCTTAAAAGACGGCGAGTTAGAATATGACTACTTAGTAATCGGTCTTGGTTTCGAATCAGAAACATTCGGAATTACAGGATTAAAAGAGCATGCATTCTCAATCGCTAACATTAATGCAACTCGTCAAATTCGTGAGCATATGGAAGCTAGCTTCGCTAAATATGCAGATGAAAAGCGCGATGAGTTAGTAACAATCGTTGTTGGTGGTGCTGGATTTACTGGTATCGAGTACGTAGGTGAGCTTGCAAACCGTGTTCCTGAACTTTGCAAACAGTACAATGTACCACGTGAAAAAGCACGTATTATCTGTGTAGAAGCTGCTCCAACAGCACTTCCAGGTTTCGATCCAGCATTAGTAGAATACGCTGTGAAACAACTTGAGAAAAAAGGTGTAGAATTCCGCATCGGTACAGCAATTAAAGAAGCAACTGAAGAAGGTATTATCGTTGCGAACGGTGATGATACTGAATTAATTAAGTCTGAAACAGTAGTTTGGGCTGCAGGTGTTCGTGGTAACGGTATTGTGGAAGAGTCTGGCTTTGAAGCAATGCGCGGACGTGTAAAAGTTGATGAGTACATGCACGCTCCAGGATACGAAGATGTATTCATGGTTGGTGACGCAGCGTTAATCATTAACGAAGAAATTAACCGTCCATACCCACCAACAGCACAAATCGCAATTCAACAAGGTTACAACATTGCGCACAACTTAACTGTGTTAGTTCGTGGTAAAGGCGAAATGAAGAAATTCGTATTCGATAATAAAGGATCTGTATGTTCTTTAGGTCATGACGATGCAATGGGCGTTGTTATGGGCAAAAAGTTAACAGGTTGGAAAGCTTCCTTCATGAAGAAAGTGATCGATAACCGTTACCTATTCTTATTAGGTGGACCTTTATTAGTTCTTAAAAAAGGTAAATTAAAGTTCTTTTAATATATAGTAGAAAAAGCAGAAACGGCTAAGAGCTGTTTCTGCTTTTTTCATTTAAAAAATATAGTATAATATATAAAAAAGAAAGAATATTCTGTCCGTTCTAATAGAGGAGGGTATGACATCATGGAGAAGCGAGGAAAAGTATGGTTAGCTGTCAGTGGCCTAGTAGCTACAAAAGATGGCAGGTGGTTATTCGTTAAGAAGAAATACAGTGGGTTAAAGGGGAAATGGTCTTTACCGGCTGGTTTTGTAAATGAAGGTGAGACCGTTGATGAAGCTGTGAAACGTGAAGTGTTAGAAGAGACAGGTATTGTCGCTCATGTAAAGGGGATCATTGGTGTTAGATCGGGCGTAATTCGCAATGAGATTAGTGATAATATGATTATTTTCCTTTTGGAGCCTGAAGGGGAAGAGATTATTGTACAGGAGAAGGAATTGTCTGAAGTAGCGTTTCTACATCCAGATACGATTGCGGACGATCCAAATACGTCTGTACTTATTACATATTTGTTAGAAAGACAATCAGAATTACATCTTGAAATGGACAAAACATTAAATCCAGGAGAGCAGTTTGGTTATACAGCCTATCACGTATTTACGGCACATACGAAGGAGAGGGAGAAAGAGTGAGTATACCGGTATTACTTATTTCAATGATGTTATTTTTCATTTTGTTTTTTGGAATTGGATTTTTACTCAACATGATATTGCGAGCGACATGGGTAATGGTTATTGTATATCCGATTGTTTGTATGCTTATTATTAATAAGGCGAGTATGTGGGATTATTTTTCAAAGCCAAAAGAAACATTCTCTTCATTTGGGACAAGTGTATCGCATTTAGGACAAGCAGATGTGTTTATTTTATCTACTGGATTGATTGGTGCTGCTTTAGCGGGAATCGTTATTAAGAAACTTCGGAAAAGCGGATATCAAATGTTTTAATCTCCAATGCAATTGGAGATTATTTTTTTGCATATTCTTTCATCGTATAGGGAATGATTAACGATGAAGGAGTGTGGCATATAAAAATGTTAAAACGATATTGTATTCGCATTATGATGACTTGTTTACTTGCAATTGCATTATGCGTAACATGGAATGCTTTCACAGGAGTTTCTTTATTAGAGATTGTAAAGAAATATGAGGGAACGAGTGCAAAAGAAGTACATGCAGCAGAAGTTAAAAGAAATGTTGCTCCGAGTAAAGAAGTGATAAATGCTTTAGAGCAGGCAAACGACTGGTCTAAATATCGTTCAATTGAAATGACTGCAACAGGTTATACGTCGGGAATTGAGTCAACTGGTAAGAGGCCGGGACATCCGGAGTATGGTATTACATATTCAGGTGTTAAGGCGAAACGGGATTTATATTCCACAATTGCAGCGGACTTACGCGTATTCCCAATTGGAACAATCTTATTCGTACCAGGTTATGGGTATGGTGTAGTAGCTGATAAGGGCGGTGCAATAAAAGGAAACCGTCTTGATTTGTACTATGATACAGTGAAAGATGTT
Organism: Bacillus sp. FF-1; assembly: GCF_028548245.1. Lineage (NCBI taxonomy): Bacteria > Bacillati > Bacillota > Bacilli > Caryophanales > Bacillaceae > Bacillus > Bacillus sp. FF-1. Next base: position 179,365 of record NZ_JAQQGG010000009.1, read on the forward strand.
TATAGCCAATGGGGTAAGAAAAAAGTAAATGTATATGTAGTTAAGATAGGAAATGGTAAGTTTTCAGAAGAAGAGTTAACGATGTTAAACCAGGATGAGACGATGCAAGTGTTTCGTGGTCAATATTTAAAACAAAGATAGTCTAGTGGTAAGTACGCTAGACTTTTTTTATTTTATATAGGGTATAACAGAAGTTAGAATTGTCGCATTTTATCGAAAATAAAGTTATAATAAAGATAGAGTAGAGAAATTTAGGGGGTCTGAACATGTTCCAAGTACAAAAAGAATTAGCAAGCCATGAAGCGGTGATTGTTGCCTTATTTGAAGAAGAGGAAACGAGTAGCTTTGTACAAGAACTGGACAAAGCGTTTGAAGGACAATTACAAGTTTTATTAGAAGAGAAAGAACTTTCTACGAAGAAGAAAGCTATTTCAAAAGTACATAGTTTAGGAAAAACAGAAGTGAAACGTTATTATTTCGTTGGTTTAGGCAAGAAAGAATCTTATACGACAGAAACATTACGTTCGGCTCTTGGTAAGACGTTTAAAACACTGCAAGCAGCAAAAGTACAAGATGCAGCAATCTTACTTGATTCTTTCGTAACAGAGAAATTAGACGCGATTGATGTCGCTCATATTGCGGCAGAAGTACAAGGCCTTGGTACATATGAGTTACAAACGTATAAATCAGATAAAAAGGATCGTGTAGAGTTAGAGAAGTTTACGGCTATTACAGCGGAAGATGCACAGGAAATTGAAGCGGCATTAACAGTTGGCTACGTACATGGACGTGCAACAAATTCAGCTCGTACACTTGTAAATATGCCGCCAAACGTATTAACAGCGACGAAGCTTGCTGAGTATGCTGTTGAGTTAGCTGAGAAGTATGATATGGATTATAAAGTTCTTGAGAAAGAAGAGATGGAAGAGCTTGGTATGGGTGCGTTACTTGCAGTAAACCAAGGTAGTGTAGAGCCACCAAAAATGATCGCTCTTATTTATAAAGGAAAAGAAGAGTGGACAGATGTTATTGGATTCGTTGGAAAAGGAATCACATACGATACAGGCGGTTATTCTTTAAAACCACGTGAAGGTATGGTCGGTATGAAAGGTGATATGGGCGGTGCAGCTGCTGTATTAGGTGCGATGGAAATTATCGGTGAACTTCGCCCAGAGCAAAATGTGATCGCTGTTATTCCATCAACAGATAACGTTGTAAGTGGTACCGCATTTAAGCCAGACGATGTAATCACATCTATGAGCGGAAAAACAATTGAAGTATTAAATACAGATGCAGAAGGTCGCTTAGCATTAGCTGACGGTATTACGTATGCGAAAAAATTAGGTGCAAACTATTTAATTGATGTTGCGACATTAACAGGTGGTGTAATTGTTGCACTTGGAAATCATACGACAGGTGCAATGACAAACAATGAAGAGTTGTTTGAGCAAGTGCTAGAAGCATCTATGGAAACAGATGAATCAATTTGGCAATTACCGATTTTTGATCGTGATAAAGAACGCGTGAGAAACAGTAAGTTTGCTGATTTAAATAACTCACCAGGCCGCGAAGGACATGCGGTTATGGCTGGTACATTCCTGGGTGAATTTGCTGAAGATACACCTTGGGTACACTTAGACATCGCTGGAACATCTGAATCATCAGGAGCGCATGATTTAGGTCCAGCTGGAGCAACAGGTGCAATGGTACGTACACTTGCAACGCTTGTTGAACGTTTCGGCGAAGAATAAGATCGTAAGAGAGGGCTGTTCCTACATTTTGGAACAGCCTTTTTTATTGATATATGGTGTTACGGCCGATGTAATTTTACTTTATAGAGAAATTGTATATAAAGTCCCGTTTAAAGCAAAGGAAGTGCGGCCCGTTTCTTCAGAGACAACTAAAATAAGGGCATCGCTTTTTTCTGATAAGCCAATTGCAGCTCTGTGACGTGTTCCTAGTTCAGGATCAACTTCTGTGCTTTTCGTGAGCGGAAGAATATTGGCAGCTGAGACAATATGATTATTTTTAACGAGAACGGCTCCATCATGAAGAGGGTTACCTGGATAAAATATTGATTCGAGTAATGGTGCGGTTAAATGAGCGTTTAATGTCGTTCCAGTTTGAATGAAAGCTTCAAGCGTCTCGTTTCGTTCCACAACGATAAGAGCGCCATGTTTTCGGGCGCTTAAATGTTGGATAGCTGTCGTAATAAAAGATGAACTTTCCGTATAAGGTGATAAATATGCTTGAATATAGTATGTAGCTGCCAATGTTTGTACATTTGCTAACATATGATGAATATCTTCCATTTTGCATAAAATACATTCGTCTTCTTTATCGATTGCGCTCCTCATAATCGATAGTTCTTTTTCAGCAATTTCAATCATTTGCTTTGTTTGTATTTTGAGCTCTTCTGACAAGCCCCATTCGCGCATAATCCTCATTCCCTTTAGTGGAGTATTTAACAATAGTGTATACAAATATTCCTAGTAAAATCCTGCTAGATTTTATAAAATATTGAGATACAGCATGTTTTTTTCATATAATAAAGGTATGACGAGCGAGAGGAGAGAGAAGAATGAATTGGAAACAAGAATTTAGTCGCTGGCTTTCTTACGCACAATTAGATGCAGAATTAAAAGAACAGCTAGAAAATATGAAGCAAGATGAGAAGAAAATCGAGGATAGCTTTTATAAAAATCTAGAGTTTGGCACAGGTGGTATGCGTGGTGAACTTGGTGCTGGTACGAACCGTTTAAACGTATATACAGTTCGTAAAGCGACAAAAGGATTAGCAAGCTTTATCGAAAAGTTAGGTGAGGAAGCGAAAAAACGCGGTGTTGTTGTAGCCTATGATTCTCGTCATAAATCACCTGAGTTCGCAATGGAAGTTGCTGCTACACTAGGTGCACACGGCATTACAACATATGTGTTTGAAAGCTTACGTCCAACGCCAGTGCTTTCTTTCGCAGTTCGTCATTTACATACAGTGAGTGGAATCGTTCTTACTGCAAGTCATAATCCGCCTGAATATAATGGTTATAAAGTATACGGTGAAGATGGTGGACAGTTGCCTCCGAAAGAAGCTGATGAATTAATTAGCTACGTAAACGCAGTAGAAGACGAGTTAACAGTTGAGGTTGCTAATGTGGAGCGATTAAAAGCTGACGGTTTATTACATATTATTGGACAAGAAGTCGATGATGCATATGCTGCAGAATTGAACAATGTCATTATTAATAAAGAAATGGTGGAAAAGGCCGGCAAAGATTTAAAAATCGTCTTCACACCACTACACGGAACATCAAATATTTCTGTACGCCGTGGTTTAAAAGAAGTTGGATTTACAGATGTAACAGTTGTAAAAGAGCAAGAGTTACCAGATCCGAACTTCTCTACAGTAAAATCACCGAACCCAGAAGAGCATGCAGCATTTGAATATGCAATTCGTGACGGTGAGAAGGTAGGAGCGGATGTATTAATCGCAACAGATCCTGACGCAGATCGCCTTGGTGTAGCAGTTCGTAATCACGATGGTGAGTTCCAAGTATTAACTGGTAACCAAACAGGTGCATTAATGCTTGATTACTTATTATCTCAAAAGAAAGAAAACGGAACGCTACCAGAGAACGGTGTCGTATTAAAAACAATCGTAACGTCTGAAATCGGTCGTACAATCGCGAAAACATACGGTTTAGATACAGTTGATACGTTAACTGGATTTAAATTTATCGGTGAGAAAATTAGACAGTATGAAGAAAGCGGACAATATGAATTCCAATTCGGTTATGAGGAAAGCTATGGTTATTTAATCCGCCCATTCTGCCGTGATAAAGATGCAGTACAATCTGTCCTATTCGCATGTGAAGTAGCTGCATACTACAAATCTCAAGGGAAAACGTTATATGACGGTCTATTAGAAGTATTTGAGAAGTACGGCTTCTTCCGTGAAGACCTTGTGTCGTTAACGTTAAAAGGAAAAGATGGAGCGGAAAAAATCCAAGAGATGATGGCAACATTCCGTGAAAATCCTCCGAAAGAAGTAGCGGGCTTAACGGTTGTAGCAGTTGAAGACTATAAAGCAAGCATTATTACATCTTTACAAGATGGACATAAAGAAGAGATTCACTTACCGAAATCAAATGTGTTAAAATATCAATTAGAGGATGGTTCATGGTTCTGCCTACGTCCATCTGGAACTGAACCGAAGATTAAGTTCTACTTTGGTGTAAAAGATAGTTCTTTACAAAATAGTGAACAAAAGTTACTTACTATTAAAGAAGACATTATGAATCGTTTATAATACAAAGTAATTTTAAGTAGTAAGGAACAAAAGGGAGCGAAATCTCCCTTTTGTTTTATGTAGGAAATGATTGCTATTGATTCCGACAGGAGAGAGGGTATTTTGTGATGAAAAAAGTAAGAAAAGCGATAATCCCAGCAGCTGGATTAGGAACACGTTTTTTACCAGCAACGAAAGCAATGCCGAAAGAAATGTTACCGATAGTAGATAAACCAACGATCCAATACATTGTAGAAGAAGCAGTGAAATCGGGTATCGAAGATATTATTATCGTTACTGGTAAAACAAAGCGTTCTATCGAAGATCATTTTGATAACGCATTTGAACTAGAACAAAACTTATTGGAGAAGAAAAAATATGAGTTGCTTGAAAAAGTACAAGCTTCTTCAAAAATGGTAGATATTCATTACATCCGTCAAAAAGAACCGAAAGGGCTAGGACATGCTGTTTGGTGTGCACGTAAATTCATTGGTGATGAGCCGTTTGCAGTGCTACTAGGTGATGATATTGTCCAAGCTGAGAAACCATGTTTACGTCAATTAATGGATGAGTATGAAAAAACACTTTCTTCTGTTATTGGTGTACAAACTGTTCCAGAGTCGGAAACACATCGCTATGGAATTATTGATCCATTAGAACAAGAAGGTCGTCGTTACCAAGTTCGCAATTTCGTCGAGAAGCCAGCGCAAGGTACAGCACCTTCAAACTTAGCGATTATGGGACGTTACATTTTAACGCCTGAAATCTTTATGTTCTTAGAACAGCAACATGTTGGTGCTGGTGGCGAAATTCAGTTAACAGATGCTATCCAAAGTTTAAACGAAATTCAACGTGTATTCGCTTACGACTTCGAAGGAAAGCGCTATGACGTAGGTGAAAAGTTAGGATTTGTTCAAACGACAATCGAAATGGCACTGCAACACCCAGAATTACGTGATGACATGGTCGTAATGATGAAGAAAATTTTAGAAGAACAAACGAATCAAGAGTCTTAATATAAAAAAGGAGTTGTTCCAGTAGGAACAACTCCTTTTTCTTATGAAATCGTCGAATGAGAATGCTGATAAGCAGAACGACGCACAGCATAGTATATGCGAGGTGCGATAATAGCACCGATAATTGTAAATGCAATATCTTTTACTGCAAACCACATCATAATCATCCAAGCAGCTTTATAGCTCATATTACCGCCCATAAAGAGATTGACTGCCCCGTACATGTAAGTAGTACCGATAATATAAGTTAAAATGATTCCTGTGAAAGAGGCAGTTGCAAATGTACGAAATGTTGGTTTTTCCTTTTGTTCTACGAGTTTTCCTGATACGTAAGCAACGATAATAAATGCGATAATAAAGCCACCAGTAGGATCTAAAAGTGCTCCAAATCCAGCTTTGAAGTTAGCGAAGATTGGTGCACCTGCTACTCCAACTAGCATGTAAACAGTCATTGATAATGCACCAAGTCTACTTCCAAGAAGAAGCCCTGCTAAAATTGCGAAAAATGGTTGCATAGATAATGGGATGCCCGCTACTTGCAGGAATGGTGCCCAAGATACAATATTTGCACCAATGGCCATAAGAGCGACGAACATGGCGGCTAATGCTAAATCTAAAACATGAAATCTCCTCATAATGTTAACCTCCTGTTGTTTTTAAGTTAACATTATCGTAGCGATTTACTTGTTGTCAATTAAAATATTTTGATAAGAAGGCTTCAAATACTCTCTTAGCAACGTATATGGAATACGAAATTGTGGAATGCCGCTTGAATAAGGCGCAATTTCATATAAAGGGAAATAAATGACGAGATTGTTCGGTTCTAAAAAGAAGTGAAACTTTTTCGTGCTCATGACTTTTTCAGTTGCATCAGGAAAATAAATACTTTCATTTTGTTTAATTTGTCTTACAATCTCAGCACGAATTACGTCTTTATATGTATCTTCTTGTTGAAATAAATCGTCTAAGTGTAGTAACTTTTTTTCTTTTAAATCAAATGTGTTAGCCTTCCACGTATAAAGACCGTGTGCTCCGCCTGTATATTGATAGTAATTCAAATATAGGCTGAGCAAAGGTGATTTATTTAAGGAGACTTTATAATCAACATTCGCCACGTACGGATGAAATGGTGTACTAGATCCTTCTGTTTCTTTATAATATTTTTTTGCGTCTTTTTCTAATTTTGTTTTAAATTTATCAGTAGATTTTTTGTAATAGGAATTTAGCTTATTTTGAAACTTAGAATCGGAAAAGTTATGAAACGAAGGCCTATTGATTTGATATTCTATATAAGGTTTCTTACCTTTTTGCGTGACAGTCTGAACATCGATTGTCAGGTTGGATGCTTTGGCTGCTAGTGCACAATTTGGTACAATAGTCAGCAAGGAGAACATAAGCGATAGTATAAAAAATTTCTGTTTCATTTAGGTGAAACCTCCTTATATAAGTGTTATACGTAGTTTGAAAGTAAATAGGTAAAATTATACATTTAATTAAAGTGAGAGAAGGGGGAAACGATATGGCAAAAACTTTAATGGATTCGCTTGGAATTGAGTTGTTAGAGATGACAGAAGATAAGGTAGTTGCTACGATGCCTGTTGATGAACGTACACATCAGCCGTTTGGTTTTTTACATGGTGGTGCATCTCTTGCGTTGGCGGAAACAGTAGCAAGCGTCGGTTCATACAATTTAATTGATCAAGAGAAATGTATTTGCTTCGGTCTAGAAATTAATGCAAACCATATTCGCTCAAAGAAAGATGGAATTGTAACAGCAATCGGAACACCGATACATAGAGGAAACTCAACGATGGTTTGGGATGTACGTATCATTGATGAGAATGACGATTTATTATGTATTTCAAGATGTACAGTAGCAATTAAAGAAAAACGTGAAAAGTAAAAAAAGAGGCTGCTCTAATGAGCAGCCTCTTTTTCTTATAATTAGAACTGGATTTTCTTCTCTAAGAAACCTTTTAGTTCGCTAATTGGCATACGCACTTGTTCCATTGTGTCACGGTCACGTACTGTAACAGCTTTGTCTTCAACTGAGTCGAAGTCATAAGTGATACAGAATGGTGTACCGATTTCGTCTTGACGACGGTAACGTTTACCGATAGAACCAGTTTCGTCAAAGTCTACCATGAAGTCTTTAGCTAGTTCTGCAAATACTTCAGTAGCACCTTCAGATAGCTTTTTAGATAATGGTAAGATCGCTGCTTTGTATGGTGCTAAAGCAGGGTGGAAACGAAGAACTGTACGAGAATCGTTTTCTAATTGCTCTTCTTCATATGCATCACATAAGAACGCTAATGTTACGCGGTCAGCACCTAAAGATGGCTCGATGCAGTACGGTACGTAACGCTCATTCGTTTGTGGATCAATATAGTTAAAGTCTTCGTTAGAGTGTTCCATGTGACGTTTTAAATCGAAGTCTGTACGAGATGCAACGCCCCATAGTTCGCCCCAACCGAATGGGAATTTGAATTCAATGTCAGTTGTTGCGTTACTGTAATGAGATAATTCCTCTTCACCGTGGTCACGAAGACGCATGCTTTCTTCAGTCATACCAAGTGAAAGTAACCAGTTCTTACAAGTTTCACGCCAGAATGCGAACCACTCTAAATCTTCACCAGGCTTACAGAAGAATTCAAGTTCCATTTGTTCGAATTCACGTGTACGGAATGTGAAGTTACCAGGCGTGATTTCGTTACGGAAGCTCTTACCGATTTGGCCAATACCAAATGGAAGTTTTTTACGCATAGAGCGTTGTACGTTTTTGAAGTTTACGAAAATACCTTGTGCTGTTTCTGGACGAAGGAAGATTTCGTTTGTGCTAGACTCTGTAACACCTTGGAATGTTTTGAACATTAAGTTGAACTGACGGATTTCAGTGAATTCTTCACTACCGCAATCAGGACATTTTACTTCATGTTCTTTCATTAAGTCAGCCATTTGGTCGAAAGTAAGACCATCAACAACCATTTCGATGCCTTTTGCATCTAATGCATCTTCAATTAATTTGTCAGCACGGTGACGCGCTTTACATTTTTTACAGTCGATCATTGGATCGTTGAAGTTACCAACGTGACCAGAAGCAATCCAAGTTTTTGGGTTCATTAAAATAGCTGCGTCTAAACCAACGTTGTATGGAGATTCTTGAATGAATTTTTTCCACCAAGCTTTTTTAACGTTATTTTTTAATTCGATTCCAAGTGGACCGTAATCCCAAGTGTTTGCAAGACCACCGTAAATTTCAGAACCAGGGAAAACAAAACCGCGATGTTTCGCTAAGTTTACTACTTGTTCCATTGAATACATAATAAAATCCTCCTTTTGAAAGTTAACGTATTGGCGATGACGTGCTCAGGTAACTTGTGAAACGAGCAGTATATGCTTTGAAAAACATAAAAAAACGCTCATCCCAAGGCTTAATTGCCTAGGGACGAGCGTTTGCCCGCGGTTCCACCCTAGTTGATACACAAAAGGTGCATCCACTTTATCACGTATTGCTCGAGACTGCCGTTTCCTTGCGGCTTCAGGCTTTCACTATCCCTGAATCGCTTTTTGTGCAAGTACTTATAAGTCCGTCATCGCTACTTATATTAATAATAATGAACATATTCTAACACGTTCTTTTTTAAATCTCAATAGAGGAACGCGTCTATCTATGATAGAGTCTCGCCTATTTTTTCGTTATTTATTCCGTAATTTTCTTTAATGTGCTTAATTGCTTCACGCCTGCTGAGTGGAGCAAGCTCGTTATTTTGCACGTATTCCCAAACGACATCGGGCTTTGTTTTTGCATATTCACGAAGGACCCATCCAATCGCTTTTTGAATGAAAAATTCTTTCGAAGAATGTAGTTGTCCAATAACCCAAAAAAGAAGTTCTTCATCCATCTTTTGTTTATATTTTAGCTGGAATAAAATAGCGGCGCGTTGTAACCATATGTTATCTGATGCAATCCATTTTGGAATATAGGCAGAAATCAATCCGGGATGTTGTAAAAAAATATCGCCTAAAAATGTAGGGACGATGCTATCGACAGTGTCCCACCAAGATTTTGTTACAATAAGTTCTTCTAAGAAGGGAATATGCGTTTCGTTTATATACTTTTTATATTTTTGCATCATATCGAGTGCGGCTGCCTGAAATTCTCGTTCTGGTAAATCCCACAGCTCACGTACGATAATTTGGAAGTCTTTTGGATCTGGGAGAGTATGTATTTGGATGACGTCTTTTAATAATTGTCTTCTTTCAGGTGTTTGAATACCGAGAAATGGGAAGTGATTTTTCATATAACGTGCCATCGGTTCTGCTTTTTCCGGATTTTTGTGAGCTATGAAATGCTCTTGTAATGTTTTTACAAATGGATGCATCGGTTGTTCTCCTCTCTTATTATCTTACTCCTATTATTATACAGAGAGTTTGGTTGAATTTTAAAACATAACTTGCAATGCAATGAAATATGTTGAGAGTAGAGAGGAGAGGATAAGATGGAAGATCAAGGCTTACTAGCAGGTTTCTTTGCTCTTAGTTTTGCGTTTATTCTTGTTATATTGATTTGGGCAGTTATTGCGTATTTGTTAACGGCTTTTGCACTGTATACGATGGCGAAAAATGACGGTGCAACGGATGGAGTTCTAGCATTTATTCCTTTTTTAAATAGTAAAATATGGGGTGATTTAGCGAAAGATAAATTACCCGATTTCTTGAAAGAAGAAGCAGGATGGAAAGTATTCGGCATATATGTCGCATGTTTCATTTTTAATTTCGTACCAATTTTATATTTAATAGCAACAGCTGTATCCATTGTGTTGTCTATTTATCTTATCTACGCTATTTTAGACAGATATGGAACGAACTCTATATTATTTACGATTATTCATGTAATTACATTTTCAGTGTTCTTGCCGATTCACTTGTTTATCATTCGAAATGAGCCGGTGAGGTATAATGAGTAAGTTTAATTTAAATATGTGTAATGAAAAAAGCGCCCTGGTTATCAGAGCGCTTTTTGTGCTACATAAGGTAGCGTACATAAATATAAATATGAGAAATGATTAATGAAACGATCATAATTGGGAAACCGACTTTTAAGAAGTCCATGTAGCTAAATTTATGTCCTTCGCGGCTTGCGATACCTGCGACAATTACGTTAGCAGAAGCGCCGATTAATGTTCCGTTTCCGCCCAGACAAGCACCTAATGCTAATGCCCACCATAATACGTCGATTTGTGCGTCAGCAGGTGATAAACCTAATCCGACAGCCATATCGTTAATAAGAGGAATCATTGTTGCAACGAATGGAATGTTATCAATTGTTGCAGAGGCGATACCAGATACCCATAAAATAAGGATAGATGCGTAAGAAATATCTCCGCCTGTTATGCCAATTACTTTTTGAGCTAACATTTTAATAAGACCGATGTCGATAAGTCCTCCAACGAGTACGAATAGTCCTGCGAAGAAGAAGATTGTTACCCATTCTACACTTGCGAATACTTCTTCAATTTCATGTTCTTTCACACCGATTAACATAAGTACAGTAGCACCAGTTAAAGCGATGATAGCTGCATCAACGTGGAAAATGGAATGAGTCATGAAACCTACAATTGTAAGTCCAAGTACTGTTAAAGATTTTTTCATTAATACTGGATCTTTAATGTATTGCTTTTCATCTAAACTCATTAATTTTTTAACTTGTACAGGATCAGCGATTAATTGTTTGCGGTACATGAAGTAAAGTATTGTCGCTGTCACACCAATGATAATAATTACGATTGGCGCTAAGTTTAGTAAGAAAGCATTGAAATCTAAATGCTTATTGGCAGAACCAATCATAATGTTAGGTGGATCACCAATTAATGTTGCTGTTCCCCCAATGTTTGAAAAAATAATTTCAGAAAGTAAATAAGGGACAGGATTTACTTGCAGTATGCGCGTAATAGATAAAGTAACTGGAACAACAAGAAGTACAGTTGTAACGTTATCTAAAAACGCGGAACCAAGCGCAGTAAGTAAGGAAAGGGAAATTAAAATTTTAATTGGATTTCCTTGCGCTCCTTTTGCCGCTTTAATGGCAACGTATTGGAAGACACCCGATTTACTCGTAATGTTCACCAAAATCATCATACCGATGAGTAGTGTAATCGTCCCCCATTCAATATGTTTCGTAAAGGCGTTGTGTAAATCAACGACCCCCATAATTACCATGAGTGCTGCGCCAAGAAGTGCGATGACAGCGCGATTAATTTTTTCAGAAATAATAATGGCATATGTAATTAAAAAGACTGCGATAGCAAAATAATACTGCCAGTTTGCGAGCTCTTGCGTTGTTTCGTGCAAAACTCTCATCTCCTTTCATTCACTTTTCTTAGTGTGTCAAAAATTAACTAGATGAAACACACATAACGTCATTATAAAGTAGAAAAATGTCGGATGTAAATGAAAGGGTTTATTTTGTTATATTTTCTGCAAAGGTTACTTTTTCTTATTTTTAAAAATATTTGCGGGCATTTGACATATATATAAGATACATCCAATCTGAATATTTAAAATGGAATTAGCATTCGAGCTTGTTCGTGTAGGAGTGTCAAATAGAAAGGAATGACAAAGATGATAAGGAAGGGATCGTATGAATGAACAACAATTTTTATTTTTGGATTTTGAGTTTACGATGCCCCAGCACAGAAAAAAACCAAAAGGATTTTTCCCGGAGATTATTGAGGTAGGACTCGTTTCGGTTGTTGGCTGTAAGGTAGAAGATACGTATTCAGCTCATGTTAGGCCGAAGACTTTTCCTTCTTTAACGGATCGATGTAAGAAGTTTTTAGGGATTAAACAAGAAGTCGTAGATAAAGGAATTTCGTTTCCAGAACTCGTTGAAAAACTTGCAGAATATGAAAAGAGATGTAAACCGACCATTGTTACGTGGGGAAATATGGATATGAAAGTGTTGAAGCATAATTGTGAAAAAGCGGGAGTAGATTTTCCTTTCCAAGGACAGTGTCGTGATTTATCACTTGAGTATAAGAAGTTTTTTGGTGAGAGAAATCAAACAGGATTGTGGAAAGCGATTGAAGCGTATGGAAAAGTAGGGACGGGTAAGCATCATTGTGCGCTAGATGATGCGATGACGACGTATAATATTTTTAAATTAGTAGAAAAAGATAAAGAGTATTTAGTGAAACCAGCACCTCCAACATTAGGGGAACTCGTTGATTTTTCAAAAGTGTTAAAGAAAGTGAGTACACAGTAACGACCAAATTGCACAGTATGTAATTTGGTCGTTTTGTTTTTTTAAAGTTTGTAGTCCTTTTTTAACTGTTCTAATGTTTCTAGACTACGAACCGCAAAAGGTGAATCATCTTCAGAAAATGAATTCATTTGAGTTTCTAATGCTAATTTGAGTGAATCTGTGTAATCTGGAATTTCTCCTTCATATTTCTTCACCATTTGCTCTGGAATGTTCGTCTGTTCACGAAAAGCTAAAGCACGTCTTTCGTGGAAAAATGGTACGTCAGCTTGTTTTACGTTATGTAAGTCACCTTGCACCGGATGTTTTAAAACAGCTAATACTTTTACGACGTAACTGCCAGGGCGGCTATTTGTAACCTCGCCAATGTATTTTCCCGTTTTATAAATACCAGTAACGATTTCGCCAATTTCAAATGTTTCTCTCATATTTTTCACCTCAAGTTTATAGTAAGGAAAGTAGGAGAAGGAGTCAAAGAAATCATTCGCTTTCGGAACGCCCCTTGAGAATATGGATAGGTTCAACTATAATTTAAATGTATATAACAGAAAATTCTGATGTTTTTCGAATCCTATAATTAAGGAGTGTTCGTTATGATGCCTTTATACTTTCCGGAAGATAAAACAGAATATATTATTCCAGGGATTGTTTGTGTTCTATTTATTATCGGTGCGATTGCTACGTGGCGTATGTTCGTTCGTGTATCAAAACGAGAAGCAGAGCGATTACAGAAAGTTGAAGAAAAGCTGTTAGCTGAAAAGAAACAGTAACTCATTTTTGTATGTTTCCCTCTATGCTCGGACAATCTAAGGGCAGAATGTATTTTGGAGGGAATAAAATGAAAAAACGGCTTTTTTTCAGTTGTTGTTTACTATTTCTGATGGCAGGTTGTGACCAAGGAAAGCCGAAAGAAATTGAAGTGAAATTACATAATGCTTCAGGTGATGAAGTGGGGACTGCAAAAGTAACTCAGCAAACAAGCGGAGTGAAAATTACGATTAAAGGGGAAGGTTTCGCACCTGGCCCGCACGGACTACATGTACACGAAATTGGAGAGTGTAAAGCACCTCGTTTTGAATCAGCTGGAAATCATTTTAATCCAGATGATAAAAAGCATGGACTACTCAATCCGAAGGGTGCAGAAAACGGTGATTTACCGAACGTAATTGCAGATGGTTCTGGAAAGATTAAAGCAGAAATTGATGCGCCGCATATAACGCTTGAAGAAGGAAAAACGACGATTCATAGAAAAGATGGAGCGTCTATTATTATTACAGAAAACGCTGATGATGGCATGACACAACCGACAGGTAAATCAGGTGATCGAATTGCTTGTGGTGTTATTGTAAAAAAAGCGTCGGATATGAAGAAAAAGTAAAAGCTACCGTGCGCGGTAGCTTTTTTGTGTAGTGTAAGTGAAAATATATCAGCGATTATTGGAATATATCGACTGTAACTTAAAATATATCGGCGATTATTGGAATATATCGACCGTAACTCAAAATATATCGGCGATTTTTAAAATATATCGACTTACCGACAAAAGTTGACAAAGGAGGCTGTCCCAAACAGTCTCCTTTCTTATTATGAAAACGTATGGCGCAGCCTATTTAAAATTTCTTCTAAAACAGACCTTGGACAGCCGATGTTAATTCGAATATGTTCTTCGCCGCCTAATCCGTATTTCTCACCAGGCTCAACAATAATTTTTCCTTTTTCTTCGAGCAATTTAGTGCGCTCATTTTGAGAAAGCTGTAGGCGAGAGCAATCAATCCATAATAAAAAGCTACCTTCTGGCTTCGTTACGGAAAGAGTAGGTATGTGATCTTTCAGATATTTACAAGCAAATTGAGCATTATCTTCTATATATAATCGAATTTCATTTAGCCAATCATTACATTCTGTATAGGCACTTACCATCGCTGTATAGGCAAATGTATTTAATCCGTGGAAGCCTTGTCTATATTGGATAGATGTAAAGGCTTGACGGAGTTTTTCATTTGGAATGATAATAATCGATGCTTGTAATCCAGCGATATTAAATGTTTTACTTGGAGCCATACAAGTTATCGTGCGCGCTGCTAGTTCTTCAGATAAAGAAGCGAACGGTGTATGTGTATGATTTGCATAAATAATATCGGAATGAATTTCATCTGCGACAACGATTACATTATATTTTGTACATAAAGATCCAAGCTTTGTTAATTCCTCTTTCGTCCAAACACGACCTATCGGGTTGTGAGGACTGCAAAGAAGCATAAGTTTGACGCCTTGTTGAAATTGCTTTTCTAAATGCTCGAAGTCTATCGCATATGTATCATTTTGTTTCTGTAATGGACTTACGCATAATTGTCTATTGTTTGTTGTGACCATTTCGAAAAATGGGGGATAAATAGGTGGTTGTACGAGAACGGATTCGTTTTCCTTTGTGAAGGCCTGTATGCTCGTACTAAGAGCTGGAACGATTCCGGCGCTAAAGACAATCCACTCTTTTTGAATATCCCAGTTGTACTGTTTTTTTGTCCAGTTACAAATAATATCGCCAATATTTTCGGGAGGAAGTGTATAGCCGAAAATAGGATGCTCGATACGTTTCTTTAAAGCAGCTTGAATTGGTTGTGGTACTTCAAAATCCATATCAGCAATCCACGCGTGGATAAGTTCTTCGTTTTTATATGTATCCCATTTTGTACTATGAGTTCCACGGCGATTGACTGCTTTATGAAATAGTTGCATAAGTTTGCCCCCTTCTTCTGTAAAACCGTTAAGTTATGAAAGTTCTCTCTCTTCTTATAGAATAGCTGATGTGATAGGATAAAGAAAAGTATTAAAAAGTGAAAAGGCGGGAAGCGAATGGGTACATATGAAAAGATGATAGAGGTTGTGAAGAATTGGGATCCGTTTCAAATGGGACCGGAGTTTTATGAAACAGAAGCGAGCGATGTTGTGAACGTCGCAAGTGTGTTTGATGATTCAAAATACATCGCAAAGAAGATTCAACATATATACTTTATGTCTTTTGAGGAAGTACCTGCGCTTGAAAAATGTGAGAAGTTAGCTGTGGAATTACTTATAATAAAAGAAGGCGGAAGTTGTTCATTGTAGGCTGTCGGAATTTCCGACAGCCTTTTTATATTACTGCGCAGAAAAAGCCATAATTTCTTCATAAACATGTTCCGGTTTTTCTTCAGGTAGTAAATGTCCTGTGTTTTCGTAAGAAATAAATTTCGAATTCGGTAAATCTTTGTGCAGACGATGACCTACATGTACAGGGACGACCCGATCTTTTTCACCCCAAATGAGTAGAGTAGGTGTTTCGATTTTTTGTAATTCAGTTGAAGATAAGTCACCTTCACGATCTCGTATCATACGAGTTAAAGCGGGGAATATACGGTTGTCATAAAAAGGAGCAGAGTAACCTGCCTTCATTTCATCGTCAATTAATGAATGATCATGAACGACATTCATTAAGTTATGAACAATGCCGCGCCGTATAATCCAATTCTTTACGTATAAATGAAAGAACGGTAAATAAGAAGAGTACAGTAAAGGTAAAGTTGCGCGTGCTAAATAGCTAGAGCTACATAGTAAAATTGTCTTTGAAATTAATTCAGGACGTATACGGTTTACGTAAAGTGAAATTTGACCGCCCATAGAATGTCCAACTAGCACAATGTTTGAGAGAGATAAGTGTTCAATTAAATCGATTATAATCGTTGCTAAATTATGATAAGAATACTTAAATAGATGAGACTTATCACTCTTCCCGAACGGTGGTAAATCAAGAGCAATGACTGTTCCTTCTTTCGATAATAAAGGAATAAGACGGCGGTAGCTGAATGAGGAAGATAAAAAGCCGTGAACGAGTACGAAAGTAGGACGTTCTGTTTTATTTTCATGTTCATACAATTCGTAATGAACAGTAGTGCCGCGAGTGGAAAAAGTGAAATAAGGACAAGTAGATTCGTGATTCATTTTTTGTCACTCCATTGATTTTTGTTCATATCATTTCCAAGGCAGAAAAAAATATGTTAACAAAAAAAGGCAAGATGACGATGTCATCTTGCCTTTCGTATATTCAGTATTACCCGCGAACAATATTAGGCGGTGTTTTTCCTTGTAACGCTGCAACTAAATTTTCAGCGGCGGTCATAGCCATTTGTTGCCTAGTTTTTAATGTTGCAGATCCGATATGTGGTAAGGTCACAACATTTTGTAAGGATAAGAGCGGATTGTCTTTTTGAATCGGCTCTTGTGTAAAAGTATCGATGCCTGCTGCAAAGATTTTCTTTTCTGTTAACGCATCGATTAACGCTTCTTCATCTACTGTTTTCCCGCGAGAAGCATTAATGAAGATAGCTGTTTCTTTCATGAATGAAAATTCCTTTTCTCCGATAAGATGGTACGTTTCATCTGTTAATGGAGTAAGAAGAACGATAAAGTCAGACTGCTTTAGAAGCGTCTGTAAATCACAATATGTAGCATCGAATTTTTGTTCAGCTTCTTCTTTTCGGCGACGGTTATAATAAAGAACATCCATATCAAATCCGAATTTCGCTCGTTTTGCAACAGCTTCACCAATTCGGCCCATACCGATAATGCCGATTGTACTATGGTGTACATCTAGCCCAAAGTGCTCTTTTCCAATTTCCGCATTCCATTTACCATTTTTTACGTAGGAGTCGAGTTCACAAACACGACGACCAGCAGATAACATAAGAGCAAAAACGAGGTCAGCTACTGTATCATCTAGTACGTAAGGTGTATTTGTTCCGATGACATTGCGCTTTTCCATCGCTTGTAAATCAAAATTATCGTAACCGACAGAAATGTTGCTTACTACTTTTAAGTTAGGAGCCGCCTCCAATAATTCTTCATTAATAGCAGATCCGAAATTTAATAAACCATCTTTATCTTGTATTTTCTCTAGTAGAACATCACGAGGTACCTTCTCATTTTGCTCCCATTTTTCATAATCACAGTGTTCTGATAAATAGTTTTCTACAAATGTTGGAACTGGTTCAGCAATATAAACTTTTGGTTTCACGATTCCATCCCCTTTCGCTTTATCATGCATTTTTCTACTGAGTAAAGTTTCACTTCACCCCGCTTTAACGAGCAGTAAGACTCCCACCTAAAAAGAGGGTTGAGACAAAGAAGTGAGGTGGGAGATCAACTGCTCGTAAAAGCCCGATTGGAGCGGGCTAATAATCCATGGGGTGAACCTTTCCATGGATTAAAGTTTCACTTTATTTTGACATAATTCACTAAAAAAATCTTCTTTTCAAACTGGAAAGGCTATTTGTATAATTTAGACACAAACGAAAAGGAAGGATGATTTATATGGTGACAGAAAAAGAATTAGAATTATTAGCTTGTCTTGAAAAAAGTAGTCGATTATCTGTAGATACATTAGCGAAGCTGTTAAATATAGAAGTAGAAGAAGTAAAGAAAATGGTTGAAAAATTAGAAGCGGAAAAGATTATCGTGGATTATGTAACACATATCGATTGGACGAAG
Source organism: Bacillus sp. FF-1 (assembly GCF_028548245.1). NCBI lineage: Bacteria > Bacillati > Bacillota > Bacilli > Caryophanales > Bacillaceae > Bacillus > Bacillus sp. FF-1. The sequence goes on from NZ_JAQQGG010000009.1 coordinate 197,447, forward strand.
GTGAAAGAACATACAGGTTTAACGGCAATGATTGATGTGAAAGTTACGCCAAAGCACGGCGTTGGGTTCGATGCGGTTGCTGAGCAAATTTATCGTTATTCAGAAGTGAAATCTGTGTATTTAATGTCAGGGACATATGACCTTTCTATTACATTAGAAGGAAAGACAATGGGAGAAGTGGCGATGTTTGTTTCTGAGAAATTAGCAACAATTGAATCTGTCGTTTCTACGACAACGCATTTTATTTTGAAGAAGTATAAACATGAGGGAATTATTTATGAAAAAAACGATGATGATAAGCGAATTGTGGTGACACCATGAAGCAATTTGAACTATCTAGAGCAGCGGAATCTTTACAACCATCTGGTATTCGAAAGTTTTTCGATTTAGCAGCAAATATGAAAGGTGTTATTTCGCTTGGAGTAGGAGAGCCTGATTTCGTTACACCTTGGAATGTGAGGCAAGCATGTATCCGTTCTTTAGAACAAGGATATACGTCATATACAGCAAATGCAGGATTATTGGAGCTCCGTCAAGAAATAGCAAAGTATCTAAAAAAACAATTTGCAGTTTCTTATGATCCAAACGATGAAATCATTGTTACAGTTGGAGCAAGTCAGGCGTTAGATGTAGCGATGCGCGCCATTATAAATCCTGATGATGAAGTACTCATTATTGAGCCAAGTTTCGTTTCTTATGCCCCGCTTGTGACATTAGCTGGAGGCGTTCCAGTTCCTGTGGCGACTACTTTAGAAAATGAATTTAAAGTACAACCAGAACAAATTGAGGCAGCTATTACAGCGAAGACAAAGGCAATTTTACTTTGTTCACCAAATAACCCAACAGGTGCAATGTTAAACAAGTCCGAGCTTGAAGAAATAGCAGTGATTGTTGAGAAGTACAATTTAATCGTATTATCTGATGAAATTTATGCAGAACTTGTATACGACGAAGCATATACAAGTTTCGCGAGTATTAAAAATATGCGCGAGCATACGATTTTAATTTCGGGATTTTCAAAAGGATTTGCAATGACAGGATGGCGTCTTGGTATGATTGCAGCTCCTGTTCATTTTTCAGAATTAATGCTCAAAATTCACCAATATTCTATGATGTGTGCCCCAACGATGTCTCAGTTCGCAGCACTTGAAGCGTTACGTGCCGGGAATGATGAAGTAATTCGGATGAGAGATAGCTATAAGAAACGCCGTAATTTTATGACGACATCTTTCAATGAAATGGGATTAACGTGTCACGTGCCGGGCGGAGCATTTTATGTCTTTCCTTCAATCTCTTCAACTGGACTATCTTCAGCGGAATTTGCAGAACAGTTATTATTAGAAGAAAAAGTGGCTGTTGTACCTGGAAGTGTATTTGGCGAAAGTGGCGAAGGGTTTATTCGTTGTTCGTATGCAACATCGCTTGAACAGCTTATGGAAGCAATGAAGAGAATGGAACGGTTTATAGAGAATAAAAAAAGGACAAAACACAATACGTTTTGTCCATAAAAGGGGGGGAATACTAGAAAGCCATGTGTTAGTATTCTATCCTAATATTGGAGAATTATACTTACTTAAGGAAATTTTTTCATGAATTTTGAATGAGCTCTGTCATAGTGGTATAATTTACTAATATAAGGTATGCGTATCCTGAGTAGCTTTACTTACGGTACGTATTAACTAATCGGATATTTAACAATAAATCATCTGCTTTGCTATCTACAATTGTAGAGAAAATGGTAAACGTATGGGAGTGTTTCATATGTCAGAACAATATACAACAGGAGTGGTTGTAACAGGGAAAGTGACTGGGATTCAAGATTACGGTGCATTTGTAGCGTTAGATGCAGAAACACAAGGACTTGTGCATATATCTGAAATTACAAATGGATATGTAAAGGATATTCATGACTTTTTAAAAGTCGGCGATACAGTAGAAGTAAAAGTACTTTCAATTGATGAAGAACACAGAAAAATGAGTTTATCGTTAAAAGCGGCGAAAAGAAAACAAGGACGGATTCTTATACCGAATCCATCTAAGGACGGATTTAATACGCTGCGAGAAAAGCTAACAGAATGGATTGAAGAGTCTGAGTTAACAAAGTAAAAGAGGAGCGCATATGAGCGTTCCTCTTTTACTTTTTCTTATGATATATATTTGCAAATATGATTGCATGCAATCATATTCGTATGTCGAAGGTGAGTAAGGACATACTGACTAGCGAATTTCGTTCGTTTCTGGGTGAGTACCAAGATTTTCTGATGGTTTAAAGAGTAAACCAAGATTGATCAGCCCAGAAATACCGACGATGCCGTAAATAATACGTGCAAGAGCTGAGTTTTGTCCACCGAAAATGGCTGCCACTAAGTCAAACTGGAAGAACCCAATTAATCCCCAGTTTACAGCGCCAATTACAGTAAAGACTAATGCGATACGTTGCAAAGTACTCATGAAAAAGCCCCCCTTAATTGTGAAGCATGAGCAAGTGATGAGTTAATTAACTCTTTTATAGAATGGGGTAGTTATGTTGTTTTTATACATAAAAAATGTTCGAAATAGGATGTATATACATCTATACCGAAAAATGCGAATTTTTATGCAAAAAATGAACTTTTTTTAAAAAATATATATTGGTTACGTTTACAAGGGGTGAATCGCTTGATTTACAACTTCAGTTTCGCTAAAGTGAATACAGAAATACATATCCATAATTGGAGGGAAAAAGATGAGTACACATGTAACGTTCGACTATTCTAAAGCGTTATCCTTCATCGGTGAACATGAAATCACTTATTTACGTGATGCAGTGAAAGTAACACATCACGCAATCCACGAAAAAACTGGAGCTGGGAACGATTTCCTTGGGTGGGTAGACCTTCCGCTTCAATATGACAAAGAAGAATTTGCTCGCATTCAAAAATGCGCAGAAAAAATTAAAAATGACTCTGACATTTTACTTGTTGTAGGTATCGGTGGTTCTTACCTAGGAGCACGTGCAGCAATTGAAATGTTAAACCATTCTTTCTACAACACACTTTCTAAAGAACAACGTAAAACTCCACAAGTGCTATTTGTTGGACAAAACATTAGCTCCACTTACATGAAAGATTTAATGGATGTACTAGAAGGTAAAGACTTCTCTATTAACGTTATTTCCAAATCAGGTACAACAACAGAGCCAGCACTAGCATTCCGTATTTTCCGTAAGTTATTAGAAGAAAAGTATGGAAAAGAAGAAGCTCGCAAACGTATTTATGCAACGACAGATAAAGCGCGTGGTGCATTAAAAACATTAGCTGATAATGAAGGTTACGAAACGTTCGTTATTCCAGATGATGTTGGAGGACGTTTCTCTGTATTAACGCCAGTTGGTTTATTGCCAATCGCAGTGAGTGGCTTAAATATTGAAGAGATGATGAAAGGTGCAGCTGCTGGTCGTGAGGACTTCGGTACATCAGAACTAGAAGAAAACCCAGCTTACCAATACGCAGTAGTTCGTAACGCTCTATACAATAAAGGAAAAACAATTGAAATGCTTGTTAACTATGAGCCAGCACTTCAATACTTCGCTGAGTGGTGGAAACAGTTATTTGGTGAAAGTGAAGGAAAAGATCAAAAAGGTATTTTCCCATCTTCAGCAAACTTCTCAACTGACTTACATTCATTAGGTCAATACGTTCAAGAAGGTCGTCGTGACTTATTTGAAACAGTGCTAAAAGTAGGTAAACCTACACATGAACTAACAATCGAATCAGAAGAAAACGATTTAGATGGATTAAATTACCTTGCTGGTGAAACTGTAGACTTCGTAAACACGAAAGCATACGAAGGTACACTACTTGCACATAGCGATGGCGGAGTACCAAACTTAATCGTAAATATTCCTGAATTAAATGAGTACACATTTGGTTACCTTGTATACTTCTTCGAAAAAGCATGTGCGATGAGCGGCTACTTATTAGGCGTAAATCCATTTGACCAACCAGGAGTAGAAGCATACAAGAAAAACATGTTTGCTTTACTTGGTAAACCAGGATTTGAAGAATTAAAAGCAGAATTAGAAGAGCGTTTAAAATAATAAAAAGCGGCCGGATCCGGCCGCGTTTTATTTTTTAATCGAAAATTGCAACAGTATATTCAAACTAGGGTGGGTGTGCGAAAGAAAA
>NZ_JAQQGG010000009.1:201622-204472 GCF_028548245.1 Bacillus sp. FF-1
TTTTTTTTAATATATTTTTTATTATTAATAATTTTTTTTTTATATTTCTTTAAAAAAAAAAACCCCGCGGCCGGATCCGGCCGCTTTTTATTATTTCATCGAAAAGTCCATCAGTATATTCAAACTAGAGTGGGTATGCTAAAGAAAAAGTCTAGGAGGGATGGACTTGATTCCGATTCATTCAAATTTAGAAGGACGTACATATGCGTTATATAAGTTAGAAGAAATAATGAAGCCACTCGGATATAGCATTGGTGGCAATTGGGATTATGATAAAGGATGCTTTGATTATAAAATTGATGAAGAAGATGGCTATCAATTTCTGCGAGTGCCATTTACAGCTATTGATGGAGAACTAGATGTACCAGGCGTAATAGTTCGTCTTGGAACGCCGTATATTCTTTCGCACGTATATCAAGACGAACTAGATGATCATGTAAATACTTTAACAGCTGGAACGAGTGGAATGGATCAATTTGCTGAGCCGAAAGATCCAGATGGAGATGTAAAAAGAAAATATATCAATATTGGGAAAGTGCTCATGCAAGAATTAGAGCGTCATTTTACTAATGGTGAATAACAATGAGTATGTCGCTTTCAATGAGAACAAAGGAATGAACTGGATTAATCATATATTGTTCGTCGCGCTTTATACCTAGTAAGAGAATGTTTTGCTTTAAAAGAGTATAGCTACAATTCGCAAAAGTTTGTCCGGTGCAGGACATAGGAAGCTCCATCAGTTGTAATTTATTATCAGAGATTTCGTCGTAAAGTGAAAATAGTACACCTGAAATGGAAGGGAATAAAAGAGAAGCGGTAAATACATAGCTCGTTAATTTATTTCCTTCTATAATTTCTGACACGCCAGCTCTCGTTGCATTTTGTATTTGTTCAGAAGTAAGAAGTTCAGCGATGCAGTGAATGTTTGGGTTGAGCCCTTTTGCAGTTAAAATATTTAAAATGGACTGTGTATCCGCTAAGCTTTCATTTTTTTCTTTATCGGCTGTTATTAATATGGTGTGTGCCGTTGTAATATTAGCTTTTAATAACGTTTGGTCGTGATGGGGGCACCCCTTTATAAATTCTAAATGATGAAATGGTTTTGGCAGTAAAGAAAGTGTTTCATCAATTAAAACGATATCAAGGTTTGGTTGTAGTACGTGCATTTGTTTTACAACATGTTTTGCTCGTTCATTCCAGCCGACAATAATCATATGACCGTTAGAAGTCGCAGCTTCTTCTCCTTTAACTTTCATATATTGTTTATTGATCATTTCAGTAGCAAACAGCACCATATAATAAGAACAAAATCCAGTTCCTAATAAAATAATACTCATACCGATAAGTTTCCCGATTAGTGTATGAGGGGCAAAGTCACCATAGCCAACAGTGAAAATTGTAACAATTGACCACCAAATTCCATCAAACCATGTGGTAAAGTGTGATGGTTCTAATCTATGTATAAGAAAGCCGGAAAAAGCAGTAAGTATAACAATAAAGCAAATTAAACGAAAAATAATGGAATCACGAAATGTATCTACTAAATTCGGACGGGATTTCAATTGCCTATTCCTCCTTACTTTGCAGGACTACATTCATTGTTGCCATTATAGAAAAAAGAAAAACTCTCTAATTTAAAAGAGAGTTTGTTTTACGTTACATACTTTCCACTTCAGTTTGTTGAACACTTTCAAGATGCTGGAGAGCATAGTAAACATCAGCAGTATGTCTTTTTTGATCGATACATAATTTAAGATGCAAATAGTGCGAGCCATTCTCCAATGTTTTAAGCTTCATATTCTTCACTTTTATATCCATTTCTTTTATTTCCTCAATTACAACCGGGATATTGTCCATCTTTCGCACAACAAGTTTTACTGCGATATCACGTTGACGAAATGATCTAGGTCCTACAAATTTCATTGTTAATGGTATAAGTTCAACGCTAATCATAAGGAAACACATTCCAAAAATCGCTTCGATATAGAACCCAGCTCCAACAGCAATACCAATACCAGATGCGCCCCAAATCATAGCAGCAGTTGTTAATCCGGCAATACTATCGTTTCCTCTACGTAAAATAACACCGGCACCTAAAAAACCAATCCCTGATACAATTTGAGCGGCAAGTCGAAGTGGGTCCATATTCATATGATCAGTATGTGGTAAATTGTAAGCTGCTTTAATAGAAACAATGGTCAGGAGGCAACTAATGATAGAAATAACTAAACACGTTTTTAAACCAAGTGGTTTACGTTTTAATTCGCGCTCTAAACCGATGGCGAACCCTAAAATAGCCGAGAGACCTAGTTTGATTAATAAATCGGTATAGTCCATATATATTCCTCCTTGTATGGTATCGTATATAAATAAAACGTTTATTATAGAAAGAAACGTTTTTGGATAGAGTGACTTTATATAGAATATATGTAGGAATCTCTTAGAAATGAAAGAGATATTTCGTTTAAGTATATGATATTAAAAAAGAAATGTAGTTAATTTGAAAAAAGTTTATAAAAGGTGTTGCATTTCATTTTTCTGCATGATATATTAATAACCGTCGCTGATGCGGAAACGCAGAAAACGACAAAAAAGAAATTGAAAAACTTAGTTGACATCGAAAAACGAAGATGTTAACATAAGGGAGTCGCAAATGAGCGACCAAGTAGTTCTTTGAAAACTGAACGAAACAAACAACGTGAAACGTCAATTTTTATTTTAGATGCTAGACAAACTAACTTTATTGGAGAGTTTGATCCTGGCTCAGGATGAACGCTGGCGGCGTGCCTAATACATGCAAGTCGAGCGAATGGATTAAGAGCTTGCTCTTATGAAGTTAGCGGCGGACGG